>JASHOR010000115.1 GCA_030041005.1 Xanthobacteraceae bacterium
CTTTCTCCTTACGGACGTATCCGGTATCAGCCCAAGTTTCCCTGGGTTGTTCCGAACTGAAGGGCACGTTCCCACGTGTTACTCTCCCGTCTGCCGCTCCCCTTGCGGGGCGCTCGACTTGCATGTGTTAGGCCTGCCGCCAGCGTTCGCTCTGAGCCAGGATCAAACTCTCAAGTTGGATGAGAACTTTTCCCGGCCGATCACGTTTCGCACGCGACGACACTCGCGTGCCGCCGCTTTGACGAGGTCCCACTCTGTCCGTTCCGGTGATTGCTCACCGTCACGATCATAGTGTTGACCTGAAACGTCGACCGCCGAAGTCTCTTCCGGCCGCATCCGTCATGCCGAAGCAAGCTCCGACCGCAGGACGCGGCGCGCAGGACTCCGCCGTCCACGTTTCTCTTTCTTCCGATTCACTTGTCAAACACCCCGGAGCCTCGCAGCTCCGTTTCCCCCTCCCGCTCCGGCCGGCGAACGGCGAGGAACAGGCAGAGGAAGCCGCCGAAGCCCACACATCCGTCATGGCCAAAGCTCATGGCCGGATGATTCGCCGTGTAAACGGTGAGGGGCTTCACGGACGCGCCATCGCGCCATGCGGCGGCGCGCCAAGAGGATTTATATAGGCTTGCCGCAACGCGATTGTCAACGGCCTCGCTGCCGCGACATGCAGGTTTTGAGTACGAAGCAAGCGGCCACCGTGCAGCGGTTTTCATCGCAACACGCGAGACCATTCCCGGACTGCAGATTGCGTTGCCGTCCGCTCCCTCGGCGCACTCGGCGGCGTTCCGCCGGACCATTTGCGCCGCACTACGGCCACATTCCTCCGCCGTCCTTTACATAATCGTGTCGGGCGCGTCGCAATGCGGGGTGGCGACAGCATCACTGAGGTTCAATTCCCGGCGGGCAACGGTTTGCCGTTGCAATAACGCCGTCGCCGGAGAGCATCGTTACTGGACTGCGGCCGATCTCAAGGCCGACCGGTGGGGAACGTAGCGCCGTAGCGAGCGCTCCCCCGGCTTGATCCGCTGAGCGGCCGAGCATCGGCCGAAAGCGGCAGGTCGAATGGGAACGCAAGTGGCGGGGGATGTCGTCTTGGACCAAGTGAGGCTGCGCACCGGCGGTCGGAGGTTCGTCGCCGAACCGATTGATCTCGGCAATGAACCGCCACTTTCGGCCGACGGCACGAGCGGTGGCCTCGTCGGCCGGCGCCGCGTCTCGCTGCAATGGTTCACCGGCACAATTCTGACCGGTTTGTGCGGCGCTGCGCTGATGGGCGGCGCCGTTTTTGCTTCGCTTGACGGCGAGACCAATTTCGCAGCCGCGCCCGAGGGCGTCGAGACCGCGTTGCGCGGCGCGCTCTCCAGCATCGGCGACCGCATCGCCGGGCTGCATAAGGCCGACCGGCTCGCCACGGCCAGCGAATCGACCGTCGAGCGCGAGACGTTGCGGGTTCCGACCGTCACCCGCAGCCCCGACCGCGAGACCGTTCGGGTGCGGCCGTACGAGCGGGTCTTTGGCAATCTGTCGCTCACCGCCTCCGAGATTTCGGCCAACATTCCTCCATTCAATCCGCAAAAGCTGCTCGCCGCCGCGGTTGCCGGCGACGATCAATCGGCGGAGCCGCAGCCCGACGCCGAAGTGTCGTTCTCGACGTGCGATTTTGTGCCGCCGCCGCGGGCGAAGGTCTCGCCGGCGGTGTGCGAGCTCAATTCGTTGCTACCGAAGGTCAAGCCGTCGACGCTTTTACCGCTCGACGAGGTGATGGCGCGCGTGCGCGACATCGCCAAGGACGCCGGATTGGGCGGGTCGGTCCTGGCCGGCGCCGGCGGTGCCGCGGCGATGAAGCTTGCCGGCGGCTCCGACGGCGAATCCGATCCGTATCTCGGTTTCGAAGCGCGCATCGTTCCGATGAACGTCACGCTTCTGCCGAAGACACAGCCGAGCGCGGAAAGCGACCCCAACGAACGGATCATCACCGCAAAGAAGGGCGACACGGTCGGCTCGGTCCTGCACGATGTCGGCGCCACGCCGGGCGAGATCAAACAGATTCTCGCCGTGCTTGACCTGCAGGCGGGCAGCGAACTCAAGGACGGCGACAGGGTCAGCGTGCTTTTGGCGCCGCCCGACCTTGGTCACGTCTTGCCGGAACGCGTGATGGTTGAAGGCAACAGCGCCATCGAGGCGGCGGCCGCGCTGTCGGACAATGGCACCTATGTGCCTGTCGACATCCGCAATATCGACAGCGACGTCACCGAACAAGACGAAGACCAATCCGCGCAGCAACCGGAAAGCGGCATCACGCTCTATCAAAGTCTGTACGAGACGGCGCTGCGTAACGGCGTGCCGCGGCCGGTGATCAACGAAATGGTCCGCATTTACGCCTACGACGTCGACTTCCAGCGCAAAGTTCAGCCCGGCGATGCGTTCGACGTGCTCTATGCGGAGGATACCAACGGCGACGGAACCCACGAAGTGCGCTATGCGTCGCTCACCGTCGGCGGCGAAACAAAGAAGTACTATCACTTCCGCACCCCCGACGACGGCCAGTACGATTATTACGACGAAACCGGCAAGAGCTCGAAGAAATTCCTGGTGCGCAAGCCCGTCGCGGTCGGAATTGAGACTTCACCATTCGGCTGGCGCGTACATCCGCTTCTGCACATCAAAGAATTCCACACCGGCGTCGATTGGGGCGCGCCGATGAGCACGCCGATCTTCGCCGCCGGCAACGGCACGATCGAAGACATCGGACCGAAAGGCGGCTACGGCAACTACGTGCGCATCCGCCACGCCGACGGCTACGAAACCGCCTATGGACACATGATGGCTTTCGCGCGCGGGCTCCAAGTCGGCAGCCACGTGCGCCAAGGCCAGGTGATCGGCTTCGTTGGCTCGACCGGATTGTCGACCGGCGCCCACGTCCATTTCGAGATCTGGGTCAACGGGCACGTGGTCGATCCGATGCGCATCAAACTGCCGCGCGGGCGCGTGCTCGATGGTTCGACTCTCGCGACTTTCGAGAGGGATCGCGAGCAGCTCGATTCGCTGATGACGAACGCCGACGAGGCGCACGTCGCGCAGGCGCGGTAGTGCTCGGATCCAACATTCACTTCCAATTTCAACGCATTGAACGAAAGAGCTGCCAGCGGCTGTATGGTGCCGACGGAGTTTAGGATTTAGCATTGGCGTCGCGCAGGCGCGCCCGGAATCGTTGGGGATTCGATGGCATCCGACGAACGCATCGCTGTCCGATCGAGTCGGCTGTGGGCTATCCTGCATTTCAGCCTGACGCGCTTGATCTTTCCTGCGCGGCTGGTCGTCGACCGGGTCGGCGTCTCCACCAACATCGTGCGGCGCTGGTTCGTCCCGTGGGAGCGCACCGACGAACATCTACCCCTGTCGCATATCGCCGAGGTGATCCACATCCGCGGTTTCTTCTGGGATGCGATCAGCGTCGAAAGCTCGGGCGGCCTCAACCCGCTGCGCGTTCGCGGCCTGTCGAAGGGACCGGCGCGCTATTTCGTCGAGCACGTGCGCGAGCGCATCAACGAAAGCGTTACCGTCACGCGGCCGGCCGCGCGATGAATCACCCCTCTCCCCGC
>JASHOR010000116.1 GCA_030041005.1 Xanthobacteraceae bacterium
GTGGCCTGCGCGGTGGCGAGCTGATCGAGATTATTTGCGACGCGATGCCGGATTGGGCTTTGGCAGCCGCCACGGCAATGCACAACCCTGCCGCAAAAAAGCGACTCGCATCACAACTCCAAGGTGTTATAAACTCCCGGCTGTAGAGGGAAGAGGGGTGCAACCGATGAAGCAGTGGGCTGCGGGGACGATCGCGTTCGCCGCGCTCCTGGCGAGCACTATGTGCGCCGTCGCTGGAACGCCGGACTGGATCTACCGGGCCATCGCCGAGCAAACGCTACCAGCGGCCGACACCGCCGATCTTCCGGCGCGAGAAGCCGCCGTGAGGCAGTTCATCGTCAACAACGGCGGCGATGTCATTTTGGAGAATTACCTTGCCAAGTTTGCGCCGCCATCAGACCGGCGAGAGGATTATTTCGCACAGCCCATCGACGTGAAGTCGCGACGGCTGAGCTATTATTATATGACGCATTCGCTGACCAGCGTGCGTGACCTGATCCTCTTTGATTGCACACAGGCCATAAAGAGGTTGCCACACGATGAAACGCTGCACGGCCTCTGCGCGCTGTCGAACTGGGACGCCTATCAGTTCTCGAAAGACAGGGCCTATGCGCGGGCCGTTATAAAGATCGCCAATGGCTTCATCGCGCGAGCCGTGGATGGCAAGATCGAATGGACCAGAACCACGGTGCCCGCGTTCGGCATCACCAGGACGCCTTGGATTTCAGCACTGACGCAAAGCCTCGCCGTTTCAGCGTTGCTGCGCGCCTATCAATACACCGGCAATCGAAAATATCTGCGCGCAGCCAAAGCCGCCTATCGGTGGCTCGCCACTCCGGTCTCGCGCGGCGGCGTCCTTACGAGCGATCAAGGCACCTGGTTCGAGGAATATCCGAATCAGAATCTGTCGGCCAAATCAGGTCATGTGCTCAACGGCGACATATGGGCCTTGTTCGGCATATGGGATTATTACCGCGTGACCAACAGCCGTAAGGCCCTTGCGCTTTTCAGGTCCGGCGTCGCCGCAGTCAAGAAGAACATGAGCTGGTACGACCTCGGATATTGGAACGTCTACTCCAAGCTGAATCGCGTCGACACCGTCATCGGTCTCTACATGCAGTTCATGGTCCAGCAGATGTACGCGCTCGGCCGCATCACCGACGATCCATACTTTCAGCGGCTCGGTGACAAGTGGAAAAGAGACCAGAAGACCGACGCGCTCTTTGTGCACAACATAGCGAACGCGTACTTACACGCGCAGGCACCCCCTGCGCAGCCGCTTGCCGGCAAGGGTCCGAGCGCCAAGGCAAATGGCGTCACAGGTCCCAAGGCCGGGTCGCGCACCAGCGATCATCAGACCTCCTCCGCTTTGGCGAGCCCGGTCAGCCGTTGATGGTCACGCTGGCGCTTGGCCAGCTCGCACTCTGGCCGGCGGCGGCGGTGGCCTGCGCGGTGGCGATCTGATCGAGATAGAGCGCGCAAGTCGTCGCGAAGGCTTTGAACGCCGCAATAGTGAAGGAATGGAAATTGCCGGACGCATCAGGCCAGCTCCGCGCCGTCTTCCCGTTGGTGAAGGTGCCGTTGACCGCGATCGAAATCATTTCCGAACGCATCGCGGTCTGCGTGTTGGCATCGAGCGCATAGGTCGCCGACAGCGCGGTCGTTGTGGAGAAGGTCGCCTTCAGGCCGGCGGCAATCGCCGCGGCGTATTGCGTCTGCGCGCTCTGCGCAGCGGTTGGCGTCGGCGCCGGGTTGGGCGTGTTGCCGGCACCAAGCCAATCCAGATAGGCCTGAAAATCGCGATTGCGCGCGTCGGGCGGAATCGACGCGCCATCGGTTTCGCGGATCACCGCCTGTGCGTTCGAGGCAAGCGCGGCATTGGAGAGTCGATAGGCTGTCATGGCTCAAAGCTCCGCACTGGCTGTCCACGTACCAACAGCGAACCAGCCGCCCCAACTTGTGAGAGAGGAACTTCCAACGGAGAAGTAATCCGGTCCTGTAGAGGTCACAGACGGCGTAAACGATGTGGGGGTGCCGCCTGAGAAGTATTCCCAACCGCTCAAGGTCATCGTTGGTGCGGCGCGCATCGTAACGGGAAGGCTTATGGTGCTATAGGCGGCTGTCACGCCTGCTGGAGCGCCAAGCAACAACTCGGGCTCTGTTCCGACACTAAAGTAGCGCTGGCAAAGCAGGAGCTCAGTACCGATCGGTCGCAGCTCAGGCGGCGGCGGATTGGCATTGAGCCCGGTCGGGACGCCATTCGTGACCCGAATACCGCACTCGGCGATCTGGATCGATTTGGTGTTGGCGGAAAAATTGTTGCCGAAGTCGAAGATGACATCGAGGCCGTTATAACAATTGGCGCTGGCCTGGAAGGTGTAGGCAACTTGAGTCCAGGCGCCATTCGCGCAGGATTGCAAGCTGGCGGCACTGACGTCGGTCGACGGCGACGACCAACTGTCCTGCGAAGCCGCGTGATTGACGGTGAGCGCCGGCGTGATCGCCGCGCCGGTGTTGTTGTAGATCTCCGCCTGGACCGTCACGGTCTGGCTGCAGAACGGCGCCGCCATCAGGCTTTCGATGCGCTGGGCGATCTGCACGTCCGTGACCGAGGCGGCGCCGGTCACCTGCAGGCTGTTCTTGGTGAGAAGTCGCCCGCTCGCCTGCGCAACGGCCACGCTTGCGCCAGCCGGCGTGACGATCCAGCCGTCGGCGGTATAGGCGCCGGCCGTGGTCACCGTCATCGACGTGCCGCGCTGCCAAACGTCCATCGTGCTGTTGCGGAACTTGTTGAGGAAGCAGCCGCCGACCTCCGACAGCTTCGCCGCCGGCCAGCCGCCGACCGTAACGCCGTCCTGCACGACGACGCGATTGTTGGTGGTATCGACCACCACCTCGCCTTGCGCGCCGGTAAAGGCCGCGACCTGCGCCGCTGTGCCGCGACGGGACTGAACTTGAACGGCGGTTGTCATGTTTGCTCCGCGACGGGTGACGATGAATGAAGGTCGGATTTGACGCAGCCAGGCTAGGCCGGACCGAGATCGACGTCGTCCTCAACGGCCAGCGTCAATGGCGTGCCGAAGTCGTCTTCGACGCCCGGCGCCGTCGTCACGGCACCGAAATCGAGCGGGTTGCCGGCCAGCATTTCTTCGGCGGCCGGATGATCGTAGCCCGCCCCGGTCGGCGTGTAGGAGTACGCCGTGCAGGCGGACACATCCTGCAGACCGCCGCCGAACACATTGAAGCTCTGAAATTTCAGATAGAGTTCCGTGCCGACGTATTGCGCCGGCAAGTCGTACTTGAAGACCGCACTGTCGAGGCGGGCGAACGGCGCGCCCGCCGCGTGGGGCGCCGCCGCCGTCCCGTAGAGTCCGCGATAGAGCGTCGTCAGCGAATAATTGTTCGCCGCGGTGAGTGTCGCAGTCTGATACGATATCAGCTCGGAATCGACGATGCAGAGGGTGTTGCCGAGCTGGGCATCGAGCGCCGTTCCGCTCGCCAGCACGCCGCCGCTCTCCGCCAGATCGACGCCAAGCGTGTCCGCTGAGTCAGGGTTGGTGCCGCCAAAGGTCGCGATTGCGGCGTTCAGCACGCCCATGCGCGCCGGCCCGGTGACGGTGCCGATGTTGCCGTACGAGGTGCCGTCGAGCGAGAGGAGCACGTTGCAGCCGCCCCAGTTGGGGTCGGCGACGCCGCCCGAACCGCCCGACACCGCGATCCAGACCTGCGGGTTGCCGCCGCCAAGCGCCGAGGGCGGCTCGAAGATGATCGGCGTATTGACCGGATCGGCGGCCGCATTGCGGTTGAGAGGATTGTTGGTGACCGGTTGCGTCGCATACAGCGTCGCGGTGGCCACGCCGAGCGGAAACTCCTCGGCCGTCACCTGCAGCAGGCCGTTTTCGTCCTCCTCGATTTCGGTGATGCGGATCGCCGCGTTGCTCAGCCCGAGGATGGTATCGGTGACGGTGACCAAATCCATCGGATCGAGCAGGCAATATTCCCAGGACAGCCGGAATTTATAGGTGTTGCGGATATAGACCGCGCGCTGCAGCATGAGTTGCGCGGAAATCAGCGCCACGTCCGGATCGCAAATCTCATGCGCGGTAACGGTCGGAGCGATCCGCATGCCGCCCGATCCGGTCGCCTCTTCCACCAGCTCGATCATGTTCTGATCGCGCGCTTCGACGGTGGTCAGGTTGTAGGCGTTCCCGCGATCGCCGATCTCCAGCCGCCAGACATTGTAGGCCTCGAACGGATCGGAACGCGAGACCTGCAACGGATCCTCATTGTTATCGACGACGAAATCGTCGTCGCCGAGATTATAGATCGGCGTCACGTTCGGCGCGTAAGACGCCGCGACCTTGTAGGTATAGGTGATGTTGACGTCGGCGCCCTGGTCGCCTTCGGCGAACAGATAAGTGCCGGCCGGCGACATCCCATAGCTGCCGGCGCCCGAAGGGTAAGAAGTGCCGATGTAGGTCAGCGCCGTGCCGGTCGTCGCGTACTTCACGCCGCCGTCGGAAACGAAATAAGTCGCGTTCGCCACCACGATCGGCGGCGGATTGGTCGAGCCGCTTGCGACCTGCCCGATCTCATGCAACGCCGTGGTGGTGACGTTGGCGCCGGCCGTCGTCGGCGTGTCCCCATATGGAATCAGTTTGAGTTGGCCGCCCGACCAGACCGCCGCGGTATTGGTGAGCTGCAGCCAGCGCTGCAGAACGCTCGAAGCTTGTTCCTGATCGACGAGCGCCGGGCTCAGATCGAATCCCATGGCCTTGCAATAAGTCTGGTACGAGGCATCGCCGCCCGAGCCGAACAGTGTCGTGGCGTCGATCGAGGCGGGAGGAAAGCCGACGCCGAATTGCGCATTGGTCAGGAAATCGTTGACGACGAGCGCGGGATCGGCATCGAGGCCGTTGATGCCGGTCCCGTATTGCAGCCCCTGCACCTCGAAATTGTGATTGTCGAGCGTGGCGTCGTCCCCGAGGCCGTAATTCGCCGCGCACACGTAGGCAGTGCCTTCGTAGCAGAGCGCCTGGCTCGAATAGTTGGTGGTGACGTAGCTCCACGGCGATTGCGGATCGGTGCCGGTAAACAGCGTCAGGTCGAGTTCGCTCAGTGTGTAGACCGACTGATTCTTCCAGATTTGATTGATGCCGACGATCGGCCCCTCGCACAGCGCCATGATCACCGAGGCGCTATACGTGGTCCCGCTTGCCCCGCCGAACAGCCCACCCTTGCCGCCGCTCGATCCGTTCTGCGTCTGAAAATCGTTGTACCAGACGACGTTCGGCGCGATCTTCGCCGTTCCCCAGAGGATCGGAATGGGCAGCGTATTGACCGCCGTCTGAATCTGCAGGCCGGTATAGTCCGGCGTCTGCATCGACTGATTGCCGCCGAACAGCGACTTCAATGTGCCACTCATGCGCGCTCCGTCCAAAAGCTGAAGACGCGCGGCCGGCGCAGCGGGCCGGAGAGCGCGGCGCTCTTGCCGATCTCCTCCTCGATGACGCAGCGTGCCGGATGATAG
This sequence comes from Xanthobacteraceae bacterium, assembly GCA_030041005.1. Lineage (GTDB taxonomy): Bacteria > Pseudomonadota > Alphaproteobacteria > Rhizobiales > Xanthobacteraceae > BOG-931. Next base: position 5,531 of record JASHOR010000116.1, read on the forward strand.
GCATGAACGATCGTCAGCGGCTTGGCGAGCGTGACGATGCCGCCGTGCGAGTAGCAGCGGCCGTATCGAAAGACGATCAGGTCGCCCGGCCGCGGCGAGAAAACCTCGCCGCCGCGTTCACGGACAAAGCCGAGATAGCGTTCTTCGCTGCGGTGCAGATGCCAGTCCGGCGGGTACGGCCGCGGATCAAAGCGCGGACACAGCCCGGTATCGCAAAACACCCTGACCAGCAGCATACCGCAATCGACGCCCACGCCCTTCACGTCGGCGCAGTTGTGATATGGCGTGCCGATCCACGACCGCGCCTCGGCGACGACCATCGCGCGCTGTCGATCAGATGACAGAGGACCGAGGACGGACGACCGACGACCGACGTCCTCGATTATCTTTCCATTACCGTCTGGCATCTGTCGTCCGTTCTCAGATCGCCATCTGCGGCGGCGGGACATAGGGAAAGCCGCGGAAATTCGCCAGGTTGCCGAACTTGGCTTGACACGTGCCGGGCGTGTGATCGCAGCCGTAATAGACAGTGAAGCCGTCTCCGGACGCCGGTACGCTCTCGAGCGGGTAGAGCAGCGACAGCGACGTGCCGGCGATTGCCGACCCGACGGTCGCGGTCATCCCGGCATTGACGCCGGACGTGAAGGTGATCGAGCCCTGCACGAAATTCGCGCTCGCGCCGCTCCAGTTGATGACCGACGCGGTCGAGCCTGAACCCACGGTGCCGTCGGTGCCGAAGGCGTTTTTGACCATCGTGCAGCCGGAATCGTAAAGCGTGTGCAGGCAGGTCGGCTGATAGACGTTGCGCGGCATGTCGATATCGAGCAGCACCAGATCGGAATTGACCGTCAGCTTGGCGCTGGTGCGCCCGATCTCATCAACCTTGCCAAGCCGGCCCTTGAACAGCGTCACCGAGCCGATTGCCGTTCCGCCGAGGACATCGGAGAAGAAGATGCGGTCGCGTTCGATCTGGCAGAAATCGAACGAGCCGTCGCGCAATGCCTGCAGGAATGGCGCCCCCGTCGTGATCGTATCGGTCGCCAACGCGGCAACGGTGATCTGCTGCTGATCGACGTCAAGGCCGATCGACGCCTTGTATTTCAGGCCGTCGATGCGGACGGAATTGGCGAGATAAGAGTTGCCGTTGTAGGCAAAAGTCACATCGATGTTGGTGTAACCGAGAATGAGGCCGGAGCTCAGCGTGAAGGTGAACGCATCCGCCATGTAAAGAGGCATGTCGGGATTGGCGCGCGCGTTGTTGAGATATGTGACGAGCGCGGAGGATGCGGGTTTCATGATGCTTACCCGCCCAGCCAGCACTTGACACTGCGGAACTTCACGCTTTCGAGCTTCCAGAGATTTGACATGAATTCCTCAAAATCCATCTGGTCGTCGAGGAAGCGGCAGTTGAAGGCATAGGAGAAGTCGGCCGACACGGTGGCACCGCTGGCGGGCGCGGTGCCGAAGGTGAGCGTATTTGGCGTCGTCAAGGCATAAGCGCTCCCTCCCTGCGCTACGCCGTTCAGATAGACGCTCGACAGCGTCGTTACCCAGCCGACCGGCTCCAGAAAGCCGCCGAGCGACCGCATGATCGTGAAGCTCGCCGTCGAACCGTCGCCGGTCGCGAAAGCCTGGCCGGTGACCGCATTGTCGTCGGGATCGGCGTAGAGGAAGGTCCCGAACTGGCCCTGCAATTGCAGGAAGAAGCCCATGAGGCTTTGCAAGCTATTCGCGCCCAGGCCAGCGAACGCCGCCGTCGAATTCGAGGCGAGGCCATTGTAGATCGCTTCGAACTCGTAAAGCGGATAGTCCATCAAGGCGACGCGCACTTCCCGGCCGGACGCGTGCGAAGCCACCCGCGTGGAAAAGCCCGGCTTCTTGTGGCGCGACCAGGACAATCCGGCGAGCGTCGGCAGCGACGGCGGCGTAGCCATGAAGGATTCCCCTCACCTCGCCCGATGGGACGAGATGCGTTGTCGTCAACGCGCGGTCTTCAATCGCAGCGATTGCAGCGCATAGAGCTGCGCCATGAATTCCTCCGCATCGGCGCTGTCGTCGTCGAAGCGGCAAAGGAAGTACCAATGGAAGTCGGCCGTGACGGCCACGCCGGGAGCCGGCGCCGTGGCGAAGCTCACACTCGGCGCCAGCGCGTCCGCGTTGAAGACGTAGCCGTCGGCTTGCAACACGCCGCCGAGGTAGATGTTCGGCGGCGCGCCGAGATTTGCCGGCGAAATGACTGCGCCGCCGAACGTCACGGCGAAACCGAACGTGGTCGTCGATCCGTCGCCGATGCCGATCGGCTCCGCATATACCGGCGATAGCGTCGGCGGCTCGAAATAGAACGAGGCATCTTCGCCCAAACATTCCTCGAAAAAGCCGACGACGGCCTGCAGCTCCTCATCGGGCGACGCGAGCCGCAGCAGGCCGTAATTCAGCTCGATCGACCACAGCGGATCGCGGTAGCGGCCGGCGCGCACTTCCTTGCCGGAGACGTGCATCCCGGTCGCGGTGGAAAAGACCGGCGAATATGTCACTGCCCATGCGAGCGTATCGATCGCCGGGAAGGTTGTGTAAGGCCCTGGCGTCGGCGGGTCGCTCGGCATCGGCGGCGCGATGAACGGCCCCTTGCCCTGGAGCCAATTGCCCGCCGGCCAAAGCCCGGCATCGCCCCACACATCCGCAAGCTGCGGAAAGGTCGGGAACGGGCGCGCGTCCCAATTCCAGACCGACATGAATGCGATCTGGATCATGGGCACGCCGCCGACGGTCTCGTTCTTGCCGCCGGTGGCCCAATAGTCGTAGATTGCCTGCAGCGCGAGCAGATAAAGCAGATCGTCGCGACGCGGCCAGTAGTCGGTGGCGGCGCTTGCGCTCGGGTCCCAGATCGACCAGTACGGCGTACCGCTTTCCGACGATGCCGGACTGTAAAACAGGTTCGGCTGGTTGGTGCTCTTGTCGCAAGCTGGAAAGCCGTATTCCGCAAACGTGATCGATTTCGAGTTCGGCACCCATTCGCTGGGCGAACCGTGCGGCGACCAGCCGGTGCCGTCGCCGTCGTCATAGATCGCGTAATGATAATTGTTCCACCACCAGCGCAGTTGCTTGTTGGCAAGGATCTGCTGGTTCGCCGAATAGGCATTGCGCGATTGAGAGAGGCGATCGCCCTCGGGTAGCGACACGCGCAGGTCCGTGCCGTTCGGATCGAGGCCGATGCCGAGGTTGGTGCCGTCGTCGTAGAACCAGTTGAAATACTCTCCGCCCTCGATATTCGCCTGCAGATACGGGATCGAATAGATCGTGGGCTGATCGCTCAAACCGAGGCCATTGAACGTTCCGGCCGCCGGCGGCCACGCTCCGGACGGCGCCGGCTCAAGCCAATTCTGCGCGTCGAGCCCGCCGTCGCCGGTGGTCCAGTCCGACAGCGGCATGTAATTGTCGAACGAGACCAGATCGATGTTTGACGAGGCGTAGAGCTGGTCGAGGTGGGGCCATTGCCCGTTCTCGCCGGGGTGCTGATAGCCCATCCAATCCGACCAGTCGGCCGAATAGGCGATCAGGTTGTGCAGGCCTGTCAAATCTTTGGTCAGCCCGGCGTTGTCGAACGTGGTTCGCACATCGGCCGCGAGCTGGCCGAGGCCGGCGACGAACGGATAGTCCCAGGTCGTAATGCCCCCGCCGACTGTGCCCGCCTGCGTCCAAGCCGGACCGCGCACTGCTTCCAGCCCGCGGAACTCCGAGCCCAGCAGGAACAGATCGACCCCGCCGGCGACGCAACACAGGTTCGCATAATGCAGGATCATCCGCCGATAGGTGTAATCGGTCGGTGAGCCGGAATACGCAACCGTCAGGTTCGTGTCGTCCTGGGCGAAGTCGGAGACCGCCGCGCTGCCGAGGAAGTTATTGATCGCGGTTGTTGCCGCACTCGAAATGTCGGTGCCGTTATAAGTGATGCGGCCGCGCCACGGCTCGCCGCTCACCGTCATCAGGATGAACGGATAGAACACGACGCGCAGACCGCGCGACTTCAGATCGCGGATGCAGCGAACGATCGACTGATCCGACGGCGTGCCGCCGTAAATGAAGGCGTCGCCGACCTGCGGGATGGGGATGAGGCCGGACGACGATTGCGTGAGGCTCGAACAGCGCCAAACGTCCGCTCCGCCTCCCGCCTGCTGGAACGTGCCGCCGATATACGTCGTCGACGGATAGATCTGGCAGGCGGTGACGTCGGTCGAATTGCCGAACCAGGAGACGACCACCGCAACGGTCGTGCAGCCCGGAAACTCCGACTGCAGATCGCCAATCGAGATCGAATAGTCGGTGACGGTCCCGGTGGCGTTAAGCGGGCCGCCGTTGGCGTAGCGATTGATCGAGCTGAGCGCGGATTCGGTGACGCGCCGGCCGAGATACGCAATCGTGTCGTAGGTGAACTCGCCGGTCGACGGCAACAGATTGACGCCGAGGACGTAGGACATGATCGTGCGCCCTCACCCGGACGTCTGCCCGTAGCTTCATTGGGGCCGCGCTTCACCGCGTCGCGGTCGCCCTTATATCGATGGCTGTCGTCGAAAAGGAAGCGCGTCACGCTCCCCTAGCGAGCGAGAAACGTCGCTGCTGCGGCAATTCCGGCTAGTGTCCCACAGGGCCCTCACGTCCGGGTGGCGCGCAGCCCCAGATGCGCGCCGCGCTTCACCGCATCGTTGATCGCGCGCAGCATGTGGCGCGAGTTGTCGTTGAAGAAGCGGGCGACGCTCTGCGAATCGAGCGCGGAGACGTTGATGCTCACCGGGGCGTGGACCTGCGCGCCGATCCCCGCCCCGGTGAACGGCCCGGAACCGCGCGCCGGAGGGATGATGGTTTCGCCGGGATGAATGAGAGCGAGGCCGCCGCGCAGCACGTAATCGGTGCCGGTCGCAAAGATCGCCGCCGCCGACACCGACGCCTCGGCCGCGGTGGCGGGACCCGCGGCGGCCGGCCCCATGGTGGGCGCCAGAAAGGCGAACACGCCGGCGAAAGCCTGGCCGGCGTCGGTCATGATCGCCTTCGCCGCGTTCGCCGCCATGGAGAGCATGCCGGCGCTCGAGGCGCTCTGCTCGGCCGCGGCGCGCGCCGCAGCGCCCGTGGTTGCCGCCGTGGTCTGCGCGAGCTGCGCCGCGACCCACCTGACCACCATGGTCTCGCACATCTCGATGAACTGAATAATCAGATCGCCGAGTATCTTTTTGAAAGCCGTCGACCAGCTCGTGGTGCCGGCAAGCAGCCCGCGCAACTGCGAATTGAACGCGTTCTCGATCGAGCCCAGCGCCGAAGTCCACATCTTCTGCTGCTCGGCAACGGCCTGTTCGTCGAGCCGCAGCATCTGGGCGCTGTATCTCTCCTTAAGCTCGGCGATCTTGACCAGCACATCGTTCCACTGCTTGACGCTGAGATTGCCGAGCGCAGCCTCCTGCTGCAGCAGCGTCAGTTCGGCCGCGTACTCCCGCTGCGTCGCCGCCTCCAGCATGGCGTATTTCTGGTTTTGCGTTATCTGGTATTGGCTCGCCTGCGCATCAAGCACGGTCTTCTGCGTCGCCAGCCCCTGATGGAGCAGCCTGATCTCGGCGCCGATGTCCCTCATCTGTAGCGCGGTGCGCGCCGCGCTATTGCCCAGGGCGTCGAAGGCCTCGATCGCCTGCGAAATCATCTGCGTCGGCAGCGCGGCGGCAAACGCGGCGTTCAGCCGGCCGAGCAGGCCATGCAGGCCGTTCACCGGCGCGGTCAGACCGGTCAGCGCGTCGCGGACGCGCGCGATGCCGTCGATCGCGCCGTCGGTCGAGGCGCCAAATCGTATCTCTACCTGATTGTCGTCTGCCATGGCGCCTCGCCTGCCTTATCTGATGGCGCCGCCCGGAAACATGGCGAGCAGCTCATGATAGTTCCTCGACGGCCGCGGCTTCGGCTTGTAGCCGAGATACGCTGCAAACATCCGCCGCAGCGGCGGACAATCCGACCAGGCGCGCTGCAGGTGTTCGAGAAACGGGATGTCGATCTGGTCGAGGACCTGGTCGCGCGTCCAATTCAGCTCGATCACAAGCTCCGCGACGAGCGCGTCCCACTCGACATGGTCGAAGCGCTCGCCGCCCCACCCTCCCCCGCTCGCGGGAGAGGCAAGGGAGGGGGGCCGTCGACCTTTCTGCCGCCAGCCTGCTCGATCACCACCGGCAGCGCCGCGACCAGTTCGCCGAGCGAAACCGGCAGATCGAAGAATTCCTCGCGCGTCAGCCGCGGATGGGCGCGCCGCAAGCCATGCCACAGCACCTCGGCGAGCGGCGCCAGCCGTTCGCCGCTCATGTTTTCGGCGGTGAGGCCGGAGAGTTTCGGCACATGATCGGCGATGGCGAGAATCTGGCGCAGCGACAGTGGCGCCACATGGAAATCGCGTCCGGCGAGCCGCACCACGCGCGCACGCGCCAGATCGATGGAGTCGTCGAGATCGAGGCTCAAGGCCTTTCTCCTTATCCGCAGCCAACTTTTTGACGCGTCATTGCCGGGCTTGACCCGGCACTCCATGCAGTCGGAACCGCACCATGGATGCGCGAGTCACGCCAGCGCAGGACGACGCGAAATTTATTCGCTCAGGCTGATCGTGCCGATGTTGTTGGAGGCGTCGGCGATCGCCTGGAAGTCGAACTCGGCGACGGTGAACTTCTGATTGGAAAACGGCAGCGACAGTTTCGGCGAAACGCAGGCATTGAGCTTGATCACCAGATCCTTGCTGGTGCCGTAATAGTTGAATGTCTCCTTGAGCGACACTTCGAACATCGGCAGCGGGCCGGTGAGCTGATTGGCCAGGCTGATCTTGTTGCCCGACGCGATTGTGTAGCTGTAATAAATCAGCACCGCGGCGCCGTCGTCGGCGGCATTGAAGGTGTAGGTGCCCGGGCTGCCTGATGGCGCGATGTACTGGCCCTGGGCGGGCGAAGCGGCGACCGGCGCGAGCTGCGCGCCCGTCGAAGCATAGAAGACGCCAAAATCCTCGACGAAGCTCGAACCGTTGGTGACGGTAACCGCGCCCGACGATACGGTATCGGTCTCGCCGGTGGTCATCTCTACCATGCTGCCGGCCGTCAGCGTCTGGCCGAGAAACAGATTGTTGATCTGCGCCGCCTGCAGGCGGGCGAATTTCGCCTTGCCGGTGATCTTGAACTCGCCGCCGCCGGCGGCCACTGCCGTGGCGTATTGGCCGAGCAAGGTTTCAACCTTGCGGTCGAAGTCAAGCGAGACGTCCTGCAGGGTGCCGAGCAGCGCCGGCGGCTGGCCGGTCACATCGGTCCGTTTGCCGATCAAGGTGCCGCTGCCGAAGGCGAATTGGGTCATGGGTAGTATCTCCTGGATGTTTTGTAGCTCAGGTCTAGCCGCAGGCTCCTCCCTCGCCCCACTTGCGGGGAGAGGTGAAGTGACGCTACGGAACGAGAATCTGGAACGGGATCGCGGCGACCGCCTTACCGTCGAGGTCGCCGGTGTCGATGAACGCCGGGCCAAGCGGATAGCAGTGCGATACCAGCCCGCCGAGCGTCTGCTTGTTGCCACTGAGCGCATCAACGCCGGACGGCGCCACCGCGGCGTCGATGGCATCAAGGAGCGCATTCATCGCGGTATCGGGAACGTCCTCGGGATCCATCCCCGCCGATAGATAGATAAAGACGTGGGCGTTGATGGTGAGCGTCGGCAGCCCCTCGGCCTGCCGAGTGCGCAGCTCGCCGGTCTTGAGCATGGTCAGAAACGGCATCTGCGTTTCGTTGACCTGATCCCAGTGCACGAAGCGCCGGCTCGTGGCGGTGAAATCCGCCGCACCGGCGATCAGATTAAAGAACGCGGCGGAGATTTGTTCGCGGGACGGTGTCGCCATGTCAAATGTCCGATAAATTGAACGACCGTGCTTACGGTCAATTGCGCACTTCGAAAAGCGCCAATCCGGCCGGATTTTGCTCGCCCCGATTGAGAAGGCGCTGGCTGGTATGGGATATAGCGAGCGCGTTGACGCGGGCTACATGATCGATGGCTGGCCCGTGCAATTTCTGCTCGTTGCATCGGACTTGGATGAAGAAGCGCTCGAACGCGCAATTGATGTTGATGTCGGTCCGCCCGGCGGTCGGCCCCTCAAGGTTCGATGCCTGAGAGCCGAGCATGTGGTCGCAATAGCGATACGGTCGTTGTGGCCGTGATTCATACTTCTTCCCACGAAAAAATGTCACTTCTCTCACCGGTTTTAAAGAAATGAAGCACTATCTGCTTTAATTCATCGAAACTCAGAATATTTCGAGCTGGAGCCGGGGTAGGCGTATCGGCCGTAGACCGCTGCGAATAAGTTCCCGCGCCCGACGCGCGATCTCATCAAGGCTTTCGGCGCGCTTCGCGAGCAGTGGCGGATCGGGAAACTGCATCTGCACGGCGGCGATCGCCGCCATCGCCAGGTCGCCGCGATTGAGCGCCGCCGCGATCAGAGCGAGGACGCCTGACTTCGACGCGATGTCGATCGGAAGCCGATAGCGGACTGTCAGGTCCTTGTTGAGATCGACGGCCGGGCGAACTCTCCAATACGGATTTCTCGCGCCGGGAGATTGCAGGAGCGGAACGCCGCCGACGAAGACGCCGTCCGCGTCGCACGATACGCCCTCGCCTTCCCGCCTTGCGGCAAGCGCAAAGGCTCGCAATCCCGGCATCGCAAACATTGCGATCAGGCCTCATTGAGAGCTTGGTCATGTGAAAGAGGGCTACACGCGCCGGCTAAGGATCGACGGGCGCGTCTCTATTGGACGTCGATAACCGCCGCAGCGATTTCATTGCGAATTTGATCAGCCATCTCCTTGAGCGACGCGCGCATGTACGAGCGCTCCGGCATCGTCACCGCCGGGATCTGGACGCGCGCCGCAAATACCTGCTTCCCGCCGATCAGGAACGCGAGCGCCCTGGCCTTGTCCGGTACGATCTGGTGCGGCGGAATGGTGCCGCCGAATTCGTGGATGGCGGCGTATTTCACGTCAGGCGACGTGAAGAGGCGCACCGACACGCCGGCGGATGCGTCGTCGTCGATGGCCACCGCGATCGAACCGGCGAGCACGCCGCTTTTCGTCTGCAACACGCCGCCGGAAAGCTTTTGCTCGATCTTCGCCTGCAGCGCGGCCGCAAGCGTACCGGCCTTGGCGGCGAGGGCGGCACCGATGCGCTCTGGCAGCGCGGCAAGCGCGGCGGAGGCGGGGTCGTTCAGAGAGACATCGAACATTTCGATAAGCCCTTCCTCCCCATAACAAGGGAAACCGCCGTGCACCTCTCCCCGCACACGGGGCGAGGGAAACGCGCCCTCGCTAGCCGAGCGCCACCCGCCGATAGGGATCGAGCGAAGCGCGGATGAAATCCGGAATGTCTTTGAGACTGTACGAGGCCGTCATCTGGCCGGCCACGGTCTGCGCGCTCTGCCCGATGCGGGTGCGGTAGCGATAGCGCTCGGCCACCCACTCGATGCAGGCATTGTTGATCGCGGCCGGAATGAAGCCGTAGGAGATCAGCACTGCCGCGCCGGCGTCGGAGGCGGCAAACGTATAAGTTCCCGCCGATACATTATATTGTCCGGCGCCCGGGGTGCCGGCGACCGCCGCGAGGGCTGCACCACCGGCATAAGTGACGCCGGCGTCGCTCGCCCACGGGCCGAACGGCGCCGCGGCTGATACATTATAGTACGGGCCCGGTGCGGCAGGCACGCTGGCCGCCTCGTTCTCGACCGCATAGCCAGCCTGGTAGGCCACCGCGACGTTCTGCCGGCCCTCACGGAAAGCCAGCGCGAACAGATCGAGCGCCTGCGGCCGGCCGGGCGGCAAGCCGTCCCAAACCTCCAGGAGATAGCCGCGCGGGGGCGCTGCCCCGGCGGCCGGCGGCGCCGATGCCGCGACCGCGATAGCGTCGATAACGAGCGAACTGACTTGCAGCACCGGATAGTGAGGCAGAAACAGCCTGGTCCTGCCGTTGCCGTCGAGACGTTCGCTGTAGGCGCGCGGCGTCAACGACGGCCGGCCCAGATACGCGGCAATGGCGCCGCTTACATCGGTGATCAGCCGCGCGAGCAGAGCGTCGTCGGTCGTACCGATGCCGCTCGAGCCGGCGAGCCAGGTTTTCACGTCGGCAAGCACGGCAAGGTCCGATGCGGCCATGATGGCAAATCCTCCGTTCACGCCTTTTTCACAACCGGCCGTGTGCGCCACGCCGGATGCACGAGTTTCGGCTTTGCCTCGGACGCGGGACGGGACGGCTTGCCGGCGGGCGGCGCGCCGTTCTGCTTCTCATTCGCACCCACCGGCACAAAGCCGAAAGCTTCGATCAGCAGCGCGCCGATCTCCGGTTCGACCTCGTAGGTGCCGTCGCGCGAG
>JASHOR010000117.1 GCA_030041005.1 Xanthobacteraceae bacterium
GAGTTTGAGCGGCGTCTGCCCGCCGAACTGCACGATGACGCCGAGCAGCGTCCCGTTTTTTCGTTCGGTGTCGATGATTTCGATCACATCCTCCGCGGTGAGCGGCTCGAAATAGAGCCTGTCGGAAGTGTCGTAATCGGTCGATACTGTCTCCGGATTGCAATTGACCATGATCGTTTCATAGCCGACGTCCTTCAAGGCGAAGGCGGCGTGGCAGCAGCAATAATCGAACTCGATGCCTTGTCCGATCCGGTTCGGGCCGCCGCCGAGAATGACGACTTTCTTCTTGTCTGACGGCGCAGCCTCATCGGCGGCGCGGCCGGCAAAGGGCGCCTCATAGGTCGAATACATGTACGCGGTCGGCGAAGCGAATTCGGCGGCGCAGGTGTCGATGCGTTTGAACACCGGCCGCACGCCCAAATCGCGCCGGCGCGCAGACACTTCGTCGGCCGCGAGCCCGGTGAGACGGGCGAGACGCGCGTCGGAAAAGCCGGCCGCCTTGAGCCGTCGCAGCGCTGCCGCGGTGGCGGGCAAGCCCTTGGCGCGAATGTCCGCTTCCATGTCGACAATGGAGCGGACCTGCGCCAGGAACCACGGATCGACCTTGCAGGCGGTGTGGATATCGCCATCGCTCATGCCGAGCCGCATCGCCTGCGCGATCTTGAGCACGCCGTCGGGCGAAGGCGTCCCCAGGGCGGCGCGGATGGCGTTCTTGTCGTCGCCCTGGCCGACGCCCGGGATGGCAATCTCGTCAAGGCCGGTCAGGCCCGTTTCCAGCGAACGAAGCGCTTTTTGCAAACTCTCGGCAAAGGTGCGGCCGATCGCCATCGCCTCGCCCACCGATTTCATCGAGGTGGTCAGCACCGGCTCGGCGCCGGGAAATTTTTCGAACGCGAAACGCGGCACCTTGGTGACGACGTAGTCGATCGTCGGCTCGAACGACGCCGGCGTGGCGCCGCCGGTGATGTCGTTCTTGATCTCATCGAGCGTGTAGCCCACCGCGAGCTTGGCGGCGACCTTCGCGATCGGGAATCCGGTCGCCTTCGAAGCGAGCGCCGAAGAGCGCGACACGCGCGGATTCATTTCGATCACGAGGAGGCGGCCGTCCGCCGGGTTGATCGCGAACTGCACGTTCGAGCCGCCGGTCTCCACTCCGATTTCGCGCAACACCGCAATCGAGGCGTCGCGCATGATCTGATATTCCTTGTCGGTCAGCGTCAGCGCCGGCGCGATCGTGATCGAGTCGCCGGTATGCACGCCCATCGGATCGACATTCTCGATCGAGCAGACGATGATGCAGTTGTCGTTCTTGTCCCGCACCACCTCCATCTCGAACTCTTTCCAGCCGAGCACCGATTCCTCGATCAGCACTTCGGAGGTCGGCGAAGCGTCGAGACCGCTTTCGACGATGTCGATGAACTCCGCCTTGTTGTAGGCGATGCCGCCGCCGGTGCCGCCGAGAGTGAATGAAGGGCGGATGACGGCCGGCAGGCCGATGTCTTCGAGCGCTTCCAGGGCCTGGATCAGGGTCTTGATCTGGTGCGAGCGCGGCGTCTGCAGCCCGATCTTCTTCATCGTCTCGCGGAACAGCTCGCGGTCCTCGGCCTTGTCGATGGCGTCGGCGGTGGCGCCGATCATGGTCACATCGAATTTTTCCAGAACGCCCATCTTGCGCAGCGACAGCGCCGTGTTCAGCGCGGTCTGCCCGCCCATGGTCGGCAGCAGCGCGAAGCCGCCCGGCAAGGCGTAACGCTCCTTCTCGATGATCCTGGCGACGATTTCCGGCGTGATCGGCTCGATATAGGTCGCGTCCGCCAGATCCGGATCGGTCATGATGGTGGCCGGATTGGAATTGACCAGCACGACCCGATAGCCCTCGCCCTTGAGCGCCTTGCAGGCCTGCGTGCCCGAATAATCGAACTCGCAGGCCTGGCCGATCACGATCGGACCGGCGCCGATGATCAGGATCGAGGAAATGTCGGTCCGTCTGGGCATCGCCTTTTCCGTTCTGAGGTCGCCGCGTCGCCGCCCTCAAACGATGGCGACCGCGAGGCCGTCAACCGTCGAGGCTTGCTTCGCTCGCACCTCGGCGTGACGGAACGAAGCCAGGGACATACAAAAAAAGAGTGCGCCGCGGGCGCGCCGGCGCTGGGCTCGGCCCTGCCGCGCGGGCGTCTTTAGAGCAGATTCGACGCGGTGGGAAGGGCATGCTCCGCGCAGCAGGTCCTCCTCGCCGCAGCGCCGGCATCGCAGGCCTTCATCGCGGGCTATCTTTGCCCAGCAGAAGCGACGCCGCATGGCCGCCCAAAATCGTGTCGCGGTCGGCGGCGGCGAGATCAAGGGAACGGACCTGCCGCACGCAATCCATCATGCCCATGTCATAGGGATAGTCGCTGCCAAGGAAGACCCGCTCGGCTCCGACCGTTGCCACAAGAAAAGCCAGCGAAGCTTTCGAATGCAGGATCGTGTCGTAGCGGAAACGGTCGAGATATTTTTCCGGCGAATGATCGAGGTGAACCTTCGGCTCCGGGCGCACGTGCCAGCCGTGCACCCAACGCCCGCCCTGGTAGGGAATAAAGCCACCGCCGTGCACCATGACCGGCCTGAACGTCGGATAGCGCTCGAGCACGCCGCCGAAAATCAGGCAGGCCGCGGCGATGGTGGTGTCGAGCGGATTGCCGATCAGGTTGGTGAGATAATAGGAACGCAGCCGGTCGGCGCCGGCGACGTTTCCGGGATGGATCATGAAGAGGGCGCCAAGCTCGGCCGCCACCGCCCAGACTGGCTCGAAACTCGGATCGTCGAGATTGCGGCCATTGACGTTTGACGCGATCATGGCGCCGCGCAGGCCGAGGCGCGTCATGGCGCGGCGCAGCTCTTGCGCGGCCTGTTCCGGCGTCTGCATCGGCAGGGTGGCGATTCCGGCGAAGCGATCCGGCCTTTCCTTGACCAGCCGCGCGATCGCCTCGTTCTGGATCGCCGCCGCGGCCGCGCCGACCGCGGGCTCCTGGTTGTAGAGCCAGGCCTGCGGCGCGGCGGAGAGCACGTGCATGTCAACCTCGGCGGCGTCCATGTCGGCAAGCCGCCGCTCGATGTCGTGCCCGCCGCGCGGAAACGGTCGATAGGGTACGCCCGCCACTTCGAGCACGGAATTGTCGGCGTCGTATGGCGCGAGTTTGAGGCCGAGGCGCGGGATTTCCTTCGCCAGGACCCGGATCGTATCGTCGGCGATAACGTGGGTGTGGATGTCGATCGTACGCGGCATCGTTTCTTCCCCGTTCCAGCGAATCGTTGTGCGCACAACAGAGCAGGGCAGGCAAGCGGCCAGCGAGGCGCCAATCTGCCGATCGTGGCCTTTAGCGCTGCGAAGTTTCGGCTATAAGGGTTTGCCGAAACTTCGATGGACCGAGCCCGGAATAGATCATGGATGCAACGACGGAATCCAACCGCGTCACCCGCCACGTGCGCGTCGAGGACGAACCGCTGGTGCGCGGACGCGGACGCTACATAGCGGACGCGCCGCTGCCCAACCAGACCTACGCCTGCTTCGTTCGCTCGCCGCACGCATTTGCCCGCATCGTCAGTGTGGATATCGAGGCGGCGAGCAAAGCGCCGGCAGTGGTCGGCGTGCTGACGGCCGCGGACCTCGAAGGCGTCGGCAGCATCGGCCGGCATCCGCCGCTTCCCGGTCGCGGCGGCAAACCGCTGGTCATGCCGTTCCGGCCGGCGCTGGCCCGCGAACGCGTCATGCATGTGGGCGAGCCGGTCGCCATGGTGGTCGCCGAAAGCGCTGCCGCCGCGCAGGATGCCGCCGAACTCGTCAATGTCGAATACGAAGGACTGACGCCGGTCGTCGACGCGCGGGCGGCGCTGCGTGAGGGCGCGCCGCAATTGTGGCCGCAGGCGCCCGGCAATCTCGCGGTCGATTGGCCCGGACCGGCCGCGGACCCGGACGCCAACGTCCGCACCGTCAACGCGCTGTTCGCCGCGGCGAAATTCGTCGCCAAGATCGCGGTGATGAATCAGCGCATGGTGATCAACTCGATGGAGCCGCGCGGCGCCACTGCGAGCTACGACGCGGCAACCGACAGCTATACCATGCGCGCCTGCTCGCAGAGCGCCGGCACGCTGCGCGACAATCTCCTTGGCATCATGAACCTGCCGAGGGAACGGCTGCGCGTCGTCACGGAAGACGTCGGCGGCGCCTTCGGCCTGAAAACCGGCGCCTACCCGGAAAACGTCGCGCTCCTGGTCGGAGCGAAGAAGTTCGGCCGGCCGATCCATTGGATGTCGACCCGGTCGGAAGCCTTCGTCAGCGACAACCAGGCACGCGATACCTATTCGGAGGTCGAGCTGGCGCTCGACGAAAAGGGAAAATTTCTGGCGCTGCGCATCCGCAATGTCTGCAATGTCGGGGCCTACCTCGGCTCGATCGGCGCCGCCATTCCGACGCTCTCCTTCTCGCGCTGCCTGCCCGGCATGTACGACATCAAGCATATCGACATCAGTTGCCAATGCGCCTTCACCAATACGCTGCCGACCGCGCCCTATCGCGGCGCGGGGCGGCCGGAGGCAAGCTACGCGCTGGAGCGCGTGGTCGATGAAGCGGCGCGCGTCTGCGGCATCGACCGAATTTCCCTGCGCCGGCGCAACCTGATCAAGCCTACGGCCATGCCCTACAAGACTGCGGTCGGCACCATCTACGACACCGGCGATTTCGAGCCGATGCTCGACCAGGCGCTGGCGCTTGCCGATTACGAGGGTTTCAAGCAACGCCGGCGCGAGGCCAAAAAGCGCGGCAAATATCGCGGCCTCGGCGTTTGCTGCGCGCTCGAACATTCCGGCGGCGCGCCGATCGAGACCGCGCTTCTGACTTTTCCCGGCAACGACACGTTGCAGCTCAGCCTCAATGTGCAGAATACCGGGCAAGGCCATGCCACGGTGTTTTCGCGCCTCGTTGCCGAACGACTCGGTATTGCGGCCGACAAGATCCCTCATCGCCACGGCGATTCCGCGCTCGAACTCCCCGGCTATGCGTCGGTCGGATCGCGCTCGGGAATGACGGTCAGCCACTCGCTGATGAAGGCCATCGATGCGGTCCTGAAAAAGGGCAAGCCGGTGGCCGCTGCAATGCTGGAAACCGGCGAGGCCGACATCGCCTACAAAGCAGGACATTTCGAGGTGGTCGGGACCGACCGTCGGGTCTCGCTGTTCGAAGTCGCAAGCCGCGCGGCGGCGATGAAAAAGCGCGGCGACATCGCCGAAGACCTCGATACCAAGACCACCACTGAGACGCCGCAGACCTTTCCCAACGGCGTGCACATCGCCGAGGTCGAGATCGATCCGGATACCGGGGCGATGACGGTTGCCACCTATAGCGCGGTGGACGATTGCGGCAGGGCTCTCGACCCGATGATCGTCGAGGGTCAGTTTCACGGTGCCGTGGTCGCGGGTTTGGGCCAGGCGCTGATGGAGCGCACGATCTATGATGCCGACAGCGGCCAGTTGGTGACCGGCTCGTACATGGATTACGCCATGCCGCGCGCGGACAACGTGCCGCCGCTGCGGGATGCCCTTCACAATGCGCCGGCGACCACCAATCCGCTTGGCGTCAAGGGCGTCGGCGAGGCGGGGACCACGGCGGCCATCGCGGCGGTCATGAACGCGGTCGCCGACGCCATTCCAGGCGACGCCGGCGCGCATCTGGATATGCCGGCCTCGGCGGCGCGCCTATGGGAAGCGTGCCAGCAGGCAAAGGGATAGGGTTCACGTCATTCCGGGGCTAACGGGGCCGGCCCCAACTGGCCGGCCCCAACTGGCCGGCCCGATGACAAGCTCCGCGAGGCGCCCGGAATCCATAGTCCGCGCGCCGGGATTATGGGTTCCCGATGTCCGAAGTCCAACCGCGGCGAGAGCAAGAGCCCCTGCCCGCCGCGATGCCGATGCTGCTCGGCGTCATCGCCGGCGATACCGACCCTGCGCCTGCGTTGCGGACGCGCGTACGCGAACGCTTCCCTTAGGCCGCATCTCACGCAGCCGCAGCGGCGCGCGGCTGTGTTCGTTGTTCAGATGCACGAGGTGTTTGAGCATCTGCATGAAGGCCGCGCGGGCGTTTGCGTTGAGCGGCGCGAGGATCAGGCGCTGCGCGGCCTCCACGGCCGGCTCGATATCGCGGATCATGCGGCGGCCCGCCGCCGTGATGTGAAGCGATTTGGTGCGGCGGTCGGCGGATCCGCTGGTCCGCTTGATGAGGCCGCGCTTTTCCAGGCGACTCACCACGTCGCCGATGGTCGAGCGATCAAGCGCGATCGCGTTGCAAAGCGTGGTCTGGTCGAGGCCCGGATGATTTTTGATGGCGACCAGCGCCGCATACTGAACCGGCGTGAAGTCGAAAGCCCTGGCCTGATCGAGGAACAGCGCAGAGGCAATCTGCTGCAGCCGGCGGATGAGATGGCCGGGCATGTCGGT
>JASHOR010000118.1 GCA_030041005.1 Xanthobacteraceae bacterium
GATCTCCTACGAGGGCCAGTCCGATACCGCCTGTTTCGACAACGCGCTCGAATTTCTGACCATGGGCGGATACTCGCTCGCCCACGCGATGATGATGATTCCCGAAGCATGGGCGGGCAATCCGCTTATGAACGAGGAACGCCGCGCCTTTTACGAATACAACGCCGCTTTGATGGAGCCTTGGGACGGCCCGGCGGCGATCGCGTTTACCAACGGCCGCCAGATCGGCGCCACGCTCGACCGCAACGGCTTGCGGCCGGCGCGTTACATCGTCACCCGCGACGACCGCGTCATCATGGCGTCGGAAGTGGGCGTGCTGCCGGTGCCGGAAGAAGACATCGTGGTGAAGTGGCGGCTGCAGCCGGGAAAGATGTTGCTGGTCGATCTTGAGGAAGGCCGGCTCATTCCCGACGAGGAGATCAAAAGTACGCTCGCCAGGAGCCACCCCTATCGCGAATGGCTCGATCGCACGCAGATCGTGCTGGAAGATTTGCCGCCGGTCGCGGAAGCCGCGCCGATCTCGAACCTGTCGCTGCTCGACCGCCAGCAGGCCTTCGGCTACACGCAGGAAGACCTCAAAATCCTGATGACGCCGATGGCGACGACCGGCGAAGAAGCGGTCGGCTCGATGGGCAACGACACGCCGATTTCGGCATTGTCCGACCGGCCGAAGCTGCTGTTCACCTATTTCAAGCAGAACTTCGCCCAGGTGACCAACCCGCCGATTGACCCGATCCGCGAAGAACTGGTGATGAGTCTCGTCTCGATCATCGGGCCGCGACCGAACCTGTTCGATCTTGAAGGCACGTCGAGGGTGAAACGCCTCGAAGTGCGACAGCCGATCCTCACCAACGCCGATCTGGAAAAGATCCGCTCGATTTCGCAGGTCGCCGAATCGCACTTCAAGTCGCGGACGCTGGACGCGACCTGGCCGGCCGAGGCCGGCGCCGCCGGGCTCGAGTCCGCGGTCGAGGATCTGTGCCGGCAGGCCGACCTCGCCGTGCGCGAAGGCATCAACATCATCATCCTGTCGGACCGCCGCGCCGGCGCCGACCGCATTCCCATCCCATCACTGCTCGCCTGCGCGGCCGTGCATCATCACCTGATCCGCGAGGGCCTGCGCACCTCGGTGGGGCTCGTGGTGGAATCCGCGGAGCCGCGCGAGGTGCATCATTTCTGCTGCCTCGCCGGCTACGGCGCCGAGGCGGTCAATCCCTATCTCGCCTTCGAGACGCTGGCGGCGATGAAAGGCGAGCTGCCGCAGAAAATCGACGATAAGGACGTCATCAAGCGCTACATCAAATCGATCGACAAGGGATTGCTCAAGGTGATGTCCAAGATGGGCATCTCCACTTATCAATCCTATTGCGGAGCGCAGATTTTCGACGCGGTCGGGATCCGGTCCGATTTCGTCGCCAGGTATTTCACCGGCACCGCCACCCGCATCGAGGGCGTGGGACTGCTTGAAATCGCCGAAGAAGCGGTGCGCCGGCATCGCGATGCCTTTTCCGACGCGCCGATCTACCGCGCCATGCTCGACGTCGGCGGCGAGTATGCCTACCGCGTGCGCGGCGAAGAGCACATCTGGAACGCGGCGACGGTTGCGGCCCTGCAGCACGCGGTTCGCGGCAACTCGCTCGACAAGTACCGGCAATATGCGCGGCTCATCAACGAGCAGTCCGAGCATCTGTTCACGATCCGCGGCCTGTTCCGTATCAAATCGGCCGCAGAGGATGCGCGCTCGCCGGTGCCGGTCGAACAGGTCGAGCCCGCCGGCAATATCGTCAAACGCTTCTCGACCGGCGCCATGTCATTCGGCTCGATCTCGCGCGAGGCGCCTACGACGCTCGCCATCGCCATGAACCGAATCGGCGGCAAGTCGAATACCGGCGAGGGCGGCGAGGAGGCCGATCGTTTCAAGCCGCTGCCGAACGGCGATTCGATGCGCTCGGCGATCAAGCAGGTGGCGTCGGGCCGCTTCGGCGTCACGGCGGAGTATCTCGTCAATTCCGACATGATGCAGATCAAGATCGCACAGGGCGCCAAGCCCGGCGAAGGCGGCCAGTTGCCGGGGCACAAGGTCGACAAGACGATCGCCAAGGTGCGCCACTCCACCCCCGGCGTCGGCCTTATCTCGCCGCCGCCGCATCATGACATCTATTCGATCGAAGACCTGGCGCAGCTTATCTTCGACCTGAAAAACGTGAACCCGCAAGGCGCCGTCAGCGTAAAGCTCGTCTCCGAGGTCGGCGTCGGCACGGTCGCCGCCGGCGTATCGAAGGCGCGCTCCGACCACGTCACCATTGCCGGCTACGAGGGCGGCACCGGGGCCTCGCCGTTGACCTCGATCAAGCATGCCGGTTCGCCGTGGGAGATCGGACTCGCCGAGACCCACCAGACGCTGGTCGCCAACCGCTTGCGGGGCCGCATCGCCGTACAGGTGGACGGCGGCATCCGCACCGGCCGCGATGTCGTGGTCGGCGCGCTCCTTGGCGCCGACGAGTTCGGCTTCGCCACCGCGCCGCTCATTGCCGCCGGCTGCATCATGATGCGCAAGTGCCATCTCAATACCTGCCCGGTCGGCATCGCCACGCAGGACCCGGTGTTGCGCAAGCGCTTTCGCGGCCAGCCCGAGCACGTCATCAATTATTTCTTTTTCGTCGCCGAAGAGGTGCGCGAGCTGATGGCGGCGATGGGCTATCGCAAATTCCACGACATGATCGGGCAGATGCAGATGCTCGATCGGATGAAGCTGATCGCCCACGCCAAGGCGCGCGGGCTCGACTTTTCGAAGCTGTTCACCAAGCCGGACGTGCCGGCGAGCGTCAAGCTCTATAATTGCGAGCGACAAGATCACAAGATACGCGAGATCATCGACCGCAAGCTGATCGCGCAGTCGCAAGGGGCGCTGGAAAACGGCACGCCGGTGCGAATAGCCATGCCAATCAGGAACACGGACCGGACCACCGGCGCCATGCTGTCGGGCGAGATCGCCAGCCGGTACGGCCACGACGGCCTGCCGCACGATACCATCGTGGCGCGCTTTACCGGGACTGCCGGCCAGAGTTTCGGCGCTTTCCTCGCCCGCGGCATCACCTTCGAGCTCGACGGCGACGCCAACGACTACGTCGGCAAGGGATTATCGGGCGGCCGCATCGTAGTGCGCCCGCCGACCGATTGCGCCATCGTGCCGGAGCGGTCGATCATCGTCGGCAATACCGTGCTGTACGGAGCGATCGAAGGCGAATGCTACTTCCGCGGCGTGGCCGGCGAGCGCTTTGCCGTGCGCAACTCCGGCGCCGTCGCCGTCATCGAAGGCGCCGGCGACCATTGCTGCGAATACATGACCGGAGGCGTCGTGGTCGTGCTTGGGCGCACCGGGCGCAACTTCGCCGCCGGCATGTCGGGCGGCATTGCCTATGTGCTCGACGACGACGACACCTTCGCGTCGCGCTGCAATCTGGCCATGGTGGAGCTTGAACCGATGCCCGGCGAGGAGGACATCAACGCCCGCATCTTCCATCACGCGCGCGACCTGGAAGCGCACGGCATGGTCGACATCACGTCGGATTTGAGCCGCTTCGATGCGCATCGGCTGCATTATCTGATCGCGCGACACGCGCGCTTCACCGGCTCTACGGTCGCCACTAAAATCCTCGCCGAGTGGACAGCCTTCTACCCGAAATTCCGCAAGGTCATGCCGGTCGAATATCGCCGCGCTCTCAACGAAATGAAAGCCGCCGCCATCGCGGCAGAATAGCGTACATCCGATGAATGGCTCCGCCTGGATCGCGCGTTCGGACTGGATTGCTTCGCCTTCGGCTCGCAATGACGAAGATATTCGTCATTGCGAGGAGCGAAGCGACGAAGCAATCCAGAATGCTTCTGCGGCAATTCCAAACTGCACGAACTAGAGCTGCGACGTGGGCAAGGTTACCGGCTTCCTGGAATACAAGCGCGAGGACCGCGACTACGAAACGGTCGCGGAGCGCGTGCGCCATTGGCGCGAATTCGTGCTGCCGCTGCCCGAGCAGGATTACGGCATTCAAGCCGCTCGTTGCATGAATTGCGGCGTGCCGTATTGCATGGGCACCGGCGCGCTGACGCCGGGCACGCCGGGCTGCCCGGTCAACAACCAAATCCCCGATTGGAACGACCTCGTCTATCAAGGCAACTGGGACGAGGCCGCCCGCAATCTGCATTCCACCAACAATTTCCCGGAAATGACCGGCCGCATCTGCCCGGCGCCGTGCGAGGCCTCCTGCACGCTCAACATCGAAGAGAACCCGGTCACCATCAAATCGATCGAGTGCGCCATTGCCGACCGCGCCATCGCGCAGGGACTGAAAGCCGAGCCGTCGGCGGAAAAGACCGGCAGGAAAGTCGCCATCGTCGGCTCCGGCCCGGCGGGCATGGCTTGCGCGCAGCAACTCGCGCGCGCCGGTCACGACGTTCACGTCTATGAGAAGTACGCCAAAGCCGGCGGCCTCCTCCGCTACGGCATTCCCGACTTCAAGATGGAAAAACATCATGTCGACCGCCGCATTGCGCAGATGCAGGCTGAAGGCGTGGTCTTTCATTACGGCGCTCATGTCGGCGTCAACATCGACGCCAAAGACCTGGTCGATACGCATGATGCCGTCGTGCTGACCGGCGGCGCCGAAAAAGGACGCGATCTGCCGGTCCCGGGCCGCCACCTGAAAGGCATCCATTTCGCCATGGACTACCTGCCGCAGCAGAACCGGCGCGTCTCCGGCGAAGAGGCCGACGGCGCGGAGCCGATCGTGGCGACCGGCAAGCACGTCATCGTCATTGGCGGCGGCGACACCGGCTCGGACTGCATCGGTACCGCGTTCCGTCAGGGTGCGCTGTCGGTCACCAACTTCGAAATTCTGCAGGAGCCGCCGCTGCACGAGAACAAGATGCTCACTTGGCCGGACTGGCCGCTCAAGCTGCGCACATCGTCGAGCCACGAGGAAGGCGCCGAACGCGAGTTCGCCGTGCTCACGACCGCCTTCTCCGGCGAGAACGGCACCGTCCGCAAGCTGCATTGCGTGCGCATCGACGACGAATTCAAGCCGGTCCCCGGTACCGAGTTCGAAATCCCGGCCGACCTGGTGCTGCTGGCGATGGGCTTCGTGCATCCGGTGCACGACGGCATGGTCAAAGATTTGAACCTTGCGCTCGATCGTCGCGGCAATGTTGCCGCCTCGACTGACGATTACATGACATCGGTGGAGAAGGTGTTCACCGCCGGCGACATGCGCCGCGGCCAGTCGCTCGTGGTCTGGGCGATCCGCGAAGGTCGCCAGGCCGCGCACGCGGTCGATAAATTTTTGATGGGAACGTCGCTGCTGCCGCGGTGACGCGGCCGCGGGCTCACGACCTCAGCCGCGCGCCTTGACTGCGAGCGCTTCGTTGACCGCACCGCGCAGCGCGGCGAGCGGGAACGGCTTGTTGATCACGTCGTGGACCAAGGCGTCGAGACCCTGGGCGCGCTCGCGCTGGTCGGCGTAGCCCGTCATCAACAGGATGACCAGATCGGGAAAGTCGCGCGCCGCGGCAAGCGCCAGCGCAATGCCGTCCATGATCGGCATGCGGATGTCGGCCAAAAGAAGATCGAAGCGCCCCTGCTCGCGGGTAACCAGGTCAAGCGCTTCGCCGCCGTCGCGCGCCACCTCGACACGATGCCCGTCGGCTGCGAGCGCGCGCGCGCACATGCTGCGCAGCGCATCGTCGTCTTCGGCGATAAGGATGCGGGCCATCTCAGGTCACGGCGTTTGCGCGACGACGTCGCGACGAGTGAAGAAACGCACCAGCACGTCGCGTCCGTCCGCCGGCGGAGAGGACAGCCGGGTGAGAAACCCGACCGCCTGGTAGGGCGACAGCCGCCACAGTGGCGGCGCCGTGGTCCACGTGTAGACCTCCTGCTTGGCGGCATTGCGGATCGCGAGTTTGAGACGAGGTACGTCCCTGACGATCCCGGTGGCGTTGACGATATTGCCTTGCACCACAAGAATTGGAATTCCGTCCTGGGATTCCAGCCGCGTCGTCAGATGGTCGAACGAAAGCCCGCTCAGGTTCACCGGCAGCCGCATTGCCGCGTAGAGCGGGGCGGTTTGTGGCAAGATGCGCACGACATCGTTGCGCCAGCCGACGAGAATGGAATCCACGACCAGCAAGCCAAGCACGATCGACTGCAGGAGAGACAGCGGCCAAATCTGCGATCGACGCTTGGCCTTGCGGCGCGCACGTGGCGCCGCAAGGGTCTCGATATCTGAGACCCGCTCGTTGGTTTCCTGCACCTGTTCGTGCACGTCGTTCTCGACCGGCGGTTGCACCGCACCCGTGGCCTCCGGTACGATTGCCGGCGCCTCCACCGTCACGGTTTCGTCCACGGGTTTGTGCGAATAGGCGACCCAGTCCGATTCGGGATCGGGTGCGACGGCGTCCGTTTCGAGCGATGCCTCGGTCCCTTGCTTCTGTAGCGGCGGATTGCTTGTTTCTGCCGTGGTTTTGGCACCAGCGTCGGCCGCAGCTTCAGCGAGCGCCGGGGACGACCGCGGCTCGGAGGCGATCGCCTCCGCCAAAACGACCGGCTTCTCGTTCCGGCTCGGCTCGGCCCGCCAGACGGTGCGGCAGCGTACGCAGCGGACTTGGCGGCCGTCCGGCTGCATCAGCGCCGGATCGACATTATAGGACGTGGCGCAGGACGGGCAGACGATCAGCATCGGCGAATCATGACCGCAGCGGCGTTCCGGCGAGCCTAGCGGCTGATCCGTTAACGAATTGGAAACCACGGCGTAGCAGCAAGGCTATGGCGCCGCCGTAATGTTGAGATTTGAATAAGGACGCGGCGCGGGGCCGACCCGGCATTGCCCGCGTTCCAGTGGTCTTCGGAGGGACCGTGATCCTGTTTGAGAATGTCGGCTTGCGCTATGGGCTCGGTTCGGAGGTCCTTCGCGACCTCACCTTTCGCATCGACAGCCGATCATTTCAGTTTCTCACCGGGCCGTCCGGCGCCGGCAAGACATCGTTGCTGCGCCTGATGTTTCTGTCGCTGCGGCCGACGCGCGGCCTCATCACGATGTTCGACCGGGATACCGCCACGCTGAGCAAAGACGGACGCGCCACACTGCGCCGCCGGATCGGCATCGTCTTTCAGGACTTCCGCCTGCTCGATCACATGACCACCTACGAAAACGTTTCGCTGCCGCTGCGAGTGCTGGGGAAGGAGGAAGCTGAATACCGGGCCGAGGTGGTTGAGCTGCTGCAATGGGTAGGCCTGGGCGAGCGCATGGACGCCTTTCCGCCGATCCTTTCCGGCGGCGAGAAGCAGCGTGCGGCTATCGCCCGCGCCGTGATCGCGCGTCCGCAATTGCTGTTGGCCGACGAGCCGACCGGAAATGTCGATCCCAATCTAGGTCAGCGCCTGCTGCGCCTGTTCATCGAGCTCAACAAGTCGGGAACGTCGATCATCATCGCTACCCACGATATCGCCCTGATGGACGAATATGACGCGCGCCGTCTGGTCCTGCACGAGGGACGCTTGCATGTCTACGATTGAGCCGCTCGATGGGCGCCTCGAGACCATGGCGGAGCCATGGGACGATCTCGACAAGACTCCGCTGCGCGCGCAGGGACCGCGCGTCGTCACCGCCATCGTGCCGCGAAGCTCGATCGCCGGGCGCTCGCTCGCTGCCGTAGTGGCGATAATGACCCTTCTCGCCGGGCTGACCGCCGGCGCGGTCATGATGGTCGTGACCGCCGCGAATGATTGGCGCTCCGACATTGGGCGCGAGGTCACCATCCAGGTCCGCCCGACGAACGGCCGCGACATTGAAGCGGATGTACGCAAGGCCGTCGCCATCGCCCGCGCCGCCCCCGGCATAGCCGACGTGCGCGCGTACACCAAACAAGAATCGGCCCGTCTCGTCGAGCCCTGGCTTGGCAGCGGCTTGAACCTCGATGACCTGCCGATCCCGCGCATGATCGTGGTCAAGCTCTGGTCAGGCGCGCCGCCGGATTTCAATGCCCTGCGCAAGACCCTTGCGGTACAGGTGCCCAGCGCCAGCCTCGACGACCATCGTCGCTGGATCGATCGCATGCGCAACATGGCAGGCGCCGCCGCCGCCTGCGGGCTTGCGGTTCTGGCGCTGGTGCTCGCCGTCACGATGCTGTCGGTGACGTTTGCCACGCGCGGAGCCATGGCCGCCAACCGGCCGATCATCGAAGTCCTGCACTATGTCGGCGCGACCGACGGCTTTGTCGCCAGGCAATTCCAGCGCCATTTTCTCATCCTCGGTTTCAAGGGCGGCGCAATCGGCGGCGGGGCGGCGATCCTGTTGTTCGGTCTCCTGCAAGCGTCCAATGCCTGGCTCACGGGAACCGCCGGAGGCGACGAGGCGGAGGCTTTGTTCGGCACCTTTTCGATCGGCGGTATGGGCTATTTGGCGATTTTCGCGATGATCGTGGTCATGGCCTTGGTCACCGCGCTGGCGTCACGTCATACCGTCAACCGAACCTTGCAGGCGATCGAATAGCTGACGCGACGGCGTGTTGCCGGTAGCGGTTGACTCCGCCATTTGCGACTGAGATGACGCTGTTGCGCAGCGGCGCCGGAGCGCAGCGGTCGCCAGCGGTCCGGAAATTTGCGCCGCCTGGTCGCAGCTTCAAAGAGAACAGCCGTCAAGGGATGCTCAGTGTCTCGATCGCCGACCCTTTTCGCCCGTTCGCTGATCTTCAATGCGCTGTTCTACGCGAGCCTGATCGTTCAGATGATCGTCGCGCTGCCGACGCTGGCCATGCCGCATCGTATCCAGCTTCCTTTCATCCGCTTCTATGCGCGCAGCAGCCTCTGGCTTCTCCGAGTCGTCTGCGGCACGACAGTGGAATGGCGCGGCACCGAGAATATTCCGCGAGGGGCGTGCCTCGTCGCCTGCAAACATCAATCGCTGTGGGAGACGTTCGCGCTTTACGCCGTGCTGGACGATCCGGCCTTCGTTCTCAAGCGCGAGCTGATGTGGATACCGCTGTTCGGCTGGCACATGGCCAAAGCCGGACTCATTCCGATCAACCGCAGCGCCAAAATAGCGGCCTTGAGGCGGATGACGGCCCGCACGCGCCAAGAGCTCGCGCGCTCCCGTCAGGTCGTCATCTTTCCCGAGGGCACGCGTCGCCCACCCGGTGCCGATCCCGCCTACAAAACGGGCGTCGCCTATCTTTACGAAAAAGCCGGCGTCGCCTGCGTGCCGCTGGCGCTCAATTCCGGCCTGTTTTGGCCTCGCCGTTCGTTCCTGCGCCTTCCCGGCACGGTCCTGGTCGAAGCACTCGATCCGATTCCGCCCGGTCTCGACCCGCGCGCATTCCTGATGCGCCTGCAGGATCGAATGGAGGAAGCCACCGCGCGGCTGATACGGGAATCCGTAGCCAGGGATGCGGACACGGCGATCGGAAATCAGCGATCCGCGACCTGAACGTCCTCCGCCCGCATGGCCGTGTCCTGATTGGCGTCCTGATTGACGCTCAACCGCTCCGCCAGCAGATGCAGGTCCGTCTCCCGATAACCAAGCGCTTCCAATGCGCGAACGGTCTCCAGAACATACTCGCGATTGGGACCGGACTGGCCGTGTCCCTGCCGCACGCAGTGCAGACGCTCGACGATCGATAAGCGTCCGGCATATTGAACATGGTCGCGATCGACGGTGTAGCAGAGCGCCGTCACCCGGCGGCGCGCTGTTTCCTCCAGTTCGATCCGCCACATCGCTTCGCGATAGACGGCCGTAACCTGCTCGCGGGCCCGCAGATAGGCGACGGTCTTGTCGCGGTCGGCAGCGGCGATCCGATAGGCGATGCCGCGGCAGGTGCCGCCCCGGTCAAGGCCCAGGACCAGCCCAGGACGCTCCGGCGTTCCGCGATGGACAAACGAATACACGCAGAGCGCCCGGTGCAAACCCTTCAGCCGCGCCGGCACCCGCTCGACGGCGTCGAAACCGGGCCGCCACATCAGCGAGCCGTAGCCGAAGATCCAGAACTCGCCGGTCTCGTCTTCGTCAGGTGCAGGCATCGAACCCATTGACTCGCGGCTGTTTGCGCGCTGGCTAGCATAGCGAAAGCGGCGGTAAGATGGCACGCGAGCCGGTCTTGGAAACGCCGTATCCGGAGGCGAAAAGGCGAGATGGCAGGCGAATCCCCGCTCAGCCTGATGCGAGCAAACCGCCAGACCATCCCGCGCCATGCCGCCGGGCCGGCACCGGCCGCCGTATCTCGGCGCCGCCGGCGCCGAGGGCCGTGGCGGTTTGTTGCGCTCGTTGGCGTTGTGGTGGCGCTCGCACTGGGATGGTGCGGGACCTGGTATTACGCCGCCACCGTGTCGGCGCGGACGCTCGCCGGCTGGACCCGCCGCGAAGCCGCTGCAGGCCGCATCTATAGCTGCGGGACGCAGGGCATTTCCGGCTTTCCCTTCAGCATTGAGGCGCGCTGCGTCGAGGCCGGCGCGGCGCTCAAGTCCATGCAGCCGCCATTGGCGATCGCGGCGCGCGAGATCACCTTCACCGCCCAGGTGCTGCGTCCGACCGTGCTGGTCGGCGCCGTTACCGGACCGTTGACGGTCGCTGCGCCCGGACAGCCGCCAAACTTTGTCGCCACCTGGTCGCAGGCGCTCATCACCGTGCGGGGCGTGCCGCCAAACCCCGATGCGCTCTCCATCGACATCGAACACCCCCACCTGAACCGCGGCGCCGCCGCGAATGCCACCACCCTGTTCTCGGCGGACGATGCCGACCTGCAAGCCAGCATCGTCGGCGGTTCGGCGACCGACCACCCGGTCATCGACGCCGTCCTGCATTTCAGCGCGGCGACGGCTCCGACCGTGCATCCGCTGCTGAACGAGCCGCTGCAGGGCGACGCCGAGGTGTTGATGCGCGGCCTCAACGACCTGTCGCCGAAGCCGTGGGCGGACCGCTTCCGCGAGATGCAAGCCGCCGGAGGCAGCATCGAAATCAAGTCGCTGCGCCTCGAACGCGCCGACGCGGTCGTCGTCGGCTCCGGGACGCTCACCGTGAACGCGCATGGCCGCCTCGATGGAGTCATTCGGGTCGCGATCGCCGGCCTCGACAACATCGTGCCGCTCTTGGGCATCGATCAATTGATCGGCCAAGGAATCAACCAGCTCACGGGCGCGAACGGATCTCCGGCGCAGGGACTCTCCGCGCTCGACCGCCTGCTGCCGGGTTTGGGCGGAGTCGTTCGCGACAGCGCCAACGCCAGCGTCGTCGAAGACCTCAAGAAGATGGGGCAACCGACCGAGATCGACCAGAAGCCCGCAACCGCTTTGCCGCTGCGCTTCGTCGATGGGGCGGTCTATTTCGGCATGATGCGCCTTGGCGAGGTGCCGGCACTGTTTTAGAGGGCTTGTCCGATCGAATTGCCTCGCGCCTCTCGCTCGTCCGAACGGCATTTCCCGTTCGCGCGTCAGTTGACAAAGCCGGACGGTCGTTGGCCGCGCAATCTCCATTCCGCGCGCGTGGCCGCGTGCAGCCGACGCGGACCGCCGCGCACGACCTGATCGTAGGCCCGCTGTTGGCGCTCCGGCGGCAGCAACGGCCAGGTGCGTTGCAGGCAGGCGGAGCTGTCGCCGTTGCAGCACCGATGACGCCGGCAATAGCCGCGCGCGCATGTGCGCCACAGCGGCAGCACCTCGCAGTAGAGGCGGCGGACTGCCGCGGCGGCCGCGGTACGCTGCGCCTCTCGGCCCTCGGACGTGGCGGCGTCCAGGTAGCGGCTGCGTTCGCTTGCGTCTTCTGAACTTGGCCATTTCTAACCGTC
Source organism: Xanthobacteraceae bacterium (assembly GCA_030041005.1). Taxonomy (GTDB): domain Bacteria; phylum Pseudomonadota; class Alphaproteobacteria; order Rhizobiales; family Xanthobacteraceae; genus BOG-931. The sequence goes on from JASHOR010000118.1 coordinate 11,827, forward strand.
ATTTGTTTCTTCGCGCAGCCAACAGCCGAAAGAACAAGAAAACGCGTTCTCGCGGCGCGTTTTGGCTACGCCCGAGGTGTGCCAAAGCCATCTCCAAAAACCTCCCGAAAAGAGGGAGGCGGCGCGCCGACAGGCGCAATCTTTTATGTCCGCGCCGCACGTCCGGGCGTTGCCGCCGAACGTAATGCCGGCGCGGAAGCGCGCCGCAAACGGCTCGCTCGCACGAACCGCCTGCTGCGGGCGCGCTCGCCTCTCGGCGCACCGCCGCGGCTCTTGTCCCGGCAGCCGAACGCCAGGACTCAGGTCCAGGCCGCGCTTCACGCGATGAAGCCGCGAAGGCGTTACCTCCGCCTTTGCATCGCGCTTAAGCCAAGCACCTGGCACGCCGGTCGTCATGCCGGCGGGGACGATGCCCGGACCGCCCGGGAGCGGGGTGACGAACCCCGCGCGCGGGAACCGCTTCCCGCTCCGCTTCAGGGACCGTCTCGAGAAGCGCCCCTCGTGATTCGATGAACGGGATGATCCTTAAGTAACGGAAATGAGGATATTTGTCAAGGACAAATGTCTCGATTATAGAGACATTCCGTCAAGCGCAATGTCCTCTCCACCATCATCATCGAGACAAAACCTCGCCCGGCGACAACACGCCGCCACAACAGCAAGGCGCGCGATCAAACAAAGATTCAACGCGTGAGAAGCGTTCGTGCGACGCGAAATCCCACTACGGCGAACCGAAGGTCGACCTCATACTTGCTGCGGACGTCCGACTCGAGAAGGTCCGGATCGCTGTACCAAGTGCCGCCACGCAGGACTCGGTTGCTGCAGTCGCCCGTGGTCCAGGCCGAGCCGTCTGTAGGCGCGCCGTAGTAACTGTCGTTCCAGCAATCCTGGGTCCACTCGTCGACGTTGCCTGCCATGTCGTAGAGCCCAAAGCCGTTGGGTGCGAACGAGCCGACTGGCGCCGTTTGCTTATTGTCCCAATCGCTGCCGCAGGCATCGCAATTCGCCATCGCCTGTCCCTTGAGCTTGATATCGTCACCCCAGGGATAGGTGGTCGTTGTGCCGGCGCGCTCCGCATATTCGTATTCGGCCTCGGAAAGAAGCCGATAGGTCTTGCCGGTAATCTTCGATAGCCATACGACGTAGGCGTTGGCATCTTCCCACGACACAAAGATCACCGGTCGGCGGCCGCGGCCCCAACCATTATCCGAGGGTACGTAGTCGTTGCAGCCGCCGTTATCGACGCAGGCGGCCCATTCGTCGAAGGTTATCTCGAACTGGCCGACCGCGAGCGGTTGATTGAACGTAACTATGTGCTGCGGGCTGTCCCAGCCCCCTCCCTGCGAGCCCATCATGAAGTGTCCGGCCGGCACCACTTTCATCACCGGACACTTCGAGCATTCCTGAAATGCGTCTCCGGGCTTGAGTGCGCGTTCCTGCACCGGCGACAGCGGAGCGTACGCAGCCTGCCGCGTCGGCGTCGCTTGCACCCGAGCCGGCGGCGCGGGAGCGACGGGTTGTGGCGTCGGTCTAGCCGGCGGCGTCGGCGTAACTGCTGCAGGCGCCGGCGCAACCGGAGCAGTCGGGATTGCCGTCGGGGAGGCGGTTGGCGTTGGCGCGACGGGCACAGGTCCGACTGGCACAGGTCCGACCGGCACAGGTCCGACTGGCACAGATCCTGGGGACCTTGCCAGCCACACGCCGATTGCGCCGAGCAGGACAATGCCGAGGAGAGATACCGCCGCCAGCGCGGGCCGTGACGGCGGCCACAATGGCCGCGCTTGCGATCGACGAAGGCGACGGCGTTCTTCGGCTTCCGCGCGGCGTTTCGCCTCGGTTTCTTCGCGCAGCCGATGTTCCTCGGCGCTGCGACGCTGCGCTTGCGCTCTCTGCCGCTCCCGGACTTCCTCCTCGCGCGCCCTGGCTTCGAGCGCGGCGAGGCGATCTCGTTCAGCCTCGGCTTCGCGCTTTTGCCGTTCTTCCTCTGTCGCCCTTTGCCGCGCCTCCTCCTCGGCGCGGCGTTTGGCTTCGGCCGCTTGCCGCTGCCGTTCGGCCTCGGCTCTCTCCAGCGCAGCAGCTTCTTCCTGTCGCTTGAGCGCCTCGGGCGAGAGCCAGGGCTTGTTCAGCGCGTCGCGAATGTGCCCGCAAAATCGTTCGACGGCCCTTCTGACCTCGGTCGAATTGCTGTCGAGGTGGCGAAGTTCGCGCCAATCGACATATTGGCGCTTGGCAATAAGCGAGAGGACCGCATCATTCTGCCGTCGAGCGCTGTCTTCCAATGCCGGAACATGGATATACAAAATAGGGAAGACGAGGTCGGTTCGGCCGAGCGCCGCCTCGCGGGCGAGAAACGAATCAAGTTCAAACCGGCAATAGGGACTGGCGACGACAGTCGGCGTGACGATCGGGATGAAGAAAACCGCTTGCGCAACGGAATTGGTAATTTCGCCTTCCCACAGCGTCCCTGACGGGATTGCCTCCTTGTCCTGCCAAATACGAAACGTCTTGGCCGTACGGCCGAGCTGGGCACGCAACTCGTGTTGAATGCGTTCGCGCAACGCCGACAGTGCGCCAAATGCGCCTGCATCATCTTCACGCGAATAGCTGAAGAAGCCGACGAGTTCCGGAAGATCAGCCAAAGATGCCATTCGTGCGGGTTGCCGGCGAGATACCTCGTTACAGAATACCAAAAAACGGCGGCCAGGAAATGCTCCTGTTCGCGCCGCCAAGCGAATGTCGCTTTTGCGTCAACTGGCGACACCGAGCCTCCGACCGTTCGCGACAGCGCCAATGCGAGCGTCATCGGAGATTTCAAGACTCCAGGTTGACCGGCGGCGGCGCCAAAGCGCGTCGAGGTCGTCATGCTCGCCGACTTCGCGCAGCTATGGCGGAGTCCGATCAGATTGAATCGTCATTGCGAGCGGAACAATAAAATTCGCCGGGCGCCTGCCGGCCGGGCATGAGGACGGCGCAGCGAACTATCCGGTCCTGCGGTCGCTCAGTCTGGCGACGCCGCGCCACTCTCCGCGGTCACTTGATAACGGAAAGACCTTGGCAGCAACCACCCGATTGCGGCCGGCATGTTTTGCTTCATAGAGCGAGATATCGGCCCGTCGCAGCAGCGTATCCACCGTATCGCCCGGCTGCCATTGCGCCACGCCGATGCTGCAGGTAACGCCAATAACCTCGTTGCCGGCGCGGATCACGAGGCTCATGACCGACTGGCGCAAGCGTTCGGCGAGTCCGACTGCGTCGTCCAAATTCCGTTCTATGGCCACGGCAAGCTCTTCCCCGCCCAAGCGACCTGCCGGGCCGCCGGCCAATTTCAATTCGTCGCCGACCTTGCGCAGAACGAGATCGCCGACCTCGTGACCATGGCGATCGTTGATGCTCTTGAAGTGGTCAAGGTCGCAAATAAGAATTGACACCGGATCGTCCGGGCTTGCCTTGCTCAACATCTTTTCAACATTGCTGACGAAGGCTCGCCGCGTGAGCAATCCGGTCAGAAAATCGGTGGTGGCGACCGCAATCAATTCCGCCTGCATCGACGTGATACGATCGGCCGCGCGAAGCCGGGCGCGGAGCTCTTCCAGCGCCGGCGGTTTCGACATGAAATCGTCGGCGCCATTGTCAAGCGCCTCGACCATCTTCGATCGCTCGGCACTGGCGGACATCAGAATGATGTAGAGCGGTCGCTGCGCACTGGCGAGCCGCCGCGCCTCCTTCACCAGCTCGATACCGGAGGTCGTGGTCAGCTCCGCGCTTGTTATGAGCGCGCGGATATCGCTTTGCGCTTCGAGGCAAGCGAGCGCTTGCGGCGCGTCCGTGAACGCACAAACATTGTGGCCCCACGGCTCGATGATGCCGGTGACGATGCGGCGGACCGTTCTGCCTGGCTCGACCAGCGCGATACGCATATCTGCTCGGACTCCCCAGACCAGCTTATCGCGGACGAGATTAAGAGAAGCTTTACAGTTTCTTTGGCCGGGGGCTCGGGGGAGAAAAAAATCAAATGCGATCGCCTTGACCGGCGGCCGCTCACCGCTTGCGGTCGGCGTGCCAGCCGACGATCGCGTCAGGCACCGAATCCGTCGAGGCAAAATACGGCTTGATGTCAAGCAGCGGCGTGTTGTCCAGGCAGTCCAGGCCGACGACGGTAAGCTCATTGCCGTCGATGCGGACGATCCGCGCCACCGACAGCGCAATCGGATTCGGCCGCGCCGGCGAGCGCAGCGCGAACGTGCCGCGCTGCTCGGCGTAATGGCGCGGCACCTGCAGCACGAGATCGCGGCGCGCCTGATCCATCCAATAGAGCACGATCACGTGGCTCGCGGTCTCCAAGCCCTTGAGGCCGCTACTCCAGCGCGGGTCGAGCGCGATCGTGCAGGCTGCATCCGACCCGCGGGCATTCTTCGGACACTCCTCGCGCCGGTGCCACGGGGTACGGATATGGCCGATGAAATACAGCGAGGCGTCGAACCGGTCCGGCAATGCCGCGGCCACCTCGCCGTCGCGAATCCCGTAGGCATTTTCAGGCCTCGGCGCATCGTTCGCGCGTCCTCCGCCATCCGCTGTCTCGATCATGAGCGCAAAGTCGCACGTCCCGGACCGGGCGCCAAGCCGCCCACGCATCACGACACGCGCCACGACACGCGCCCACGGCCATGCGCCCACGACCATGCGGGATGCATCCCACAGATATTGGGGCGTGGCCCATTGCAGAACTCGATTTAATCGTATAAAGATATCTTTATGTCAGAAACACACGAGCGCCGAATCCCCTTTCCCGCGCTCACCGCAACGCTGAAGGCGGCGGCGGAAGCTACGCGGCTGCGCATCCTCATGCTGCTGTCGCAGACCGAGCTCACCGTCTCCGAACTCACCGCCATCCTCCGCCAATCGCAGCCGCGGCTTTCCCGCCATTTGCGGCTTCTGGCCGAGGCCGGGCTGGTGGAGCGATTCCGCGAGGGGGCGTGGGCATTTTTCCGGCTTGGCGAACGCGGCAGCACGGGCGATATCGCCCGCATCCTGATCGATTGGGCGGAGGCCGACGATCCGGTCATCACGCGCGACCGCGAGCGCCTCGCCGGCGTGCGCCAGGCCCGCGCCGCCGCTGCGCAGAATTATTTCCGCCGCCACGCCGCCGAATGGGACCGCATTCGCCAGCTCCATGTCGCCGACGCGGCGGTCGAAGCCGCGGTGCGCGCGGCGCTCGCCGACAAACCGATTCGGTCCCTGCTCGATCTCGGCACCGGCACCGGACGCATGCTCGAGCTGTTTGCCGCCGACATCGAGCGCGGCATCGGCCTCGATCTGTCGCTGGAGATGCTGGCGCTGGCCCGCGCCAGGCTCGATCGCGCCGGGCTGCAGCACTGCAGCGTCCGCCACGGCGATATTTACGATCTGGCGCTGCCGCGCAATTCGTTCGACGCCGTCATCATCCATCAGGTCCTGCACTTCCTCGACGACGGCGCGCGCGCCATTCGCGAGGCGGCCGGCGTGTTGCGCCCGGGCGGGCGGCTCCTGGTGGTGGATTTTGCCCCGCACGATCTCGAATTCCTGCGCGAGCAGCACGCCCATCGTCGCCTCGGCTTCGCCGCCGAAACGGTGACGCAATGGCTGGAAGCCGCCGGCCTGGACATGCGGCGGCAAGAGACGCTGCCCCCGGGTCCGCAAGGAAAAATCGCAGTGTCGCTCTGGCTCGCGCGCGACCCGCGGGTCCTGCTCGCATCATCAAGCCGGGAGGTGGCCTGATGAATGTCGAGCGCTTGAGCCAGTGCGCGCGCGCCGGCGCGCCCGCCGCCATCCGCGTCTCGTTCGAGTTCTTCCCGCCGAAGACCGCGGACATGGAGCAGGCGCTGTGGGAAGCAATTGCCCGGCTCGCGCCGCTGCAACCCAATTTTGTCTCGGTCACCTATGGAGCCGGCGGCTCGACGCGCGAGCGCACCCACGCAACCGTGAAACGCATCCTCGCCGAAACCATGCTGACGCCTGCGGCGCATCTGACTTGTCTCGCCGCGCGCCGCGAGGAGATCGACGCGGTCATCGCCGCTTATGCCGAGGCGGGCGTTCGCCACATCGTGGCGCTGCGCGGCGATCCGCCCGGCGGCGCCGGCGAACGCTACGTGCCGCATCCGGGCGGCTATCGCAACGCGGCCGATCTGGTGGCCGGCATCAAGCGGCAGAGCGGCCGGTTTGGCGAACTGGAAGTGTCCGTCGCCGCCTATCCGGAGAAGCACCCCGAAAGCGCCTCCGTGGCCGCCGACATCGACATGCTCAAGGCCAAGGTCGATGCCGGCGCGAGCCGCGCGATGACCCAGTTCTTTTTCGAGAACGACCTCTACTTCCGCTACCTCGATCGCGTCCGCGCACGCGGCATCGACATCCCGATCGTGCCCGGCATTCTGCCGGTGCAGAACTTCAAGGCCGCGAAGAGTTTTGCGGCCCGTTGCGGCGCCTCCATTCCGGGCTGGCTCGCCGCGCGCTTCGACGGCCTCGACAACGACGCGGCAACCCGCAAGCTGGTCGCTGCCGCCGTTGCCGCCGACCAAGTGTTCGATCTCGTCGACCACGGCGTCACCGACTTCCACTTCTACACCCTCAACCGCGCCGACCTGGTTTACGCGATCTGCCATTTGCTGGGGTTGCGGCCGGCTCGGGAACAGGACGCGAGCATTCGCGGTGACGTGGAGACGGAGCGTGCTTGA
>JASHOR010000119.1 GCA_030041005.1 Xanthobacteraceae bacterium
CCTTATGTCAGCGTCATCGAGCGACGCGATAGAAGGCGACTCGCTGTGTTTCTTCCGCTTTCGTGCGGCTGCGAGTGCGGAGCAAATCGCGCCAGCTCACATATCCGACGAGGCGCTGGTCGGTGCGCGAGACCACCGCGGCGTGCGCGACATTGGTCCGTGTCATCCGCTCGATCAGCTCGTCGAGATACTCATCCGGATAGGAGAGCACGATGCTCTGGCCGGTCAGCAGCTCGGCAAGCTTGGCGTCGCGCGGCTTGCCCGCGCGGCGCCAAGCCATCACGGTGGGAGGATCGACGATCCCGAGAACCCGAGTATCCTGATCGACGACCGGAAAGCTCGGGTGCCTGGTCTCGGGACGGGTGAACAGCCTGATCGCCTCGCGAAGCGTCATCGTTCCCGGCAGGGACTCGACCGCGCTCGCCATGACGTCCTTGGCCTGCATCAGCGCGAACGGGTCGATCCGGTACTCGCGCGTCAGATGATGCCCCCGCCTTGCGATCTTCTCGGTCAAGATCGAACGGCGCATGATGAGAACCGTAACCGCGTGAGCGGTGACGCAGGCGGCAATCAGCGGCAGCAGCACATGCGTGTTGCCGGTAACCTCGATGGCGAAGAAGGTCGCGGTGAGCGGCGAACGCATCGTCCCGCCCATGGTCGCGCACATGGCAAGCAGCGCCCAGAATCCGGGTGACGCGTGGGGCATAAACGAGCCCAGCGCCACGCCGAGACCGCCGCCTATCATGAGAAGCGGCGCAAGCACGCCTCCCGAAGTACCCGAGCCAAGCGCCACGGCCCAGATGATTGCCTTGACCACGAGGAGCACGATTGCCCCGACGGGCAGCATGTGGCCCAGAAGCATTTGCGCAATGTTGTCATAGCCGACGCCAAGCGAGCGGGGATCGATGAGCCCGCCGATGCCGACGACGAGTCCGCCCAGTAACGGCCACCACATCCAATGGATCGGAAGCTTGAGGAACCCGTCCTCGCACGTATAGACGAGCCAGGTGAGGGTGCCCGAAAGCAGGCCGGAAAGCAGGCCAACAAAGATCCAGGACCCGAGCCCGAGGAACGAGATATCCATGCCGCCATGGAAAGGAAACAGCGGCGAGGGTAGACCGATCCAGGAGCGCTCGACCTCGGCTATGATGCAAGCTGTGGCGACCGGGATGAAGCTGCGCGGCGACCACTCGAACAACAGGAGCTCGACGGCGAGCAGCACCGCAGCGATCGGCGTGCCGAACACCGTTGTCATCCCGGCCGCAGCGCCGGCGACCAGGAGCGTCTTTCGTTCGGTGTCGCTCACCGGCAGCATCTGGGCGATCAGGGAGCCAACCGCGCCTCCGGTCATGATGATCGGACCCTCGGCGCCGAACGGACCGCCAGTGCCGATCGCGATCGCCGAGGAGAGCGGCTTCAGGATTGTGACTTTGAGATCGAGACGCGAGCGTCCGAGGAGGATCGCTTCGATCGCCTCGGGAATGCCGTGGCCGCGGATCTTGTCGGTGCCGTACCGGGCCATCAGTCCGACGATCAGAGCGCCGCCGACAGGCACCAGCACTCTGAGAACGCCGAGCGGCGACTGGGAGAACGGCCGTACTACGGTCGAGACCAGTCCGAAATAGGAGAGGTTGGTAAAGAGCCGTATCATTTCGAGCAGAATCACGCCGGAGATGACTCCGGCGGTGCCGACCCCAACGGCGATCGCCGAAATCAGCAGCACACGCGGGCTCGTCGTAAAATCACCGAGATGCCGGAGTCTATCGGCCTTGTGCTTTTTGGAAGCAACGCCGGCTCGAGTCCTAGAAGAGAGTCCATCGCCGGACAGATCGCCTGCCGTCGCCGAGCCGTTGTCAGCCTCAGCCTTCTCGGCCTTTTCCACGTGTCCCCTTTTTCGCTGGAACGATTTACGGAAAATCCTGGATAATGCTGACATTCGCCTGTCCCGTTATTTCGTCCTTCCCATGCTTGCGTGGATGACAGCCCGGCTGGAATCGATGGTGAGCCCTGCGCTCAATCGCGTTCCGGCACCAGGCCATAATCGCCTCGCGGTCGGGCCCCAGGCGTGTGGCTGAATCCCCGATGAAAGTCAGGGATTCCAAGGTACGCTGGCGACAGCTCGGCGGCGTCGTCCGGTCAAACCCGCACCGGCATGGCCGACGCCGATGCGATATGTACGTGAAGGACCTATTGGGCGATGACGACCAGCGCCCAGAGCACGGGCTGGAGGAAAAACGCTTAGATCGAGACGCACACGAGAGAACCCCCGAAAACCCGGCTCGGCAGAAAACGGTAAGCATGGGCAGTAGCCGCCGCGAGGAACGCGAGCCCCCACATGATGAGGTCCGACAAACGATTGTCGGTGAACTTCATTGCTGCACGTTGTAACGGCCTGTGCGGGCGCACTGTAACGCTGTAACGCTTAAAGAGCGCGGACCGTCTGCAGCGCCCTGACGCAATCCACAATCAGTTCGCCGGCGCAGGTGTCGCGATCCGTTTGACGCGTCAAAGTTGGAACGGACGCCACCTCCATGGGTTTCGTGTGATCTACCATTTATAGCCCTCCCTATGCTTCCACAGACAACGACCGCCGCGGGCATCGGTGGCGAGCTCCACGCTCAATCGCGTTTTGGCACCAAGCCGTAATTGCCCCGATGTCAGGCCTCAGACGCGCGGCTGAATCTCCGACGAAAGTCAGGAAGTCGCAAAGATTTCGTGTGGAGACGCCGATCACCAGGGGGATTTCAGCAATCAGAGCCTCGGCAACGACCGGTCGCAGTCCCCGGCCATGCGCTTCTTCCTTGCCAAACTTGTTGATGATCAGCAGATCGACACGTTCAAGCACTGCACGCTCGACCCATGCGTCAATGCGGGCGAAAGCATCCGGATCAAGGCGACAGCCCCTCGCTTCGTTACCGCGGTCCAGCGAGATCTTTATTTCGTCGCCGCCAAATAGGTCCTTCACGTACATGTCGCATCGACGTCGACCGGGCCGGTGCGCGTTCGACTGGACGACGCCGCCCAGCCGGTAACCTGCGGCGACCAGGCCGGCCGCGCATCGAGCTATCAGAACATCCGCAAAAAGCCCGTCATCATAAACTATGGCGCCGATCTGGCTCAGCCCAGGCCCTGCATGTTCAGCCGGAATTGATGGCGCATGCTCCTGGCGCAACTCCATCGTTTCCTCTCCTCCATCAGTCGCTTCTTGATGGCTGCTCGACGCTGTCATTCAGTCGTCGGCGCAGAGAAAACCGGGC
>JASHOR010000006.1 GCA_030041005.1 Xanthobacteraceae bacterium
GCGTGGCCCAGTCTTCTGACGTTGATCACACTTACCCTCCTGTTGCCGCACGCTGGCTGCGCGGCTCGGTAGTGCCCGTAGACGCGTTGCTGGCATGCCGGCTCGTCGGCCGTTTCAGTCCAAGATTATCGCGCAGCGTGCGACCCTCATATTCGGTGCGGAACAGGCTGCGCCGCTGCAACTCCGGAATCACCAGATCGACGAAGTCGTCAAGCGCGCCGGGCAGAAACGGCGGCATGATGTTGAAGCCGTCGCAGCCGTCCTTGTGGAACCATTCCTCCATCATGTCGGCGATCGTTTGCGGCGAGCCGTGGACGACTGCCTTGGCGCGGGCGCCGGCGACCCGCGTCGCCACCTGGCGGATGGTCAGGTTCTCGCGCCGCGCCATTGCGGTCACCTCCTGAAAGATGCCGACACTGGCATTGGTGCGCGGCAGGTTGTCCGGCAGCGGGCCGTCGAACGGATAGGGTGCCAGATCGATGTTGCCCAGCACCATCGAGAGGATTTCGCGGGCGACCACGGGATGAATGAGCGAGTTGAGGTACTGATAATTCTCCAATGCCTCCGCGTCGGTGCGGCCGACCACCGGCGAAAGCCCCGGCATGATCTTCATGGCCTCGGGCGCGCGGCCGTGGGTGGCGAGGCGGTCCTTGAGCGTCGCGTAGAAGCGCTGCGCCGCCTGCAGCGTCAACGGCGCGCAGAAAATCACTTCGGCGAATTCCGCGGCGACGCCGATCATGTCGTCGGAGCCGCCGGCCTGCACGATCACCGGATAGCCCTGCGGGCTGCGCGGGATGTTGAGCGCACCGAGCACGGAGAAATATTTGCCGCGATGATTGAGATTGTGCAGCCCCTCGGGATGGAAGAATTGCCCGGTCTCTTTATCGCGCACGAAAGCGTCGTCGTCCCAGGTGTCCCACAACCCGATCACGACGCGGGCGAACTCGCGGGCGCGATCGTAGCGCTCGGCATGCTCGTAGTGCTTCTCGCGGCTGAAATTGTACGCCTCGTTTTCCTGGCCGGAAGTGACCAGATTCCAGCCGGCACGGCCGTCGCTCAAGTGATCGAGCGACGCGAATTTGCGCGCGACGTGGAACGGCTCGTTGTAGCTGGTCGAGGCGGTAGCCACGAGGCCGATATGGCTGGTGTGGGTGGCGAGCGCGGACAAAAGCGTGATCGGTTCGAAATTGGCGATGTATTGCGCCGAACGGCTCAACGCCTCCATGTGCGCGGAGCGCACGCCGAGATTATCGGCGAGAAACACCATGTCGAACTTGCCGCGCTCGGCGGTGCGCGTGATGTCGAGGTAATGCTGGAAGTTGATCCCGGCGTCGGCCTGGGCGCGCGGGTGCCGCCACGAGGCGACATGATGGCCCGTAGGATTGAAGAAGGCGCCGAGCCGCATCTGGCCTTTGCCGCTCATCGTCTGCTCGCCGGTTGGGAGTCTTGCGGTCGAGCCGCACTATAGCCCGACGGCGGACGGATTCAGCCCCCCTCCGCGACGGAGAGCGACCAGGTCCGGCCGCGAAGGCGGCTTTACTTGGTCGACAGATTGTTGAGGAGCGGGATGTCTTTCGCCGGCTGCGGCTTCGGCCTTGACTCCAGATACGCGTAGATGTCGGCGAGATCGGAGTCCGACAGGATTTCGGCGTGGAACGGCGGCATCGCGCCGGCTGGATTGCGCACGTAGGCCTTGAACGCCTCGAAAGGAAGCGGCGTGTCGGCGATGACCATGCCGCCGCTGGTCGCCACCGATCCCTGGCCTTCGAAGCCATGGCATTGCCAGCAGCCGTGCTTGACGAACGCCGTTTTGCCGTTGTCGGCCGATGCTGCGAGGGCGGCGTCTCCCAACGCAAGACCGGCGGCAACGGCGCAAAGAGCGGCGAGTGCGAGCTTGACGCGAACATGTTTCATGACGTGTCCCAATTGATCGAGCATGATCTTTTGCGAAAACCGGTACCCGCTTTGCTGGACCATCCTCCTAGCGCGGTTGCGTCCAGACATTGACCAGGGCCGGCTGCCCGGATTTGACCACGGCGACCGCTTCCTTGATCGTGGGCCCGAGGTCCGCCGGATCCTTGATCGGACCCGTGGCCCACCACCCCATCGATTCCGCGAGCTTGTGATATTCGATGTCGGGATTCATGATGCTGGTGCCGATGGGGCCGAAGTCGTTGCCGACATTCGCCACGCGGTCGCGGAAATTCGCCAGCCGCTGCACGTGCATCACTTCCTGATGATAGCCGCGATTGTTGTGCATGATCGCCAGCAGCGGAATGTGATGCCGCGCCGCGGTCCACAGTGCGCCCGGCGCGTACATCAGATCGCCGTCGGACTGGATCGAAACAGAGAAACGGCCCTCGTCGCGGTTGGCGAGCGCGCCGCCGACGGAGGCCGGCGCACCCCAGCCGACGCCGTAGCCGCCCGACGTTCCGGTCCACTGATAAGGTTTGTCCATCGGCCAGAGCCGGGTCGGCCAACCGCTGACATTGCCGGATGACGGAACCAGCGACCAATCGAAATCCTTGATCTGGGCGTAGAGCTCCATGCACAGCCGGGCGGTGCTGATCGGACTTGCATCCCAGGCAATGGCGGCCATCTGTTTGGTCGCCGCGCGCGCGCTGGCGTGCGCCTCCTTGATCGCTTGGCCGCGTTTGGCGATGGCGTCCTTGCGGCTATCCGGGATGGCAAGCTTGACCGCCTCGACCAGCGACGGCAGCGTCGCCTCGACGTCGCCGGCGATCGGCACGTCGATGCTCTGGAAACGCTCGAATTCCTGATAGTTGGATTTGGTAATGAACTGCTGGGCACTGATGCTGATGAGCTTCGTCCCCGGCTGGACCCGGCTGACCACGCTGCCGACGCCGTCGCGGTTGTTGTCGGTGAACTTGTTGACCGTGGCCCAGTAATCGGTCAGCTCCAGTCCGAGAATGACGTCCGCCTGCGCGATGACGCTGGCCGGTCGCGACAGATAATGAGTATTGGGGAAATTAAGCCGCGCCCGCTGGCGCACCACCGGGGCCTGCAGCAACTCGGCAAGCTGCACCAGCATGTTCATGCCATGCTGCGTGTTGACCGCGCGATCGGCCACGATGACCGGATGTTCGGCATTGGCCAATAGCTGCGCGGCCTCGCGCACGGCGCTCAATTCGCCCGCCGGCGGCGCGGTCGGCACGTATTTCGGAATGTACAGCGGCTGGCCGAAATTCCTGATCGGCTCCTGCGCCAGCCCGTCGTCGAGCGAAAGCACGACCGGTCCGTACGGCGCCGTCGTGGCGATCTGATAGGCGCGCACGAACGATTGGGCAAAATGCTCGGCCGACAC
>JASHOR010000120.1 GCA_030041005.1 Xanthobacteraceae bacterium
CTGTTCAAGAAACACGGACTCGATGTGAAGATTGCGAACTTCACCGGCGGCAGCAAGATGGCACAGGCCATGGTGGCGGGCTCTATCGATATCGGCGTCGGCGCCGGAACCGAGATGGCGTTCGTGGCCAAGGGCGCACCGATCATCGCCGTCTGCGACGACGCGCCACCGATACCGTTCATCGGCATCGGCGTGCCGTGGGACTCGCCGATCCACACGGTCGGCGGGCTCAAGGGCAAGAAGATCGGCATCTCCAGCGCCGGCTCGCTCACCGATTGGCTGGCGCGCGAATTGGCGCATCACGAGGGGTGGGGGCCGAACGGCGTGACGCGGGTCGCGATCGGCAACGGTGCGACCGCCACCCTTGCCGCGTTCCGCACCCACGCGATCGATGCCGACATTGCTGTGACCTCGAACATTTTCAACTGGGAAGAGAAGAAAGAGGGTCGGCTGCTGATTCCGGTGTCGCAATACGTCGGCAACATTGCCGCCGGCGCGATCTACGCGACGCAGCATCTGATCGCGACCGACCCCGCCGCGCTGCGCGGCTTCCTCGCGGCGTGGCTCGAGACCATAGACTTCATCACCACGCACAAAGCCAGGACGGTCCAGATCGAGAGCGAAGTGACCGGCTACCCCCAAAGCGTGATGGCAAAGGAATACGACGTCACGAAAGGCATGTTCAGCAAGGATTGCAAATTCGACGCCGAGTCGATCGGCAATCTCAAGCGGGCCTTCATCGAGCAAAAACTCGTCGCTTCGCCGCCGGACATGTCGAAGCTCTATACCGAAGCCTTCCTGCCGAAGTGAGACGCCGGCAACGACGCTCCTCGCGCGCGTGAGTCGGGTTGACCGGGAGCCATTGCGCGCCGCGTTGATGGATCCTCAGTGCGGCAACTGCGCCGGCAGGTAAGCGTTGGTATAGGCGGTATCGACCGCTATCGGACCGCGCAAAATCTTGGCTTCCAGCAGGATCTTTTCAAGGTTCTGCCAGTGCTGATTGTCCATCTTCCCCAATCCGCTCGCGGTCGCATCCGGCGTCCAGATCCAGTGGTGCTCCATGGCGAGCTGCTTGGACAAAACGTCTTTCGAAAGCGTCGGGTACTCGGCATTGGTCAGGTCCACGGCTTCGCTGATATGGTCCTTGGTGTATTCCATTCCTTTCAGGCTGGCGGCGATGAATCCGCGCAAGACGCGATCATTGCCCGGCTTGTGCAGCCAGGCGGTGTTGACGAATACAGTGTCGGCGATCACGTGCAGCACGTCGCCGAGCGGAACGATGTTGACCTCCTTGCCCTGGGCCTCGATTTGGATCGGCTGCAACTGACCGAGAATGGCATCGACCTTTCCGAGCAGCAGGCTCGGGACTTTGGCCGAAGGATCGATCGCCACCCAATGCACCTTGTCGGCGGGGACATGGGCGGCGATCATCGCCGCTCGCCACATTGGCGTCGTCGAACCGGCGGCCTCGCTGGCCAAGGTCTTGCCCACCAGGTCCTGCAGAGAGGTTATGCGGGCGGCTTTAAGAGAAATGACCGAACTCGGCGTGGTATTGTAGAAACCCATGACAGCCTGAATGGGCTCGCCGCTCTGCTCGCCGGCGAGGATCAGGGCGGCGTCCGCAAGCCCGATCGGATACTCGCCGGTGCCGACCACCTTCACGGTATTCGCCGATCCGCTCCCTGCGTGCTGGGTGAAGTTGATGCCGGCCTGCTTGTAGTAGCCTTTCTTGTCGGCGACGACGAAATAGACGAACTCCGAGCTTGGAACATAGGCCTGCAGGAAGTCGACCTGCGACAGGCTCGACGGCTGGGCGTCCGCGGCGGGTCCGCCCGAGCACAGCGCAATTGCAGCGAGCAGGACCCCTGTGGCGCCGGATAGATATCGACCGATCCTGTTCATGATTCCGTCTCCTTTATCCAATCCAGCACACTGCCGTCCGATCATCCAACGACGCTCACTCGCCGGTACTTCGGCAACGTCATGTCCTCGATTAGGGCGATGATGCCGAACAGCACCAAGCCTATCGCGGAAAGCACCAGCAGCGACGCGAACACCAAATCCGTGTGCAGTTGGCTGTTTGCAATCAACATTTCATTGCCGAGGCCGTGATCGGCGCCCATCCATTCGCCGACGATAGCGCCGACCACCGCCAGAGTCATGCCGACCTTGAGACCGGCGAAAACGTAGGGCGACGAGTTCGGCAATTGTATCTTGAAAAAGAGCTGCCACCGCGACGCGCAGACTGAATCAAAAAGCTCGCGCCAGCGGCGGTCGACCGTCACCAGGCCCGCTACGCAATTGAGCAGCACCGGGAAGATCGCCATCAATGCCGTGATGGCCAATTTCGGCGCGAGGCCGGTGCCGAACCAGACCACGAACAGCGGCGCGACGGCGAGTTTGGGCACGATCTGCGTCAAAACGGCCGCCGGCATGACGATCCGATCAAGCACGCGCGAGAACGTGACGAGCACAGCCAGCGCAAAGCCGATACCCGCGCCGAGCGCAAAGCCGAGCAGGATCTCGTAGGTCGTATACCAGGCATCGATCGCGAGCACATGGTGAAATGTCCAAATCGAGAGCGCGATCGCCGATGGGGCGGGCAGCAGGTATGCGGGCACGTGGAGCAGGCGCACGAGCGCTTCCCACAGAATGAGCCCGCCGACGATGGCCGCTGTGGTCACCGCGCTGCCTTTCACGGCTGTTTCCTCCGCGGCTGGCTCATCGAACGGCCCTGTCCTGCGTCGTCCGCAGCAAATCCTTGACGCGGCGCACGAGCGCGGCGAATGCGGGGGATTCCTCGACTTCGGCCGACCTCGGTCGCGGCAGGTCCACGGCGACGACATCGACGATTCTCGATGGCCGCTGGGTCAGCACGACAACGCGATCCGCCAGCAGCACAGCCTCCGGGATGCTGTGGGTGACGAACAGAACCGTCTTGCGGCGTGTTTCCCAGATGCGCAGCAGCTCGGCACTCAGCGTCTCGCGGGTGAGCAGATCGAGGGCGGCGAACGGCTCGTCCATCAACAGAATGGGAGGATCGAAAGCCAGCGCCCGGCAGAGACCGACACGCTGCTGCATGCCGCCGGAAAGCTCGTGAGGAAATGCGCGCTCGAAGCCGCTCAGCCCGACCAGCTCCACGAGTTCCTGCACATTGGCCCGCCGCCCGATGATCTCGGCAACCAAGCGGACGTTGGCTTCGACCGTGCGCCAGGGCAGCAGTGCCGGCTCCTGAAACACGAGGCCGCAGAGTCGCTTTCGCCGCGCCTGCGCGGCAGTCCCGCCATAAACGGTTACGGCGCCGCCGGACGGTTGGACGAGGCCGCTGACCAGCTTGAGCAGCGTCGTCTTTCCGCACCCCGAAGGGCCGATCAATGCGAGAAATTCGTTGTCGGCGACGGAAATCGTGACGTCGCCCACGGCGTGAATTGCGCTGCCATTGGCTTGGAAACGGACGGCAACGTGGTCGAGGACGACAGCCGGTTCAGTCATCCGACGACGCGGACGTGGATGGGGCCATGTACGGCGTTCGAGTTCCGCCCTGGACACGCGGTGACGCCGACCGTCGCAGGCTGGATCGCAAGCAGTTCTACGTGGTCTCCCGGCCGCGCCGGGCTGGGAAACGCACGACCGTCGACGACGTGCATGAACAACGAACAGGCGGCGGGCAATTCCGCCAGCGGAATCCCGAGAACCTGCGAGAGGAGATTGCGGCAGCCCAGCGGGTCCCGTGGGTTCGTATATTGACAACCGGGGAACACCAGGTCGTGCGTCGCGGCCGAATTGTTGGCGACCATTTCCAGCACCGGTTCGGGGACGCCGTTGTAAAAGATCGTCCCGAGCTTGGCCACGTAGACGACGTGTCCCGGACCGCGTTCCGCCGTTCCGTTGATCCGCCGCGTCAGCGCCTGGTGAAAGCCGCGAAAGGTGAAATCCGCAACTTGGCCGCCTTCCGGCGTCTCGATGCGCAACCGCTGGCCGGCGGAGAGTGGGAAGGAGCAGGCTTGCCCCGCGGGTATCACAGTCAGTTCGTTGGACAAATCAAAATCCTCCCGCGCCGGCAGCCCTCGAAACGAAACGGTCGTGCGCAAGAGAGGCCGATATCACTTCGCCGAGCGCCGCAAATCCCTCGCTTTGATTATTTCATCCGCCAAGTGGCGTGTAAATAGAAGCGCCGGATCTGCAAGCGGTAACGCGGTCGCCATCATTGATTGCGGCAGCCGGCGAATTCTACCGGCAACCGGGAATTGGACAATGCTCGACGGCTCGTGCCGACGCAGCCGGCGATCCACCGCGCCCTGAAATCAGCGGTCGCTTGGCAACGCGTGCGCGCTTTCGCATAATCGCAAGCGACGCGAGCGCAGGAGAATGACGATGGCGGAAGAGGCGGAAGTCTATCTCAACGGCAGCTTCGTGCCCGAGAGCGAGGCTAAGGTGTCGGTGTTCGACCGCGGCTTCAACGGCGGGGAGGGGGTCTATGATGTGACCCGCAGCTACCGCCATAAGCTGTTCAAGCTCCGGGAGCATATTGATCGGCTCTACCGCTCGCTGCGCTATACCCGGATCGACTGCGGTATTGCGCCGGTGGACATGGAACGGCTCTCGATCGAAGTGTTCGAGCGCAACCGGCGCTTCCTTGGCAGCGAGGACGATTTCGCCGTATGGCAGGTTGTCAGCCGGGGCGTCCATCAACAATCGGTCAGTCACAAGGGCGACGGCCGCCCTTCGGTCGCCATTTATTGCCTGCCGGTCGCCTTCGGCTCGTTCGCGCGGCAGTATCTCGACGGGGCGATGCTCATGACGCCGTCAACGCGGCGAATTCCGCCGCAGAGTCTCGAAGCGAAGGCCAAGATCACCAACAAGATGAACCACATCATTGCGCTGCACGAGGCGCAAATGGTGAACCCGCGCTGCGTGCCGCTGATGCTCGACATCGACGGCAATATCAGCGAAACGCATATGGGAAACTTCTTCTTCGTCGCACGCGGCCGGCTTTGCACCCCGACCGAGCGCAATGTGCTCGGCGGCATCACCCGCTCAACGATCATGGATTTGGCCCGCGACCTCGGCGTCGACGTGGAGGAAGGGGACTTCACTCCGTACGACGTCTATACGGCCGATGAGGCATTCACCTGCAGCACGAGCCCGACGATCGTTCCGGTCAAGAGCCTCAACGGCGTGCAAATCGACGGCGGCGTACCCGGCCCGCTCACGCTGCGGCTGATGAAGGCCTGGATCGAACTGATCGGAGTCGATTTCGTCGGCCAGGCAATCGCGCATCTGCCCGACCGCGACAAGCAGCAGGCTCTCGGCGACTGGGCCAAGCTCAGGGATGGATAGCGGCGCTGCCCGCAGTGTCGCCGGCCTGCTTTCAGTTGATGCCGAGTTCTTTCTGAACCTTTTTGACGAAGCTCATGTCGACGACCTGGTCGTAACCCACGTCCTTCTTGAGGATGCCGGGAACGCGGACGACGGCCTCGCCGGTCGTCCATGCCTGCGGCGGGATATAGCCATCGTGGCTGAAAATGTCGTCGGCGAAGGCGCGATTGGCCATGGCCTGCAAATCGTCCTTGTTGGCGGTGGGAAATTCCTTGGCGGCGAATTCCAGCAATTTGTCGCGGTGCATGTTGACGTACACCAGCCCGCGAACCACGGCCTTGACCATGGCCTCGACCAGCTTCGGCTGTTTCTCGATGCTCTGCCCGCTCACATTGACCGCGGTATCCGTATAGGGGCCGAGGCCGGTCGCCGCGTCATAGATCGGTTCGCCCCAAACGCCTTCCTTTATTCCCTTGGTGATGAACGGCTCATCAGTAACCGCGACATCGGCTTGTTTGGCGGCCAACGCCGGCAGGATAGCGCCGGAGTCGACCTCGATGAGAGTGACGTCCCGTCCGGGCTGCAGATGCCATTTGCTGGCGAGAAGATAGCGCAGCATATTGGTCGGAGTGTTGCCGTAGGGCGGTGTCGCGATCCGTTTGCCTTTCAGGAACGTCGAAAGATCGGTCGTGACCGGCATCAGGTCCTTGCGCGCCGTCAGATAAATGTTGGCATGGGCGACGAGCCCGGATACCGCCTTGAGCGTCCTGCCGTTGGCGACCGCAAATGCATTGTGGTCGACCGAGCCCAGGAAGGCGAAGGCTTCTCCGTCGAGGACCGCGGTGACGAAAGCGCCGCCTGACAATGTTTCGAGTTTGACGTCAATTCCCTCGTCCTTGAAGTATCCCTGATGCATGGCGACGTAGACCGGAATGAAGCTGAACCCGTGAACAGGCTCGGCGATCACGATTTCGGCGGCACGGCTTTTGCTTGGAAGGAAAGCGACGACGGCGAGCGCCAGAGCGGAAATAGCAATGGACCACGACCGTAGCGTACGGCGCATGAACATCTCCTCAGAGCGGGCGAGGCCCGGCAGGCGGCAGAGCTGCAAAAGGCCAGTGGGGCCGGTTTGCATTCCGCCCGAAGCAGTCGATTTGGACGGGTTGGAAGGCGACATCGACCGGCGCGATTATGGGCGCCGCCAGATCGGCAATCAAGCTGATGACGTTCATCGATGGCAGCACGCGAGTCTGCGATCGTTGTTTGAGAGTCTGAGTCCTGATGGAAAGGCCCGGCGCCGGCGCAACCGGCGCGGCGGCGATCGGCAGCTCGGCAAAAGGGCAATGTTGGCATCCCGGCGCAGGGCGATGATCGTGTCAATTGCACTCTGGCGTTCCGACAACCGTCGGATTGAACCCTGAGTTGAGCGTCCAAATAACGGCGCTGCGACCGTTCGCAGCAGGAATCGACACGGTCCTGCGTCCGCCTTGCGGATAGGTGGGAAAGGCGCGAATATCGAAAAAAACTCCGGGACGCTCGTGTGGCGGTTCAGAAGTCCGCATCATTCCTGCCGCGACCTCGTCATGCGGACTTCTGAACCAAAGCCACACGAGACCAATCGGGACACTAGGCCACCACGAAGATCCTCCGGCTCTGCCGGGGGAGACTGACTCGGACGGCAGATAATCACGGGAGAGAAATGATGTCGCAACATTTGGGCGTAACGCGGCGGAATCTGGTCGTGACGCTGGCAGGAGCAGCGGCTGCGTCCGCCACGGGCGTTTCGTTCCCGCGTCCAGCGATCGCGCAACCGATAAAGGTTCGCTACACACTGTCCTGGCTGCCGACCGGACAATTCGCTTACCTCTCCGTGGCCCGCCAGCTCGGCTATTTCAAATCGCGCGGCGTCGATGTGGATATTTCGCGCGGCTACGGATCGATGGCGGCGACGCAGGCGGTTGCCACCGGACAATTCGAAATGGGCGGCGCGCAAACGGGAGCGAATTTGCTCTCCATGATGCGCGGCCTCAGCCTGCATCTTCTCGGCACCCAGGGCTACGACGCGACACTCGGCATCATCGTGCTCAAGAAGGGCCCGATTTCGAGTCCGAAGGATATGGAAGGACGGAAAATCGGCATGTCGGCGGCCGGTGGCGATACCCCGTTCTTTCCCGCCTATTGCAAGCTCGCCGGTGTCGATTTCAGCAAGGTCAAGGTCGTCCAACTGGACAGCAAAATCCTCGAACAGTCCGCCATGTCGGGCGTCGTGGACGGGATCGTCGCCACCGGGCTGAGTTCGATTCCAAATTTTATTTCGCAGAACGTCCCGATCCGCATGTTTCCGTATTCGAAGGTCGGGCTGCAGTTCTATTGGCTCAACACCATCACCAGTCCGAGCTATTACGCGAAAAACAAGGAGGTGGCCGATCACGTCCAGGCCGGCATTGCCGAGGGCATGAAATTCATGCTGCTGCATCCGCAGGAGGCCATGGATCGGCACATCAAGGAACACCCCGAGCTTGCGCTGGGCAAGAACGGCAAGCTCTATGTCGAACTGGGAGAGGGGCTGACGCGCGCCATCATGATCTCTCCGGAATCGATGAATCAGGGTTTGGGCTATACCGATACGGACAAGATCGACCAGCAGGCAAAGGTCGTCAAACAGTACATCGGCAAGCCCGGCGATCACGAACTGCCGAAGGCGGAAACATTCGTGACCAACACAGGCACCGTAACGCTGACCAAGGCCGAATGGGATCAAGCCAAGGCGTCATCCAAGAAATACGCCACTCTCCTCGGCCAGGTGTGATTCATGACGCCTGAAATAAGCTGCGAACGCGTTCGAAAGATCTACGGCAACGGATCGGGCGCGTTCGAGGCCGTGCATGCCGCGACTTTCTCCATCGAAAAAGGCGAATTCGTTTCGCTGCTGGGACCGAGCGGCTGCGGCAAGAGCACGCTGCTGATGATGATTGCAGGTCTCGAATCAGTCACCGACGGACGGGTTTTTGCCAGCGGCGCCGCCATCGCCGAACCGCGCGCGGAAATCGGCATTGTCTTTCAGGACCCGACGTTGCTGCCATGGAAAACTGCACTGCAGAACATCCTGTTCCCCATTGAAATGATGCACCGCGATCGCGCGACCCATGTCAATCGCGCGATGGAACTGTTGCGTATGGTCGGACTGTACGAGGCCGCGCACAAACGCCCCGGCCAGCTTTCCGGCGGCATGAGGCAGCGGGTGTCGCTGTGTCGCGCGCTTATCGCCGATCCCGAAATCCTGCTGATGGACGAGCCGTTCAGCGCGCTCGACGCGATTACTCGCGACGACATGAACATCGTCCTCCTGGCGCTGTGGGAGCGCTATCGCAAGACCGTGCTTTTTGTCACGCACAGCATCCGCGAAGCCGCGCTGCTGTCAGACCGCATCCTCGTCATGGGCCGCGCCCCGTCGACCATCATCGCCGATATCACGGTGCCGTTTGCCCGGCCGCGCCAGTTCACCATCGGCGAAACCGCCGCGTTCAACGAGTTGTGCGCGGCGCTGCGCGACGAAATCACCAAGGCGCGAGGGGG
>JASHOR010000121.1 GCA_030041005.1 Xanthobacteraceae bacterium
AACACCGCCTGCCTGCAATGCCGCCTCAATTACTACAACGCCCACGAAAACTGGCTCACGCGCATGTTCACTCTCGACTATGCGCTGTGGTTCGACCAGGTGCTGCCCGGCCTCGAACGCCTCGGCATGCCGATTCCGCTCGGCGGCACCTCAAATCATTTTCGCATCCGCGTTCTGCGCGAGCTGCACGCCTGGGATCCGTTCAACGTCACCGAGGACGCGGACCTCGGCATCCGCATCGGGCAAAAGGGATATCGCGTCGGCGTGGTCGATTCGACCACGTTCGAAGAGGCGAGTTGCCGCCTCGGCCAGTGGCTGCGCCAGCGCTCGCGCTGGATCAAGGGCTACATGCAGACGCTGCTGGTGCATACCCGCCATCCGCTGCAGTTCGCGCGCAGTGCCGGCGCGCTGGGTCTCCTCGGCTTCGTCTTTTTCATCGGCGGTACGGTTCTCGCCGGGCTGCTCAATCCGCTGTTCTGGTTGTTTTACGTCGTCTGGCTCGGCGCCGCGGCGGCCAACCTGGACGTGCTGTTTCCGCACTCGCTGTTGTACCTTTGCCTGTTCAATCTGCTCGCCGGCAACGGCGCCTTCACCTACCTCGTCATGCTGGCGCCGATCCGGCGCGGGTGGCTCAATCTCATTCCATACAGTTTCAGTCTCTTCGCCTATTGGGTGTTGATCTCGGCGGCAGCCTACAAGGCGCTCTGGCAGCTCATCCGCAGTCCGTTTTACTGGGAAAAGACCGAGCACGGTCTGTCGCGGCAGATTGCCCCGCAGCTTTCCGGCGCCGGTGAAGCGTCATGAGCGTCCGTGCCGATGAAGCCGTCGCGGCCGACATGCGCGGGGCCTCTCGCGTCCTGGCGGCGGCGCCGATTGCCGCGCTCATCTTTGCGATCGTGCTCGTGCTGGCGGCGCTCGCAATGCGGCATGGGCTCATTGTCGACGATGCGTTGCGGCTGTGGGCCGGCGCCAGCACGGCGGCGGAGGGGGACGTGCCGATCGGGCGCATCGTCGCCGCCTATCCGACGCTGCCGTTTTTCACCACCACGTTGGTCGCCTGGCTCGGTCCCGCCGATGCGCCCGCGCCCGAACTGGTGGCCGCGGCGGTGCTCGCCGCGATTGCCGCTTGCTGCTTCGTCTCGCTGCGCAAGGCCGGTTTTGCTCCGGCCGCCGCGTCCGCTGCCACCATCCTGATTGCGTTGCACCCGGCGCTCCTTCGGGCGGCGATCGCCGGGCCCGGCGAGATGTTTTTGGCCGCCTTCCTGCTGATGCTCGCTCTTGCGCTGTTCGATCTGCGCGCGCGCAGCGGCACCGTGGAGGTGATGAACGTCGGGCTGGCGCTCATGGCGCTCGCGTTTTCGCATCCGATGGGCGCCGTTTTCGCCTTTGCCGCGGTGCCGTTTCTGGGCTTTGCCGTGCGTCCCGTTCTCGTCGCCAATTCGGCGCCGAACGTGCTGGTGGCGCTGGTCTTTCCGACCTTGTTCGCGCTGGCTGCCTTTGCCTATGTGGCGTGGATCTTCCCCGGCGACGGCTGGACGTTCTTCGCCGCTCCGGCCGAAAGTTTATCGCTGTGGGCCGCTGCCGTCGCGCCGCTTTTCGGCGGCGGACTCTCCGGCTTTCCGATGCTGGAAGCGGGCCTCGTCATGGGCGCGGCGCTCGCCGCCGGCGCGCCGGTTTCCGTGGCGCTTGCTGCCATCGTCCGCCGCCGGCGCCCGCTTGCCGTTCCCGCTCTCGTGTTCGCGGCCGCGACCGTCGTGGCCAGCGCGTTGGGCGCGCTCAGCGGTGCCTTCGGCAATCCGTCTGCGCTCGTGGTTGCAGCTCCAATCCTGGCGGCGAGCATGGTGATCCGCGTGCCGGCCGCGCGCGAACGCCTGGCTCTCGTTATCGCGCTGCTCGCGATCGGTTGGTTTGGCGGACTTTTGAGTCTGGCGCTGGCGGATCCACTCACGCTCAACCGCATGCAGGCGGCGCTGACGGCGAGCGCAAGCGAGCGCACCGATGCCCTTGCCACGGGCGCCGCCGCCGCCGGACACGGCGGCGTGCTCGTCGATGTGAACAACGCTCCCGCGTTCATGCTCGGTCGCGGCAACGCCGGCGGAATTCTCGGTCCGCAGAGCGAAGCATTCGCGCTCGCGCTGATGTTCCGTCACATCGACGCTCCGCTGGTGGCGGTGCCGGATCCGCACAGCAGAACCGGCGCCGGCGATCGGATCGACAGCGCATTTCCCTCGCTGTTCCGCGACGGGTTGCCGGGTTATGCGCTCATATACCACAACAATACTTGGCGCTTGTACGAGCGACCGTCATCAGCGAGAAATAAGATCCAAGTAATACTGCAGAATAATAGAATATACCGATGATAATAAGTATAGTTGCGGAGCGTGCACATGCGGTTGCTTGTGGTCGACGATGCGGAAGACTCCCGCGACCTCACCGAGGCGGCGTTGCTGTCCGCCGGCTACGCCGACATCGTCACGGCCGTGTCGGGCTGGGAGGCGTTGAAAATCCTCGACATCGGCGGCCCGGGCGACCATCCCGCACCCTTCGATGTGGTGCTGCTCGACATTCTGATGCCGGAAATGGATGGCGTCGAAGCGTGCGCGCGCATTCGCAACGACCAGCGCTACGCCGACCTGCCGATCATCATGGTGACGGCCCTCGACGACATGGATTCGCTCGCCAACGCCTTCGTGGCCGGGGCGACCGATTACATCACCAAACCGGTCAACCGTATCGAACTGGTTGCGCGCGTGCGCGCGGCGTTGCGACTGAAGCAGGAGCTCGACCGGCGGCTGGAGCGCGAACGCGAATTGTTGAGCTTCCTCTCGAGCTGGGGCGACCGCCGCGCCGACGCATTGATCGATGAAGCCACCGGATTTCTTGTTGGAGAGGCGGCCGAGGCCTATCTGGCCGCGGCGTGCGAGGGCGATTGCGAGCAGGTGATTTCCATTCTCGCGCTCGCGCTCGATCGCTTCGACGTCTATCGCTCGGCCAAGGGCGACGGGGCTGCGCGCAGCGTGCTGGCGCAGGTGGCGCGCGCCGTGCGCCGGCTCGCGTCCACGATCGGCATCGTCGCTGCCGCCTATCGCAACGGCACGATCATTCTGGTGGCTCCCGAACTCGCGGCCGCTTCGGCCCGCGATTTCGGCGAGACGTTGCGCGCCACCGTCGCCAAGCTGCGGCTGCCGAACGGAGAGGCGCTTACTTCCGATCACGTCACCGCCAGCGTCGCCGCGATCACCGGTCGCGGCAGACTCGCGGTCGACCGGGTGCACCTGCTGACGCAGGCGATTTCACACGTTCAGGACGCCGCCAATGCCGGCGGCAATCGGGTGTTGGCGTTGACCGTTTAGTCGGGCCGGCGTGGGGCGGGCGTGTTCAAGCGTTGCGTTGCGTTCATGTGTGCTGCGTTATCGATGCCGTCGGCGGCGTGGGCCGGCGCATGGACGCTGCCGCAAGGCACCGGACAATGGGTCGCGACACTCGACGCCAGCACGGCCACTGATTATTTCGAAGCCGGCGGTCTGACGTCCACTCCGCGCTACGACAAGGACGAATTGCAGGTGCTGATCGAATATGGCCTCACCGACCGGCTGACGGCGATCCTCGATCCGGGCCTGCAGCATATCGATATCGCCGCTCCGACCGACGCCGCCCGCACCGGCCTTGGCTACACCGAATTCGGCGCGCGTTACGCCTTGATGCAGGACCCGAACTGGGTGCTGTCCGGGCAGGCGACGCTGCGCATTCCCGGCACGACCGATACATCGAACCCGGCCGCGGTCGGCTATACCGACGTCGAAAGCGATCTGCGCCTGCTGCTCGGACATAATTTCACCTTGAGCGGCCTGCCGGCATTCTTCGATCTCGAAGCGGCCGAACGTGTCCGCACTGCCGGGGCGCCGAGTGAATTTCGCTTCGATGCGACACTGGGCGTGCAGGCGTCCGCGCGCTGGCTCGTCCTGGCGCAAAGCTTCAACGTCGTCTCCGAAGGGAAGGGGGCGCCGCTCTACGGCGGCAGCTACGATTACGAAAAACTGCAGGTGAGCGCGGTGTATGCGCTCACGCCGACATGGTCTCTGCAGGGCGGCGGATATACGACCTACGCCGGCGCCAACGCGCTCGCCGAGAACGGATTGATTTTCGGCGTGTGGCACCGCTTTTGATCGCGCCTGCGGCCGCCACCCGACAGCAGCGTCGGCGGAAGCACGATCATGGTCATCGCGCTGTGGCCTGATTCTTCTCGCAAACGCCGGCCCAGGCGCAGGACAGAACCTGTTCGGCCGGCTTGCCCTGGACGGTAAAGTCGGTGTCGTCCAAACCGCCGGCGTCGGGGTCGGTGAACCAGCGCCAGACCAGGACGCCGCGGACCGACGGCCGGTCGAGGATCGAGAGCCAGTCGGCGAGCACGTCCGCCTGCAGCGCCGGGTCGGGGACGCTGGCGCGTTCTTCGACGCTCTGCCACGGTTTGGCTGCCGCTCCTTGGGCCGAGCGCAGGCCGACTTCTCCAACGACGATGGATTTGCCGGTCCGCGCGGACAGGGCGTCGAGCCGATCCGCGACGGCGCGCATTTTCGTTCGGCGGAATTGGCGATCGCTGTCGGCTCCGAGCGGGGGATAGAGCGTGACGCCGATGGCGTCGAGTTGCCGCCAGAACGGGACGACCTCGGCTTCCTCGATGTTGTGGGCCACATAAAGCAGGGACCCGGAATAGACGTGGCGGACATCGCCGATCAACGCGCGCCATTCCGGCCGCTGCGAGGTTGCGGCAAGCTCGGTTCCGACCGCGAGCGCGTCGGCCTTCTCTTCTTCCGCGACGCGGGCAATGCGCGTGAGCTCTCTGCGGTAATCGGCGAACCAATGCCGCCACGCCGCCTCCGATGTCATGGCGACGGCGCCGGCCCAGCTATGCGGCACCCAGACGTGGGGCTTGACGACGACGGCGAGGCCGAGCGCGCGGGCATCGCGGATGGCAGCGCGCAACTCATCGTCGCTCATATCCCTGCCGCGCGCGAGGTCGGGACTTGCCGGGCTTGCCTGCCAGAGGAACGGAACGACAGCGATTGCTTTGGCGCCGAGCCGCCTGGCTTTGGACAGCGACAGTTTGGCCGATGCGCTGCCGAATGGATGTCGTGGCGACTGGATCACGTTGAAGCCGTCGAGGCGCGGTAATTGCAGCGGCTGCGCGGGTGCCGGCAGCGCCGGCGACGCGGCGAACAGAGACGCGGTAACGGCACAGGCGAGAGCCGAGCGGCGCATTTTCAGTTTCGCTCGAGCGCCTGCAGGCGCTGACGCACTTCGCCGGCGAGCGTCATCGGATCGAATGGTTTCGAGATCACGCCCTGCGCCCCGAGCGCGATGAACTGCTCGATTTCCCGGCTCTGCGCGCGGGCGGTCATGAACAGGACCGGAATGGCGGCGGTTCGCGGGTCCTTGCGCAAGTGCAACAGCGTCGTCGGGCCGTCCATCCGCGGCATCATGACGTCGAGCAGGATCAGCTCCGGCGACCATTCGGCGGCAGCGGCGATTGCTTCGGCGCCGGAACTGCAAGCCCGCACCCGAAATTCGGGACTGAGCCCGAGCGATATGTCGACTATGTCGCGGATGTCGGGCTCGTCATCGACGTGAAGGACGCGGATCGGATTCATGGAAGGTCCTCCTCATCTCGGGATGGTCGCAACGTCAGGCGGTCGCGAACCGCATCGACCAGCTCGTCGAGCGAGGACTGCGATTTGTTCAGCCTGGGTTGCATCTGCGGATCGGCGGCGAGGTCGGCCACGTGCGCTGAGAAGACGATCACCGGTATGGGAGTGCCCTCGCGTTTCTTAAGCTCCGGCAAGAGCTCCAGGCCGGAAACGGGGCCCAGGGTGATGTCCAGGACCACGAGATCGACGTCGTGCGCGAGCAGCGCGACGCGAGCCTCTTCGAGCGAGTCGGCCGACACCACCCGCGCCGTCGCTTGCAAGGCCAGCGCCACCAGATCGAGCACGTCGTGATCGTCGTCGACGTGCAGAATGCAGGGTCGCCCATTGGCGCCGCGAGCGACGGCGCAATCGAGGGCCTGCGCCAGCCGATACGGATCGACGGGTTTGGCCATCCAGTCGAGGACGTTGAGCGAGGTGAATTCCTGCCGGTTCGCGGCGCCGCCGCCTTCGGCGGTAACGATCAGCAGCGGGGTTTTGTAGATCTCGGGTTGTTCGCGCAGTTGGCAGACGAACCGCATGCCGCCGGCATCGGGCAGCTCGAAATCGACGATGATGGCGGCATAGGCATTACTGCGTGCGCGCGCGATCGCGTCCGCGGCGTCGTGCGCAAAGTCGCAGGAATAGCCGAGCGGACGCAGGCCGTCCCGCAACGCCATGGCCGCATCCGGATCGTCCTCACAAAAAAGGATACGCACGGCGTCGGGCGAGCGCTCGGCGTCGAGTTCGCGGTCGGCGACCTGCGTGCCGTCCGGCAGCTCGACGTGAAAGACGGTGCCGCCGCCGGCGGCGTCCTCGAAGCCGACGGTGCCATGCAGGCGTGCAATGATCTCGCGCACGATGCTCAGACCGAGGCCGGTGCCGGCCTTTTGCCGGGCGTCGCTGGCGTCGGCTTGGGCGAATTTGTCGAATACGCGCGGCTTGAAGTCCGACGGGATGCCCTCGCCGTGATCGCGAACCGAGATGCGCACGCAATCGGCGCGCCGCTCGCACGTCACGGCGACCTCGCCGCCGCGCGGCGAGAATTTCACCGCGTTCGACAGCAGATTGCTGATCACCTGCGCCAGTCGGTCCGGGTCGGCGTAAACCTCTGCAGCCTCCGCGGTCGGATCGAGGCGCACGCGCACGCCGAAGCCGTCCGCATAGGCGCGATCGGTTTCGATCACCTGGCCGGCAAGAGCGCGCACGTCGATGCGCTTGAAATTGAAAGCAACCTGACCCGCTTCGATCTTTTCGATGTCGAGAATATCGTTGACCAGCCGTACCAGCCGGTCGCTGTTGGTCTGGGCAATGCCGAGCAGGCGCCGCGCCGCATCGGGGAGCTTTCCGACCGCGCCGCCGAGTAACAGTCCGAGCGAGGCCGAGATCGAGGTGAGCGGCGTGCGCAGTTCGTGGCTGACGGTGGAGACGAATTCGTCCTTCAGCCGATCCATGCGTCTGCGTTCGCTGATGTCGACGATAACGCTGAGCACGAACAGACCTTCGCCGCTGTGGATCGGATTGAGCCAGACTTCGACCGGGAATTCGGTGCCGTCGCTGCGCAGCCCGAACAGCTCGCGGTTGGCCTGCAGCCGTCGCGCCTGTGGATGCAGGGCAAAGACGGCCCGCTGTTTGTGATATTCGCCGTGCAATCGCCGGGGAATGAGCAACTCGATCTTGCGACCCACGAGCTGTTCGCGCCGGTAGCCGAACAGACGCTCGGTCGCGGCATTCGCCAGCACGATGACGCCGGCGCCGTCGGTCATCGCCATGCCGCTGGGGCAGGCCTCGACCGCCAAGCGGAATTTTTCCTCGGCGAAGTTTTCCCACGAACGATCGCGGGTCGTGAAGGCGAGGTCGGTGACGTCTGCCATGGGCCGATCCGATCACGCGGATTGCACCGCGCGCCGATCCTGCCGCTGCAACGGGAATGATGTGTTAAGAACAGCCGGGAGAAAACGAAAAAACGAATCCGTACAAATAACTACAGATGAGTCCGGCGCGGTGTTGCTATACCGCACCGGCTTCGTGAGCGCTCACCTTGATGGTCAACTCTCCGAGAGCAGGCGCCGAGCGG
Source organism: Xanthobacteraceae bacterium (assembly GCA_030041005.1). Taxonomy (GTDB): domain Bacteria; phylum Pseudomonadota; class Alphaproteobacteria; order Rhizobiales; family Xanthobacteraceae; genus BOG-931. The sequence continues at coordinate 7,759 of JASHOR010000121.1, forward strand.
CAGACGATGACATCGCCCGGCTTCACCGGGCTCACGCCGTCCGGCGTTCCGGTGTAGATCAGATCGCCCGGATAGAGCGCATAGAAGGCCGAAGCAAATTCGATGAGCCGGCGGCAATTGTAGATCAGATTGCCGGTATTGCTGTTCTGGCGCACTTCGCCATTGACTTCGAGGCTGATCGGCAGCGCGTCAGGGTCGCCGATCTCGTCGGCGGTGACCATCCACGGGCCGAGCACCGCGTACCCGTTGACCGATTTGCGGAAGCTCCGGTCTTCGCGCCCGCGCACGGTCATGTCGAGTCCCAGGCAATAGCCGGCAACGTGATCGAGCGCCCGGCTTTGCGGGATATCGCTGCCGGCCTTGCCGATCACCATGACCAGCTCGACCTCGTGATCGTTGCGCCGATCGGGAAATCGGATCGGAATGCCTTGCGACGGGCCGACCAGCGCGGAGTTGGCTTTGAGGAACATGCCCGCCTCGAGAATTTTCGAGGAGTGGGAACGCACGATCTGCGAGCCGGCCTGCGCCGACGCCTTCTCCATTTCCGCAATATGGGCCTGGTAATTGGTCGGCGCGCAGGACAACTTGCTCGGCCGCGCGACCGGCGCGAGCAGCTTCACCGATGCGATCGGTCTTGTGGCCGCGCCGTCCGCCATGCGCTCGAGCCGCGCCCGCCATTGCGGCAGCGCCGCAATCACGGCGTCGCCGTTCATCGCATAGGGCGCCGCCTTGCGGATTTCGGTTTGCGCGTCGGTCACGTCATGGACCAGATCGCCGCGCACCACGCCGAGGCGGTCGTCATCGTAGCGGCAGAGCTTCATGAAATTCTCCTTTCGGCACGCGGGCCAAGTGAGCGGCGCAAAACACGGAATTAACCGGGTGGTCAAGTGGCCGGCTTGTGGTGATCGCCGTCACTCCACCCGACCAATCCGTACTCAGCCACGCTTGAACAGTTCGTTGAACGTCTTCTGCCATTTTCTTTCGTCGGTGCCGTTGAACAGGACGGGCACGATCTTCATCGACTTGAGCATTTCGCCGACGTCGGGCGGGTTGGTCGGCACCCCCTGCCGCGTGGGGAAGCGGCCTTTGCGTGTAATGAAGGTTTGCCCCTGCCGGCTGAGCACGAAATTCTCGGCGAGTTTGGCGGCATTCGGGTGCGGCGCCAGCGCATTGATGCCGACGGCGCCGAAGATCAAGGCAACGGGATTGAGCAGCCAATAGTCCGTCGGCGCCCCCGACATTTTCACGTTGAGCGTGAGGTTGAGAAAATTGTTGAGCGCCAGCCAATATTCGCCGGAACCGACAGAACGCGCAAGCGCGAGATGGCCGTCGGTCAGCGCCGGATTGAGCGCGGCAACCATGCCTTTGATCATGGCGCGGGCGCGCGCCTCGCCGTAATAGGAAAACATCGCGGCGAGCCATTCGTTGTCCGTGCCGACGATCGCGACCCTGCCGTTCCATTCCTTGTGCGCGGCAAATGCATCGTAGCTCCTCGGCAGGTCCGCCTTTTTGACGAACTTCGCGTTGTAGGCCGGCGCATTGTAATTGGCATAGACGCCGTACCAGCGATGATTGGCATCGCGCGCCTCGGCCATCAGGCCCGCCGCTTGCGGCGGGTCGAATTGGGCGAGATAGCTTTGCGGAAATGCCGTCACCGTCGTGGTGAGCGCGATGTCCCAGGTGCGCTGGCGGACGCGGTTCTCGATCGCCACGCGCGCCATGATCTGCGTGTCCGAGGAGCGCACATAATTCACCTTGATCGCGGTCGCATCCTCGAATTGCTTCCATAACGGCAGCGCTTCCTGCTCGTTCATCGAGCCATAGACGGTCAGCGCGCCCTCGGCCTTGGCCGCGTGCAACAGATCGGGGACTATCCAGGAGGGTTGCGGCGGCGCCGCCGCGGCCGGGGAGCCGAGCCGCGTCAACGCAATCATGAGAGCGGCTGCCAGGCTTGCCGCGGCCAAACCCCGCACCATTGGTTGCCTCCCTCGACCGCGTCCTTGGGCCGCTCTGGCCCTGTCTTCATCTGCGTCAGCAGAATTGCGCGCGAGGTCGCGCTGCCTGTCAAGGAGAATATCGCCCGATGGCTTGTGGCGGATCATCGCTCGCAGACTTGTCGTGGTCGGACGTTGGCCACGCATCGCCACAAACGATCCCTTAAACGGTCTTGCGGTTGGAAAATCCGAAGGTCACGGTCGAGATGCAGGCGATGCTGACGGCGGCGGACAACAGAAAGACGGCGCGCGGCATACCGTTGTCCATCAGGGCGCCGTAAACGATAGGCGCGACGCTGGCGCCGATATTGTAGCCGACGCTGACAAACCCGAAGACCAGGCCATATGCCCCGAGCGGCGTGACGGCGCGCACCAGCATGTCGCGCGACGGATAGGTCGCGCCGACGCAGAAGCCGCTGACGCCCATCAGCAGGATGAGGCCGAGCGTCGGGAAATTGAACAGCCCGACCAGCGCGGTGACGACGCCGCCCACGGCGAGACCTGACGCCGCCACCAGCGCGTGATGGGTTGTGCGTCCGGCGAGAACTCCCCCGGCGAGCACGCCGACGGCGTTCATGGCGAGCAGGCTCGTCAGCGTCATGTTGGCGATGTCGACGGACGTTCCATGCAGCGCCCCGAGCGCCACCACCAGATAGGTGTTCAGCCCGCTGCCCATGATCGAGGTCAGAATGAAGTAGCCGAGGTTGAGAAGGATCGGCGCAGTAACGAGCACGCGCCAGTTTCCCGAAGCGCCCGCGGGAGATTTGGTGGCCGCTTGTGCCGGGCGCGGCGGCTTACCTTTCGGCTCCGGTTGCGCGATCAGGGCGGACAGCACCACAAAGCCCAGGATGGCGGCGCCGACATAGGCCCCGCGCCAGCCGAAATAGCTCTGCATAGTGAGCAGCGTCGCCGGTGCAATGGCCGCGCCGACGATGCCGGCGAATGAATGGAAGGCAAAAACCTGGGCGAGGCGTTCCTTCGGCGCATGGTGCGAGAGCAACGAATAGTCGGAGGGATGGAACACGGTATTGCCGAGCCCGCCGACGCCATACATCGCGATGAACACCCAATAGGAGTCGGCGATGCCGGCGATCGCATAGGCGAGGCTCGACAGCGCGAGACCGGCGATAAGCACGGCGCGCGCGCCGACGCGATCGACCAGAAACCCGATCGGTGTCTGCAACAGGCCGGAAACGACATTGAATACGGTCAACGCCAGCGCCAGGTCGGTATAACTGACCTTGAAGTCGGCGCGCACGAAGGCGAACAACGGCGCCAGCAGCAGCATGTAATAGTGGCTCATCATATGCGCGCCGCAGACAGCGGTGATGAGCCGCGATTCGGCGGAGCCGATCGTGCGGACGGGAACGGCTTGCGTCATTGCCGCCGGGGCGCCCCCGCTGATTGCAATGCCTGCCAGACGCGATACGGCGTGAGCGGCATGTCGAGGTGGCGGATGCCGTGCCCGGCGAGCGCGTCGATGACGGCATTCATCACGGCACCGAGGCCGCCGGCGCAGCCGGCCTCGCCGCAGCCCTTGACGCCGAGCGGATTGGTCTTGGTCGGGACCGGATGATCGGCGAGAGCAAACGACGGCACGTCGGCGGCGCGCGGCATCGCGTAGTCCATATACGATCCGGTCAGCAATTGGCCGTCGCCATCGTAGACCGTCTCCTCCATGAGCGCCTGACCCATGCCCTGCACGACGCCGCCATGGAGCTGGCCGGCGACGATCATCGGATTGACCAGCGTGCCGAAATCGTTGACGCAGGAATATCTGACCAGTTCGGTCCGTCCGGTTTCGGGATCGACCTCGACCTCGGCGATGTGACAGCCGTTGGGAAAGGTCCAGGCTCCGGGCCCATCGCTGACGTGCGCCACATCGAGCGACAACGGAGCGTCGGACGGCGGCTCCGCGCCGGCGTGCAATTTTTCCGCCAGCTCCATGATCGAAATGGCGCGATCGGTGCCGGCAATGACGAAGCGGCCCTGCTCGAACACGATATCTGACGCGGCGGCCTCGAGGACATGTGCGGCGGCTTCCTTGCCTTTTTCGATCACCTTGTCGGCCGCCTGCACGATTGCGGTGCCGCTGTGCATCAGCGACTTGGACCCGCCCGAGCCTCCGCCGACCACGAGGCGGTCGCTGTCGCCCTGCACGAGCGAGATTTTGTCGAACGGAATAGCCAGCTTCTCGCTCAGCACCTGCGCAAAGGGCGTCGCGTGCCCCATGCCGAAATCGAGCGTGCCGGTGGTGAGCGTCACCGTTCCATCCGCGTTGAAGACGATGCCGGCCATTTCCTTTGCCGGGCCGGCCGTGACTTCCAGATAGTTGCCGATGCCGAGGCCGCGCAGCTTGCCGCGCTTGCGGCTCTCGCGTTTGCGCCGGGCAAAACCCTTGCAGTCGGCGAGTTCGAGCGCGTGCTTGGTGAGCGCGGCGAAGTCGCCGCAGTCGTACACGGCGGCCGAGGCGGCCTTGTGCGGAAATTCCTTGGGCCGGATTTGATTGCGGCGGCGCAGCTCGACCCGGTCGATTCCCATCTCCGCCGCGGCGGCATCGATGAGGCGTTCGGTGTAGTAGTTGCCTTCAGGACGTCCCGCGCCGCGGTATGCGGTCACCTGTGGAGTGTTTGTCAGTACGCATTTGGTCGACACTTCGAGCAGCGGCGTGCGGTACATGCCCTGCATATTCTTCACCGCGTTCATGGTGCCGAGCAACGGGCCGAACGGTGCGAGGAAAGCGCCCATGTTGGCGTAGCTGCCAAGCCGCAAGGCGAGAAAAGCGCCGTCAGCGGCGAGCGCCAGCTCGCCGGTCACGACGTTGGCGCGCCCGTGTCCATCGGAAACGAAGCTTCCCGACCGTTCCTCGGTCCACTTGACGGGGCGACCGAGCGCGCGGGCGGCGTGCAGCACACAGATGTATTCGGGAAAAACCGCCGCCTTCATGCCGAACGAGCCGCCGACCCGCCCGGTGATGACGTGCACCCGCTTGGCGTCGACGCCAAGCGCCTCGGCGATGTTGGCGCGCATGCCGAACACGCCCTGGGAGCAGACGTAAAGGGTGAACCGATCGTTGGCGTAGGATGCCACGGCGGCCCGCGGCTCGATGGAGTTGACGGCGACGCGGCTGTTCACAAGCTGCAGGCGGGTGACGTGATCCGCTCGGGCGAAAGCGGCGTTGACCGCGTCTGCGTCCCCGTAATGATAATCGAGCACGAGATTGCCGGGCACGTCGTCGTAGAGCAGGGGGGCACCCTCGCGCGCGGCCTCCGCCGCCGAGGTGACCGCGGGAAGCGGCTCGATTTCAACGCCGACCGCTTCCGCCGCGTCCTTCGCCGCCGCGACCGTTTCGGCGATGACGACCGCGACCGGATCGCCGACGTAGCGCACCTTGTCCGACGCCAGCGCCTCGCGGCGCGGTCTCTTCATCGGCGATCCGTCGCGGTTGTTGAGCGCCACCGCGCATTTGAGCGGACCGTAGCCCGCCAGATCGGCGGCGGTATAGACCGCGAGCACGCCCGGCATTTGGCGCGCCGCGGACACGTCGATCGCTCCGATGCGGCCGTGGGCGTTCTGGCTGCGTACCATCACCGCATAGGCTTGGCCGGGAAGACTGATATCATCGGTGTAGTCGCCCATGCCGCGCAACAGCATGGGATCCTCTTTGCGCGGCACCGATTGTCCGACTCCGAACTTTGCAACGACCCATCGGTCGGCAGCGGTTTGATCGCTCGGGTCCTTGGCGGAAAGCGGCAAATTCATCGGCTTTCAATCCGGTAAGGCTCTGATCCGGTGACATAATGGAGATGAGACACCCCGACAAGCCATAGACCCGGCATGGCTCGTAGGTCGGCAAGCGCGAGCTTGCCCCGCCGGGTTACGCTGGTACATTTTTGCCGGAATTCGGTTCGACAGTACGGCTGCGCCGTCGCGCGCTCCGGTTCTGCAGGAAGGTGTGCATGGACGACAAGGGCCTGCCGCGGGGGGGCCGCGACGGCAATGGCAGTGCGCGGCGGCGGCCCTGGGCCCGGCGGTCGCGCTATGGCCTGCGCGGCGAGGGCGCCGATCGCGACGGCGGCCGTTTTGCTCCTGGTTGCCCCGCGACCTATGCGGCGCTCGATCTCGGCACCAACAATTGCAGGCTGTTGATCGCGCGGCCGACCGCCGACGGCTTTCGCGTCGTTGACGCGTTCTCGCGGATCATTCGGCTCGGCGAAGGGCTCGCCGCCAAGCGCTGCATCAGCGAGGCGGCCATCGCGCGCGCGGTCGATGCCCTCCTGGTCTGTCGCGACAAGATGCACGCCCGGCATGTGGCGCGTGCGCGGTTGATCGCGACCGAGGTGTGCCGCGCAGCCGCGAATGCGCAAGCCTTTTGCGCGCGCGTCGCCGAGCAAACAGGTCTCGATCTGGAAATCGTCGATTCGGCGACCGAGGCGCGGCTCGCCGCGACCGGTTGCACCGAGCTGTTCGATCCGGCTGCGGCCGGCGTCATCTTGTTCGATATCGGCGGCGGCTCCTCCGAATTGGTCCGCCTCGGTCGACCCGCCGGCAACGGGCGCGGTCCGCCGGCGCCGGATATTCTGGGCTGGGCGTCGCTGCCGGTCGGCGTCGTCACCCTGGCGGAGCGCTATGGCGGTACCGTGGTGTCGCGCCAGAGTTACGACGCCATGACGGAAGAGGTTGCCGGCTTCGTCCAGGGATTTGCCCACGCGCATGCCTGCGACCTCGACGGTTTCCACATGCTCGGCACCTCAGGCACGGTGACGACGATCGCCGGCGTGTTTCTCAAGCTCAGGCGTTATGACCGCCGGCGCGTGGACGGCTGCTGGCTGTCCCACGAACAGATTTCCGGCGTGGTCGAGGAACTGATGGCGATGAGCTTCGACGAACGCGCGGCGAATCCGTGCATCGGCGCCCAGCGCGCCGACCTCGTGCTCGCCGGTTGCGCCATTCTCGATGCCATCCGCCGCGCGTTTCCGTGCCCGCGGCTGCGCGTCGCCGACCGCGGCCTGCGCGAGGGCATGCTGGTCGAGATGATGCGCGAAGACGGCGTGTGGGGCGAGGCCTGATCCACAATATTGGGCTTCAATCGGCCGACGGCCTGAAGGGGCCAGCCGCCCGTTAGCGCGTTCACGCACGTAAACGCGCGACTGGCGCATCCTTGACAGGTTCGGACCGCTCGCCAAACTGATCACCGTGAGAGGCCGAGTGCGGATTTCATCCAGTGTGGTGGTTCAGAAGTCCGCATCATTCCTGCAGCGACCTCGTCATGCGGATTTCTGAACCAAAGCCACACGAGATCAAATTCGCAAACGAGGGTGCCGCATAATGATGCGAACTTCGGAATCGGGACACTGGTGGCCATCGTGAAATCTCAAGTTCAGGCTTAGGCGCGCCAAGCATGGAGAGGCTCAAGGGCGGCAAACGCCGCACGCCGTCGTCGCGCGCCTGGCTGCAGCGGCAGCTCAACGATCCTTACGTCGCCCGCGCCGCGCGCGAAGGCTTGCGCTCGCGCGCGGCCTACAAGCTCGCGGAAATCGACGACAAATATCATTTGCTCAAACCGGCCGCGCGCGTGGTCGATCTCGGCGCCGCCCCCGGAGGCTGGAGCGAAGTCGCGGCGCGGCGCGTCGGCGCCAGCGGGCGGGTGATCGCGCTCGACATTCTCGAGATCAAGCCGATCGCCGGCGTCGAAATCCTGCAGCTCGATTTTCTCGACGCCGCCGCACCGGAATTGCTCAAGGAGCGGCTCGGCGGCAAGGAGCAGGGAAGGGCGGACGTGGTGCTCTCCGACATGGCGGCCAACGCCACCGGCCATCGGCAGACCGATCATTTGCGCATCATGGCGCTGGCCGAAGCCGCGGCGGCGTTTGCGCGCGAGGTGCTGGCGCCGGGCGGCAGCTTTCTGTGCAAGGTGCTGCAAGGCGGCACCGAGGCGGCGCTATTGGCCGAACTCAAACGCGATTTTGCCAGCGTCAAGCACGTCAAGCCGCCCGCTAGCCGCTCCGATTCAGCGGAGCTTTATCTGTTGGCGCAGGGGTTTCGGGGCGGCGGAAGCGCACCGGGCTGATGCGCGATGATTTTGCGTCAGATCGTTATTGCGAGCCAACGGACCCGCGCGAAGCCGCACGGTCCGATGACAGGCTCCGCGAAGCAGTCGAGCAACGATGCCGTTCCGGATGGCTGCGTCCCGCAGTGGCGCACTTGGCCGGTTGCATGCCGGCATTTTTGGAAGCTTCGACCCTAATACCTATAGGTCAGCCGCAAGCTCGGCCCTTGGTAGATGCGATTGGCGTTTGTGACATTGCCCGTGTTGCTCACCACGGGCAGTGCATCGAAATAGGCATCCACGTGATAGTCGATCGAGAGTTTGGCATTAGGCGTAATCGCGTAACTCAGTCCCAATGTTCCGTCGGTATTGAACACCATCGTTGTTTTCGTCGAATTCACCGCGACCGGACACCCTGCCGCGCAGAAAAAAGCCAAGCCAGACCCTTGTACCGTCTGGGTCAGGCCGGTCATGCTCGCGAGGCCGGCGGCGCCGGCTTCGTAGTCGATCGACCAGGCGGACGCGAGCGGTATGCTGCCTTGCACTGCGACTCGGGGGCCGGCACCCAAGAAAGTACTCGATTGCTGATAGGCGAAAACTTCATGGACAGGAGTACTCGACGTTACGGCGTTCCATTGGGCTAGACCGTTCGTTACGCCGTGGATCTCGGCGACGCGCACGCCGAAATCGATTTGCGCGTCGGTCCCAATGCCAATATCGCGTCCGACCATGAAGTCGGCGTCCCAGTTGTATTCCTTATGCGTCGCCGTGTTGGTGCCGGCGACTATGACGGTAGCAGCACTGGTCGTTGGAAGAAATGCCCTCAGCGGATTACTTGAGCTGGCGCGGCTGCGGTTCTGCCCATAGCGAAAATCGCCGAGGATGTGCCACGGACCGGCGAACCGATAATCAAAGCCTCCGGCCGCATCCCAGCCCCAGCGCGACGGGGGTGTCGTAAACGCCGGCGTCAAGTTAGGCACAGACGGATCCGGGCCAAAGACGCCCTGGGCCCCGCCTTCGACCCACCATGTCCAGGTATCGGGCGGCGCGGCAGCCGCTGGCGCCTTGTAAGTCATTCCCGGCGGCGGTAGATCGGCGGCTGATGCCGGCAATGCCTGAAACGCCGAGATTGCCACGGCCGACACGCTGGTCAGTAAAAGCCGCTTCGACATGTTGCTTCCGCCGCTCGTCGTTTCGCGCAATAGTAAAATGGCGTGCGGCGTGGATTACAATCCGAACCGCAGGGAGAGTGGCGCATTTGCCGTGATTGTTGCCCGGAGGCCACAATCGATGTGGATTAACGGCTGCCGGCTCGGCTAAAAGATGCGAGCTATATTACGGGTCGGCAGGGCGTCTCGAACCATGGCATCGCAGGCGTTGAAGGTTGACGGTGAACCGAAGCCGAAATCCGGCCTGATCTGGCTCGCGTCATATCCCAAATCGGGAAATACGTGGACCCGCGCCTTCCTGTCGAACCTGGCCGCGATTTTGGCCGGAGAACAGCAAGGGCTCAACGTCAACGCAATCAACCGCTTCACGATTGGCGAAAACTTCACCCAGTTCTACGAGGAGCGCCTCGGATTCAAGCCCACCGAAAAGCATCGCAAGGACATTGCCGCTTTGCGCCACGACGTGCAGCGATGGATTGCCGATCAGTACGAGGGTCTCGTCTTCGTCAAGACGCATAACGGCCTTCTCAACGACCAGGGACGCTCGATCATCAATTTCGCCGTCACCTCAGGCGCGGTCTATATCGTGCGTAATCCGCTCGATGTCGCGATTTCGTTGTCGCATCATCTCGGCAGATCGATCGACGGGGCCATCGAGACCATGGGCTCGCTTGATGTCGAAACCCCGATCAACGACAAGCGAGTCTATGAAGTCTGGGGATCATGGAGCCAGAACGTCGAGAGCTGGACGCGCAAGCCTCACCCCGCCATCTACGTCATGCGCTATGAGGACATGCTCAGCGCGCCGGACAAGACATTCGGCGGGCTCGCGCGCCACCTGCTGCTCAAGCCGTCGCCGCGGCAGCTTGCTCTGGCGATCGACCGCTCATCCTTCGCCAACCTTAAAAGTCAGGAAGAGCGGGAGGGATTTCGGGAGAGACCGGAGACGGCAAAACAATTCTTCCGCGAAGGCCGCGCCGGCCAATGGAAGGAGATTCTCACGCCCGCGCAAATCGATCGGATCGTCAATACTCACGGCGAGCAGATGAAGCGCTTCGGCTATCTGCCGCTGGTCTGAGAATTGCGCGCGGCTCATTCGAACAAAGATGATCGGCGCCCGGAACGCCGGCCCGCGCGTTGGTCGACGTAGCGAGTCGTGTCTCAGGATGCGAGCCGCGTGCGCGGAACGACGGGCTTGTCGCTTTTGCGGAAACGCGGATCGCGGGTCAGCGCCAGTGCCGCCAGCATCACGACGCTCGCTGCGGCGAAATACCAGCCCAGCGAAGCATAGCCGAAATGCCCGGCGATGGCGCCGGCGACCAGGCCGGAAAAGCCCGCTGCGAGATGACCGATGCCGATCACCGCTCCGGTATGGGCGCCAAGAGCGTCGGCGCGGGCAAAGTCCTGCGCGTAGGCGACGCCAATCGGGAAGAAACAGCCATTGGCGGCCTGGAAGACCGCAACCAGAACGACCGCCGACAGAAGGGTTTGCGGCATCGTGAAGAACGGCACAATGGTGATGAGCGACACGGCGCCGAAGATGAGCAAGGCCCAACGCCGGCCGATGATGTCGGACAGCCAGCCGGCGACAAAGCTGAAGCCGAAGGAGATCCAGCCGCCGATCGACGCGACAATGATCGCGTCGGCAAGAGTGAAATGCTGCGCGCTGCGCAGATAGGCAATGCGCAAGCCGAGAAAGCCGTATTGCGTCAAACCCCAGAACGCCATGGTTCCGAGCAGGAGCAGCATGTCTCGGCTTTTCAGCCACGCCGTCCAGGAGCCCGGATGCGCGTCCGGCGTTGACAACTCGTGGACCTTCGTCTCGTAAATGCGCCCCTTGCCGCGACCTACAAAATAAATGCCGAGCGCAAGCGCCAATCCGAACACACCATAGACGACGAATGGTGTTTGCCACGCTCCGCTCGCCTTGAACATCGCGCCTGTCAGCGGCCCGTTGAGCGCCAAGCCGACGGTGAACAGCCCTCCGAGCGCACCGAGCAGCAAGCCGCGCCGCTGGACGTGGATGCTGCCGAGAAATGCAAAATAAGCAGGAAGGAATATCCCCTGGCCGACACCCAGGAGAATCCGCACGATGTAAAGGCCCGTCACGGACGCGATGAACCCCGACAAGATGCTGAAGACGGAAAAGAACACAATTCCGATGGCGAGCGTATTGCTGCGACCCCATCGATCGGACAGGTGGCCGGTAAATATCTCCGTCACCCCGTCGCCGAGTACCGTCGCGGTCGAGAGGAAACCGGCCGCGGCAAGGCTCGTTACGCCGATACCGCGCATCACTTCGCGCAGCAGGATCGCGATATCGAGGCGAGTCGGCGCCACGAGCGTAAAGCCTATGGCCGCGAGCAGTACGGCGAGGCCGAGATGCGCCGGACGCGCACGTGAGCCGGTGTTTGCTTGAGCAGTCATGCGAAGCCTCCTTCGCGTCGCGGCGGCCCGTGGACGAGCCAGTTGACGATGGCGGGGAAGAATTCCGGGCCTCGGTCCATACGACCAGCCGGAAAGCGCGCGCCGCCTTGGCGCTGCCGTGACGCACGAGAGCAAAAACATGTCTTCGACCGGAGGCGTCGAATCCCCGAAGACGGTTGCAGAAACGAAGCGGAGCAGAAAGCTGGTCGAGAATGCCCTCGCTCGCTCAAACGGATTTCCCCCTGCAGCTACACGCTCCGAGAGCGGGTCCCGCACGCGGTGCAGCGTTCCTCGGCATTTCGATCATTTTGCGCCCGCAAGCGCGCCGCCACAAGGTGGGATCGCACAATGCCGCACGAACGGTAGTGACGCGCGTCACTACCGCACGAACAGGCGGCTTGCTTCTCGTTCCTGATTATGCTTCCCGGCGCCGGTCGTAGACGAACTCATCGGTCTCGTCCCGCCTGCGCCGCTCTTCGCCCCGACAATTCCGCGCCGGCGTCGAGCGGAAGCTGCATGAAGATCAATGCGGCGGCGGCCGAGAGCAAGCTGACCGCCAGGAACGCCGGCGGAAAGTCGTTCACGCCCATGGCGCTTGAGTGCCTGAACTGCAGCGTAAGCTCAACGATGAGCGCGCCGACCGCGACTCCGGTCGACAGCGATAATTGCTGAAAGGCGGCGACCATCGAGGTGGCGCGGCTCATCACCGGAGCTTCGATTTCCGCGTAGGCGATGGTGTTGACGCTGGTGAATTCCAGCGAACGGAAGAAGCCGCCGACCAAGAGGATGGCGATCATGGCCCAGAACGGCATGCCGTGGATGAAGCTGGCGCAGCCGGCCACGAACATCGCGCTCACCAGGCTGTTGTAGAGCAGCACATTGCGGTAGCCGAGTTGCTTGATCACGGTGGTGGCGGCGGCCTTCATGAACATGGAGCCGAGCGCGCTGGTAAAGGTGATCAGCCCGGATTGAAACGGCGACAGGCCGAAGCCGATCTGCAGCAGCAGCGGCAGCAGAAACGGTATGGCGCCGACGCCGAGCCGGAACATGAAGCCGCCGAAAATGCTGGCGCGAAACGTCGGCAGCTTGAGCAGGCTGAGGTCGAGGATCGGGTTCGGCGTGCGCCGCGCATGCATGACGTAGGCGACGCCGGAGATGGCGCCGACGCCGAGAAGCGCCGCGACCACGCTGTTCGGCAGAAACTCGAGCCCCGCGACCGAGAGACCGAAGGCAAGTCCGCCGATCGCCAAGCCGGACAGAATGAAGCCCGGCAGGTCGAATGGATAGGGATATTCGGCGTGGATGTCGGGAATAAAGCGCGTCGCCAGCGCGATGCCGAGAAGTCCGATCGGCACGTTGATGATGAAGATCCAGTGCCAGGATGCGTAGGTGGTGATGAAGCCGCCGAGCGGCGGGCCGCAGATCGGCCCGATCAGCGCCGGAATGGTCAAAAGCGACATGGCGTTGAGCAGCCGCTCCTTTTCGATGCTGCGCACGACGATCAGGCGGCCGACCGGCGTCATCATGGCGCCGCCCATGCCCTGGAAGATGCGCGCTGCCACGAAGTCCTCGAGCGAGTGCGACAGCGCGCAGCCGATCGAGCCGAGCACGAATACGGTGATGGCGAGACGGAAGACGTTGCGCGCGCCGAAGCGGTCGGCGGTCCAGCCGCTCGCCGGAATGAAGATGGCGAGCGACAGCAGGTACGAGGTGACCGCGAGTTTCAATGCCAGCGGGTTGGTGCCGATGTCGCGGGCGATCGCCGGCAGCGAGGTGGCGATCACGGTCGAGTCCATGTTTTCCATGAACAGCGAGACAGCAACAATCAGAGGTGCGGCGCGGCCGTTCTCATTCGAGGGCATTTTGCGGCGTCTGTCGGCTCTCTATTGGCTTTTCGTGTTGCTCGCTGTAAGCCGCTGCAAACCCTCGGCTGGCTGTTTGAACGTGGGATCAAGTTTGAGCGCTTGATGGAAGTCGGCGATGGCGCCGGTGCTGTCGCCGAGCCGCTCGCGCAGCAATCCGCGCATTGAAAACGCGGTGGCGGAGCGGTTATCGAGCGCGATGGCGCGGTTGATGTCGGCGAGCGCATCGGCGCTCTCACCGCCAAGATAATGCGCCCAGGCGCGATTGTAATAGACCAAGGCGTTCGTGGGCGACAACGACGCCGCGCGGGTATAGTCGGCGATCGCGTCGGCCAGATCGAGTTGGTCGCGCTCGGCGTCGCCGCGGTTGATGTAGGCGTCGGTCGACTGCGGATCGAGCGCAAGGGCGCGATCCAGGTCGGCGATCGCCTGCGCGTATTCGCCCTTGGCCGCCAAGGCGCTGCCGCGATTGATGTAGGCGCTCGGGCTGGGCTTGATCCTGATCGCCTGATCGTAATCGGCGATGGCGAGGTCGAGATCGCCCTGGCGGTGCCAGGCGAGTCCGCGGTTGTAGGAGGCGGCGGCATCGCCGGCGTCCAATTTGAGCGCCGTATCGTAGTCGGCGATCGCCTGCCTCGAATCGCCTTTATCGTCGAAGGCGTTGCCGCGATTGTCGTAGGTGATCGCAAGATCGGGGTCGAGCCTGATCGCCGCGTTGTAGTCGGCGATGGCGCGATCGGGATGCCGCTCCTTATCGAAGGCATAGCCGCGCTCGCTGTAGGCAACGGCAAGCTGCGGGTCGAGCCGGATCGATTCGCCCAGGTCGGCGATGGCGGGGTCGAGCTTGCCGTCGCGGCGGAACGCGACGCCGCGGTCGTAATAGATGCCGGCGTCGTCGGGTGCGAGCCGCAATGCCGCATTGTAATCCGCGAGCGCGGCATCGGCGTCGCCGCTGTCGTCGTAGGCGTTGGCGCGGGCATGATAGGCTTGCGCGTCCTTCGGCGCGAGCCGGATCGCCTCGCTCAGATCGGCAATGGCGTGTTGGTAATCCTGTTTCTGGTAGAAGGTGAGGCCGCGATTGAAAAAGGCGGGAGCGAGTTGCGGTGCAAGCGCGAGTGCTCGGCCGAAATCGGCAAGCGCGCGAACCTGATCACCCTTGCGGAGCCAGACTTCGCCCCGATTGTTGTAGGTGGCAGCCAGATTGGGATCGATGCGGATCGCCTGACCGTAATCAGTCATGGCGCGGTCGATTTCACCTTTTGCGAACCACGCGGTGCCGCGGTCGTTGTATGCGGAGGCGTCTTTGGGGTCCAATTTGATGACTTGATCGTAATCGGCGATCGCCAGGTCGAGCTGGCCCATGCGGCGCAGAGCCAGCCCGCGATTGAAATACGCGGCGGCGTAGTTCGGCACAAGCTGGATCACCTTGCCGTAGTTGTCGATGGCGAGCGCAAAATTGCCCTTTTCGGCATAGGCAATGCCGAGGGTCATATGAGCGCCGGCGTTGTTCGGATCGAGTTTGATTGCCTGATCGAGATCGGCCATCGCGCCGTCTACATCGTGCTGCGCCAAGCGGAGATTGCCGCGATTGGCGAACGCGCGCGCCGAGTTTGCATTAAGCCCGATCGCCGCGGTGAAGTCCGCCAACGCACCGGAGAGGTCGCCTTGGCTGCGCAGCGCCACGCCGCGGTTGTCATGCAGGATGGCGAGATTGATGCCCTGGTAATGGCCCGAGTCGATCAGCGCCGTACAGGACGCGATCCGCGCCGCGACGGCGGCGCGCCAGTCGCCGGTGCAGCGCCGCTGGTCGCCCGTGTCCTGGCCGAGCGCCGCGTGCGCGACCAGCGCGATGCCGGTGGCGATCGCGAGGCGCAAGCGGGTTCGGCGATGCGGCGGCGACAGGACTCTCACGCAGCGATCCGTTGCGCGCGGCGGCAATCATGCCAGCCGCTTCGCAGCCTCCTTGACCATGCTTAGATCGGAATATTTGTTCACGTCGATATCCTCGTTGAGCAGGCCGACCTTTTTCTGCAGCCGGATATTGCTCTGCAGCGCGGCGAGGTTCGGCATGCCGTTGGGGTCGCGATACTGATCGCGGCTGGTGAAGGCCCACTCCATGCGCGCCGGCGGCGCCTTGTTGATCTGCGCGACGATCGCCACGGCTTCCTCGTGATTGTTCGGATCGACGTACCAGCGGATGGCGCGGACCACGTCGGCAAGGAAATCGACCAGCGCGGCGCGGTGGCTCTGCACAAAGTCGGTACGCGCCGTCCACATCGTCAATTGCGAGATTCCGAAGGCGTCCTTCTGCGTAAACAGCGTGTCCGCTATCGCGGTCAGGTGCGGGTCGAACGAGAACGGCGGTACCGCGCTGATGAGGTCGGCTTTCTTCTCGGCCAGCATGGCGCGCATGGCCGGGAACGGCGCTTCGATGATGGTGTAGTCCCTGTTGGCCTTCAGCCCGCTGCGATCGAGCATGACGCGCATGGCGATGTCGACCGCACTGCCGATCACGTTGGTGGCCAGCACCTTGCCCTTGAGGTCGGAGACCTTCTTGATCGGCCCGTCCTTGAGCACCATGAACTGATTGGTGCCGTGGCCCGGCACGCCGTCCTCGATCTCGTCGCAGATCACCCGCAGGTCGTCCATATGGCCGTTCTGAACGGCAAGCGCGAAGGAAGAGAACGCCAGCGGCCCGACCTCCAGTTGGCCGGCCGCGAGCGCGGTGATGACCGGCGGCGTGCCTTCGAAATGAATCGCCTCGGCGACGTAGGTCTTGCCGAAGTTGGTCAGCAGCTCTTTTTTCGCCAGCACCAGCGGCGCCGAGGAAGCCGGCACGACGACCCAGCCGACCCGGATTTTCACCGGCTCGGCCTGTGCCGGGCGAGGCCGCGCGGTGGTCGCCATGGCCGCACCGGCGGCTAGCGTCCCGAGGCCGAATTGACGTCGGTCGATTGCGAATTTCACAACGCATCCCTCCTGTTTCGGCGTGTTAGGCCTGTTCATTGTGGCCAAGGCGTGCTATCGACCGCCGCCAACCCAAAAGCGGCCCGCCGAGGCGGCAAGCAGCATCAACCTCCGCCCGCCGCCGAATCGCGATCCCTCGTGCCGGCCGGTTATTTGCGGGCCATGCGGAGTTGGCAATGGCAGTGACTTCGAAAGACTTACCGCCGGAAGCATACACCTTCGACGATGTGCTGTTGAAGCCCGGCCTTTCCGACGTTTTGCCGTCCGACGTCGACCTCCGCTCCCGCATCACCCGCAGCGTCGTTCTCAATATGCCGATCGTCGCCTCGGCCATGGATACGGTGACCGAAGCCCACATGGCGATCGCCATGGCGCAGGCTGGCGGCATCGGGGTCATCCACCGCAACCTGGAGCCTCCGGTGCAGGCCGCGCAGGTGCGGCAGGTCAAGAAGTTCGAATCCGGGATGGTGGTGAATCCGGTCACGATCCGGCCCGATGCAATCCTCGCCGAGGCGCTCTCGCTCATGCAGGAGCACCGTATTTCCGGCATTCCCGTGGTCGAGGGCGGCGCCGACGGCCGCGCCGGCAAGCTGGTCGGCATCCTGACCAACCGCGACGTGCGCTTCGCTACCGACAGGCAGCAAAAGGTCTCCGAGCTGATGACCAGGGAGAAGCTGGTCACCGTGCGCGAGGGCGTCGATCAGGAGGAGGCCAAGCGCCTCCTGCACCAGCATCGCATCGAAAAGCTCCTGGTCGTCGATGCCAGTTATCGCTGCGTCGGGCTGATCACCGTCAAGGATATCGAAAAGGCGGTGGCCCACCCCAACGCCTGCAAGGATGAGCAAGGCCGCCTGCGCGTCGCCGCCGCCACCAGCGTCGGCGACGCCGGGTTCCGGCGCAGCGAAGCGTTGATCGATGCCGGCGTCGACCTCCTCGTCGTCGATACGGCGCACGGCCACTCCACGCGCGTGCTCGAGGCGGTGAGCCGTATCAAGCGCCAATCGAATGCCGTCCAGGTGGTGGCCGGCAACGTCGCCACTGCCGAAGGCGCCAGGGCGCTGATCGACGCCGGTGCCGACGCCATCAAGGTGGGGATCGGGCCCGGCTCGATCTGCACCACGCGCATTGTGGCCGGCGTCGGCGTGCCGCAGCTCACCGCCATCATCGATACGGTCGATGTGGCGAGGCAAAGCAACACGCCGGTGATCGCCGATGGCGGCATCAAATATTCGGGCGATCTGGCCAAGGCGATCGCCGCTGGCGCCGACTGCGTCATGGTGGGTTCGCTGCTTGCCGGCACCGATGAGACGCCGGGCGAGGTGTTTCTCTATCAGGGCCGTTCCTACAAGAGCTATCGCGGCATGGGATCGGTGGGCGCCATGGCGCGCGGCTCGGCCGATCGCTATTTCCAGCAGGAGATCAAGGATACGCTCAAGCTTGTGCCGGAAGGCATCGAAGGGCAGGTGCCCTACAAGGGGCCGGTCGCGAACGTGCTGCACCAGTTGGCCGGCGGCCTGCGCGCGGCCATGGGCTATATCGGGGCGAAGAATCTTGCCGAGATGCACGAGAAGGCCGAGTTCGTGCGCATCTCCGGAGCGGCGTTGCGCGAGAGCCACGTGCACGACGTGACGATCACGCGCGAGAGTCCGAATTATCCGGCGCAAAGATAGGAGGCCCCGATGCCTGGTGCCGCCGCCGATCCGTTTGCAAAGGTTCGCGCGGCCACCGATGCGCATCGCGCCGGCCACGGCTGCGGCGCTTATCCGTACGACAACGGTCCGCTGCTGGCGGCGCTCGCGGCGGCAGCCGATGCGCGCCGCATTCTCGAACTGGGCACGGCGCTCGGCTACACGGCATTGTCGTTCGCATCGGGCGCGCCGGACGCAACGGTCGATACGATCGAGCGCGATCCCGAGCACGTGCGGCTGGCGCGGGAAAACATCGCCGCCGCGGCGATGGATCATCGCATCACGGTGCACGAGGGTGACTTCGCCGCCGTGCTGCCGACGCTCGATCCCGGCTACGATGTCGCTTTCTTCGATGGTCAGTCGCCGTCGCCGGCGCTGCACAAGATATTGCGCGGCCTGCTGCGCACCGGCGGCACGCTCATTACCGCCAATCTCAATCACCGCAACACGCCGGAGGCGGTGCGCAAGGCCTTGTTCGACGGCAAATCCTGGCGCAGCGCCTTCGTCGACGAGGGCGGCGAGACCGCAATCAGCGTCAAGCTCTGACGCTCTGGTGGTCCTTTGATTCCAACATTCGCATCCCGTTTCGGCGCGCCCTCGTGCGAACGTTGGAAGCTGCGAATGTTGGAATCAAAGAACCGCCAGCAAGTATAAGTGCTAGTGTGGCGGTTCAGAAGTCCGCATCATTCCTGCCGCGACCTCGTCATGCGGAGTTCTGAACCAAAGCCACACTAGATCAATCGGGACACCAGTGGGGCTTTGGATTTGACATTCGCTTCGCGAGCTGGCGGCTTCCGGGCAGCAAATGTCAAATTCGTTCCACTAGCGACCGCCGCGGCCGGGTGGTAGGAAACGTCTTGGCGTGTCGAGGGGACGATCGCGATGCCGGTCCAGGAAGTTCTTCTCCCTTTGTTTGTCGAGGTCATCCTTACATTTGCGCTGCTGTTCTGGCTCGCGCCGATGCGCGTGAGCCATTTCAAGGCCGGCCGCGTGCGCGCGCAGGATGTCGCGTTGCGCCAGCCAAACTGGCCACAACGTACCTTGCAGGTCGGCAATTCCTACAGCAATCAGTTTGAATTGCCCGTGCTGTTCTATACGTTGACCCTTCTCGCGCTGGTGACGCACCACGCCGGCGTTGCCTTCGTCGTGCTCGCCTGGTTGTTCGTGATCTCTCGTCTGCTGCACGCATACGTTCACGTCACGAGCAATAACGTAAGCGTCCGCGGTCTGCTGTTCGGCGGTTCCGCTTTCGTGCTGGCGATCATGTGGATCATCTATATCGTCGAGATTCTGACCAGCCCCTGGGTATAAGCCATGCCGCTCGAATTCTGTCACCCGACCGCGCCGCACGAGAAGCTCAAGCTGCCGGAATGGTACGTTTCCACGTTGATGATGGATCGCGCGCTCGACGCAGTGGTGCGGCGCGTCAACAAGCTGGACCGCTTTCACGATATTCCCTATCTCGCCGGCTACAGCCTTGACGGCAAGATCATCTACATCGATCGCCACATGCCGAGGTCGTTCAAGTTCCGCGGACGGACGATCGAAACCGATCGCTTTCTCATCCTGCACGAAGAAGTCGAGAAAACGCTGATCGATCAGCTCGGCTTGCATTACCTGCACGCGCACCAGATCGCTACCCGGGCGGAAGAGGCCGCAGTGCGCGCTGCCGGCGTCGAGTGGCACGCCTATGACCGTTTCATGCAGAAATTCGTCAAGCGGATCGGCGATGAACGGCTCAAGAAGGTGCCGAAGGACCTCGATCTCAAGCCCTATCGGGACGAGCACGATTACGATCTGTTGCAGCGGATGCTCAAGTGCGTGCGCGCCGGCAACTGTCCGAAGGGTTTTCATGTCCAGGATCTCGCCCAAGCGATCGCGGACCTGCGCAAACATGTGCGGCAGCACAAGACCTGCGGGGCGGAGCGCGGGGCCGCCATCAAGCGCGCGACGAAATAGGCGCGCTGCTTTGCCGCCTGGCACTCGATCATGACGCCTGCCGCTCGTCTGTCGGCCGCCATTGAAGTCTTTGCCGAGATCGAGGCGCGGCGCCGGCCGGCGGCGGATGTCCTCAAGGACTGGGGGCTGTCGAATCGGTTCGCCGGCTCCTCCGACCGCGCCGCCATCGCCGGTCTGGTTTACGATGCCCTGCGCCGCAAAGCCTCGTCGGCGTGGCTGATGGGCACGGCGACCCCGCGCGCCGCGCTGATCGGCA
This sequence comes from Xanthobacteraceae bacterium, assembly GCA_030041005.1. Classification (GTDB taxonomy): domain Bacteria; phylum Pseudomonadota; class Alphaproteobacteria; order Rhizobiales; family Xanthobacteraceae; genus BOG-931. The sequence continues at coordinate 28,130 of JASHOR010000121.1, forward strand.
TGCTGCGGCGCGAACGCGGCCTCGACGTCGGCGCCATCGAAGCGCTGTGCAGCGGCGCGCGCTTCGCGCCGGCGCCGCTGACCGACGCCGAACGCACGGCGCTCGCGTCGCATTCGCTCGTCGGGGCGCCGGCTTCCGTCGCGGGCGATTACCCCGACTGGCTCGATCCGCATCTTGCGCGGGTGTTCGGCGAAGAGCGCGCGGACGAGGGGGCCGCGCTCGCGACGCGCGCGCCGCTCGATCTGCGCGTCAACACGCTCAAGGTCGAGCGCGAGGAGGTTCTGCCGAAGCTCGCGCACCTTGATGCCGAGCAGACGCAATGGTCGCCGATCGGCCTGCGCATCCGGTTATCGGCCGACGCGAAGAATCCCGCGATCCACGCCGAGCCGTCGTTCCGCAAGGGCGAAATCGAAGTCCAGGACGAGGGCTCGCAGCTTGCCGCGCTGTTGGCTGGCGCCAAGCCGGGCATGCAGGTGGTCGATCTGGCGGCGGGAGCCGGCGGCAAGACCCTGGCGCTTGCCGCGGCAATGGAGAACCGCGGCCAGATCTACGCCACCGATATCGACAAGCGCCAGCTCGTTCCCATCCACGAACGCATTGCGCGGGCGGGCGCGCGCAACATTCAGGTACGCACGCCGCGCGGTTCCTCGCCGACGGTCGCGCCCGCAAACGGCGCCGGGTTGGGGTGGGGGCTCGCCGATCTCGCCGGCCGCGCCGATCTTGTCGTCATCGATGCGCCGTGCACCGGCACCGGCACCTGGCGGCGCAATCCCGACGCCAAATGGCGCGTCCGCCCCGGTGCGCTTGCCGAGCGCCTCAAGGAGCAGGAGGCGCTGCTCGATCGTGCCGCAACGCTCGTCAAGCCGGGCGGCCGCATCGCCTATATCACCTGCTCGGTGCTGCGCGAGGAAAACGACGATCAGGCGCAGGCGTTCCTCGACCGGCATGCGGATTTTTCCGTGGAAAAGCCGGCGGACGCCGCCAGAACGCTGGGCGAGCGCGCCTATCTTTTCGCGGAGGCCGCGCTTATCTCCGGCCCAGGCCTGCTGATGACGCCGCGCCGGACCGGTACCGACGGATTCTTTGTCAGCCTCATTCGCCGATCCGCATGACTTCTTCCGCGAGAGCGGATAAGACCCGCCATGGCCATTCACGACAAGATTCTTATCGTCGATTTCGGCTCGCAGGTGACGCAACTGATCGCGCGGCGCGTGCGCGAGGAGCGCGTCTATTGCGAGATCGTGCCGTATCAGAAGGCGGAAGCGGCGTTCGCCGCAATGAAGCCGAAAGGCGTCATTCTGTCCGGCGGTCCGGCGTCTGTCCTCGACAAGGACGCGCCGCTCGCGCCGTCTGCGATCTATCAAGCCGGCATCCCGATCCTGGGCATCTGTTACGGCGAGCAGGCCATGGCGGTCCAGCTTGGCGGCGTGGTCGAGGCCGGCCACCATCGCGAATTCGGCCGCGCCGAAGTGGAAGTGACCAAGGCTTCCGCGCTCACCGAAGGCGTGTGGGAGGTCGGCCGGCGCTACCCGGTATGGATGAGCCACGGCGACCGCGTCACCCGGCTGCCGGACGGATTTTCGGTCGCCGGCACCTCGGCCAACGCGCCGATCGCGATGATCGCCGATGACGAGCGCAAGTTCTACGCCACGCAGTTCCATCTTGAAGTGGTGCACACCCCTCACGGCGCGGCGCTGTTGCGCAATTTCGTGCGCAAGATCGCCGGCTGCGCCGGCGACTGGACCATGCGCGCGTTCAAGGAGGAAGCGATCGAGAAGGTCCGCAAGCAGGTCGGCAAGAGCAAGGTGATCTGCGGGCTTTCGGGAGGCGTCGATTCCGCGGTTGCCGCCGTCCTCATTCACGAGGCGATCGGCGATCAGCTCACCTGCGTCTTTGTCGATCACGGGCTGTTGCGCCTCGGCGAGGGCGAGCGCGTGGTCGCGCTGTTCCGCGGCCACTACAACATTCCGCTGCTGCACGTCGAAGCCGCCGATCTGTTCCTCAAAGAACTCGCCGGCGTCGAGGAACCGGAACAAAAGCGCAAGATCATCGGCAAGCTGTTCATTGACGTATTCGAGGCGGAGGCGAAGAAAATCGGCGGCGCCAAATTTCTCGCCCAGGGCACGCTCTATCCCGACGTGATCGAGAGCGTGTCGTTCACCGGCGGTCCGTCGGTGACGATCAAGTCCCATCACAACGTCGGCGGCCTGCCGCAGCGCATGAACCTCAAACTCGTCGAGCCGCTGCGCGAATTGTTCAAGGATGAAGTGCGCGCGCTCGGCGGCGAGTTGGGACTGCCCGATGCTTTCGTCGGCCGTCATCCGTTTCCCGGCCCCGGACTCGCGATCCGCTGCCCGGGCCAGATCACGCGCGAAAAGCTCGACATCCTGCGGCTGGCCGACGACATCTTCATCGAGGAAATCCGCCGCGCCGGTCTCTACGACGACATCTGGCAGGCCTTCGCGGTGATGTTGCCGGTGCGCACCGTCGGCGTCATGGGCGACTACCGCACCTATGATTACGTCGTGGCGTTGCGCGCGGTGACCTCGACCGACGGGATGACGGCGGATTTCTATCCGTTCGACATGACGTTCCTCGGCGCGGCGGCGACCCGCATCATCAACGAGGTCAACGGCGTCAATCGCGTCGTTTATGATGTGACCTCAAAGCCGCCGGGCACGATCGA
>JASHOR010000122.1 GCA_030041005.1 Xanthobacteraceae bacterium
TGTTGCTTTCCGGCGCGGGTAACGCCCGTGGAACAGCGCGCGGTCTCCGCTCTCTGGTTGGGAGCGGCCGTATCGGATCGAACGCTCCGGCCGCGTCCCAGGAAGCCTGGCCTGAAGCTGAGCCTTGGGTGACGTAAGTCCCCTTGGTCAGAGCCGCGGTGGAACGCCGGAAGGCGTGCGCGTCCCGTTTTTTGGACGCGCGCCGCGCCTCCAAGCGCGGAGGTTGGTGAAACAGCGCCTTTCGGCGTTCTGCTTCCTTTTCGTTGCCGGAAGCGAGTCGAGAAGATTTGTAGCGCGCGTTGAGTGAAGCGAAACCCGGCAAGCGGCGAGCGAGCCGGATCATCGATCCCGGATTTCGCTTCGCCCAGTCCGGGCTACGGATTTTTGACTTCGTGCGCCGCGCCGATCGTGATGCATCCGGCTGGTCCACCGCCGGGTTCATCTGACGACGATCGGATGTGCGGCGAGGGTCTTGCGCTTTGCTTGCTGATGACTCGGGTGCGCACGAAAACCGCATCGCGAGAACGGGAGTGCTTTCACTTGCCATACCGACTCTTGCCGAAACGCTTTGTGCTCGATACCCCTCGTATGCCGATTGCCGCATGACGACATGGAGTTCTGCCTTGCCGATGTCCCCAGGTTACGTTCCCTTCCATCCCAATCCGTCGAAGCCGAAATTCAAGCCGCCGGCCAACGCGGTCGACGCCCATTGCCACGTGTTCGGGCCGGAAGCGAAATTTCCCTACGCGCCGGAACGCAAATACACGCCGTGCGATGCGCCCAAGGAGAAGCTGTTTGCGCTGCGCGATTTCCTCGGCTTCGACAAGAACGTCATCGTGCAGGCTTCGTGCCACTCCAAGGACAACCGCGCCATGGTCGACGCGCTCGATGCCTCGAACGGCAAGGCCAAGGGCGTCGCCTTCGTCGGCGATGAGGTCACCGACGGCGAACTGAAATGGATGGATCGGGCGGGCGTCTGCGGCGTGCGCTTCAATTTCCTCAAACGGCTGGTCGACATCACGCCGCCCGATGTGCTCAACCGCATCGTGCGCCGCGTCGCAACGCTCGGCTGGCACATCGTGATCTATTTCGAAATGCCCGATCTGCCGGACTACGAGACCTTCTTCACCTCCATTCCGACCACCGTCGTGGTCGATCATATGGGCACCCCGGACGTGAAGAAGGGCGTCGACCATCCGGAGAACCGGCGCTTCCACGACCTTATGGCCAAGCATAAGAATTTCTACGTCAAGGTGACCTGCCCGGAACGCATGAGCCTCGCCGGGCCGCCCTACGACGACGTGGTGCCGTTCGGCCGCGCTCTGGTCGAGCGTTTTCCCGACCGCGTCCTCTGGGGGACCGACTGGCCGCATCCCAACATGAAAAAAGCGGCGCCGGACGACGGGATGCTGGTCGATTATATTCCCAAGATCGCGCCGACTGCGGCACTGCAGCAGGCGCTCTTGGTCGACAACCCGATGCGGCTTTATTGGAGTTAGAGTGGGCCGTCCCCGCGGGCCGGACCCGTTGGCTCGCAATGACGGCGATAGGGGGGGTATCCATGGCGACATTCGTTCTCGTGCACGGCGCCTGGCACGGCGCGTGGTGCTGGCGTCGCGTGGCGCGGCTTCTGGCCCGCGGCGGCCATGAGGTCTTCACGCCGACCCTGACCGGGGTCGGCGAGCGCTCGCACCTGCTGTCGCCGGCCGTCGGCCTCGACACCCACATTCTCGACGTCGTCAACGAAATGAAATGGCAGCAGTTGAACGACGTTGTGCTGATCGGCCACTCCTATGGCGGCATGGTGATTTCCGGCGTCGCCGAGAAGATGGAAAGGGCGATTGCGTCGCTGGTGCTGCTCGACGCGTTCATGCCGGAAGACGGCCAGGCGGTGCTCGACATCTACCCGGCGCCGATGCGCGAACCGGTACTGGCCGCCCAGCGTTCCGGCGCAACCGCCTTGCCGCCGCGCGCCGCCGCGCTGTTCAAGGTCAACGAGAAGGATCGCGCCTGGGTCGATGCGCAATGCACGCCGCAGCCGATGCAATGCTGGCTGCAGAAGCTAGCGTTGACCGGCGCTCGCGAGCGCATCGGCAAAAAGACCTATATCCGGGCGGCGGGCTACGCCAACCCCTATTTCGACGCTGCGCTGGCGACCGCACGCGCCAGAAACTGGCGTGTCCACGAACTGCCGTGCGGCCACGACGTCATGCTCGACATGCCGGAGCGGCTCGCCGAGATCCTGCTGGATGCGGCATGACGACCGACCTCGCCTGGTCCCGCGCCTGCGGGACTCCAGAACGGCTTGGAGCGACTCTCGATAATGGCGCGCTGGGTCCGCGTTTTTGCGGGAGGAACGGCAATCGGAACAGCTTACGTTGCAGCTTACGTTGCCAGACAGTCCTGCGCTATATATGACAAGCGTCAGTATGGGAGTAGCGCCGATGGCCCCCGCACAGCACGATTACGACGACATCCCGGGCACGTTCGTCTTCGATCAGGAGCGCTCACGCCAGGGTTACGGCATCAACATGTTCTGCATGTCGCTGATGAAGGACGAGAATCGCAAAGCGTTCAAGGCGAACGAGGCGGAGTACCTGAAGAAGTTCAATCTCACGCCGGAGCAGACCGAGGCCGTCCTCACGCGCGACTACAACCGCATGCTGGAACTGGGCGGCAACATCTATTTCACCGCCAAGCTTGGCGCCACCGACGGCCATTCGTTCCGCCACCTTGCCGCCGAGATGACCGGCTCGACACAGGACGATTACGCCAACATGATGCTCGCCGGCGGCCGTTCCGTCGAAGGCAACCGCAGCAAGTCGGGCAAGTTCGCCAACACGGCCGCCAAGGTCGCTCAGGCCGCCAAATCCGCCAAGGCGGGGCGCAAGCCGGCCCGCAAGGCAGCGAAAGCGAAAGCGCGGGCAAAGAAGTCGAGGTCGAAACGTGGCTAGGATCGTTGCAGGAGTAACGTCATCGCATGTGCCCGCCATCGGCGCGGCGATCGACAATCATCAGACCGAGGAGCCCTATTGGAAGCGGGTGTTTTCCGGCTTCGAGAAATCCAAGGAATGGATGGCGAAGACCAAGCCGGACGTCTGCATCGTCGTCTATAACGACCATGCCTCGGCCTTCTCGGTCGAAATCGTGCCGACGTTCGCGCTGGGCTGCGCCGCCGAGTTTCCGCCGGCCGACGAGGGCTGGGGACCGCGGCCGGTACCGGTCGTCAAGGGACATCCGCAGCTCGCCGCCCATATCGCGCAATCGGTGATTCTCGACGAATTCGACATCACCGTGGTCAACAAGATGGAGGTCGACCACGGCCTGACCGTGCCGATGAATCTGCTGTTCGGCTCGCCCAAGCAATGGCCGTGCCCGGTCATCCCGCTCGCTGTCAACGTCGTGCTCTATCCACCGCCCACCGGGCACCGCTGCTTCATGCTCGGCCGCGCCATCCGCAAGGCGGTCGAGAGCTATCCGGAAGATTTGCGCGTCGTCATCTTCGGCACCGGCGGCATGTCGCACCAGATTTCCGGCCCGCGCGCCGGCCTGATCAATTCGAAGTTCGACAAGGCGTTCCTGGACAACCTCACCAAGGACCCGAAGAAGCTCACCCGCATTCCCCACCTCGAATACATGCGCGAGGCTGGCGCCGAAGGCATCGAGATGGTGATGTGGCTGATCATGCGCGGCGCGCTCGACGACAAGGTCGAGGAAGTCTACCGCTTCTATACGGTGCCGGCGTCGAACACCGCCGTGGGCCACATCATTTTGGAAAACCGCGGGCGCGGCAGCGGATTTGCGTCGCGGCACAAGGCGCCGGCAAAGCGGAAACCGGCGGCCGGCAGGCTCAAGCGCGCCGCGGCGCTGGCGAAGGCGGAACGTATTCGCGGCTAAGCGTCATTGCGGGCGCAGCAAGGCAATCCGGCCCCAGGTGAAGACCGGATTGCTTTACCGCTTCGCTCTTCGCCATGGCGACGCTATCGCGGGTGCTGGCTAACAACTGTTGCAAGAGGTGTTCAATGAAAATCTGTGTCGCCGGTCAGGGCGCTTTCGGTCAGAAGCACCTCGATGCGCTCAAGCGCATTCCCGAGGTCGAGGTCACTTCGCTGGTCGGCGGCAACCAGGATTCGACCGCGCAGGTGGCGAAGAAATACGGCATCCAACATTACACCGGCGAGCTTTCGGAAGGCATCAAGCGCGCCGATGCGGTGATCCTGACCACGCCGACCAAGATGCACTTCCGCCAGGGCGAGCAGGCAATGCGCGCCGGCAAGCACGTGCTGGTCGAGATACCGGTCACCGACAGCGTGGAAGACGCCGAAGCGCTGGTGAAGATCGCGAAGGAGACCGGCGTCACCGCCATGGGCGGGCACGTGCGGCGCTTCAATCCATCGCATCAATACGTCCACAAGAAGATCCAGAAGGGCGAGCTGAAGATTCAGCAGATGGACGTGCAGACCTATTTCTTCCGGCGCAAGAACATCAACGCCGCCGGCAATCCGCGGAGCTGGACCGATCACCTGCTCTGGCACCACGCCGCGCACACCATCGACCTGTTCCAGTATCAGTGCGGCGAAACCATTTCCGATTGCTACGCCGTGCAGGGACCGATCCACCCGCAGCTCAACATCGCCATGGACATGGGCATCGTGGCGAAGACGCCGTCGGGCGCGGTGCTCACGCTTTCGCTGTCGTTCAACAACGACGGACCGCTCGGCTCGTTCTTCCGCTATATCTGCGACAACGGCACCTTCAAGGCGTTCTACGATGATCTGTCGGACGGCAAGGACAACAAGATCGACGTCTCCAAGGTCGACGTGTCGATGGACGGCATCGAACTGGAAGACCGCGAATTCATCGCCGCCATCAAACAAAAGCGCGAACCGAACGCCAGCCTGCAGCAACTGCTGCCGTGCATGCGCGTACTCGGCAAGCTGGAAAAGATCATCGATCCGCAGCGCAAGGCGCACGCCTGACGTGCCGCTTGGGCTTCGATCGATGACGCTCCGGCTCACTTCATCGTTATGCCGGTCAGCTTGACGACCCTGGCGTATTTCGCCGATTCATCCTTGATGAATTGGGCAAACTGCGCCGGCGTGTCGCCGACCGGCTCGGCGGCCTGCTCGGTGAGGATGTTGCGTACGCTTGAAGTCTGCAAGGCAGCAACCGTCGCCTTTGCCATCTTGTCGAGGATCGGCTGCGGCGTCCCGCTGCGCCCCAGCAAGCCGAACCAATTGGTGAAATCGAATTTCTCGAACCCCTTGGTCTCGGCCATCGCCGGGATATTGGGGAAGATCGGCAGCCGATGCGCGCTGGTGACTGCGATCGCCTTCAGCTTTCCGGCTCGCAGGAACGGCACCACGGGCGGCATTCCGGAAATGGTCAATTTGACGTTGCCGGCGACCGCGTCCACGACCGCGGGAGCCGCGCCGCGATAGGGCACGTGAACCATGTGCGTCCCGGCGACCGCGTTGAAGTATTCGCCGATCAGATAATGCGGGCTGCCGACACCCGGGGTGGAGAAATTGACCGATCGGCTCCTGGCAAGCGCCACCAGTTCCGGCACGGTGGTGGCGGGGAAGCTCGGATGCGCAGCGAATACGATCGGCGTCCATGCCAGCAGCGTGATCGGCGCGAAGTCGTGCAATGGATCGTAGGCGATGTGCGGAAACAGATTCTGATTGAGCGCGATCTCGGCCGGCGAAGCGACCAAGAACGTGTAGCCGTCGGGATCGCTCCGCGCGACTGTCTCGGCGCCGATCATGCCGCTGGCGCCGGTCCTGTTCTCGACCACGAAGGTCTGACCGAACGTTTTGCCAAGCTGTTTCGCCAAGACCCGCGCGACGATATCAGTGCCACCGCCCGCCGAATAAGGAACGACCAGATGAACCGGCCGCTGCGGCCATTGCTGGGCCGAGGCTGCGGCCGGCGCGAGCAATAGACAAAGCCCGATTGTGGTCAGTATTCGCAACATGCTTCCCCCTCCCCCGCACGAGGCTTGCTTGGCACAGCTTAAGAATTATAGGTCAATACGGCAACGCGAGCCATGTGACACGGAGGGGGCGGTACGATGCGCGCACAGAATTTGCTGATCATCATGTCCGATCAGCACAGCCGCGGCATGATGGGCTGCTACGGCCATCCTATCGTTCGGACCCCGAATCTGGACCGCCTGGCGGCGCGCGGCACCCGCTTCACATCGTGCTGGACACCGTCGCCGGTGTGCATACCGGCGCGTGCGGCCTTCGCCACCGGCAAATACATCCATCAGATCGGGTTTTGGGACAACGCCGATCCTTATGACGGTTCGGTTCCGAGCTGGCACCATCGGCTGCGCGAGGCCGGACATCGCGTCGTCTCGATCGGCAAGCTGCACTTCCGTTCCGAGGAGGAAGACGCCGGATTCTCGCAGACGATCGTGCCGATGCACGTGGTCGAGGGCAAGGGCGACCTCCTCGGCCTGATTCGCGACGACCTGCCGGTACGCGGGGCCGCATACAAGATGGCCGGTCTGGCAGGTCCGGGCGAGTCGCCTTACACGCTATACGACCGCGAGATCGCCGCGCGGGCCCAAATATGGCTGCACGAGGAAGCCAGGAAATGCACCGACAGACCCTGGGTGCTTTTTGTTTCCTTTGTGGCGCCGCACTACCCGCTGACGGCTCCTCCGGAGCACTTCTATCGGTATTACAACGATCCGCGTCTGCCACAGCCCAGGTTCTATGCGGCAAGCGAGCGACCCAATCATCCATTCGTGCTCGACTATGCGCGGTCGTTCAATTTCGATGATTATTTCAAGACCGATAAGGACGTCCGACGCGGAACGGCCGGCTATTGCGGGCTGTGCAGCTTCATGGACGAGCAGGCCGGCAAGGTGCTCGATGCGCTCGACGCAACCGGGCTGACGCCAGCGACGCGCGTGATCTACACCAGCGACCACGGCGACGCCGTCGGCCAGCGCGGTTTATGGGGCAAGTCGACGATGTACGAGGAGGTCGTAGGCGTGCCGATGATCGTCGCCGGCGACAGCATCCCGTCTGGACGGGTGGTCGACACGCCAGCGAGCCTGCTCGACATCTATCCGTTCATCATGGATTGCGCCGGGGAAGCCGGGTCGCATTTCATCGAACCCGACCATCCCGGAGTCTCCATTGCGCGTCTGGCCGCCGGCGAGACGCCACAGCGCACCGTGCTGAGCGAATATCACGGCATGGGCTCCACCACCGGCGCGTTTGCGATTCGCAATGGCCGCTACAAATACGTGCATTACGTGAAATACCCGCCGCAGCTTTTCGATCTCGAAGCCGATCCCGATGAGGCCCATGATTTGGCCGACGAGCCGCGTTGCGCCAACGTGCTGCGCGACTGCGAAGCGGCACTGCGCAAACTGCTGTCGCCTGAGGAAGTCGATGCGCGTGCCAAACGGCGCCAGGCCGAACAGCTCGAACGCTACGGTGGCCGTGAAGCGATAATCGCGCGTGGCGACCTCGGCTTCTCGCCGCCGCCGGGAATCCGCGCCGAGTTTCACTGAGACCTATTCGACGATGCCGATCAGCTTCGCCAGGCGGTCCGGATCGGCCCGCAGCGGCGCGGACTCGCCGTCGTAGACGATGCGGCCTTTGTCGAGGATGACGGTACGGGGCGAAAAATTCAGCGCCACTCGGCTGTTCTGCTCGACCAGAATGATCGACAGCGCACTGTCAGCGGCGAGCCGCGCGAGCACGGCGGTCAACGCTTCGACGATCACCGGGGCCAAGCCTTCGGTCGGCTCATCCATCAGCAGGATCGTCGGGTTGGTCAGCAGCGCGCGCCCGATCGAAAGCATCTGCTGCTCGCCGCCGGAGAGCTGATTGCCCATATTGTCGAGCCGTTCGGCAAGGCGAGGGAACAATTCGAACACGCGCGCATGCGTCCAGGCCCCCGGTCGCGCTGCGATACCGAGATTTTCGCGCACCGACAGCGAAGGGAAAATCTCGCGCTCCTGGGGGACGAAGCCGATGCCGGCGAGCGCGCGGCGGAAACAAGGCATGCCGTTGAGGCTTTGCCCGTCCAGAGTGACCTCGCCGGAATGCAGCGTCGTGTGTCCCATGACGGTCGATAGCAGCGTCGTTTTGCCGACGCCGTTGCGGCCGACGACGCTGATGCATTCGCCGCAAGCGAGCGCAAGATCGATGTCCTCGAGCACCACGGTTTCGCCGTAGCCGGCGGAAACGCCGCGCAGTTGCAAGGCGCTAGCCATGGAAGGCGCCCTGCGCGGCCTGGCCGAGATAGACCTCGCGCACTTGCGGGTTGGCCTCGATCTCGCGCGGCGTGCCCTCCGCGAACACTGCGCCGCTCACCATCACGGTGATGCGCTTGGCGAAGCGGAATACCACGTCCATGTCGTGCTCGATGATCAGCACGGCGATATGTTCGGGCAGGCGCTCGATGGCGTCGAGGATGATGTGGCTTTCCGCGCTGGGCACGCCGGCGGCGGGCTCGTCGAGCAGCAGGACTTCGGGCTTGAGCGCGATGGCAATTGCCAGCTCGACCAGCCGCTGGCGGCCGTAAGGCAGTTCGGATACGCGATGGCGCGCCGCGTCGGCCAGCTTGAGCGTGCGCAACAGCTCCATCGCCTCGGCGATGAGGTCGCCGCGCCTGCCGGCGGGATAGAACATCGAACCAGCCGCACCGGCGCGTTCCGTCACGGCGATGCAAACGTTCTCCAGCACCGACAGGCCGCGAAACAGCCTGTTGATCTGAAAGGTGCGCGCAATGCCGAGCTTGACCCGCCCGGCCTGAGCCGTGCTCGTGATGTCGCGACCGCCGAGCAGCACGCGGCCATGAGTCGGCGGCAGCACGCCGGTGAGCAGGTTGATGAATGTCGTCTTGCCGGCCCCGTTGGGGCCAATCAGCGCGTGGCGTGCGCCGGCGGCAAGCTTGAAGTCGATACCCTGCACCGCGACGAGCGCGCCGAAATGGCGGCTCAAGCCCTGCGTTTCCAGCCGCACCTCTGTCATGATGGCCCGCGCCGGTTTTCGTAACGGCGCCATAGCGTCTCGGCGAGACCAAGAATGCCGTTGCGTGCAAACAGGGCGATCACGACCAGCATCAACCCGAGACCAAGCTGCCAGGCGGTCGGATAGACTTGCGCCAGAAAATGCTCCAGCGCCAGATAGATTACGGCGCCGATGAACGCACCGTACAGCCGGCCGTAGCCGCCGAGAATCAGCACGATAAGGACGGTCGCGGCGCGATCGAGGCCAAGCACGGCAAGATTGACATAGGCGGTCGTCTGCGCCAGCAGCCCGCCGGCAACGCCGGCGAGCGCCGCTGAGATGGTATAGCAGACGATGAGCCGCCGCCGCACCGGCGATCCGATCGCGTGCATACGCGATACATTTTCGCGGATGCCGGTGAGGCTCTGGCCGAAGGGCGAATAGACCAGAATGCGCACGAACAGAAAACAGACAAAGAGGACGGCAAGCGCGAACAGATATTGCGTGTCGGCGTAGAGCGCACTGAAATCGAATACGCCAAATAGCGGGGCGATCGGCAGACTTGGCAGGCCGTCGAAGCCGCCCGTATAGGCGGCTCCCATGTTGGCTGCCTGTTCGAGCAGCGCCATGATGCACAGCGTCAGCATCAGCAGGGTGAGCCCTCTGGTGCGCAGCAACACGATGCCCGAGAGAAAGCCGATCGCGCCTGCCACCAAGGCGGCAAGCAGGAGGCCGGTAATCGGCTCGGTCCAGATATTGTAGGAGGCGAGCATTCCGACCGTGTAGGCGCCGGCGCCGAAGAATGCTGCGTGGCCGAGGGTGATGATGCCCGCGTAACCCAGCGCGAGATCCAGCGACAGCGCAAACAGTATCGTGACAAGAAGTTCGCAACCGAATCCGAGATAATCAGGAAACGCAAAATAGAAAACGATGCCGGCGATCCAGGGCAGCGCCTCCCACCAGCGCAGGCGATGCCGCCGCATCAGCGCTCGGACCGCCGGATTGTCGATGCGCGCGGCGACCGAAGCGTCATCGGCCGGAGAGGCTGCCGCGCTCAAAGCTCTTTCCTTCCAAACAGGCCTTGCGGCCGCGCCAGCAGGATCAGGATGGTCAGCACATAGATGAAAATGGTGCCGCCCTTCGGCAGGTAGAGCGTCAGGACGAAATCGAGCACGCCAAGAATGAGAGCGGCGTAATAGACGCCAATGACACTGCCGAGTCCGCCCACCGAAACAGCGATCAGGAAATAGACCAGATACTTGAGCGGATATTGCGGATCAAGGCCGAGGAACTCGGCGCCGAGTCCACCGCCGATCGCGGCCATGCCGCTGCCGAATGCAAAGGTGATGGTGAACAGCCGGTCCACGTTGATTCCCAGCGACTCGGCCATCCGCCGGTTGTCGACCGTGGCGCGAATCTGGCCGCCGATGCGCGTACGTTCGAAGGTGAGCCAGATGCCGAGCGCAATGAGAACTCCTATTACGATCAGGAAGACGCTGTATGTCCGATACCGGACGAAACCAAGATTAAGCTGGCCGCTGAGCGCCGCCGGCAACTGCAGGGTCTGGTGTTCCGGTCCGACCAAGATCGTCGTGCCGGCGATGAATATGAAGATCAGGCCGATCGTGAACAGGACCTGATCGAGTTCGCCGGAGCGGTAGAGCGGCCAGTAGAGCGCGCGTTCGAGCACGACACTCAGCGCAGCGGTGGCGATGAAGCTGACCGCCAGCGCCACCCCGAAACCAAAATGGGCGCGGTTCATCGCCAGCACCACCACGTAGCCGCCGAACATGGCGAAGGCGCCGTGGGCAAGATTCACGAACCCCATCAGGCCCATCGTGACCGAAAGGCCGACTGAGACGATGAACAAGACGGTGCCGGCGGCCAGCCCGCCGAGCACGATGCCCGCGATGTCAGTGGCGAAGTTCACGGCCAATCCGGCGAACGAACGGCAAGTAGCGAACGGCGATCAACGATCTAATCGTCTTCGCTACTTGGCCATCCCGCCCATCGCCGTTCACTTCTTCGGCGCGCAGGGCCCGATCGCCAGCGCCTTGCACTGGTCCTTCACGGCGTGGAAGGTTGCGAGCACCTTTTCATGAAGCTTTCCGTCCTTGCCCTTGTACACCTGGTCGAGATATTCGTTCATGATGATGTCGCGAGTCTTCGGATCGATCTCGATCGGACCTTGAGGGCTGTTGAACTTCCAGCCTTCAAGAGATTTCACGGCCGCAGCGGCGTTGTCGATCTTGCCCTTGGTGGCGTGCACGGCGTGGGTGATCGCAGCCATGCCGTCATAGGCGCCGACCGAAGTGAAATCCGGAGTGGAATCGGGGCCGTAGGCCTTCTTCCAGGCGGCAACGAACGCCTTGTTCTGCGGGTTGTCGAGATCGGCATTGTAATGATGCACGGTGATGAGGCCGACCGCGGCATCGCCCATGCCTTGGAGCATGTTGTCGGGCACGATGTCGCCCGTGCCGATCAGTTGCGTGCCGGCGGCTTTCATGCCCAGCGCGGCATAGGTCTTGACCACTGCAGTGGCCTGGTCGCCGGCCGGGACGAACACGAACAGCACGTTGGGGTGTTCGTCCTTGGCGCGCTGGAAGAACGGCGTGAAATCGGGGGTGGCTTCCGGCCCGCCCGCCGGAATGGCGTCGATCACCTTGCCGCCGTTATGCTCGAAGGCATACTTGAACGCGTTCAGCGCGTCCTTGCCCGGCGGGTAATCGGTATAGGCCACAACGGCAGTCTTGGCGTGAAGATATTTCGCCGCCTCTTCGCCCATGACGTAGCTCGACTGCCACAGGGTAAACGAGGTGCGGATGAAATACGGCGACAGGTTGGTGATGAATGCAGTTCCGGCATTCATGATCACCGCCAGCCGCTTTCCGGCCGTGATGACCGGCGCCGAAGCGATGGCGTCGGGCGAATAGATGTAACCCGCGATAACGTCCACCTTGTTCTGGGTGAGCAATTCCTGGGTATCGACCTTGGCGGCGGCGCCGTTCGGCGCCTTCGAGTCGCGTTTGATGATCGTGTACTTGTAGGGCTTTATCTGCGCGGCATGGAGCTTCTGATATAGATCGATGGCTTTATCCATCTGCGGGGACAGCTCGGCGCCGGGCCCGGTGTAAGGCAGAATGAGGCCTATCTTCACATCTTGCGCCTGCGCCTGGCTGGTCGCGCCGCCGGCTGCAATCGCTGCGGCGGCGGCCGCAGCCAAGGCCGTGATGATACGTCTGGACATCAGATACCCTCCCAGTTTTTCCCGATTTTCCCGGTTTCGAGGCGATCGCCATACTAGGGCGAAAGCCTGAAAATGCGCAAGCGAACCGGCACGGCTTTGCTGCGCGTCTTGGTCGCGCGGCAGCCCGCCGTCCGGGCCGCGGTCAAGCCGAACGCGCCAGGAGCGAGGCTCAGGTCCACACCGCGAAGCTCAATCCGGTGCCGGTGCCCGCCGCGGTTCGATAGCCGGGCACGTATTCGAACCATTTGAGGTCGAGGTGCTCGAGGGCACCGGCGACGCCGACCCAGTTGAGAATTTCCGAGCTTCCGGAGTGAAGCTTGTTGCGCGGCAGGCTCTGCAGGAAGCCGGCGTCCTTGTCGGCGCAGGCCTTGAGGATGGCGCGGTCGAAATCCTCGTCCACCAGAAAGTGGCTCAGGCCCCCCGAAGCGATGATGCCGACACGGGCGTCGCCGGAATAGTCCTGGACGGCTCGGCGAAGGGCGCGGCCAAGTTCGTAGCATCGCCGCGGCCGCGGCTGGTTCGGTGCGAAATAGGTGTTGAGAAAAACCGGCACGATAGGGATCGGCTTGGCCGGATCCATCAGGCGGCGGTGTACGTAGGCCATGCCGTGACCTTCGCCCTCGCCCTTGCGCATGCTGCGCGATGACGCAGGATCGAAGCCGTTGTCCATGAGCCATTCGATCAAATGCAGCGCCAGTTTGGAATCGACCGGGTATTCGCGCGGCGCCTGGTCCTCGAAAAAGCCCTGGCGGTTCCTCACGTACCATTCCGGAAAACGCCGGCGATACTGCTCATGTTGTTCGTTGCTGTTGAGGATCGTCTCGCCGTAATAGACCGCGAATGCCGGCCGGCAGTCCTCCAGATAGGCTTCGTCCTGGTCGTCGCTCATGACGATCAGCGTATCGAGCCCGGCGGAATTGAGAACCTTGCTCAAGTACACGCCGGCGGCGCGAGCCTTGTTTTGGCGCGCCACCATCTCGGCCGGCGTCACCATCTCGGCCATATGCGGGTTAGCTGCCTCCAAAAGCTCGGCATACGTCGTCGGCCGGCCCTCCTTGTCGCGGTGCTTGATGTTGCGGTCGGTCTCCGCAAAGCGCGGCAGCGTCTCGTCCGAAGCGAGCAGCATCGGCGTATGCGAGCTGCCGAGTCCGAGCGTGATCCTGGCCATTGCGCCCTCCCGCGCGGCGCGCGATTGCATTGCCGCGATGCTAGTGTCCCGTTAATCTCGTGTGGCTTTGGTTCAGAAGTCCGCATGACGAGGTCGCGGCAGGAATGATGCGGACTTCTGAACCGCCACACTAGCACATTCCCGCTGCGCCACCCCAATCAGCGTCGGGTCCCGCGATTGCACGCATGGCGGAAATCGCCTAAATCACCCCTGCACGAAGCGCCGGCAACATGCGTTTCCTAAAGAGCGCGGCTGGTCGCGGCGCGACGACAAATGGGATCGCAGAATGACCGGAATGCTGGAACAGGAACTCCCGGGCCTCGGCCACAACAACCCGTCGCCGGAAGACGCCGACGAGATCAAGCACGGCCGGTGGGAGCGCTGGGCCAAGAAGCGCACCTTCGTGCGCGCGCTCGAGGGCACCTACAGCCATCTCTACAAGAAGCTCTTGGAGGAGCCGCGGGTCTATTCCTCCAAGGATCATCCGTGGAAGGGTGGGCCGTCGATGTACGGCAAGCACATCATCTCGCCGCAGTCGGTCAACATCGTGCAATCGATCGAATCGCACATCGAATGCTACGCCCCGCTCAATGCCGGGCAGAAGCATGGCCATCTCAACAGCGCCGTGTTCTACGTGCTCAAGGGTCACGGCCACGATGTCCACGACGGCCGCTACATGAAATGGCAGGCCGGCGACGTGATGCTGGTGGAGAACGCCAGCGTCCACCAGCATTTCAACGACGACGACAAGGAATCCGCGATACTCCTGGTGTTCAAGGCCAAGCCGCTATTTCTGTTCATGCACCTTCTTTTCCAGAAGATGGTGGAATGGCCGACCGACAAGCTGCCGCCGGGGGTCACCGAATTCCATCCGCCGACGGAGATCTGAGGCTGACTGCGATGGGATTGACCGTCGTTGCGAGGAGCCCCAGCCGCAACGGGGGCGACGACGCAATCCACGGGCAGGGGGCAGCGTTATTTGACTCCTGGATTGCCTTGCTCGCTCGCAATGACGGTCGCGAATTAAAGCGTGGAGAAGAAGACTATGGCGTTGTTCGAAGATAAAGCTCCCTCGCTGTCCGGCACACAGCAGGCCGATTTCCTTGCCGAGGCGATCGCCGAGTCGAAAGGCTTCCGCGAGGACTACGCAACGCTGCCGAACGTCATCAGGGCCGAGGACATGCCGTGGGAGCGCTCCCCCGATGGTCTGATCAAACATCTCGTCAACAAAAAGATGCACACGCGCGAGTGCTGCATGGAAGCCTACATGCAGTTCCTCAAGGACGGCGAGCGCTCGGGCAAGCATCGCCACATGTGGGAGGAATTGTTCTTCGTGGTCGAAGGCTCGGGCTACGACCTGCACTGGGATTTGAAATGGGATTGCCTGGATGCGTTCCAGTGGGAATGGGCGACCGAGCCGAGAAAGTTCGAATGGACAGTCGGCGACTACGTTTACATCCCGCCGTTCACCACCCACCAGCACTTCGCCAAGCCGGGCGAGGAATGCCGCATCATCGTCATGAGCAACCGTATCGTCAAAGACATGGGCTTCGACTGGTACGATCAGGTCGAACGCGCGCCGGGATTTTGATCGGTATTGCCGGGCCGGCCGGTCGCGCCTGCCCGCTCTGCCGGACGATCTGGCGATCGGCAATCATATTGACTATTGTCGGCGTCGTTCCGGCCGTCATCCGCAGGAGAACACCATGGCCAAGCTCAGGCACATCGCCATGCAGGTCCCCGACCTTGAAAAGGCCGCCGCCTTCTACGAAGCCGTGTTCGACCTCAAGCGTCTGAAGAAGGTTGAAGCGCCGATCGGCAATGCCATCTCCCTGTCAGACGGCGTCATGAATCTCACGCTGCTGCAATTTCCCGAAGGAACCAAAGGCGGCAAGGGCGATCCGGACTGGGCGGGGCTGCATCACTTCGGCTTCGTGGTCGAAGACGAACACGCCAGCGAACAGAAGATCAAGCAGCACGGCGGTCAGTTCTTCATGCAGCTACCGAACTACCCGGGCATCGACGCGGAAAAGAAATTCAAGGACATCAACGGCGTGGTGTTCGACGTTTCGGAACGCGGCTGGAGCTGATCGACCGCGCGACAGGCCGCGAATGAACTGCAGAGCTGCGCCCAAAGTCATGCCGCGCGCACGCGCTTGAAGAATGCCGCGACCTTGGTTTCCAGGTCGACGGCCCGCGATGACAGCTTCGCGGTCCAGGCCGTGATATCGCCGATGGATGCGGTACCGAGCGCTACCGCCTGCCCGACCGATGCGATCTCCGTCGAGGCCTGCGCGGTGTGCTCGGCGGCGCCGTGAATGCTTTCGGCGATGCTGCGCGTGGTCGCGCTCTGCTCTTCCACGGCTGTTGCGATGCTCGTCGATACGCCGGTCAATTCGCCGATGGAGCGCGCGATCGAGGCGATCTCCTCGACTGATCGCTTGGTCGCCTCTTGGATCGCGGTAATCTGCTGCGAGATGTCCTCGGTGGCACGCGAGGTTTGATTGGCGAGCGTTTTCACCTCCGCCGCAACGACGGCGAAGCCGCGTCCCGCTTCGCCGGCACGCGCCGATTCAATGGTCGCATTGAGCGCCAGGAGATTGGTTTGTGCCGCGATCGCGGAAATGGCATCGACCACCGAGCCGATGCGCTCGGCAGCGGCATCCAGCAAGCGAATGGCACCCTGACTGCGTTCGGCCTCCCCCACGGCGGATTGCGCCATTCCCAGTCCTCGGCTCGCCTGACGGCCGATCTCGGCGATTGATCCGGAAAGTTCCTCGGTCGCGGTGACAGTCGCATCCATACGCCGCGCAGTCTCTGCCGACGCCGACGAGGCCGCCGTCATGCGACCGCCCGTGTCTTCGGCAGCCTGCTTCATCGTGGCGCAACTCGCCGTCAGCGAGAGGGAAGCTTCCTTGATCGCATCGATCACCGCGCCGATGGCAGCGGCAAACTCGGCGATCGCTTCGTCGATCGCTTTCTGCCGCGCCTGCGTCGCTTGCTCTCTGGCTTGTCGGTGCAGCGTCATCGCATTGGCGACATCGAAATGAATCACCTTCGAGACCACAATGGCGCACTCGGCCGCCTTGCCGGCGGAAAAGCGGTATTTGCGGGCCAGCGCCGTCAGAGCCGCCTTGAGCACGTAGCTGCCGGCCGTGCTGCGGAAACGACCGTCGAGCCCGAAGGCCGCCTCCTGCTCGACCGTATCGCGGCAGGACTGCGCGTAGTGCCGATCGAGCTTGCCGCCCAGGAGTGCACGAAAATGCGCGATTTCCAGTTTCTTGAACACGTCGGCGTTCTGCGTGACGATTTCGCCGA
Organism: Xanthobacteraceae bacterium; assembly: GCA_030041005.1. Classification (GTDB taxonomy): domain Bacteria; phylum Pseudomonadota; class Alphaproteobacteria; order Rhizobiales; family Xanthobacteraceae; genus BOG-931. Next base: position 16,715 of record JASHOR010000122.1, read on the forward strand.
TCCGCGGCAATACCCGTGCGGCGTCGAGAATTTCGTCGATGACCGGATCGAGCGCCTCTGCGATCACCGGCCAAACCGAGCTCATGATGCGCAGCGACCCCTGGTCGAGGCCATACATCACCAGACGGACATCAAAGCCCTGGATCAAGTCGTTTCCCGCCATGGTTGACATTCGCCGCACCCTTCTGGAGGGGCCGATGGTGCGCGAGAATTATTGCTCTTGCGTTAATGATCTGGTTACCAATCCTTGCCGTTCTCTCGACGCAACTGGGTCGGCGCGACTTCGACGTTGGGCACGCCCGGCTTGCGCGAGCCGCTTTCGACCGAACCGGCGCTATGCAAAGCGAGCCGCGTGTCGCGTCGCTGCGCCTGTTGTCCGACTGTCGTTCATCGGCTGCCGGGAGCCGGGAAATTTGCCTCGTTTACGGCAAGCATGAGCGGTCGGATCGTTATCGTTGAGGTCAAAATCAAATGCCCATATCGCCCGATGTCGCTGGATATCGCTCGATTTCGCCTCCTACCGTGCCGAATTTTCGGATACATGATGCGTTGGCCAAAGGAGCCAACTGCCGCCATGAAATTCGGCTATTTCACACTGAGCGACAACCGCTACCCCAACAATCCGCGCTCGCCCGAGCAATTCCTGCTGGAGATACGGGACCAGGCCGTGTTGGCCGAGAAGCTCGGGCTCAATTCGGTCTGGATCGGCGAGCATCACTTCAACCGTCGCGGCTGCGTATCGGTGCCCGCGGTCGTGCTGGCCAATGTGGCCGCTGCCACGACACGCCTGCGGCTGGGACCGGCCGTCGTCGTGCTGCCGATCCACCACCCGATCCACGTCGCGGAGGAATGGGCGACGCTTGACCAACTGTCCGGTGGCCGCGTCGATTTCGCCGCAGGACGCGGCTACGATCGTCACGAGTTCACGCCGTTCAATGCCGATTTCCAATCCTCCGCTGAACAGTTCAGCGAAGGCATCGAACTGTTGATGCGCTGCTGGACCGAAACCCAGCCGTTCGACTTCAAGGGGCGGTTCTACGATTTCGAGGACGTCGAGGTCTTCCCCAAGCCGATGCAGAAGAACTTCAGGCCGTACATGGGCTCGTTCTCACGCTTCTCGATGGAGCTGGCCGCGAAGTGGAACTGGAACCTGCTGCTGGCGCCGTTCGCGGCCACCATCCTGTTCGGCAGCCTAGCCAATGCGGTGACCGCCTATCGCGAAATCTGCGAGAGGACGGAAAAGCCGGCGCAGAAGATCAAGTGCAGCTACTTCGTCCACATCGGCGAGGGCGAGGACGAGCGCCAGCAGGCGCTGGAGCGGATGGTCGGCTACATTACCATGGCGGGTTTGCGCAAGACGATGAGCCAGGGCGGCACGGGCGCGCTGCCGCCAACCATGGGGTACTTCAAGAAGATCGGCGAGCGGCTCAATGACGCCAAAGCTTCCGACTTCGACGACAGCTCGCTGCTTTACGGCTCGCCCCAACAGATCATTGACACCTTGAAGCGGGTCGAGGCGATCGGCATCGACGAGGTCATCCTCTACTTCAACTTCGGCAACCGCCCCGACGCCTATGTGCGCGAGCAGATGCACCGCTTCATGAACGACATCGCGCCCGCCTTCGGCGGCGCCAGCCTCGAGACGGCCGCAGCGGCTGGGTAGCCGAGCGCCCGATCTGGCCGTGCTCGGAGCGAGAAATGGAGTGAGAGTCGTCGGGCGTATCTCGGTCGTCGAGGCCATTCGGGGACCCGCAACCCGGATGAAACGAACCCGACGTTAGGCTATGGCGCCGGGGATCCAATCGGTGAACTGCTTTCAACTCTTCGCAATGTCCAACAAGCAAAGATATTCCCAGACCATTGTTGCGCCCGCGAGCGCAGTGATCTCGGCGACGTCATAGGCTGGGCAGACTTCTACAAGGTCCATGCCGACGAAGTGCAGTCCGCCCAGCCGCCGCATGATCGCCTGGGCCTGCCAACTGGCGAGGCCGCCAACTTCCGGCGTACCGGTGCCCGGCGCAAAAGCGGGATCGAGGACGTCGATGTCGAAGCTGAAATAGACAGGCCCTTCCCCGATCACCTGACGAATTTTCCCGGCAATTCCGGCGGATCCCTGTTCGTGCACATCTTGCGCCGTTATGATCGTAACGCCCTGTTCGCGTGTCCAATCATAGACCGCGCGCTCAACTGGAGAACGGATTCCGATTTGAATCATCCGCCGAGGCTCGACGAGCCCTTGCGTGATCGCACGGTAAAAAACCGAGCCGTGGGCATAACTCTGGCCGAAATTTTCCGGCCAGGTATCGACATGAGCGTCGAAATGGATGAGCGCAGTCGGACCGGTTCGTTTGGCTAATGCACGAAGCAACGGCAGCGTGATTCCATGCTCGCCGCCAAGCGCGACGAGATGCTTGATCGGCGCGGCCTGCTTCTCGATTGCCGCCAAGCTTCCCGCGATATCGCCGAGCGCAATGGCAAAGTCGCCGATGTCGGCCAAGGGCAACCTGGCCGCGCTGACCCAGTGAACCGGATGGTCGCCGTCGACCAGCATCCGGCTGGCTTGCCGTATCGCCGGCGGCCCAGAGCGGGCACCGGCCCGATTCGTTGTACCAACGTCGAAGGGAATTCCGGCGACGCAAATCGGCGAATCCGGATCATCGTCGGCGAGACCGAGGAATGTGGGCCGCACCGCAAAGGTCGGGACCGTCGTCATTGCTGCTCTGGAGTCGATGGCGTGAACAGAAACACAGCGGCGGCTACGACGCACGTCCAATCGCCGCGCGGCGCTCCCTGCGCTGCGGCGACAATTGAGTCGGTACCGACCATGAGATGGCTCATCTCGTACACTCGTTTGCGCTCGTCCCAGGCAGCATCCGGGTTGAACTCGATACCGAGCGTTGATGCGAGCATGGTCGCTGCAAGGTCTTCGACGTGTTCCGTAGTTTCCGCTTCCGACATGCCGAACGCATGGTGCTCGGAGATATAGCCATAATGCGCAGGATCCGTGGGTCGAGCCAGCCCTATTCCAGCGGCGATGCAGCGCCCGAATTCATTGGTCTCGGTACGCGCCATGACGCAAAATGTAATTTCGCCCGGACTGAGCGCCGCAACTCCGACGCTGCGTGGAACGAGTTCACATTGCGGCGACAGGATCGAGGACACCAAAACCAGATTCTGCTGTTCTATATCGGCGTCACGAAGCGCATATTCGAACGCCGAAAGCTGTTGCCGGTGTATGCCAATGCCGCGGGTCAGAAATACGCGCTTGGGATGTGGGAACATCGGTTCGTCCGTCTCCTCGCAGAGTGAATTAGGCAGTAAACTCTCTCGATGTGTCACCCCGATGATAATTTTCGACTTACTGCGGCCCGGAACGTGGGATTGAGCAACCGCAACGAAGCGAACGACGAGTCGCAGCGCGCTTGCGGCGGCTCTCGATCTGTGCCTGCATCCGTTTTCCTCGATCAGCAAAAAGAACTGTCAATCGCGGAGCCACCCTGGCTGCTACGCTCCCTCCATCACCGGCAATATTAGGGCCGACGGATATTGAGCCGAGTGATAGATTGTATCAGCCCCGATCTTGTTCGGCGTGTAATAGTGCGTCCACAGCACGTCGGTAACCGCGGAATCGCCGTTGGCGATTTCCAGCCGCACGCTGTTGCCGGCCTTGAAGCGGTGCGCCATCGGTTCGATGCTGATGTCAAAGCGGTGGATTTTTCCGGGCTCGATCGGCTCAGGGCTGGTGTGCGTGTGGTAGGGCTCCATCTCCGTCGATCTTTGCGGATCGAGCGCGCGATGCGAGGCGCGCAGCCACCCTTTGGTGATCCAGTACGAGGCCGGGTTGAGCCCCTTGGCGCGGTCTTCGGGCGATTGCGGCATCTGTTCCGACAATTTGACAAAGAAATCCATGTCGGGCCGGGTCGACCCGGCGTGCAGAGTGAGCTTGATCGGACCGGCGATTTCCAGGTCGCGCTGTAGCGGCGCGGTGGTGAAGGTGAGCACGCGGCGCGCCGGATCGGGCTGGCTGTTCGGACCGAAGCCGACGACGCCCAGCATCCAGCCCGGATCGGGATAGCGGTAGGTGGTTGCCTCTTCGCCTGAAGGCGACTCGCGCGAGAGCGTGCCGTCATTGAGCGAACTGACGCTGCCGGATTTTGCCGCGCTCAAATGCCACGCGAGGTAGCGCACGCCGGGCGGCGGCCACGATTCGGCGGTGCGCATCGCGTCGGCGCCGCGCACGAAATATTCGACCGGCGGGCGTCTCGCATAATCGGTGTCCCGGCCCTTGAGGTAATGGTCGTAGAACGGCAGTAGAAGCTTTTGGTGCAGTTCGACGCTGTTGAACTCACGATTCGCGGCGAAGGCGTTGACCGGGCCGACCATCTTCAGTTTTTTCGGCCCCCTGGCGCGGCGAAAGCCGTCGATATTGCCGCGGGTGTGCAGGTCGACCTTGCCCCAGACCCCGATCGAATAGAGCGGCACCTCGATCTCGTGCAGGCGCTCGGCGGCGCAGCGCTCCCGCCAGAAATCGTCATAGGTCGGATGTTCGGCAATGCGCAGGTTCAGGTCGTAGGGCTGCTCGCGCGGATGCTCGCCGTTCGCCGGATTGCGATTGATGATCCGGTTCTGATTCCACCAATAGCTGCCGAAGAAGTCCCCCAGAATGCCGCCCTGATAGATCGAGGCGCGGTAGAGGTCGTTGAGCCCGTCGAAGGCGGCGATGCAGGCGAGCGCCGGCGGTTTCTGAATCGCCATCCACCATTGCGACATGCAGAAATACGACTGGCCGATGCCGCCGACCCTGCCGTTCGACCACGGCTGCCGGCCGAGCCACTCGATGACGTCATAGAGGTCTTTCTGCTCGTTGCGGTCGAGCAGGCGGAATTCACCGCCCGACTTGCCGCAGCCGCGCACGTCCATATGCGCATAGACGTAGCCGTGTTTCTGATAGAAATCGATCGGGCCGGTTTCGCGCCAGAGAAACTGTGGGCCCGCCGGCAGCGTATTGTTGTCGTAGCGATACGGCGAAGGCGCCAGCAGAGCCGGGAATTTCCCTTCACCCTCCGGCATGTAGAGCGCCACCGCGATCTCCACGCCGTCGTGCACGCGGATTTTGACTTCGCGCGGCTTACCGTCTGTCATGCTACTGCTCCTTGCACCCGCGCCGATGAGCGCACGGGGTGCGAAGGATTAGCATAGTGCGCCGCCCGCCCACAGGCGCCAGCAGAGGCCAACAGCCAAGGGCGGCCCATTCGCCGGCCGACGTTCTACCGCGCCAATTCGCCGCTCTAGGTTCATGTGCAGTGCAGCCAAAAACATATAGGATCTCTTCGCAGGACGGGCACAGGTCGCGTTTGAGCCAGCGCACGGGTCGGTGCTAGAATAAGATTTTCTGGAGTTCGCCCAGGGCTCTGGGCATCGGCGGAGGCAGGAAAGCAATGTCGGACAAGCCCAATTACCGGGTCAACAGGAACGACGTTAAGATGACCGAGCGCGTCGCCATGGCGGCGGTCGGCAATTCGGTAATCCGCGCGCAGAAGGTCCACGGCACCGACACGAGCATCATGTTTGCCGAACGCGCGTCGGGCTATCACACCAGGCCGCACATGCACGATTGCGAGCAGATGAACTATATCGTCTCCGGCGAAATGTATTTCTTCGTCGACGGCCGCGGCTATCGCTGCAGACCCGGCGACGTCATGCGCATCCCCCGCAACAAGGTGCACTGGGCCTGGAACCGGGGCAAAGAGACAGCGACGATAATTGAATCGCATTCGCCGCCATTGCGCGACCGCGGGGGCGATGCCTATCCGTTGCTCGGCCCGGACGACGATCCGGCCAAGGTCCAGCACATGCAGAATATCCTGGTCAAAATGGATCAGGCTGAGGTCAACGCGATCGAGGCGCGCGCCCTCGCCGAAGAGGAAGGCCAGGAGGCGGCGGAATAGCTCCGTCGGCACGGCCTATGGCGATGCGAGTCCGGCTCATTGGCAGGCTCGCCGCCGCAATTGCGGCTATCGGCGTTGCGCTCTCTACGCCGGCCACCCGGACCGTTGCGAAGGACTTCTATCGGGGCAAGACGCTGGATATCGTCGTCGCGTCGGGTGTCGGCGGCAGCTACGATTCCATGAGCCGGCTGATCGCGCGCCATATCGGCGATCACCTGCCTGGCGATCCGATCGTGATCGCCAAAAACATGCCGGGCGCTGGCGGCATCCTCGCCGCCAATCAGCTTTACAACATCGCGCCCCGCGACGGCACCGTGATCGGCATGCTCGACCAATCGATCTATCAGGACCAATTATTCAAAGTGGCGGAGCTGAAGGCCGATCTCACCAAAATGAACTGGATAGGCCGCATCATCAGCAACAACGCCGTGCTGGTCGCTTGGCATACCGTTGCGGTAAAAAGGATCGATGACGTCTATACCAAGCCGCTGATTGTCGCCTCGACCGGCAGCGCTTCGCGGTTGCGGTGGACGATGCTGAAGCAACTGCTTGGGCTGAAGTTCAAGCTTGTCGTCGGCTACAAGGGAAGCGGCGCGGCAGGGGTTGCGATGGAGCGCGGCGAAGTTCAAGCGCTCAGCATGCCGTGGACGGTGTTTCGCGTGATGCACGCCGATTTGCTGCGCAACAAGAAAGTGAACGTGCTGTTACAGACTGGGCTCGAAAAAGCGTCCGATCTGCCGAACGTGCCGCGGCTCGTTGACCTTGCCCGCACCGAGGAGCAACGGCAGATTCTGGAATTATTCTCGCTATCTGGAAAAATCGGCCGTTCCCTGGTGGCGCCGCCCGGGCTGCCGCCGCAACGCATTACGCAATTGCGATCGGCTTTCGAGGCGACCCTCAAGGATCCCGCCTTTCTGGCCGACGCCGCACGCATGCGCGTCGCGCTCTCGCCGCTATCGGGAGAGAAGCTTCAGGCCATAATCGAAAAGTCATTCGATTATTCGCCGGCAATTATCGCCAAGGCCAAATCCCTGGTACCAGACGTGGAATAGGACCGATGCAGGAAGCCAGCTTCGAAGGCGAAACGATCACCTTGAACGTCTTGGGCCGGTCGATGGACGTGCACATCGCCGCACCCACCGGCCGCGGACCGCACCCGGCCGTGCTCTTGATGTTCCACCGCGGGGGGCTCGACGCCTGCACGGCCCATTACTTCAAGGAATTCCCGAAGGCCGGATACCTGACGATCGTGCCGAACTTTTATCATCACTGTCCTAAGGATGTACCGCTGCACGATTGCAAGAAATTCCTCAAGGACAGCGAGGTCGTCGCCGAAATCGCCGCATCGGCCGATTATGCGCTGTCCCGCCCGGACCTCGATCGCAGTCGCTTCTTTATCGCCGGTCACTGCATGGGCGGCCGGCTGTCGTTTCTCGGTGCCGCCACGAAACCGATTTTCACGGCGGCAATCGCGTATTACGGCGGCGGGATGATGAGCCGCTGGGGCGAGGGCATGCCGCCGCCGTTCGAGTTGATCAAGAATATCCGCTGTCCGGTTTACGGCTTTTTCGGCGATCTCGACACCAATCCGTCGCCTGCTGACGTCGACCGTTTCGAAACCGAGCTGAAGCGCTACGGCATTCCACATGTCTTCCATCGCTATCCCAAAGCCGGTCATGGTTTTCAAAATCCGGCGCGCGGCAAGGGGCGCAATGCAGACGAGATTGCAACCTCCGACGCGGCCTGGGCGACCATGCTGGATTTGATGCGCGCATCGGCCGCGCCGCCGGACCGCCAGAGGGCGCAGGCCGGGTGACCGCGGCGCCAGATCGACTTGGCCGCATGGACGGCTGCATGCGCCAACCCGGCGTGGCGGGCTTACGAACGAGAGGCCATAGGAAAGGAGAAGGGAACGCATTCGCCGGCAGCGACCGTGAAGTCTCCGACAGTTTTGAGGTTTTTCTCCTGGTCATGCAGCAAACGAAAGCCTGACGCTCCTGTTGCTGATGATGACGAGATAAGCTCGATCCCGTAGAGCTTGATCCGCGCGTCTGCGAGCGGGCCATTTGCCGGAGGCGAGTGAATGCGGCCGGCTCGCGGCGCCAATTCATCAACTTTATTGAACGATGGAATGGTTTGTTCTGAGTTCACGCTCTTATCGCATCCGGTGCGCGCCCACCATTTTCGTCCGCGACAATCGCGTGCGGTTGGAGCCTGCTACCCGGGAGCAACTCACTTCAGAAATAGCCAACGCGTCAGTGCGGTGGCAGCGATGGCGCCGACCAACTGAGCGGCGATAAAAGCAGGCACGCCGGTTGGGGCAATGCCGGCATACGTATTTGAAAGAGCGCGGGCCATGGTCACCGCAGGATTGGCGAACGATGTTGACGACGTGAACCAATAAGCCGCCGTGATGTACAGTCCGACCGCGTAAGGCATGGCGTCAGCAGCCCCCGCGAGACAGCCGAAGATCGTCAGCAGCAAGCCGAAGGTGGCGATGAACTCGGCAAACGACTGGCCCATGCCGGTACGGACATGAAGCGAGAGTTGCCACAGCGGCAGGTCGAACATCAGATGCGCCGCCCAGACGCCGGCAATGCCGCCAATAATCTGCGCGCCGACGTATGCCGCCGCCTCGTGCCAGGGCAGGCTGCGGCGGAGCGCAAAGGCGAAGCTGACGGCCGGGTTGAAATGCGCACCGGAGACCGGACTGAAAACCAGGATGAGGACGGCGAGGATGGCGCCGGTCGGCAAGGTGTTGCAGAGAAGCGCCAGCGCTGCATTCCCGCCGGAGAGCTTCGCCGCCATGATGCCCGAGCCGATGACGGCCGCCAGCAAGAAAGCGGTCCCCAAACCTTCGGCGACGACGCGCTGAGCGAATGTCGACTTCACGTGGATTCGGCCGCTTTCGCGGTGGCATCGGCCAGGCGGCCGATTTCGCGCAGCTTGTTTTGCAAGCTCATTTGATCGAGCGACCGCAGCGGCAGGGACACGAAAATGCCGATACGCCGATCGAGCATGCGATAGGCGTCTTTGAAGGCAAGCGCGATTTCGGCCGGGTTTCCCGTGGCCTCGGCGGGATCGGGAATACCCCAATGCGCCGTCATCGGCTGTCCGGGCCAGACCGGGCAGGTTTCGCCCGCGGCGTTGTCGCAGACGGTGAAAACAAAATCGAGCGACGGGGCGCCGGGCTTCGCAAATTCATGCCACGACTTTGAACGAAAGCTCGACGTGTCATAACCGAGGTTTTGCAACAGCCGAATGGTTTCAGGATGAACCTGCCCCTTGGGCTGACTTCCGGCGCTGTAGGCACGGAATTTCCCCGCGCCGACCTTGTTCAAGATCGCTTCCGCCATGACAGAGCGTGCCGAATTTCCAGTACAAAGAAAAAGCACATTATAGGGTTCGGTCATGGCAGGGCCTGCGAACAGCCACACGCTGGCGCAGCGACTTCGGGAGCGGGCGAACAACACGACTTCTCATGCGCGACGCGGGCGCCGCGCTCGCCTGATCCGTCGCCGTAGTCGGTGCTTGCGCCCGTCGTGTGGAATGCCTCCCAGGATATACCGGCCGGGTCATCAATCCAGGACTTCTCCGACTTTGCGTAGCAGCAACTCGTTAGCCCTTGCTCGACGATATTCCCGCCCGCCGCGTGCAGCCTAAAGTAAATCTCTTTCAGTTCATCGCCGCTTTCGGCTTGGATGCCGAGATGGTCGAGCCCGGGTTGCCCCCCACGTGTCGAGATGGCGAAATTCACGCGCGGATCATCAAGCATCCATTTGGCGTAATCGGCCCTGATGACCGAGGGCTGAGCGGCGAACAGCGCCGAATAGAAGCCGATGGACTTTGTTAGGTCGTCAACGGCGACGTGCACGTGAAACCGCTTCATCGCGGATTCCCTTGGGCTTGCAGACTGCTACGGGCACGCACTTCTCTTGCGCGCCTTGGCAACAGTTCTCGGTGAGGAAGGAAACCAGACCGTTCATCGCCTCAAAGCGAGCCGCGTAGATCATGGAGCGGCCGTCGCGGCGGACGGTGACCAGTCCGGCGAAGCGGAGGCGGTCGAAATGAAAGGTCAGCGTGTTGGGGGCGAGGTCGAGCTTCTCGGCGACCTGCCCGGCCGCCATGCCCTCGGGACCGGCCTGGACCAGCAGACGGAAGATTTCAAGACGGTTCTCCTGGGCGAGCGCGGCCAACGCCGCCACAGCTTTTGACGTTTTCATATTTCAGCGAATATCGAAGTATTTTCGAAAAGTCAAGACCTGGTGGACAAGACCTGGCCGACAAGCCCTGGCCGACAAGACCTGGCCGACAAGACCTGGCGGATCAGGCAGGCGTATCTGATGCCGCGGCAGGTCGCACTAATCAGATGACCGCGGCCTTGGACAATTCAGGCGCTAAATGCTCGACCAAGGTGCGGGCCGATGGCAGCAAGCCTTGCCGGTATGGCATTGGCGTCATCAGCGTCGAATCGCCTGCGATCCATAGTGGCGTCGCCTGTCATTGGCGCGCAACTGTCATCATCCAACGCCGCGAATGGGTTCAAAATGATCTGACCCTTGGTCGCAAATTTCGCGTGCCGGTGCCGGCATTAAATTCCCGCCCTTGAGAAGTAGCGCGGCACTGCCGCGCCGGCTCGTGGCGGTCGCGCAATTGGAAGATGCAATAGCAGTTACGCACGACCTTGGTTCGGTGTTGCTAACCCTAGGTGGCCCCGTTATTTTCCAGGTATATCCCGATCATCGGAGCTGGCTTTCTTGAAACAGCCGGGAGCACAATGTCCATTGAACGCATGAACGTTTCGTCGCCTGTTCTATGGAGCAGGGCTCGATTTTTAAAGGCCGCTTTCGGGACAGTTTACGCAACGACCGTGGTGAATCTTGCGCATGCAGGCGATGCTCCGGTGGTGCGCATAGCGGCTTCTCATGGCGTTGTTTCTGCTCCCATCTGGAACGTTTCGAATCATGCCGGCCGATATGGCTTTAGTGTCGAAATGTCGGTGCTGTTTACTTACGCCGACCAACAGAGGGCGGCGCAAAATAAGCAAACCGAGCTCGCCACCACCGGCATCAACAATCCGGCGATAATCGTCGACCAGGGGATCACGAATCTCCGGTTCATTGCGGGCCAGCAGTTCGGGGGGCAAAACCTGATTCTTCGCAAGGGCGTGATCGCTGACACTTGGAAGGCGCTGGAGGGTAAGACGATTGGCGTAGTGCCGGGCACCTACGCTCGAGTGCTGTTTTTGGTCGCCGCGCAAGAGGGCGGTGCTGAATTGGCAAAGATCAAGCTCGTAAACGTCTCGGTCGGAGCCACGGCGCTCGAGGCGCTGCGCAAGGGCGACATCGATGGGTTTGTGCTCTTCGCGCCCATGACAGACCAAGTTGTGGTTGAAGGTATAGGCTACTATCCGCCGAAATTGGATATTGGCGCTTGTTCCTTGGGGCCTGCCAATGGGGGCATCTTGGCAAATACGGACTTCCTGGCCAATAAGGAGCTCGCGCTCAATTTTATGAAGGCCTATGTCGCCAGCATACGCGAAATGCAGGACGAAAAGGCCTTCGTGCCGGTCGCAACCCAGTTGGCGGGGATTAAACCCGACGTAGCGCGGGAAGCTTTCAGGAATCTTTATTTTAGCGAAATCATCGACACGAATGCGATCGTAGGGGCCGCCAAACTGGGACCGCGCTTTGGCTACGCGAAATCAGACGTTTCCCGGCAGATCGAGCAGGTCGTCGATTTTGGGCCGCTTATGGCTGCCACAGGGAAATTGCAACCCGAGCTCTCTGGCACGCCACCGGCCGCGCAGAAGCTGGTCCGCCGTTAAGGCAGATGACGCAGATTTCGCTGCAGCCCCTTGCGGCAGTCGGATCGAGCACCAGCAGCGGCCAGATTGAAGACGTCGCACGGAAAAATGTTTGGCGTTTTCTCCGTCGAATAACGCTACCTGCAGCGATCCTGATAGCCTGGGAAGCAATCACAGCGTCGCAGTGGGTGTCGAGCGCGTCACTGCCGTCCCCGTCAGCCGTGGCCATTGCGTGGTGGGACTGGATTTTCGGTCCCCGCGAAGCGCTCGCATGGTATTCCGGCACGTGGGGACTCTACGTCCTGATGAGCTTGGAACGCGTTGCCTCCGGGTTTGCCATCGCTGCCGCAACCGGCATTTCGCTGGGAGTCCTCATCGGCTGGTATTCCGTCGTAGAGGATCTGTGCGACGGATTGATCAACTTTCTACGCGCCGTGCCGATGACTGCTTGGGTGCCGTTTGCAGTTTTCCTTTTCGGCATCCACGAATCAGCAGCGATCTTCTTGATCGCTTTCGGGTCGTTTTTTCCCATCGTAGTGAACGTTGCGGCGGGCGCCCGCCAGACACCGCGGGTTCTGATTCGAGCGGCGCTTATGCTTGGCACGTCGCCTCGAAAATTGCTTCTCCGTGTCGTGCTGCCGGCTGCGCTGCCATCGATCTTTACAGGCCTCCGCGTGGGGCTCGGCTTGGCCTGGGTTCTGGTGATCGTTGCCGAAATGCTGGCCGTACAAGGCGGCCTCGGTTACGCTCTTTGGTCGGCCTATCAATTCAGCCGGTTGGATCTGATCCTTGCGGCGATCGTAAGTGTAGGCGCGCTTGGCCTGGCGTCGGACCGACTCATCTCCCTCGTCGGCCGGAGGATTCTCCGCTGGCAAACCGGAACTACGGGCCGATGACGACGACCCAACAACCATTCATCGCATTTCGGAATGTCTATAAGAGTTTCCGAGATGTCCGCGAGCGTCGCGTTGTGCACGCACTTGAGGACATTTCAATGGAAATAGATCAAGGCGCGTTCGTCACCGTTATCGGACCAAGTGGCTGCGGAAAAACAACGCTGCTCAATATCTTGGCCGGTTTCGAGCAACCGAGCTCCGGAGGAGTCTATATCGAGGGCCGGCCCATCAATCGTCCAGGCGCGGATCGAGGCGTCGTATTTCAGGAATACGCTCTCTTTCCCTGGCTGACGCTGCGGCAAAATGTAGAGTACGGCCCGCGCGAAAGAAAGGTGCCACCGCCGCTCAGACGGCAGACCGTTGACCGCGCATTGGGCATGGTGGGCCTCACAGGTGCTGAAAACAGATATCCCCATGAGCTTTCAGGTGGAATGCGACAGCGGGCAGCGCTCGCACGTGTGTTGGTAAATGACCCAAAAATCCTTCTCATGGACGAACCCTTTGCCGCCCTTGATGCTCTGACGCGTGGCCGGCTGCAGCAGGAAGTCGCTCGCGTGTGGGCCGAGACTCGCAAGACGGTCTTTTTCGTCACTCACAGCGTCGAGGAAGCGGTTTTGTTATCAGACCGGGTTGTCGCCATGAGCGTGCTGCCCGGCCGGTTGAAGGCCGATGTAGAAATAACGCTATCTCGGCCACGGGATCCGACATCATCATCGTTCAATGAACACCGGCGGGCGCTTGAAAGTCTTCTCAAGCAAGAGCTCGCCTCTGATGAAAACAGCGTAGACTCTGAAGAGTCGAGCGATCTCAAGCAACCTTAAGGAGAGGGATGAATGCCGCTTCTCGATACCCGCGATCATAAAACCCAGGTGCTCTATCGCGAGCAAGGAATGGGCCTACGTATTCCGTGTGGCGAACGTCCCGCAGTGCTCGTGATCGATATGCAAAATGACTTCTGCGATCCGAGCGCCCCCACGACTCTTTGGCCGTCCATCCGCCAGACTTTCGAGCCGATCAAAGGGCTGTGCACTGCAGCACGGAACCTGAACGTCCCCGTCATCTACACACAGGGCTTGGTGGCGGCCGACGGATCATCGGCGGGGCTTTGGCGGTTCAAGCAGCGGTTCCACGCAGAGATGCGGATCCAGATCGAAGGCAGCCGAGGAGCTGAAATAGTCGATGAACTTGCGCCGCAGGCAGGGGACCGAGTGATTCGCAAGTGGCGCCCAAGTGCTTTTTTTCGCACCGATCTTGAGGTCTTTCTTGGCACCCGCGGCATCGATACGCTGCTCTGTTGCGGCACCAGTGTAAGCGGCTGCGTGCGTGCAACGGTTACCGACGCGTTCATGCGGGACATCCCTTGCATGGTCATCCGGGACTGCGTTGCCGACCGGACAATCGCGGTCCTGGAGGCAAACCTGTTCGATCTACATCAAAAATATGCAGAGGTGATTCCGCTGTCCGACGCGCTGGCCTACCTGGAAAGCTTGTCTGCCGAGCGGCATTCGTCTGGGGCAAAATCATAGATCGATTGCTTGCCAGGCGGCAATTCTCTCCGGAAATTCTGCTCAAGCGCAAATCCCAAGTGAAGCTTTTCCGAACCTGGCTTCAGGAGACAGCATGTTGCAGCTTCCCGCTCACGGCCGATACCAGTATTCGGCAATAGACAACCGACCGGTCTACGATTGGCCAGAAGGCAAACGGCTGGCGTTCTACATCGGTCTGAATGTCGAACACTTCGCCTTTATGGCGGGCATGGGGAACGACCCGTTTACGAGAACCTCCGGGCCACAAACTCAACGCAATTTCGCATGGCGAGATTACGGCCTGCGGGTTGGCATCTGGCGCGTCTTCGACATGCTTGATGAACTTCACATGCCGGCGACCATTCTGCTCAACAGCTTGGTTTGCGAACAATATCCGGAGGTGATTGCTCGCATAAAGGCGCGCGGCGATGGAATTTGCGCGCACGGGCGAACGAATTCGGAATTGGGAAATACACTCTGGGAGCACGACGAGGCCCGTTTGATTGCGGAAAGCACCGAGTTGATCGCGGAGCATTTTGGCAGGCGACCGACTGGCTGGATGGGACCGGCCGCTGCCGAGTCGAGGGTTACCTCGGACCTTCTTGTTGAAGCCGGTTACAATCATTCGCTGGGTTGGCCCGTCGATGACCAGCCGATTTGGATGAAAACGCGATCAGGTCCGATATTGTCCGTACCCTATCCAATGGAACTTAATGACATGGGCACAAACGTGTTGCGCGATCATACGGGTCAGGAGTTCGCCGAGATGATCATTGATCAATTTGACGAAATGTTGGACCAGTCCTGCAAGCAGCCGCTTGTAATGGCAGTGGCGCTGCACCCCTTCATTTGCGGGCAGCCGTTTCGGCTGCGTGCCTTACGGCGCGCATTGAGGCATTGCGTTGAACGCGCTGGCGATCGCGTGTGGTTCACACGCGCCGATTCCATCGCAGAGTATTGCTTCAGCTTGCCCGACGGCGTTCTCACCGGCAGAGTGTAGGCGGGCGATGACCCCGCCGGAATAAGCTCGTATCGAAGCTGTGCTTCGCAAGCCAGATCCGGTTGATCTTCCGCCCCGAGACGCGCACGCCGGGTTCTCGCTCCTTGACAGGCTGAACGGGTTCTCCCTAGCGTTCACTTGAGGGTGTTCGAGGGGGACCTATGGCGCGCGATCCGCAAGTGGACCTGATCTTGGCGCATATGACGCCGCGTTATGTCGCGACCGGCGTTGATCCGAACGACCTGCAGAGATTGGCTGGCCGAATTGAGCGCTGGGACGACTGGTGTCGCATCTGGTCCGAGGAAGGCGAACGCCACGCGGCGCTCGCGATTGAAGCGGCCGAATTGGGCCGCAAAATCACCGCCGCCGAAGCCAATCTGCGCGCGTCGATCTACTACCATTATGCCAAGCATTTGTTTGCGCATGATCCGAATCAGTATCGGGCCGCCCACGACCACATGCTGGCCTGCTATCGTGCTGCGGGCGCGGCAATGGATCCGCCTGTCGAGCGCATCACCATTCCATTCGAGAACGCGGACATGGTGGGCAATCTGCGCCGACCACGCACTTCCGGTCGTCCCCCGGTGGCGATCATTCTGCCCGGCCTCGATGCGTGCAAAGAGGAACTGCACGCCTGGTGCGACGCTTTCGTGCGCCGCGGCATTGCCGCGCTCGCGATCGACGGCCCCGGTCAAGGCGAAACGGCCTTTCGACTTCCCATCACCGACCAGTGGGGAAAGGTCATCGGCGCTGCCATCGATGCGCTCGCGATGCGCGCCGATGTTGATGGGCAGAGAATCGCGGTCGTGGGGCAAAGTCTGGGCGCCCTTTACGCGCCGCTTGCAGCCGCCTTTGAGCCGCGCATCAAAGCCTGCGTATCGAACTGTGGCCCATTTGATTTCGGCGCAATACTGCCGACAATGCCGATAGCTTCGCAGGAGACCTTTCGCGTTAGGAGCTATGCCGGGTCCATGGCCGAAGCCCATGAGATCGCACGCAGCCTTACGCTGGAGGGTGTCGCGCAGCGCATCAAATGCCCGCTGCTGGTCATTTTTGGCGCAGGCGACAAGTTGATTCCCGTAACCGAAGGCGAACGGCTTGCGCGCGCCGCTTCAGGTCCAACCGAATTGGTCGTGTTCGAGGAGGGAAATCACGTGTGCTTTAACATCAGCTACAAATTTCGCCCCCTAACGGCCGACTGGACGGCCGAACGACTGACGACGTAACCGCCGGACACCACGCCAGCATGTTACGGGGAGGAGCCACGCTCAACGGTCGGTTGCGCCTCAGTATGGTTGTTCAGGATAGCCGAGTCTCGATGGTCCGTTTTGATTTTGTCGGATGAATCGGGCGCGCCCGTCGGAATAAAACCGCGAACGCCTATGTCGTTGAATTTTATTCATAAATTGTCATCGACCAATATGCATCCGGCACAATGTTTGTTCTGGATGGTCAGTGGGGACACTGGGCAGCCGCTCCTTACCCCTATCAATACTGCGAGAGGGCGTTTGCCTCATGTTTCGACAATCGACAATCCCTTCGGGCCAAAAGTGTTACCTATGTGTCCGGTATAATCCGTAACCTATGTGTCCGGAACAGACCGACACTAGATGGCGCGCCCGAAGCGCCTCGTTGGAGCGGGTGATGAGCTTCGTTACCAACAATTTCACAAGGAAATCAATAAGCTTACGGTGCCGACACTGACCCATGTTAGTCGAAATGTTGGACGATTTGTTGGACGTGCTGGTCAAACGAAAATTGCTGTGAATACCGGCTGGGCGTTCGGCGACCTTCCACGGCAGTCGATCGTATG
>JASHOR010000123.1 GCA_030041005.1 Xanthobacteraceae bacterium
TTCAGATATTGCGTCCGATCGCTGCCGCTCGACGACAGGTTCACCAGTATGTCCGGCAGGTCGAAGAACACCGGCGGCGTGATCTTGGCGGCGGCGGGGGCCGCGTCGCTGCGGCCGCCGACGAAGTAATAGGCGCCGCCGCCGACGGCGCCGAGGGCGACCATTCCGGCGGCTGCGATCACAATCAACTTGGTCGACATCCAGCGGGTAAGAAACGAAGGCTTTTTCTCCTGCGGCGCGCCCTCAGCCTCAGCCTCGGTCTCTTCGTCCTCGGTTTGAGGCTGTGCGTCCTTGGTCTTCGCCATGACGACTCCCGCTGGCGTGAGGCGCGCACGCAACCGGCAGGGAAAACGCAGAACCAAAGCTGCGGGCGCTGGGTGGGCGCCTTCAATGGCGCCGTCGTCGGCCAAGCTAGGTAGCAATGGTTAACAGATACTTGCGGAGGCTCCGTGGGCGGAAAATTTTGCCGTGCGGACGGCTCGGCAATGGCTTTTTCTGCCCCCCGCGCGGCCCGCGTCACGCAGGCTAAGCGTCTGTTTCCTCCTTCTTTTTCCCTTTGGCACGACCTCTGCAGTCTGTCCTCGCGTCGGAGCTTGGGAGAGCTCGCGGCGCAGCGGTGAAGCTGCCGAAGCAGGCATCTTCCGCAAGCCTTGAGGGGAGTATCCGATGGAGAATGCACTTCTCGTCGGCCTGTCGCGGCAAATGGCGCTCAGTCACGACCTCGATATCGTTGCCAACAACATCGCCAACATCGACACCACCGGTTTCAAGGCCGACAACGCGCTGTTTTCACAATACCTGATGTCGAAGGCGAGCGACGGCGATTTCACCGGCCGCGATCAGCACGTCGATTTCGTGACCGACCGCGCCAGCTGGATCGATTTTTCCGAAGGAGCGATCCAGCGCACCGGCAACCCTCTCGATGTAGCCATTCAGGGCGACGGCTACCTCGTTGTGCAAACGCCGCGCGGCGTGCGCTACACGCGCAACGGGGCGTTGGTCACCAACGCCGCCGGCCAACTCGTCACCGACGAAGGCTATCCGGTGCTCGGCGAGAACGGGCCGATCACGTTCCAGAGTACCGATCATAACATCAATATCACCCCCAGCGGCGTCATTACCGTGCGCGAGGGCAACAATGCAATCGAGTCCCCGCGCGGCAGGCTGCAGCTGGTCGCATTCAATCCGCAGAGTCGGCTGCAGAAAGACGGCGACAGCATGTTTTTGGCGCCTCCCAGCGTCAATCCGGGCGCCCTGCCCGCCAGCACCACCTTGGTGCAAGGCGCAATTGAGAAATCGAACGTCAACGCCGTCGCCGAAATTTCGCGCATGATCCAAATAACCCAGTCGTACACCGACATCGCCACCGTTCTGGAGCAGCAGAGCGACCAGCGCAAAAACGCGCTGACCACTCTTTCCCAGGCGCCGGCTTCGGGCAGCGCGTGAGCGGCACGGCCGGGCAAGTGTGAGGAGATGCTGACATGCGTGCGCTCGATGTCGCAGCAACCGGAATGGCGGCCATGGACCTGCAAGTCCAGGTCATCGCCGGCAACATCGCCAACATGACGACCACCGGCTACAAGAGCCAGCGGGCCGAATTCCAGGATCTGCTCTACGAGCACGTGCAGCGGATCGGCGCGCAAGCCTCGGACCAGGGCAACATCCTGCCCGTCGGCATCGAGCTTGGCTCGGGCGTGAAAACAGTCGGTACGCCGCGGCTGATGACGCAGGGCTCTCTGGAGCAGACCGGCAATACGCTCGACGTCGCCATCCAAGGCTCCGGCTGGTTCAAGATTCTGATGCCCGACGGCACCTACAGCTACACGCGGGACGGTTCGTTTCAGATGGACGCTCAGGGCCGGATCGTCACGGCCGAAGGCAATCTGGTGCAACCGACCATCACCGTTCCGGCCGGTTCCAGCGGGCTGACAATCAATCAGCAGGGCCAGGTCTCGGTGACTCCGGCCGGCAGCACGACGTCGAGCATCCTCGGACAGTTCACGCTGACGACTTTCCTCAACGATGCCGGCCTGCAGGCGAACGGCGACAACCTGTTCACCGCCACGCCGGCATCGGGCCAACCCCAGGACGGCACGCCGGGAACCAACGGCGCCGGCACCCTGGCGCAGGGCAGCCTGGAACAGTCTAACGTCGAAGCGGTGACGGAGATTTCAAATCTGATCGCAGCGCAGCGTGCCTACGAGATGAATTCCAAGGTCGTCACCGCGGCCGACGAAATGCTGCAGACGACGTCGCAATTGTCGAAATAGAAGGGCGCCGCGATGATCCGCACACTGCTCCGAATGCTGATGCTGCTGCCGCTTTTGGTCGGCTCGGCCGCAGCGCAGCCGAACCGGCCCACCTTGCGCGCCAACGTCACCGTCAACAGCGATATCGTGCGGATTGGCGACCTTATAGCGAATGCCGGGCCGGTTGCCGATATCCCGATCTTCCGTGCTCCGGACCTCGGCACCACCGGAGCGGTGTCGACCGAACGCGTAATCGAGGCAATCCAGTCGCATCAACTCATCGACATCGACACTCGCGGACTCGCCGAGGTCATCGTCACACGCGCCAGTCGCCCGATCGACCCGCAACAGATTTCGACCGCGATCACGCAGGCGTTGGCCAAGCGGTATAACCTTGGAGAGCCGCACGACATCTCGCTTTACTTCGACCTTCCCGTGCATACCCTTCAGCTCGAAGCCGAAGCGACGGGCGACTTGCGCGTAAGCGCGCTGAACTACGACCCGCACACCGGCCGCTTCGACGCGACGCTCGATCTGCCGTCCAGCCTCATTCTGCAACGCGCGCCCGCTCATTTCACCGGCCGCGCGGTCGAGACCGTCGATGCCGTCACTGTCGATCGCCCGATCGAGCGCGGGGAGGTGCTGCAAGCGTCCGACCTGACGGTCTTGCCGACACCAAAGGCCCGGGCCGCCGACATCGCGGTCATGGACACCGCGGTCGGGCAGGCGGCACGGCATCAACTGCGCCCCGGACAGCCGATTTATCTGACCGACCTGATGAAGCCGATGGTCGTGCACCGCAACGACACCGTGACGCTTGTTTACCAGGTGCCCGGACTGACCCTGACACTGCGCGGTCAGGCGCAGGACGACGGCGCGCTCGGCGACACCATCGGCGTCCTCAACCCGCAGACCAAGCGTACGGTGCAGGGTGTCGTCAGCGGTTCCGACCAGGTGATGGCAAGCAATGCGGCGGTCCATCTGGTCGAAAATGAGCCCACGCCCACTGCCGCGGTGCAGCGTCAGGAGTAACGACGAGTACTCAGTGAAAGGCAGTGCCATGTCTAATCGTACTGTGCTTCTACGTTGCGTGCTTCTGTCGAGTGTTGCCGTCCTGTCGACCTCGTGCACCACCATAGATCAGTTGAAGCACCTGGGTCAGCAGCCGCCGCTCTCGCCCTTGCAGAACCCGACGACGCAGCCGGGATACAAGCCAGTGCAAATGCCGATGCCCACGCCGCAACCGGCCTCCTACAATCCCAATTCACTCTGGCGTAACGGCTCACGGGCGTTCTTCAACGACCAGCGCGCGCATCAGGTCGGCGACATTCTCACCGTGAAGGTCAACATCAACGACACCGCCGAGTTCCAGGATCAGACGCAGCTTACGCGCAGCACCTCCGAGGATTCCGAAATAAGCAATTTCATCGGCGCCAACACCATCGCCAATCCGTCGAAAGCGATCCTGCCCGGCTCGCTGCTCACCACCGACGGCAGCACGCAAATGAACGGCAACGGGACGATCAATCGCCAGGACCAACTGGTCACCAACGTCGCCGCGGTGGTCACCCAGGTGCTGCCGAACGGCAATCTGGTGATCGAAGGCAAACAGGAGATCCGTCTCAATACGGAAATGCGTGAACTGATCATCGCCGGCATTGCGCGCCCGGAGGACATCGACAGCGACAACACGATCGAATTACCGAAGATTGCCGAGGCGCGGGTCGCCTACGGCGGCAAAGGCACCCTTACCAACATCCAAACACAGCCATGGGGGCAACAGGTGACGAGCGTCGTATTGCCGTTCTGAGCAGTGATCAGGGATCCGGAATAAGCGATCGGGATTGCGAGTTCGTTTCCCGCATCGGAATGCCGGTTTCTGATTCCCGATCCCTGCCCTCCCCGGGGTCCGTTTGACGCGCGCAACGCGACCCCGACACAGCGCGGCCTCCGGCAGCTCCCCGCCGGGGGCCGCGAGCTTTTCACCGCCACCTAGCTGTGGTGCTCCGCGTGCTTCTTCGACGCATGCTCGTGATGCTCGGTCGCATGCAACGAATGCCCATGGGCGATCTTGGAATGATGCGCGGCTTTCTCGTGATTACCGGCCATGTGGTGTTTCGCCGCCTCACGATGATGCTTGGCCGCGTGCTCATGATGTTCCGCGGCTTTCTCATGGTGTTCATGAATATCGTGACTGCTCATTGTGCGCTCCCGGCATCTCTTTCACGGTGTCGAGCATTACCGGGATCAATGACACGATTGCGAACTTTCGGCATCACTACGGTTACAAGCTATGCCGCCTGTGACAGCAGCGAGGTCCCCTTCAGATAGGCGCATAAATCGTTGACGGCGTTGCTCCAGTCGGTGAATTTCTGCTGGCGGAAAAGCCGCGCGCTCGGATACCAGGGGCTATCGTCGCGCTCGCGCAGCCAGCGGAAATCAGCCGCATAGGGCAATAGCAACAACAACGGCTTGCCCATGGCGCCGGCAAGATGCGCAACCGCCGTGTCAACCGAGATTACCGCGTCAAGCGACGCAATGGCGGCGGCCGTGTCGGCAAAGTCGGCAAACATGTTGCCGATTTGCAGCATATCGACACGGTCTTTGAGAAGCGGTGCGTCCGCTTCACGCACGTCGTGTTGAAGGCTGACAAACTGCACATCCTTAATGTCGAGCAGCGGAGCGAGCGTCTCCAGACGCATCGAGCGATTGAGGTCGTTGTCGTGCGCGCGCTCCCCAGCCCAGGCGAGTCCGATGCGCGGTCTCCCCCGCGGCAACCTGCTCCGCCAGAGGGCGACGTGCGCTGCGGGCGGCACGATGTAGGGAACGGACGCCGGAATGGTCGCGAGTTCGGTCGCGAAGGCGAGCGGCAGGCTCAGCAGCGGGCAGTGAAAGTCGAAATGCGGCAAGATCGCCTTGCGCGGCAGCACCGCCTCGACGCCGGTCATCCCCGACAATAGCCGCGCCAGTTGGGGCTGAACTTCGAGAATGACCCGCGCGCCACGGGCGGCCACGAGCGGCGCATAGCGCACGAACTGGATCGTATCGCCAAAGCCCTGTTCAGCGTGGAGCAGGATCGTCTTGCCGTCGAGCGGTTGCTCGCCAAGCCACAACGGCGCCACGAGTTTGCGCCGCTGCGGCGCCATTGAGCCGCCCCAGCGCGCTTCGTAACCGCGCCAGCCGGCAGCAAAGTCGCCCAGGGCAAGCCGCACGCTGCTTTCCACAAACCGCGCTGGGCCGAAGTCGGAATTTTCGGCGAGCGCGAGCGTCGCGCTCAGCAGCGCTTCATGCGGCCGGTTGAGCCGGCGCAGCGCGATGGCTCGGTTGGTCAACAGGAGAATGTTGCCGGGCTCGCGTTCGAGCGCCTTGTCGTAAATCTCGATCGCCTCCAGGGGCCGATTGAGCTTGAACAGCGCGTTGCCGCGATTGCCGAGCACATCAAGATTTTCGGGATCGACAACCAACGCGCGCTCAAAATCCCCGAGCGCTTCGCCTGCGCGACCAAGGTCCAACAGTGCGACGCCTCGGCGATTAAGCAGCGCCACATTTTCCGGCGCAAGATGCAGGCCTTCGGCATAACTTCGCAGCGCCCGCTCGAAATCCTTGAGTGAATAGAAGACGAGCCCCAAGCTCGCAAAACCCTCTGCACGCGCGCAATCGGCCTTCAGTGCCTCCTGGATGAGCACAAGCGCTGTAGCAAGATTTCCCCGCAAGTATTTGATTTGCCCAAGACCGTGGAGCGCATCGAAACTCGTCTTCTGATGGCTGAGCACCGCGTTGTAAAGGCGTTCGGCTTTATCCAGTTCGCCGCTTTCGTAAGCCCGCTGCGCGCGCCGAAGCACACGCGACACATTCGCCGGCAAATGCTGCGATGGCGCGGTCATAGCGTTAACAATCGGTAAGCAGACGTGGTAAACAAAGGCTTAAAACTACGGAGCAGTTGCCATCGACTTCGCCCTGTCCGACTTTCAACAATCGCTGCGCGGCGCAGTCGAGAAGGTCTGCGCGCGCTTCGGCGACGATTACTGGCTTAAGCGCGACTGCGACGGCGAATTTCCCGAAGATTTTCGAGCCGCGCTCGCCGCCGATGGCTGGCTAGGCGTCTGCATCCCGCAAGCCTATGGCGGCTCCGGGCTCGGCATCACCGAGGCCGCGATCATGATGGAGGCCGTTGCGAGGTCTGGCGCGGGGCTTTCTGGGGCCTCCGCCGTGCACATGAATATCTTCGGCCTTCAGCCCGTGGTGTTGTACGGCACCGAGGAACAAAAGGCCCGCATGCTGCCGCCGGTGGCCGCCGGCAAGGAGAAAGCATGCTTCGCGGTGACCGAGCCGAATGCCGGCCTGCAAACAAGCAAGCTGCAGACGCGCGCTGAGCGCCGCGGCGACCGCTACGTCATCAGCGGCGCGAAAATCTGGATCTCGACGGCGCAGGTCGCCGACAGGATGCTGATTCTGGCGCGCACCACGCCGTTCGAGGAAGTGCGCAAGCCCACCGACGGGTTGACCCTGTTCTACACCGCGCTTGACCGGCGTTTTGTCGAAGTGCGCGAGATCGACAAAATGGGGCGCGCCGCGGTGGACTCGAACCAGATGTTCATTGATGGACTCGAAGTCCCGGTCGAGGATCGCATCGGCGAAGAAGGCAAAGGCTTCGGATACATCCTGCATGGCCTCAATCCGGAACGGATTCTGGTCGCGGCCGAGGCCATCGGACTGGGCCGCGCCGCGCTGCGCAAGGCGGCCGACTACGCCAAGCAACGCGTCGTATTCGACCGCCCGATCGGGCAAAATCAGGCAATTCAGCACCCCCTCGCCGAGCGCTGGATGGAATTGGAAGCAGCAGAGTGCATGGCGCTCAAGGCGGCTTGGCAATACGACAACGGAATCGCCAGCGCGGCGGCCGCCAATGCCGCCAAGTTCCTGGGTGCGGAGGCCGGTCACAAGGCATGCGAGACTGCGCTCATGACCCACGGCGGCTATGGCTACGCCAAGGAATACCACGTCGAGCGCTATTTCCGCGAAAGCATGATCCCGCGTCTTGCGCCCGTCTCGCGGGAACTTATTCTTTGCTTCATCGCCGAGCGCGTATTGGGGTTGCCGCGGTCGTATTGATCTGGGAAAAGCGGAACAATCCGGCGCTGGCGTCGCTTTTATTTGGCCGTAAAGATCGTGCCATCTGCGCGCATGGGCCACGCCATTGCGCTGAGACGTTCGATCGCGTACGCCGAAGGCTCGCGGCACACACTCGATATTTGCCGGCCAACTGATGCGGTCACAGCGCCCGTTATCGTCTTCTTTTACGGCGGTGCCTGGCGCAGCGGCAATAAAGAGCTCTACCGCTTCGCGGCCAAGGCCCTTGCGCGGCGAGGCTATGTGGCGGTCGTTCCGGACTATCGTATTTATCCTGCAGCCCGCTATCCCGACTTCCTCGATGATGGGGCCCTTGCCGTCCGCTGGGTCAAGGACCATGCAAAGCGGTTCGGCGGCGATCCGGACAAGATTTTTCTCATGGGCCATTCGGCCGGCGCTCACATCGCGGCAATGCTGGCACTCGACCGGCGCTGGCTGGAAAAAGTCGGCATTGCTCCGAGCCGCGACATTGCCGGCCTGATCGGTCTCGCCGGTCCCTACGATTATCTGCCACTGCGCGATGAGATTCTTAAAGTGATCTTCGGCGGCGCCGATTGTCCGGAAACGCAGCCGATTTTTCATGTTGCTGCCGGGGCGCCGCCGGCATTGCTCATGACCGGCGCCCGCGACCATCTGGTCGAGCCGGGGAATTCCACGCGCCTTGCCGACCGATTACGCGCTGTTGGCAACACCGCGACGGTGCTGACTTACCCCTACGTGGGGCACTACATGATCGTTGCCGCATTGGCGCCAATGGTGCGCTTGCGTCTGCCGGTGTTGCGCGACGTCGACGCCTTCATCGCCGACGCTTTGCAGGGCGCTCTGCAGCGGCGGCGCCAGATGTCGCCCACTTGGCGCGCTGATCTCCGGTTGTGGGGATAAACGATCCGACTTGAGTTTACTCTTCGCGATAAACCCGCTCCCGACGCTCGTGGCGCTCCTGGGCTTCAATCGACAGGGTGGCGATCGGACGGGCTTCGAGCCGCTTGATCGAAATCGGCTCGCCGGTCTCCTCGCAGTAGCCGTAGGTACCGTCCTCGATGCGCGCTAGCGCGGCATCGATCTTCGCGATCAACTTGCGCTGCCGGTCGCGGGCGCGCAGTTCGATGGCCCGGTCGGTCTCCGAAGAGGCACGGTCGGCGAGGTCGGGATGGTTCTGGCTCTCGTCCTGGAGATGCTGCAGAGTCTCCCTTGCCTCCTTCAGGATATCCTCACGCCACTCAAGCAACTTGACCCGGAAATAGTCCCGCTGACGCTCGTTCATGAACGGCTCTTTTTCCGTCGGTCGATAAAGCCGCTCCAGCGGCGATAAGCCTTTGCCTTTGCCGTTCCTGCCTGACTTATCTTCGGACCGACCGTTTTTGCCTTTAGCCGACCGCATTTGCCCTCACTCCACGCACGCAACCGGTGCGGGGCCCTCCCCCGCGAGGCCGGCCTATATATCGAGCGTCCAGGACTGAGACAACAGGCGCCGGCGGGCAGCTAGCGCAAAAATGAATGCGACGCGTGATCGCCGCCGAAATTCAGAGAATACCCGCTTTTGCAAGCTCAACGGCCACCCGAAGCTCGATCTCGGTAACAACGGAATCAAGCCCCTCGTCGCCCGAGCCTTCCTTCAGGTCGGCCGCCACAGACTTGAGCCGCAACATCGTTGCCTGGTCGAGCGTGCCCGAGAGAATGCCCAGCCTGACCTCGTCGAGAGCGTCCAGGGCCCTGCGGCTGTTCTTGACGGCACGGCGCCGGCGTTCGAGCGGGTCCTCGATGCCTTGCAAGGCAATCAGCGCGTCTATCCCGCCCAGCGTGCGCAGGGTGACGGCCCCGGCCTGCGGCTGCGACCCCGCCCCCTCGGACACCGCGAAGGTGCCGCTTGGCAAGCGACGACGCGCGACCGGCCCATTGGCCATTGCCGTTCCATTCGGTCCATAGATGCGCATGAGAGCAGCGTGTCCGCTTATGGTTAATGGGCGGTAAAGCCGTACCGGCAAAACTTGCCCCGCCGGCAAGGGATGCTGCCACCATCGCTCCCGACGGCCGCTCGGTCGCTCAAGATTCTACCGATATTTCAATAGTATAGCTGCGCGCCATGCTGTGGCATGCAAATGGCATCGGCGGGTTTCGTCCGACCTCTTGGGGAGCAAGAGATGAAGGGGACGCTGAAAACCGCGCTCGCGGCGCTGGTGGCCTTTGGCTTTGCCGCTTCGGCGGCGCAGGCCACTTCGCGCATCAAGGACCTCGCCAACATCGAGGGTATCCGGCAGAACCAGTTGATCGGCTACGGCTTGGTCGTCGGTCTCGACGGCACCGGTGACACGCTCAACAACACGCCGTTCACAAAGCAGTCGCTGCAAGCCATGCTCGAGCGGCTCGGCGTCAATATTCGCGGCCAGCAGATCCGCACCGGCAACGTTGCCGCTGTCATGGTCACCGCCAATTTGCCGCCGTTCGCCACCCAGGGCACGCGCATTGACGTGACCGCCTCGGCCATGGGCGACGCCAAAAGCCTGGCCGGAGGCACGCTATTGGTCACTCCTCTCCTCGGGGCCGACGGCAACGTCTATGCGGTGGCCCAGGGCTCGATCTCGGTCGGCGGCTTCCAGGCCAAAGGCCAGGCGGCGAGCATCACCCAAGGCGTGCCGACCGTGGGGCAGTTGCCGAACGGAGCAATCATTGAACGCGAGATCGATTTCTCGCTCAATTCCATGAAACGGCTGCGGCTCGCGCTCCGCAACCCCGACTTCACCACCGCCAAGCGGATCGCGGTTGCGATCAACGATTACATGGGCATGCCGGTCGCGGAGCCGCTGGACCCCTCGACTGTGCAGTTGAGGCTGCCCAAACGACTGCATGAGAACGTGGTGGAACTGCTCACCGACATCGAGCAACTCCAGGTCGAGCCCGACGAGGCGGCCAAGATCGTCATCGACGAGCGTTCGGGCGTGATCGTCATCGGCCGCGATGTCCGCGTGTCAACGGTCGCGGTGGCGCAAGGCAATCTCACGGTCACCATCTCAGAATCCCCGCAGGTCAGCCAACCGGCACCGCAGTCGCGTGGTCGCACCGTCGTTGTGCCGCGCACCAGGGTTGGCGTGCAGGAGGAGGGCAAGAAGCTCGCCATGGTGCACGAGGGCGTGTCGCTGCAGCAGATCGTTGACGGCCTCAATGCGCTCGGCATCGGGCCGCGCGATCTGATCACGATCCTGGAGGCGATCAAGGCTGCAGGCGCCATCCAGGCCGACATCGAGGTGATGTGATGGCGGGCGCGGCTGGAGCCGAACTCGGTCTTTCGCTGTCATCGCTCGGCGATGCGGCCAACGCGAAAGTTCAGGCCGAGATGAAGATCAAGACCAAGGCCAAGGCCGCAGCGCGGGATTTCGAGGCCATGTTCCTCAATACCGTGTTCCAGAACATGTTCACGGGCATCGACGGAGACGGGCCGTTCGGCGGCAGCGGCGCACTCAAGGTTTGGCGCTCGCTGCTCACCGATCAATATGCCAAAGCCTTCGCCAAAGCGGGCGGCATCGGCATCGCCGCCGATGTGTATCACGAGCTGCTGCGGCAACAGGGAGTCAGCGCCTCATGAAGCCTATCGCGACGGCCGCAGAAGCCGAAAGCCTGATCGACGAGTTGACGGCTCTGATCGAAAAACTGTCGAGCCTGCTCCAGCAGGAAACCGCTCTGGTGCGCACCGGCCGCGTCCGTAGCGCCGTCGCCATCGAACCAGTCAAGAAGGAACTCGCCGGCAGGCTTTATACCGTCAGCGAAAGGGCCAAGGCGAACGCCAAGCTTATCGCGCGTGTCGCGCCGGCACGCTGCGCCGCGCTTGACAAGGTGCAGGAGGCATTCCGTGCCGTGCTGCAGAAGAACTTGATCGTGCTGGCGACCGCGCATGGAGTCTCCGAACAGATCGTGCGCCGGCTGTCGGGCGAACTCGCCAAAAAAGCTTCACCGTGCGTCTACGGCGCTTCGGGACGTGCGGTCGCGCCCAATCCCAAACACGGCCGGCCGCTCGCGGTCAGCCGGACGCTATAGACGTATCCTGCCGGCACGGCGGAGCAGTCCAACGGACGGGAGATTAGGTTTCCACGCATTCGCAGCCGATGAGATCGCCGCCGCGGACGGCCGATTACGCAGAACGGGTCGCCGCTGTTCCGCGGCGACGCCGTGCGACCTCCGCAAGCTCGCCGGCGAGCCGACCGAGCAACTCTTCCCAATCGCCGATCGCGCGTTGCCGAAAGATGCGTATCGTCGGGTACCAGGGACTGTCTGTCCGATCGAGCAGCCAGCGCCACTCCGGCGAGAACGCCAACAGCAGCGCGACCGGCTTGCCCATTGCGCCCGCAAGATGCGCCACCGAGGTGTCGACGGCGATCACGAGATCGAGCATCGACACGACCGCAGCCGTGTCGGAAAAATCGGCGAATTGGGTGCCGAGCTGAAGGACGCCACGCTCGGCCAAGTCCGCCCGCTCCGCCTCGCCTACTTCTTTTTGGAGGCTGACGAAGTCGAGGCCTGGAACAGAAACGATTCGGGATAGAAGCTCAAACGGCAACGAACGATGGCGGTCGTTGCCGTGCACGGGGTTGCCGGCCCAGCAAAGCCCGATACGAGGACGCCCGGTCTCCGGTAGCCGCGGCCGCCACTTTTCGGTGCTGTCGGGAAGGGGCTGCAGATAAGGCACGTTTGCCGGCACCGTCGCCAGCTCCGTTCCGAAAGCCAGCGGCAGGCTGAGCAGCGGACAATGCAAATCGAAGTCCGGCAGCACGTCGCCGTCGGTGAAGATCGCGGAGACACCCGGCAGCGAACACATCAACAGCTTGAGCGGCGGCTGCACCACGAGCAGCACCTTGGCGCCGAGCTGCGAGACGAGCGGCACGTAGCGTGCAAATTGGATGGCGTCGCCGAGGCCCTGCTCGGCGTGCAGCAGCACAGTCTTGCCGTCGATGTCCCCTCTCCCCTCCCACATCGGCTGGGGAAACTCGCGTCGATGGGCAGCCAAATGTTTTCTCTTCCAGCGGCACTCGTACTGTTTCCAGCCCTCGCGGAAATCTCCCATGCACAGCCGCGTGACGGCGGCGTTGAAATTGGCGTCGGCGTTGTCCGGTTCGAGCGCCAGCGCCTCGGCATAGCTCGCGAGCGCCTCCGCCATGCGTGCTTGCTTGAGGTAGGCATTGCCGCGATTGACGTGGCCGGCGACGATGTGCGGCTCGATGCGCAGCGCTTCGGCGTAACACACGAAGGCTTCGTCGATACGGTTCAATTCGGCCAGCGCTGCGCCGCGGTCGCTAAGCACGCCCGCGTGCTCCGGATTGATCTCGAGCGCCTTGTCGAAACTCGCCAAAGCCTCGTCGAACCGTCTTTGCTTGAGCAAGGCATGACTGCGGCTGACCAAGGCACCGATATTGGCGGGATCGCGCCCAATGGCCTTGTCGAAGGAAAGAAGAGCCTCTTCGAAGCGATCAAGCTCGACCAAAGCCGTCCCGCGATTGAGGAGAATGTCGGGGCGATCCGCCGCGGCGAGAGCGGTATCGTAGCTCGCCAGGGCTTCGTTGTGGCGGCCAAGCTTGCCGAGCAGCACGCCACGGACGTTAAGCACGTCGGGATTTGCCGGCTCCTTCGTCAGCGCCTTTTCGCAGGAGGCCAACGCCTCCTGAAAGCGGTCGAGGATCGCCAGCGCATTGGCACGATTGTGCAGCGCCCCGAAATGGTCCGGGTCGATTGCCAGCGCCCGGTCCAAATGAGTCAGAGCTTCTTCGGCTTGCTTAAGGCCGACCAATGCCAGACCAAGATTATTGAGCGCATCCACCCGCTGCGGCTCGAGCGCGAGGACCTCCCGATAGCTGGTGCACGCGCTCTCGAGGCGCCCAAGGCCCAGCCAGGCATTGCCGCGATTATAAAGCGCATCGGCGTAGCCGGGGTTGCGCGCCAACGCTCGCTCGCAGCTTTGCAGCGCTTCCTCGAACCGTCCGAGTCCCGCCAGCACGACGCTCCGATTGTTGAGCGCCTCGCAATGGTCAGGGTCGACGGCCAGCGCCGCGTCATAGGCGGCGAGCGCCTCGTCCGGCCGATTGAGCTGCCAAAGCGCGATGCCACGCCGGTTGAGTGCCGTAACATGGCGCGGTTGCAGTTGCACCGCCTTGTCATAGTCGCCGAGCGCTTCCTCATAGCGGCCGAGCACGCACAGAGCGTTGCCGCGACTGCACAACGCATCGACGTGGCCGGGCGCCAGCGCCAGCGCTTGGTCGTAGCTCGCGACGGCGTCTGCGTGCCGGCCAAGCCCCTTCAAGGCCTTGGCGCGATTGTAATGCGTCGTCGCATCGCTGCCGCGCAACGCCAGGACCCTGTCGAAGCTTATCAGCGCCTCTTGATGGCGCTCGAGCGCGTCGAGAATGACCCCGTAATTCGCAAGCGCATCCGCGGATGCCGGCTTGGCCTTGAGGGCGGCTGCGACCAGCCGCAGTCCCTCGGCCGAACGGCCTTGCTGATACCGCAACACGCCAATCAAATGCAGTGCATCGAAGTTGCCGGGATCGCCGGCAAGCACCGTGCTGTAAATCTGCTCGGCTTCCTTCAGCCGGTCCCGTTGATGCAGTGCCAGGGCTTGGCGAATGAGTGGCGCTGTCTGCAGGCGCTCTGCCGCTGCACGCTTGGTCATGCGGTCGTCATCGTCCAGGTCGAAGCGCGGAGCGCCCAAAATGCCCTAAAGGCCGCGGCATGCGTTCAATGCCGCCAGCGAAAGGATTTGCCCGGCTAACGTCAGCCAAGATGGTTAACCAAGCGTAAGTCTGGACGTGGCAGAACTCAATTTTAACCGCACTCGGGCACCAATGAGCATCGGGCGGATTGCGCAGGGGTACCTCTGAATGAGTATTGGAAGCATCGGGAGCACCCCATCGTTCTGGCAGCAGGACCAGAACTATTGGCAGCAAGCCCAGGAGAACGACAACACTACAGCAGCATCGACCTCCATAATCGGCGCCATCAGCACCGCTGAAACCAACTTGGGCAAGGGCCTGGCAAGCATCGCCAATGAGACCGCCCTGAACCGCGTCAACAGCCAGATTACGTCCATCGTTGAGCAGGCCCTGCAATCGTCCGGCAGTTCGACTTCTTCATCGTCGAGCGGATCAAGCGCCGGCACATCCGGCTCAAGTTCTTCCGGCGCGTCAAGCAGTTCCGGCTCGCCCGCGACCGGGACCGGAACGGTGCCGGTGACGACCAGCACATCGCTGGCAACGCTCGGGATTCTTCCCGGCGGCACGATCACCGTCGGCACCGGCGCCGACGTGACGACCTACACATCGACGGGAACCGATACAGTCGCCGATCTGATCAATGCCATCAACATCGACCTGCCAACCAATGCCAACGTGACCGCGTCGCTGAACGCGAAAGGCCAATTGGTCCTCACCAGTCGCGACGATACAAGCTCTATCATCGTCGGCGGCAGTGGTAACGACGCAGCCGACATCGGATTTGGTGTCGGCAACAACAGCTTCCTCCCCAAGGCAGCTTCCAGCTCAGCCGGTTCCACCGGCTCTTCGACAGCTTCTTCGAATTCATCCACGGACTCGTCCAGCACCGCCAGCAATGCTTCATCAAAATCCAGCTCCACCTCCAAGAGCGCCTCCAAGAGCGCCCAAAGCTACAAGACGGTTAGCTCGGAGATGGCCAGCAGCGCCGCATCGCTATTGTCCGATTCCGGCGTCGGCGGCACTCTGGTTGACATGCTGGCGTGAAGCGGCGATTCCCGGCGGCGCCGGGATCATGATCTCGAGAAGAGGGACGGCAGCGAAATTCGTCCACGTCGAGTTTCGCCGAGGTCGGGCCATTACGGCACGGTGGCGACAAATTGCGAGGAAAGATCGCCGCAGAACGCCATGGGCCCCACATGATTGAGCCGACTGTCGAGATCGGCCCAGACTTCGCCGCCAATATCCGTCCAGCGCTTGCAGAACGCGAAATCCTCGCTCAAGTATGTGCCGTCTTCGGCGATCATGCATTCGAACAGGGCAAATCTCTTTTCGCTCTCGCTCGCCGCGTCGATCGAATGATCGCGCTTGTATTGTAACTGCGGGTAATGAGAGCACATGCGTTCGAGCGCACCGCGGCGGATCATGAGAAAGCCGGTTCCGGCATAACGTACCCTGACGAAACCGGCCTGGGCGATGACCGCGTTCGGGTCTTCGACCTCGAACACGTACTGCAGCGCGGCCGCAGCCGGATTGGGCCGCGCGGCCTCGATCACGGTCCTGATCTTGCCCCAGTCCATGCGCTTGACCGGATAGATCGCCGCACACATGTCCGCCCCGCATTCGATCAGGCGCACGACCTGATCCGGTTCGAACCCGATATCGGCGTCGACGAACAGCAGATGGGTCGCTTCGGGATCGTCGAGGAATTGCGAGATCAGGCTCGCGCGCGCGCGTGTGATCAGCGCATCGCCGTCCTTGAATAGGATCTTGAGATTTATTCCAGCGTAGGACCGCAACTGCTTTTGCAGCTTGAACAATGAGGTCGCGTAAAGGACGGAAATCTGGCCGCCGAAGCACGGCGTCGCGACAACAAGATTGATGCGGCTCGACGCCGGCAGATTAGTCATGGTGAGTCCGTATTTCAAAGTTCATGGCGGCAAATAGCGAATTATGGTTAGCAATTAGCGAACACGCATCGTTAACGGCGGCTTAAGAATCGTCGTGGAATCCGGCAAATAGCCGGAAATGCTTGCGGCGCGAGCATGGCGAAGCGGCGCATTTTTAGACTTTTCATGATCGCCGAAAGTTCAGCGTTACTGCAGGATGTCCGCCGGACTACGCAGATTTACGCGTCTTTAAGCGAAATAAGGCAATCGTCTGACGACCGATCGAGGAGATCGGACAACGCACTCGCCGGTACGGCACGTACAGCAAGTGCAAGCCAGTACGGCCTGTAACCAGAAGGGTACCTCTATGTCTGACATCACCTTGACCGCAGGCATTCGGCAGAACCTGCTGTCTCTGCAGAAAACGTCAGCCGATCTGACCTCGACCCAGGAAGCCCTCGCCACCGGCGACGCGGTCAACTCGGCCGCCGAAAACCCGAGCGCCTATTTCACTTCGCAGAACCTCACCAACACCGCCAATTCGCTCAGCGCCTTGCTTGATCAGATCGGGCAGGGTCAGCAGACGATCAATGCGGCCACCAACGGCCTCACCGGCATCACCAGCCTGCTGCAGCAGGCGCTGTCGACAGTGCAGCAAGCGCAGCAGGCGAGCCAGACTGCAGCGGCGACGACTGGATCGGTCACCGTCACCACTGCCACGGTCGGCACGGCGGCGGCGGGCACGCTCAACATCGTGGTCGGCACCTCCACCTACGGCATTGCGGTCTCCGCCAGCGAGACGGCGAGCGCCATCGAAGCGGCCATCAATTCCGCGAGCGGCCTCGGCAGTACCGGTTCCGTCACCGCCAGCGACACCGGCAGCGGCGCAATCGTGCTCACCGCCAACTCCTCGAACACGTCGTTCTCGGTTGTCGACAATGCGACATCCGAGGCGCTCGGTCTCGCGACCGCCGGCAGCAACACCGAGGTCTACGGAACCAGCTCCACGCGCGGCACCCTGCAGTCCAACTACAACGGACTGTTGAGCCAGATCAACGAGCTCGCGGGCGACGCCTCCTACAACGGCGTCAATCTGCTCGGCGGCGACAATCTGGTCATCGACTTCAACTCCGCCGGCTCAAGCTCACTGACCGTCCTCGGCGTCAATTTCGATGCGTCGGGCCTCTCACTGTCCTCGATCGCCGGCTCTGGGGCGGGGTCCTTCCAGGACAACTCGAACAGCGGCCTCGCCGGCCTCGTGACCTCTCTGAACACCGCGATCACGGATGTGCAGACCCAGACCGAGACGTTTGGCACCAACTCCGGCGTTATCGGCACGCGCCAGACGTTCACCACCAACATGATCAACACGCTGCAGACCGGCGCCAGCAACCTGGTGGCGGCGGACCAGAACCAAGAGAGCGCCGACCTGCTTACCGAGCAGACCCAGCAGCAGCTCGAAATCTCGGCACTGTCGATCGCCAATCAGGCGAACCAGTCCGTGCTCAAGCTGTTCAGCTAAAGCTTCTGGTTACAGGCCTACCAAGGCGGCGGGGCAGCAATGCCCCGCCGTTTTTTCTTGGGTGAATTCGCAGCTCAGTAGCAGCGTCAATATTCGATTAACAGCCGGAATGTACAAAGTCTTTAAGCCAATTCGCCGCCGGCCGGTCTACAAAAAGGGAGCCTGCTGCTGTGAACTACGCGAGTAAAGCCTATGCGAAAACCGCTAAGGAGATCGCCGCGCCGCGCGAACTCGAGGCCGGTCTGCTGCTGCAAGCCGCCGCGAAACTGCGGGCGGTGCGCGATTCCTGGAAGCACAAGCCCGAGGGCCCCAGCGACGCGCTTACGTACAATCGCGGCCTCTGGACGGTGTTCCTCGTCTCGCTGATTAAAGATGACGGCAGATTGCCGGCGCCGTTGCAAGAGAACCTCAAGACTGTCGGCACATTCGTCATGTGCGAGACGTTTTTCGCTGATGACCCAGCCGAAACTGAAGCATCTGGAATCTCTCATCAAGATCAATTGCCGGAT
>JASHOR010000124.1 GCA_030041005.1 Xanthobacteraceae bacterium
TGATGGTGGAGGGACTGCCGCAGGCGCCGGTGCCAGACGGGATTCATACGAACGCCAATAGCCCGCAGGCCACGACAACTGAAACGCTCCCCCAAAACGCTATCTTGTCGAACGTATTGAGCGCGTGTTCGCCCATGAGCCTCTTGTTCTGGGCCAGGATGCCCATGGCAACGACGGGCCCGATGAGGACAAAGATCAATGCAACCATAAGCGCCAGCACCAGCCCGATAAGATCGTTGAAGAAGAACACGAGCACCACGGCGGGCAACGACTCCGCGATATAAATCTTGAACCACGTACTGCCCTTGAGGTTGAGCGCCTCGACCACGCCCCATGACCCGGCAAGTGATATGACGACCAGGCCAAGAAAACCCGCCGCGACGAGCCCGATCGCGAATACGTAAGGGGCATATGTCCCTCCTATGCCCATTATCCCGCTGCTAAGACTGTTGTTATCGCTTATCGCAATGTTTGGGCTCAACTCGACGCTGGCAAATACGATGGCGACCATAATGACTTCGCTGAAAATCGCGCCAACGAGCGTCTCGGTTCGCGTCGCCTTGACCGAATGGTAGGATTTCTTCGCGGTCGCGGTCGTCTGATAAAACAGCATGAACGGCATGACGACCGCGCCGACGTTTGCGGCAACAAGGTACAGAAAATCTTTGTCGACCTTCGCCGGTATCAAAGAGTATGCCGACGACATGCCGCGAGCCATGAAGAAGATGTAGGCCAGAAGCAGTACCAAGGACACTCCAAGCAGATATTTTTCCGCCTTTTCGTATTCGTGCTTGAAGACGATGAGTATGTGAATCACGTATATTATCGGCAACGAAATGATCGGCGGTATTCCGACTATGGCCAAGCCCACCGCCATCGCTGCATATTCGGCCAAGTAGCTGAGAAAATCGGTTATGGCCATGGGAAAGCTCAGTGCGATTGACCACCTCCTCGAAAAGTTCTCTCGCACGAGTTCGCCAAGCCCTTTCTTGGTCGCCGCACCGACCCTACCCGCGATCTCCATTATGAAGTAGAGCGGTATTATGAGGGCGATAAGTATGAGGATGAGCCCATACTTGTAGGACGCGCCGCTCTGCATCGCGGTAATCACGCTCGCGGCATCGACATCGGCCATCATTACAAGCCAGGCCGGTCCAAAGACCTTTCTCAACTCTGATAAATGTAGTTTCAAGTCATCAAGCATGCCGTCGTTCTTCCTCAACTGCTCGCTTGTCGAGCCGCTTGTGTTCTTCGCGAAGCTTGTGAAAGTCATTAAACGCGACAGCGCTACTGTTGCGCTGGTGGGTAATTTCCTTTGCTGAGTTCAGCATTGGGCGTCCCGCTCCCAATCCGTAAGCAGGCTGCTCTTTCGACGACATACAGGACAGGGATGGGCGTCACCCGGCAGCAGCAACCGGCGGCCCCCCCGCTCTGCTGCGCTCGCCGCTGCCGCGATGATGCTGTCGGCATCCCTGTCGGCCGCCGTGGCGACGACGCCGGGTACGACGACCGGCGCAAATGCAGCCAACGAGGACGGGGAGATTTTATTTTTGTCGCGGGAGGAACAGTCATCGATGCACATTAGGCGATTGGTCGCAGCAATGTAAGATGGCCAATGAAAACAATGTTTTAGAAATAGAAGAATTCTAATCAGGTGATGCGATCGCAGCACTTTGCGCCAGACGGATGCGCATGCGGCGGATCGGTTGTGCTACTGCAGGCCCGCCGCCTGCAGATACTGCAGATCGACGAAGCGGCGGGCCGGCGGCAGCGGCGGCTTCAGCAGGCCGGCATCGCCCATCATTGCGATCACCTGCTGCAATGCGTGCAGGTCGATCTCGCCGCGTTTTGGCAAAACGTCGCGTCCGGGCTGCAAGAACAGTTCCAATGCTTGCCGAGCGATCACATCGGAGCAACCGCTGCTCTGGGCAATGACTTTGGTCACGCGATCGCGGTTTGCCGGATCGCGGATGAATTGGAATGCCGCAGCCATCGCGCGGACGAAGCGGATGATCGTGTCCTTATGCGCCCTTGCCCACGATCTTCGGACCGCCGTCACCGTATAGAGAAATTCCGGCATCGCCTCGTCGCTGCGGCCGAGCAGGCGGTAGCCCTGTGCAATCGCCTGTAAATCCTGCGGCTGTCCGAGCACGGTCGCGTCGCAAGGGCCGTGCTGGAGACAATACCAACGCTGCGGCGTGCCTTCTTCCACTCTCACCCTATAGCTTCCGCCGGACAGACCGTGCTGCGCCAGGAGCTTGCGGATGGAAATGGAAATCGTGCCCTGCTCGTTGGCGAGCCCCACGAGCTTTCCTTCAAGGTCGGCATAGGTCCTTATCCCGGGCCTGGCCACCAGGCTGTACACCGGATTCTTGAATTCGGTGTCGATGGCGACCGCGTCGGAGCCCGCCAGCGCCGCACGAATGAGAAACGGTGTTGCGACATGGGTGACGTCGATCCAGTTGTCGTGCAGCGCCTCGATCATCTTATCCGAACCGCCCGGGATCGGTATGACCACCTGGACGTGGAGGCCTTCGCGGCGAAACAGCCCTTCGCGCTCGGCAATTGCAATCGGCAGCGAAAAGACACTGTGCGCGGCCGAGTAGGCTTGCCCGTAACGCAGCGTGAGCATCTGGGCCTTGCCGCACTGAACGCAACAGGCGAGGACCGCCACCGCGCCGACAATTCGCGCCGACCAGCGCCAGGTTTGCTCGCGGATCGAAGCTGCTTTCACTGCTCTGCACCTTATCCGGCTTTGCACGGCAGCGGAATCCGCGCTTGCGCAATGACGCAGACCATGCCGGCGCTTTCTTGCCGGTTCCCGATATGCTTACACTTGTTCCATGTCAGCACCGGTCCGCTCGGGCGTGCTTACCGGAATTGACCGCGCCAAAGCGGCGCGCGCGACGGTATTGGGGCCCGATTGGCGGGCGCTGTTCGCGGCGGCGCTGACTCAGGAAATCGACGGGCGGCGATTTTTTCTGTGGATTCCGGTCGCCGCGATAGGCGGCGTCGCACTCAATCTGGCGGCCGATCAAGAGCCGGTGCTTTGGCTGCCGGCGCTGCTGACGGCAGTCTGCGCCGCGCTTGCCTGGATCTGTCGCAGGCGGCCGTTCGCGCTCGGAGTGTGGGTGGGCGCGACCGCACTGTGCGCCGGATTCCTCTCCATGGGGCTGCGCACCGCACGCGTCGAGGCGCCGGTGCTTGACCACGTGCGGACCGTGAAGTTGCGGGGCTTCGTCGAAGAACTCGACATCCGTCCGCTGGGCGCCCGCTTCGTCGTCCATGTCGTCGATGGCGGCTGGCTGCCGGCCGCGCTGACGCCGCGGCGCGTGCGCGTGACCACGCGCAAGACGCCGCATTTCGCGGCCGGCGATTACGTCGCATTCACCGCGCGCCTGTGGCCGCCGTCGCGCGCGGTTCTGCCGGGCGGATACGACTTCGCGCGTGACGCCTACTTCCAGGGTCTCGGCGGGGTCGGCGCCGTGCTCGGCTCCGTCTCGGTGCTGCGGGCGCCGCGCCAAGCCTCATGGCGCGAGCGCTTCTTTGCCGCGATCGATCGGGCGCGCAACCGGCTGGCGGTACGGGTCGACACGTTGGTCGGCGGCGACGAAGGGGCCATCGCCGCGGCGATGGTCACCGGCAAGCGCGATTTTCTCTCGAACGGCGCCAAGGATCTCATTCGCGAGGCCGGCATTTTCCACATCATCACCATTTCCGGCCTGCAGATGACGCTGGTGGCCGGTATCTTCTTCCTCGTGGCGCGGCGATTGCTGGCGCTGTCGCCGACGCTTGCGCTTGGTTATCCGATCAAGAAGTGGGCCGCCGGCGTGGCCATGATGGGTTCGCTGCTTTACGACATCGGGACCGGATCGCGCGTCGGCACCGAGCGCGCTTTGATCATGACCTTGATCGTGCTCGGCGCCGTCATTCTCGACCGTCGCGCCCTGTCCATGCGCAATCTTGCGCTTGCCGTGATGGCGATCGTGGCGATCGAGCCCGAGGCCGTCCTCGGCGTCAGCTTTCAACTGTCGTTTGCCGCAGTGGCTGCGCTGATCGCGGTGATGGAGGCGCGGCTTGCCGGGCTCGATCATCGCCCCGATCCATACCTGCCCGCCCGTGGGCGTCCGCCGCGGCGCGGCGCGCTCATGCTTCACATCATCGACCGGCCGCTCCGCCTCGTGCTCGCCGCGGCATGCGCGACCTGCGCCACCGCATCATTCATGGCCTATCATTTTCACGATCTGAGCCCGTACGTGCTGATCGGAAACCCGCTGACGCTCGCTGTCATCGAATGCTTCGCCGTTCCCGGCGCGTTGTTGGGCACCGCGCTCTATCCGCTCGGGCTCGATGCGCCGGTCTGGCTTTATATCGGGCTCGGCATCAAGTTCATTCTTTTCGTCGCCCGCTTTCTCGCCGACGCGCCGGGCGCCGCACTGCACGTGCGCGCCTTTGCCCCCTCCTCCATCGTCTTTCTGAGTCTCGCGGTGATGAGCGCCGTGCTGTGGCGTAGCTGGCTGTTTCGCGCCGCCGCCATTCCACTCGCGGCATTGGGCCTGATCGGGGCTCTCAACGGACCCCGCTATGACGCGATTATCTCCCCGTCGGGCGATCTCGTGGCGGTGCGCGCCACGGACGGACGGCTCGACGTGATCGGCAAACGGTTCAATGCGTTTGCCGCCGAGCAATGGCTCGCTGCCGACGGCGACGACCGTGATCCGGCTTCGGCACGCGACGCCCATGGGTCGTGCGACCGCGACGGCTGCATCGCCGCCCTGCCGCAGGGCGGAACGCTCGGCATCGTGAGCAATTGGTCTGCATTTGCGCAGGCGTGCACGCACGCGGCCGTGGTCGTCACAGCGCTCAACGCGCCGAGCGATTGCCAAGCGCAGGTGTTCGACCGCAACCGGCTGGCGCAAACCGGCGCCGTCGGTCTGACGTTCGACGGCAGTGCCTGGCGCGCTGCGACCGATCGCTCGATCCTCGAAGATCGGCCGTGGTCGCCGGCACCCAAACGCTGGCCATCCAACCGCTACTCTATTCCGGCGGCGCCGACCCGGGCGCCGCAGGCCGATCCGGGAACTCGTTAGCGATTCAATGTCTGGCGATGATCTCGCGCTCGCCGCGGTGGACGAGCGGCGTTTCGGCGAGTGTGCCAGGGCTCCGCCGCAGCAAGCGGGTTGGTCGCCGCCGAAAGATCGCGTTCCGCCGGCGGCGGCGCGGGGCCGGCGTCTCGATGCGCAAGGCGCCGATGCGGGAGAACGGATCACGCAAGCTGCCGTCGGTCTCGGCAACCAGCAGCGGCAGGCCGAGCACGCGGCCCCACGATTGCCACTCGGCGATAATCTCGTCGCTGTCGTTGGTCGCAAACAGCGGCAGCGACAAGGCTGGATCGCTATGCTCGAGCACGACCGCGATGCCGCCGGACGAATCGGTCCCGCTCACGGCCTCCCCCAAGCACACGCGGATGGCCACGCCGCGAAATGCAGCAATCGGCATATTAAGCGCCATACGCATGCCGCGCACCGAGCGCCGGACGACGACACGTTCGCGATGCAGATCGACGACGCGCAACCGGCCGTCGGCCGCCTCGTCGAGCGCGGTAAAGCGCACGGGCAGAGAAAATGGGTCGAGCCGCGGCCAAGGCCCCATCGCGCTTTTGCGATGGGATTCCTCGGGACTTCCCGGCGCGATGACGCGATGAGATGTCCCCGCGCGGCTCGACCCGGCAGCGAGCCTGCCGGTTTCCATTTGACGCCTCGAAACTCGAGCACTCCCCCGGGCTGTTGCCGCCCGGTTGCCGCGATCATGCCCGA
This sequence comes from Xanthobacteraceae bacterium, assembly GCA_030041005.1. Lineage (GTDB taxonomy): Bacteria > Pseudomonadota > Alphaproteobacteria > Rhizobiales > Xanthobacteraceae > BOG-931. The sequence goes on from JASHOR010000124.1 coordinate 5,817, forward strand.
CGGCCGTCGCAATCCGCTTAAGATCAGTGGTTAAAAGCCCGTATTTCCGCGACGAATGCCGCTCATGATTGACGAGCGGTTGCCGACCGCGCCCCGCGCGCGTTGACCAGGCGTTCCCGCGATGCGCAGCGCACGTCCATGCCTACCGGGCGGCAAATCGCCGCCGGCACGGGTTGCATCGTTCGCCGCGCAGGCACATGTTGACGCCTTCGGCGTTTCGCCCCGCCAACCAGCCCACGCCTGCAAATGACCTCGCTCCTCGATCAATCCGCGCTGTCCGATCTCGCCGAACGTCTGGTCAAGGCCGCACGGCGCGCCGGCGCCGACCAGGCGGACGCCGTCGCGGTGCGCGGCATCTCGCTGTCGGTCGACGTGCGCGACGGCGCGGTGGAGGAATCGCAACGCGCCGAGGGCGACGACGTCGGCTTGCGCGTTCTCGTCGGCAAGAAGCAGGCGGTGGTGTCGACCAACGACATCAAGGCCGACGGCGTCGATGCGCTGGCAGAGCGGGCGCTGGCCATGGCGCGCGTTGCGCCGGAGGATCCATTCGCGGGGCTCGCCGAGCCGGCGCTGCTGGCGCACGAATTCCCGTCCCTCGATCTGCTCGACCCGGATATGCCTACAGTCGAGGTGCTGGAACAGCGCGCCCACGAGGCGGAAGCGGCGGCGATGGCGGTCGCCGGGGTCAGCAAATCCGGCGGCGCCTCTGCCTCCAGCGGCATCGGCGGCATGGTTCTGGTCACCAGCCACGGCTTTCACGGCGCCACGATCTCTTCGAGCCACGCGATCACGATGTCCGCGATCGCCGGCGAGGGAACCGGCATGGAGACCGACTACGACTACACGGCGACGCTGCACGCGGCCGATCTGGAGAGCGCGCAGAAAATCGGCCGCAGCGCCGGCGAACGCGCAGTCAAGCGGCTCAATCCGCGGAAAGTCGCTACGCGCCGCGTTCCGGTGGTGTTCGACTCCCGCATCTCCGGATCGCTGGTCGGCCACCTCGCCGGCGCCGCCAACGGCAGCGCGATCGCGCGCAAAACGAGTTTCCTGCGCGAGAAGCGGGGCGAGCAGATCCTGCCGCGCGGCATTGACCTCATCGACGATCCGTTGCGCCGGCGCGGCTTGCGTTCGCGGCCGTTCGATGCCGAAGGTGTGGCCGCAGGCGTGCATAAGATCGTCGAGAACGGCGTGCTGACGACGTGGCTGCTCGACTGCGCCACAGCGCGGGAACTCGGCATGCAAACGACCGGCCACGCTCAGCGCGGCGTGTCGTCGACACCATCGCCCGGCCCCAGCAACCTGCACCTCACTCCCGGCACCAAGTCACCGGCTGAGCTGATTGGCGAAATCGAGGACGGCTTCTTCGTCACCAGCCTGATCGGCATGGGAGTCAACCTGGTGACCGGCGACTACAGTCGCGGCGCCGCCGGATTTTGGATCGAGAACGGCCAGTTGACCTATTCGGTCAACGAGGTGACCATTGCCGGGCACTTGTCGCAGATGTACCGCAGCCTCACGCCCGCCAACGATCTCGTGTTCCGTTTCGGTACCAACGCTCCGACCCTGCGCCTGGAGGGACTGACCGTTGCCGGCCAGTGAGGCTGCCGACGTAGCGCAGGCGGCCGCCCGCCTCGCCGAATGCGTGCGCGAGGCCGGGGCCCTGGCGCTGTCGATGTTCGGCACGCCACTGAAGAACTGGACCAAGGGTGCGTCGTCTCCGGTCTGCGAGGCCGACATCGCGGTCGATCGCTTGCTGCGACGGCGTTTGGGCGAGGCCGCGCCGGGCGTCGGCTGGTTGTCCGAGGAAAGCGTCGACGATCCGGCACGGCTCGCGCTGCGCCAGGTCTGGATCGTCGATCCGATCGACGGCACCCGCGGCTACATCGCCGGCGAGCCCGATTGGGCAGTCTCGGCCGCCTTGGTCGAGGACGGGCGGCCGGTGGCGTCCTGCCTGTTCGCGCCGGTGATCGGCGATTTCTTCACCGCCGTCGACGGCAAGGGAGCCGCTCGCAATGGCCAGGCCATGTCGGTGGCCCCCGGCGCGGGACTCGACGGCATCCGGATTGCGGGGCCGAAGAATTTTCTGGCGCGGCTTGGCGCAATCGCGCCGCCGCTGACGATCATGCCGCGCACGCGCTCGCTGGCGCTGCGAATAGCCCGCGTGGCGCAAGGAACCGTCGATGCCGCAATTGCCGGCGGCAACAGCCATGACTGGGACCTTGCAGCGGCCGACCTTTTGGTGCACGAGGCGGGCGGCGCGCTGACGCGCTTCGACGGCCAGCCGCTCACCTATAATCTCGCCGTGCCGCGGCACGGGATGCTGGTGGCGGCGGGGCGCGAGCGGCACGCGACGCTCATCCGGTTGCTTCAACATCCGAGCCTCGCGTCTTAATGTCGCGATGCGCCGCATTGAAGCCGCCGCGACGCGCACTGACGCAGACCTGAAACGATGTCGGACACTCTCATCGACAAGAAGCCCGAGCGACAATTGCTCCACCTCGTTTTCGGCGGCGAATTGGAGAGCGTCGACAGCATCGAGTTCAAGGATCTGCAGAAGCTCGATATCGTCGGCATCTACCCAAACTACGCGAGCGCCTATGCAGCCTGGAAGGCCAGGGCGCAGGGCACTGTCGACAATGCGCAAATGCGCTATTTCATCGTCCATCTGCACCGGCTGCTCGACCCCGGAACCGGAGATGCACAGCGCTAGTGTGGCGGTTCAGAAGTCCGCATCATTTCGATTCCGAAGTTCGCAAACGAGGGTGCCGCATAATGAGGCGAACTTCGGAATCGGGACACTCGTGTGGCGGTTCAGAAATCCGCATCATTCCTGCCGCGACCTCGTCATGCGGATTTCTGAACCAAGGCCACACGAGGTCAATAAGTTGCGAGTGTCCGTCGATTCCGAAGTTCGCAAACGAGGGTGCCGCATAATGATGCGAACTTCGGAATCGGGACACTCGGCGCAGGCTCTGCCAGGCGTGAAAATCCTGGCATACTGGCCGGAGAAACGTGGCAGACTCGCTGCCGGCTGGGGCGACCAGCGCATGAACCTCCAGCAAGGTTGACGTGTCGATCATTCGCGCTCAGAGGTGCTGAGTTTTGCCGCAACATCTGCCGCTCGCATTGCGCGCCTATCGGCTTGTCGCGCGCGCCGGAACGCCCTTGGCGCCGCAACTGTTGGCGCGCCGGCTCCGTCACGGCAAGGAGCATCCCACGCGTCTTAGCGAGCGCCGCGGAGAAGCGAGCCTGCGGCGTCCGGCCGGGCCGCTGATCTGGATACACGCTGCCAGCGTCGGCGAAATGCTCGCGGTCATACCGCTGATGGAACGCATCCGCGCGCAGGACTTCGCCGTGCTGGTGACCTCCGGGACCGTAAGCTCGGCGGCGCTTGCCGAGCAGCGCCTTCCGGACGGCGTCATGCATCAGTTCGCGCCGCTCGATGCGCCGCAATTCGTCGTCCGTTTTCTCAATCATTGGCGTCCGGATCTCGCGCTGTTCGTCGAGTCGGACTTGTGGCCCAATCTCATCCTCGCTTGCGCGGAGCGCAAAATCCCGTTGATCCTGGTCAATGGCCGCGTCTCGGAACGATCGTTCGGGCGCTGGCGCCTCGTGCCCGGCACGATTGCCGCGCTGTTGTCCCGCTTCGACATGTGCCTTGCGCAATCGACTGGCAACGCGCAGCGCTTCTCGCAGCTCGGCGCGCCGCATATTTCTGCGACCGGCAATCTCAAGCTCGACGTCCCCGCCCCCCCGGTCGATCGCCCGACGCTCAACCGCTTCAGTGCGTTGATCGGCATGCGCGAAGTCGTGGCAGCGGCCTCGACCCATCCCGGCGAGGAAACCGCAATCATCGCGGCGCATCTCCGTCTGCGTTCGACTTGTCCGGGCCTGTTGACGGTGATCGCGCCGCGCCATCCCGCGCGCGGGCCGAGCGTGGCCGAAGCGGCAGGCGCCGCCGGGCTCACGGCCGGACTGCGCTCGCGCGGCGATTTGCCGAAGCGAAATATCGAGGTCTATGTGGCCGATACGCTCGGCGAACTCGGCCTCATCTACCGCCTCGCCCCGATCGTATTCATGGGCGGTTCACTCGCCAGCCACGGCGGCCAGAACCCGATCGAGCCGATCCGCCTCGGTGCGGCGGTGTTGCACGGACCCAATGTTTGGAATTTTGCCGAGATTTACGCAACATTGGATGAAGCGCGCGGAGCCGAGATGGTCGCCGACGAGGAGGCCTTGACCAGGCGCCTGGGAGCGTGGCTTGCCGATCCGAAGGCGCGCAGCGCCGTCGCCGATGCTGCCGAGCGAACCGTGGATAATCTCTCGGGCGCGCTCGAGCGCACGCTGGCTGCGCTCGATCCTTATCTGATGCAGCTTCATTTCGAGCAAAGAGCGTCTTAACGGGGGAGCAAGGTCCTGTCGGCAGCCCGGCTTGCACGCTTGCCAATCGCGATCTGATGCGCGCGCCCAAATTCTGGTGGCAACCGGGCCGCGGAATTCTGCTCAGCCCGTTGGCGGCAGTCTATGGCGCGGCGGCATGGCTGCGCATGCAAGCGGCCGGTCGGAGCGCCGGCGTGCCGGTCATCTGCCTCGGTAATCTCACGGTTGGCGGCGGCGGCAAGACCCCGGCCGCGCTCGCGGTGGGGCGGCTCCTGCTCTCCTTCCACCAGCGACCTTTCTTTCTCAGCCGAGGTTACGGCGGCCGGCTTTCCGGCCCCGTGCTGGTCAACCCCTCGCTTCACAGCGCGGCCGATGTCGGCGACGAGCCGCTGCTGCTTGCCCGCCTTGCCCCCACTATCGTGGCGCGCGACCGCGCGGCCGGCGCGCAATGGGCCCGCCGGGCCGGCGCCAGCGTCATCGTGATGGATGACGGATTTCAAAATCCGTCGCTGAAAAAGGACTTGGCTATACTGGTCGTGGACGGCCGGCGCGGTATCGGCAACGGCCGTATCGTTCCGGCCGGCCCGTTACGGGCGCCGCTGCAAAGCCAGATCGCGCGCGCGCACGCCGTTGTCATCGTCGGACCGGGCGACGGCGGTGCGCGGGTCGCGGAGCTTGGCCGCCGACATGGCCTCGCCGTCCTTCGCGGCAGTCTCGCTCCCGATCCTCAAACGCTTGCGGCGCTGGGCGGGCGCAAGGTTCTGGCTTTCGCCGGGATCGCCGATCCGGAAAAATTCTTCGCAACTCTCGAGGACGCGGGTGTCGCGGTCGCCGCACGCCAAAGCTTCCCCGATCACCATCGCTATTCGGCGGCCGAGGCGCAAGCGCTGCTCGCGCAAGCGGATCGCGAAAATCTGCTGCCGCTCACGACCGAAAAGGATCACGTCCGTCTTGCCGGCGATTCGCAGCTTGCGACACTTGCCGCGCGCTGCGGCGTCCTGCCCGTGCGCCTCGTCGCCGGTGATGAGCACGTATTTCGCACTCTGGTCCTCAAGGTAGCACGGCCCGCTCACACCGGCTGAGACCGGGAGCGACCCGCGCCGGATATCCGGGTGGGCGCCCCGCGGCGGCAATGCTGGAAAAGATGCCGGTCTAGGCTATCGACTCATTAAAGCGCATCCAAATTCGAATTGAGGCGAGTTGGACGGATGCAAGGTAGTTGTCGTCGCGCTTGTCGTATCGGGTTGCGACGGCGCGAAAGTGCTTGAGTTTGTTGAAGAAGCGCTCGACGAGATTGCGCTTTCGATAGAGGCGTCTGTTAAAGCGCGGCGGCTTGAGCCGGTTTGGCATGGCGCGGATGGCGGCTTTGGCGCCGCGCGCGGTGAGCGTCTCACGCAGGGCGTTGGAGTCGTAGGCCCGGTCGGCCACAAGCACATCGCCGCGACCGACTGTGCCGAGCATATCCTGGGCGCTGCGTCCATCATGGGCTTGCCCTTCGGTGAGTTTGAGCGTGATTGGCAGCCCGCAGGCATCCACCACAGCGTGGATCTTGGTCGTCAGCCCGCCGCGCGAGCGACCCATGCAACGGGATCGCGTTTGTTTTTTTGGCCGTTGGCGGCGTGCTGATGCACGCGGATCGAGGACGAGTCGATCATCTGGATATCGCCATCGTAAGCCTTTGACACCGCATTCAAAATGCGCTCCCAGACGCCCGCCTTGCGCCATCGATTGAACCGGTTCACGCAGGTCGTATGCGGCCCGTAGCGCTGCGGAATGTCCGCCCACGGCGCACCGGTGCGCAGTCGCCAGAAAATGCCGTTTAGAACCCGGCGATCGTCCGCTCGGGCGACGCCGCGCACCTTGTTCGGCAACAACGGGGCGATCACAGACCATTCGAAATCCGTCAGATCAAAGCGAGCCATCCAACCCTCCATCGCTGCAAGGTTGAATCACTGTTCGCCAAAAATGGGAATCCCCTTTATGGGTTTGTGACCTAGACCGGGAGCACATCGAGTTCGGCCGGCCGCGCCGACAGCGCGCGACAACCGTTCGCCGACACCACGACCGGCTCGCCGCACATCAGATAGCCGCTCTCGGGAATGTACTGGTTGGGATGCATGACGAACACCATGCCGCTCTCCAGCACGCGCTCGTTCTGCTCGACGATGTCGCCTGGCCGGTCGGAAGTGATCCCGAGGCCGTGCCCGCGCACGCGCATGTAAGGCGGCCGGCAATAGTCACCGTAGCCGGCTTGCCGGATGACGCCGTTGATCGCGCGCGTCAGCGCGGCGACGCTGGTGCCGGCGCATCCCGCCTGCAGGCCCGCACGCATCGCCTCCTGCAGGATCGCATATTTCTCGCGGACCACCGGACGCGGCTCGCCGATGACGGCGGTGCGGCAGATCTGGGCAAATTGGCCGCGATAACAGGGCGTAATCTCGGAAAGGATGATATCGCCGACGTCGAGGATGCGCTCGCCGGCGGCGCGGACCGCGAGATTGTGCTGCGAGGCGCTGAGCAGCAGGAAATTGTCTTCGGCGCCAAGCTTCTTGGTGAAGCAATAGAGTTCGGCGGCAAGCTCGAACTCGCGCAGACCCGGACGTGCAAATTCGAGCAGCCGCTCGTAGCCGCGTTCGGCAATCCAGGTGGCGCGTTCCATCGCGGCCAGTTCCTCGGCGTTGCGAGTGCGCGCAAGATCGCGCGCCAATTCGTCGGCGGCCGGCGGCAGCGCGCCAAGCGCCGCGCCGATCCGTCCGACCAGGCCTTGGCCGAGCAACGACAGTCCGACCGACAAGCTCTGTGACATGTCGAGGCGATGCTTGGCGACGGCACCCGCCAGCGCCGTGGCGAGGTCGTCCGTCGCCAGCGTGTCGTCGGTCGACGACAGCGAGGCCGCGCGCTCGCCGTCCCAAGCCGGAGTGACGATCAGCGTCGATTGTCCCGCGCGATCGAGCACGACGGCGCTCTCGCCGATCGGGCGCACGCCGGACAGAACGTAGACCGCGTTCGATTCCAGGAAATTGTTGAGGCCGTTGCTCGCGGCAATAAGACCGTCGCGTCCGACGTTGCGGAGGTGTTCGGCGGCTGCAGCCAGCCGGCCATTCTTCTGCGCTGTCGCCTGCTCGTTCATCGTCGTCGCCCGGCCTAATGTCCGGAAAAATCCTGCCTGACCGCAGAGCGCACGACGCGCGCCTTGCGCGTCGTGGGCGGCGTATTGCGGCTCCTGCCGACGAAGCGCGGCACGCCGGCGGTGATCACGGCGCCGACGGCCGCGATGTCGCCGTGCTTGATGGCGGCAAGCGCGGTTGCCTGCGTGCCGCCGTCGGGAGCATCGATCAGCACGATGTCGGCGGCATGTCCGGGCGCCAGCATTCCCGCATCGAGGCCGTAGACGCGGGCATTGTTGCCGGTCGCCGCGCAGACGAATTTCTCCGCCGGCATGTCGGTCAAGCTCGCGCAATGCGCGATCGTGTAGAGCATTCCGAGCGGCATGATGCCGGACCCGGTCGGCGTATCGGTGGCGATGATGAAGCGGTCGAAGGCGCCGTGCTGTTCGGCAAGACGGGCACAGAGCAGCGTGGTGCGCAGATTGCCCGCCGTGCAGACCTGCAAGGCGATGTCGCTCTCCGTGATGACGCGCTCGAAATCGCGGTCCGGCATTGCCGTCGGTCCGCCGTTGATATGGAACGAGACGTGCGGGCGCATCGCGAGCAGATGATCGCCGGTGATCGCACCGGAACCGGGGATCGAGGCGCCGCCGGTGTGGCAGGTGGTGATCAGCCCGGCCGCCTTGGCGTCGCGCACCAGCGGTACGTAATCGTAAGGCGTTTTCACCGCGCCGAAGCCGGCTTTGGCCAGCCTGACGCCGTTGACGGCCAGTTCGACGAAGTCCGCCGCCTTCAGCCCCGGCTCGAGGATGACCGAACCCGCCAAGACCCGCATGCCGCCAGGCCGGAAGGTGAGGAAGCAGCGCTGCGCCGCGAGCGCCAGCGCCTTGACGCCTTCCGGATCGCTCGGACGTCCCGGCACATGCACTTCCGAGGCCGAGATCGCCGTCGTGGTGCCGCCGTGCACGTAGCTTTCGAGAAAGCCGACGGTGCGCTGGCGCGGCGTGTAGTCGCCGAAGGTGATGTGTACGTGGGAGTCGATGAGGCCGGGAATCGCCGTCATGCCGCCGGCGTCGATCACCACATCCGCGCCTTCCACGGCCGCGGCGGCGGCGGTCCCGATCTGGGCGATGCGCTCGCCCTCACTGAGAATGGTATCGCCGGGAACAAGGGGCGAGCGCCAATCCCCGGAAACGATAGCGCCCAGATTGACGATTGCGACTTTCACCGGGCCATTCTCCCTGCGCGGCGCTGCCCCTTCGAACTAGTGTGGCTTTGGTTCAGAAGTCCACATCATTCCTGCCGCGACCTCGTCATGCGGAGTTCTGAACCAAAGCCACACTAGATCCAATAAGTTGTGAGTGTCCTTCGATTCCGAAGTTTGCAAACGAGGGTGCCGCATAATGATGCGAACTTCGGAATCGGGACACTAGGGCATCAGTATCGTCGCTGCGAGAGGAAGAATAAGGGTTGCGCGGCCGGAGATGCCTGGGTGCAATGGCTATCTGAGCGCTCTCACAATGGCCCATTGGATAGCAGGCCCGGCAAAGGGCAGCGGACATGGCGTATGACGTTGAACTCCGACCTGCGCTAAAGGGTGCGTGCCTTCATGTGCCCAAAGGAGCAGAGCGAAGTCCGGGCATTCTCCTCTTGCACGGCAGTGAAGGAGGCTTTTCCGGTTGGACGTCCTGGCTGGCATTGGTTCTCGCGATGAAAGGGTTCGTCACATTCCCGTATCCATACAGCAAAGGGGGCAATGGCTGGCATGCCGGCGATATTCATGACGTCGAGTTGGGCGAGACCGCTGCTGCAATGCAGTGGCTGCGTGAGCACCCCACGGCGTCTGGCAAGGTCGGACTTTACGGCGTTTCGCGCGGCGCTGAACACGCCATCCTCCTGACCAGTTTGATGGCGCGCGACGCAATGGCCGGCCTTCCCGACGCGGTGGCGGCGCATTCCCCGTCCGACACGATCGCCGGCGCATTTATCGCGGGCGAATGGCATCCGAAGGAACGGGAAACTTGGGACCCGTCAAAACGCGCTTGGCGTTGGCGCGGCAGCTCCGAGGGGCTCACCCCGACGACGCCGATTGAACTTGAACGATACTCCGGTCCCGTTTTCCTCAGTCATGGAGAAAATGATCAGGTCTGGAGCGTCGAGTGCACGCGACGACTGGAAGCCAGATTGCGGTCATCCGGCCGTGATCCCGAAATATATTATTATCCGGGCGAGGGGCATGGTTTTAAGTGCGAAAGTCGAAACACTGCGCACGCGCGTTTAGTTGCTTTTTTCTCCAAGCATTTGATTGCTTGACGGTCAAAGCGTCCTGCTGGGGCCGGATGGCGTTGGCATCAGGTCTTTTGCTTGAAAATCTCGGGGCCGCAATGGTCGAAACGGTCACGAACGTCATTTTGGCGCAATACCGCGATGTCGCTTATTGCCCCACCAACGGAAGTCAAAGAGCCCGTGTGGAATCGACGTGAGGCGCCAATCGCTTCACTTCGCACTGCAGGAAAAGCAGCAACCTTTCTCGGCGTCAGACCACACGACGGCCGACCCAGAATCGTCAAACAGTGCAAACGGCGACCCCGCAGCATTGCGCCAGATTGCGTTCGCTCGGCTTACACTGTTAAGCGTGGTGTATCGTATATCCGACCACTCAGAACACCCTCGTCGTTGATCTCGATCTGGAAGTTTTCGGACAATCCCGCCCTTCCCGACGACGTTAGTTGGAGCGCCCGGCTGTCCGACACACGTTTGAGCCATCCGAGTTCGAATAGACGATCCAAAATCCGGGCCCCAACGAGCCCCTTGATGTGATAGCGACGCTCGCTCCAGTCGAGACAAGGCTGGCAGAATATCCGCCGGGTCCGCGACCTCAGATCAGCGCCGAACGCGGAAAGGAAACGCCCGCCCGAAGATGTGACTTCACCGCCTTCATCAGTGAGTACGATGTGCCCCATGGCTACAAGTGCATCAGTAACAGCGACCCCTAACTGGCCAGCCAGATGATCGTAGCAACTTCGGGCAAAACGGAGCGCATCGTCGTTCGCTGACCGCGGCTGACGGCGGGGCGGTACCTCTATGGCGGCGACGACCTTGAGGCTCTCCAGCATTGCCGCAACCAGCGGGGACGCGATCCGATAATAGCTGAAGCGGCGATTGCGAGTGACAGTCAAAAGCCGCGCGGAAACCAGTTTGCTCAGGTGGCCGCTCGCCGTCGCGCGAGAGACATTGGCGCAGTAAGCAAGCTCCGTGGCCGTCAGCGACTGGCCGCCCATAAGGGCATTAAGCATGGTCGCTCGCGCAGTGTCTCCCACGAGAGCGGCCACTTCCACCAGATTTGCCGCCGCGACCATCCTTAACCCTATCGCTGATACCGGAAGCATATCAATCGAAAACAGTTTGGCATGGATCGAACTGTTCGCGCGAGACAATTGCGAACCTCGCAGCAAGAATGCGCTGACAGGAGGAACGCATCATGGGAATGGCGGCGGTAATCTACAAGAAGGGCGCACCCGACAACTTCGTGTGGGAGGAGACCAAAGTCGGATCTCCCGAGTGTGGCCAAGTACGTCTT
>JASHOR010000125.1 GCA_030041005.1 Xanthobacteraceae bacterium
TGAAAAGATCATGCTCCACAAAAGGAATCTAGAGCGCGTTGATTCCCGCCTGTGCGATCTGCTCGTCCTCATGCGATTGCACGCCCGACACGCCGATGGCGCCGACGCATTCGCCCTGATGCACGATCGGCACCGCGCCCTGGATGAGAAGGCCGGCGGGAAAGCTGACAAACGCCGGACGCTGCTTGACGAAATCCTCGAAGAATTTGCTCGGTCGCTTGGTCAGCGCCGAGGTGCGCGCCTTGCCCAACGATGCTTCGGCAGTGATGACGGGGGCACCGTCCATGCGCGCAAAGCCGAGCAGGAAGCCGCCCTCGTCGACGATCGAAATCGCCACGGCCCATTTATTCGCGGTGGCCTTGGCCTCGCTCGCCGCCAGCATTGTCTTCACGTCGGCCAGTGTCAGGCTCGGTTTGGTACGCATGCAGTCCTCCGGTTGGGCGCCATTGATCTCGCGGAGCGTAACGAGGACGCGACCAGCGCCCGGTCTGGCCGCGGCACATTCCCCCGACGCGGGGCAGGATCATTAGCGCAGCGAAAAGCGGATCGGAACCGTCAAGTTGAGCTGCGCTTCGGTCATGCTCGGTGGGAATGCGGGCATCGGCTGGGCCCGTTCGACCAGAGCCAGCACTTCGTCGTCGAGGTCGCGATAGCCGGAGCTCTTGACAATTTGACGCGAGACCACGTGACCGTTGCGGTCGATGCTGAAGGCGAGCAGCACCACGCCTTGCTCGTTTCGCCGGCGCGCGTCCAGCGGATAGTTCTTGAATTCCTGCAAATGCTTGAGAAGAAGCGAGACCCAGGACGGATCGATGCGCGGTGCGCTCGCCACCTCGTGCACGGTCGTGCGCGGAGCGGGACTGGTCTGCACGACTTTCGGAGGAGGCTTCGGCCGCGGCACAACGGCGTCCGGCGAGGTCTGCTTCGGCGGCACGGGTTTCTCGTCGACCTTGGCCTGCTGCACCTGATCGATCTGCGGCGCCGTCAGTTCGAGGGAGATGATCGGCGTCTCGTCGCCTATGTTCTCATCCGGCGGATGCCAAAGCCACAGATAGGCGGCGACGGCTGCGGCATGCGCGCACAGGACGATCGCCGCCGCCAGCGACCAGCGTCCGAGATTGCGCGGACCCTCGTCCTCGAACCAGTATGATGGACGCGCCGCCGTCATTGCGTATCCCGCATCTCAAGGCCGATCAGAGCGACCTTGAGATAATTCGCCGAGCGGAGCGCGTTCAACACCAGCATGACGTCGCCGTAAGGCACCGAACGGTCGGCGCGCAAAAAGATCCGTTCCTGCTTGTTCGACCCGGTCGCCTGATCGAGCGCGGCCACCAGGCCGCCCGCGGCGACCGGTTCGTCGCCGATGGCCAGGCTGTGGTCGGCCTTGATGGTCAAAAAGATCGGCTTGGTGGGGCGCGGCTGCTGCTGCGCGTTCGACGACGGCAGATCGACCGGCACGTCGACGGTGGCAAGCGGCGCCGCGACCATGAAGATGATCAAGAGCACCAGCATCACGTCGATGAACGGCGTGACGTTGATGTCATGCATCTCGGTGAGGTCGTCCTCACCATGCTGGAGACGAATGGCCATGATCGGCGCTTTACCTGGGTACTCCGCCGGCTTCCATCGCCTGACTCATTCCGCGGCCTGGGCGACCGGCATTCCGGCGCGGTCGAGATCGCGGCTGACCAGGCGGACGATCTGCGCCGAGGCGTCGCCAAGCAGCGCGCGATAGTGGACCGTCTGCCGCGTCAGCGCGTTATAGATCACGACCGCCGGAATGGCGGCGATCAGCCCCATCGCTGTTGCCAGCAACGCCTGCGCGATGCCCGGCGCCACCACCGCGAGATTCGTCGTATGCGCGTTGGAGATGCCGATGAAGCTGTTCATGATGCCCCAGACCGTGCCGAACAGTCCGACAAAGACCGCGGTCGAGCCGATCGTGGCGAGAACGCCGGTGCCGCGCGAGATTTGTCGCGCATTCGCCATTTCCAGCCGTTCGAGCTGCAAGGCGATGCGCTCCTTGAGCCCGTCGCCGTGGGCATTGACGGAGAGCCGGATCTCCTGCGCCGCGGCCTGGACCAGTCGCGCCACCGGAGTCTTGCCCTCGCGCAATTTGTCGTGCGCCTGCCCGAACGTCGCCGCCTCGACGAGAACGCGCAGGCCGCGCCGGGCCCTGGCACGCGCTCGACGCAATTCCAGCGTTTTGGCGATGAACACCGTCCAGCTTATCAGCGAGGCCAGCGCCAGGCCGATCATCACCGCTTTCACGACGCGATCGGCGTCGAGGAACATGCGTTCGAATGAAAGCTTCTGCGGCAGGAGTTCGCCGCTGACCGAAGGCTCGCCCGGCGGCGGATTGGCAGCGCCCGCGTTCGCTCCATCGGCCGCGTTGCTCGGCGGGTTTGGCGTGCCGGGAGCGATCGCAGGCGTTTGTGGCGTGCCGGAGTTGGCGGCCGGTGCTGCGGACGGTGCCGGCATCGTCGATGGTGTGATCGCGGCGGGCTGTCGTACGGCTGGCGCCGCCGGTTGCGCAGCCGGCGCAGCGGCTGAAGGGACCGGAGCCAACGCCGCAGGCCCGTTCTGGGCCATCGCCACGTGCAGCAAGGCAGTCGAGATCAAGAGCCCGGCGGCAACCAGCGCGCGGCCAAGTGGACGCAAGAGCCAATGGCCACGGGCCCGGCCCGCTGTTTGCGCCTGCCGCCGATCGATTTGCATTTGCGATTTCCCTGTCCTGTCCTTGCTGAAACGTTGGCCCGCGCGCGCTCTAACGCGGCGGAATTGTTTGGCGGCCAAATGTGACGCGATGAAGTTTGCGCCGCATCGTAAATTCGCATCCTGTCGTTCGAAGCATTGGTGTTGCCGACCTGCTCGGCGCCGAAATGCGCCGTACTTTCACATTAGAACAAACAAAAACTGCCTGTCTTTCCAACATGTTGCGCTTGACCGCGCGGCTCGGTCAAGGGTCGCGATCAAGCGCATGCTAAAGGTGCGTGCCCGCGCGCTTTTGCGCCGCGGGAAAGCAGACCGTCAACCGCATTGCATTCTCCTGACCTCAGATCTTCTTCGACACCCCGAGGTAATAGCCGCGGCGTGGGCCATATTGCGGAGCGAAGACCCCAATGCCGGTGCCGCTTCTGATTTGATAGATCGTGTCGAACAGGTTGACGACATCGAGGCGCACGGTGATCGGCTTGCCGTCCGGCATGGCGAATTCGTGCGAAGCTCCGACATTGACCTGCGCATACGGCGGTTCGCTGTCGATGTTGGCATCGCCGGTGCGCAAGCCCGAGCCGTAGATCAGATCGGCCGAATAGCGCGTGCCATGCCATAGGTACGACACGCCGGCCGAACCGGTCACAAGCTGATTGTGATCGGTGTAGATCCAGTGCGAGTCGACGTATTGCTGCAGCGTCTCGCCGCCGAGATCCGCCAGTGGCACGGTATTGTCGAACAGATATTGGTTTGAAACGACGTCAGTTGCCTTCTCCTGGCCGACGGCGAGGTTGGCGTAGGCCTGCAGATTGCCGCTGTAGTATTTGGCGCTGAACTCGACGCCTTGGGTGATGCCCTTGGCGTAGTTGAAGGCGCTGAGCACCAGCGCCTGGCCAAAGTTGCCGTTGTCGATGAGGTCCTTCGCCTGCTTGTAGTAGGCGTCGATGCCGAGATCGAGCATGCTGCAATTGGGCGCCGTGGTGGATACGCAGCCGAGCGGAATTTTCTGATCGACACCCACGTCGAAATAGTTCGAGCGCTCGGGCAGCACGGGGCTCGTTCCCGGCGTGGTCGATGCTCCTGTCGTGCCGTTGAACAGCGCGATGTTCGCCGGTGCAGCCTCGACCAGCACCGGCGGGGTGAAATAGCGAGCGTAGCCGGCGTGGAAGGTGGTGTACTTGAACGGCTTGTAGGTGAAGCTGATGCGCGGGCTCAATTGAGCGGCGTCGACGTATTCCCACATCTGGTCGAAGCGCGCGCCGTAATTCATGGTGAGCTGGTTGGTCAGCTTCCACTCGTCCTGAAGGTAGACGCCGGCGAGATAGCCGGTGATGCCGGTATTTTGCACGATCGTTTGCGGCGCCCCGGTATCGCTGCCGTCGCAGAGCGTGCACGGAACGACGAGCGACGTATTGCCGACGGCTGTCTGTTCGCCGCTGAAGGTGAAGCCGGAGCGCAGCGTGTGCCACGGATTGAGCTCGTAGGAGCCGTCGCCCTGCAGTCCGTTGGTGTAGGACTCCCGCGTGACCGCCGAGGCGACACCGTTGAGCAACAGATCGCCGGTCCAATCGGGACTGAATTGCAGCTGGTTGTAGCGCGTGAAATAGGACAATTGCCCGTCGAAACCGCCGACCGATTTCTGCAAGGCGAGCACGGCGTATTGGGTGAACTCAGACTGATTTTCGTTGAGAAGGGCCGAATTAAAGCTGGCCGTGGGGAACTCCGGCGCGACCGCCTGGCCGGGATTGTTGGGAATCTGAAACTGATTGTTCGACGTCCCCGCGATCAGGCTCAGACGCGTGGTCGGGTCGATGAAGGTCGACATATAGGCGAAGCCGCGTTCCTGCTGCGAGAAGTCGTGGATGGGAAAATACGACGAGGTGGGGTTTTCGATACCTTCATCGGTCTGCAGGTAGCGGCCGGCGAAGAAATATTGCACGCCGCCGAAGCAGTCGGTGCCCGGCAGCGCCTGCGTTCCCGGCGCCGGCGTCGCCGTCGTGCAGTTACTGCCGAAGGTGCCGCCATAGTTGAAATAGGGCGTGAGCTGGCCGAATGAGCCGCCGTAGATGCCGACGGTGCCGCTGTTGTTGAAGACGTCGGCCCGCGTGGTGAGGTCCATCAAGCCCACGGTGCGCATGCCGTATTCGGCCGGCAGCGCTCCGACCGTAAGCGTCATGCTGCCAATATAGTCGGCGTCGAAAATGCTGCCAAAGCCGGTGACCCCGTCCGGCAGCATCACGCCGTTGATGCGATATTGGACGTTGGCGTGATCGTTGCGCACATGCAGGAGACCGCTTGCCGCCGAATCCTGCGACACGCCCGGCAACTGCAGCATGATTTTTTCGACCGGCGCGTTGGCGCCCTGCGGCAGCTCGTTGAAAGTGCTGAAGGACAGCGTATCGGATGAGGTGCCGATAGTGGTGTAGATCTTGCCGCGATCCGCGTTGAAGGCGTCGGTTTTG
>JASHOR010000126.1 GCA_030041005.1 Xanthobacteraceae bacterium
GCCTCGCGCACGGCGCTCAATTCGCCCGCCGGCGGCGCGGTCGGCACGTATTTCGGAATGTACAGCGGCTGGCCGAAATTCCTGATCGGCTCCTGCGCCAGCCCGTCGTCGAGCGAAAGCACGACCGGTCCGTACGGCGCCGTCGTGGCGATCTGATAGGCGCGCACGAACGATTGGGCAAAATGCTCGGCCGACACCGGCGTGTCGTCCCATTTCGTGAAATCGCGGACGATGGCGTTGATGTCCTGCGCCGAATGGATCGTCGGCACGCCGGGAGGCCGATAGGCGGCATCGAGATCGTTGCCGGCGATCACGATCACCGGCGCATGATCGCAGAACGCATTGTAGATGTTCATCGTGGCGTGCATCAGGCCGACGGTGCCGTGGCAGGTGGTCATCAGCGGCTTGTTGGCGATCTTGAAATAGCCGTGCGCGATGCCGACGCCGACTTCCTCGTGGGTGCAGGTGAGGAACTCCGGCATGGTGTTCTTGCCGTAGTCGATCAAGGATTCGTGCAGCGCGCGGTAGCTCGATGCGGGATTGGAAGGCAGGTATTTGATCTGCAGCGTCTTGATCACGTCGACCATGAAGTCGGAGCCGGGCCGACGATGCTCGGTGGAATAGGGAGGGATATTGGGAATGTCGGTCTCGGCCGCCGCCACGTGTTCGTTCGGCGGCCGCACCGCCGGTACGTTCGGCGGCTGCGGCGCCGGCGCCGCCGTCGTGGCGGCCATGCCGGGTGTGACCGCCCCGCCCGCACCGGCCGCCGCCGCCGCGGCGAGAAATTTACGGCGATCGAGGTTCGGCCTGGACTCCTTTTTCGGCATGTTCGTCTCCCGCGATCCATGATTTCGGTAGGGCGGCCGCGCGACGGCAGCCGCAGCAGCACTTTCAGCGCAGGTTAGCAGGCAGCATTTGTCCTCCACAACGCCTTCGCCGCGCACCCCCCGTCGGCGTCCGTTGCATGTGTTGGGCCTTGTGTTGGGGCATGTGTCGGGCCGGCGCACGGCTTGGAGGGAGCAACGCGACGACCGGCCGCGATGTTCCGGGCGGCGGTGGCGAGCGCCGGCAACGATCGCGGCGAAACTCAAGGTTAAGGATTTCCGCCAATGATGCAGGTTTCCCGCGACGGCGGGGGTACGGGCCCTGATTATGACTGCAAGCTCCGCGCAGCCGGCAGCCGCCGCAGCGCCGCCGATCTCCGGCACGCCGCGCACGCCGCTGTGTTTTGTCGTCGATTCTGACGCCAGCATCCGACATTTCATGTCGCTGATCATGCACGGCGCCGGCATCGACACCGAGGAATTCGCCGACGGCCCGAGCCTGATCGTGGCTTTCTCGCGCCAGCAGCAGCGCATCCCCGACGCGGTCTTCCTCAATATCGCGCTCGACTCGGCCGAGGCCATCGGCTGCGTGGTGGCGCTCGGCCAGCGCGGCTACAGCGGCTACGTGCAACTGATGTCGAACCGCGGCGCAGCCGTGCTCGCGCACGTCAAGGCCATCGGCGATCAGCACCGGCTGCTGATGCTGGACCCGCTCAAGAAGCCGTTCGAGACCGGCGTCATCGTCAAGATTCTGCAGGAGCTCAAGCTCGGTCAACCGCCGGCGGTCGCCGGTCGCGTCGACCTCGACGAGGCTCTCAAGCAGGACTGGATCGAATTCTGGTACCAGCCGAAGATCGACCTTCGCAAGAAGCAGCTCGTCGGCGCCGAGGCATTCGCCCGTGTCCGCCATCCGGTTCACGGCGTGCTGACGCCGGCGGCGTTCATGCCGGGCGCGACGGAGCCGGGCCTGACCGCGCTGTCGGAACTGGCGCTGGAGCGGTCGCTGCGTGCCGGAATGAATTTCGCCAAGCTCGGAGTGACGCTGCGGCTTGCCGTCAACATCCCGGTCAACGCATTGGTCAAGATCGCGGTCGCCGATATCGTGCAGAAATACCGGCCGCACTTCGACAAGTGGCCCGGCATGATCATCGACGTGACCGAAGAGCAGATCGTCACCGATCTCAAGCTCGCCAGCGAACTCACCAAGCAATTGCAGCCGCTCGACGTCAAACTTGCGATCGACGATTTCGGCCGGGGCTATTCGTCGCTGGTGCGGCTCAAGGAGCTGCCGTTCGCCGAACTGAAGCTTGATCGCGCCTTCGTCGCCGACTGCGGCACCGACAAGGTCAACGCGCCCCTGTGCAAGACCGTCATCGACCTCGCCCACAATTTCGGCTCGATTGCGGTCGCCATCGGCATCGAGAAGGCGGCCGACGCGATGGCTCTGGTCAGCATGGGGTGCGACTACGGACAGGGATTCCTGCTCGGCCAGCCGATGCCGGAGGAACGTTTCCTGTCGCTGCTTCGTCAGCGCGCCGGTTCGCCAAGACCGAGCCAGCCCGCAGCCGCCGCAGGGCGCCCGCTCGAACGACGACGGGCGTGACGCGGTGCCGGCGGCCGGGCAGCCGGCGCGCATGGCGCATCGAACGGGCCCAAGGGACGAGCGCGCAGCCCGGCCAGCACGATCCGGAAAAGCGGAAACCGGTCTTCCGAGAAGATCATGCTTCAACAAAATGTCAGAGCGTCAATCGATTCAATATGAATCGATTGCGCTCTTATGAATCGATTGCGCGCTAATGCGTCCAGGCGCCGCGGCGGCCCGCAGCGAAGTTGTCCGAATAGGAGATGCGCGGGCGCTTGCCGGGCGGCTTGCTGTCAAACACCTGGTAGGCGATGCCCTCGCGCTCGCAATAGGCGATCGCCTCCTCCTTGGTGTCGAAGCGAAGCTGCACCTCCTGCTTCATGTCCCCCGAACTGGTCCAGCCCATGAGCGGCTCGACGACGGGCGGCTGCTCGGGCTCGTAGTTGAGCACCCATTCCTTGGTGTTGCCGGTGCCGGCCTGCATGGCCGTGCGTGCCGGCTTGTAAATGCGGGCGGTCATGGGCCGCTGTTCTCCCAATCTTTCAGGTCCGGCAAGAAGAAGGACTTGGCTGGTCGGGGCAGCAGGATTTGAACCTGCGACCTGCAGTACCCAAAACTGCCGCGCTACCAGGCTGCGCTATACCCCGCCGGTCGCCCGTCGAGATATATAATTCGTCGGCCGCCAGCAAGCGAGCTTCCCCGGCTCAGCCGCCGTTGCCGAAGATCGATCCGGTGACCCGGTCGCCGACCGCTATGTCGAGCTTCTCCGCGGTGCCGGCGATCACTTCGAGCACCGCGCGCACCGGATATTCCGACGGAATAAGCGTATCCGACATCGGTTTGGCATTTTCGACGATATGCATGATGCGTCCGTTGCCGGCGATAAAGAACATGTCGAGCGGGATGTAGGTATTGTGCATCCAGAACGACACCGGCATGTCGTGCTTGAAGTCGAACAGCATGCCATGGCCTTCAGGCAGCGACTTGCGGAACATGAGGCCGCGCTCGCGCTCCACGTCATTTGTCGCCAGCTCGACATCGAAGGCATGCACGCCGGTCTTGGAGACGATCTCGATGGTCGCCGTTCCGGCGGCCTTGGCCGGCCCCAAGGGGGTAATCGCGGCAAAAAGCATGACGAGCAGGGCCACCACCGCGACGCGCAACGAAACGCCGGCGGCGCCGGCTGATCGGCCTAGTGGGACGCCGGGCCGAGCGGACCCGCCTCGGGCCGCACCTCGGCTGCCATCATCCCTTTCGGCCCGGGGCCGTAGCGCACCAGCACGAATTGGCCGGGCCGCAGCTCGGTGATTCCAAAGCGCCGCAGCGTCTCCATATGGACGAAAATGTCCGGCGTACCCTCGCCGCGCGTGAGAAAACCGAAACCACGAAGACGATTGAACCATTTGACCTGTGCCCGTTCGAGACCGCTCGTCGGAGTCACGGTAACATGAGTTCGCGGCGGCGGCATCTGCGCCGGATGAATGGCCGTCGATTCGTCCATGGAGATGACGCGGAAGGCCTGCAGGCCTTTCGGGCGGGCCAGCGCCTCGCAGATCACGCGCGCCCCCTCATAAGCGGTCTGATAGCCATCGCGACGCAACACGGTGACGTGCAGCAGCACGTCCGCCATGCCGTTGTCCGGGACGATGAAGCCATATCCCTTGGCGACGTCGAACCATTTGATGACGCCGGAAAGCTCGATGACGCTTGCCGCGGCCTCGTTGGCAAGGTCAAGGTCAACCGCCAATTCCGGGCTGGTGGATTTTGGTTCGAAACCGTCCGCCGCCATGACGCCGTGGCCGCCACGCTCTTTCTCGGCGCCCGACGGGCGCTTCTCGAATCTCTTGAAACGAGGATAACACCCGCGGTCCAGTGGGAAAGGACAAAATTACAACACTGCTCCAAAAGCGTCATAGCCTGTGCACAATGGTGGATGAGCGGTGAGGAAGTCAGTGCGCGATAAAGGGTTCGAGCGCGGTGCCGATGTCCTGGTGCACAACCAGATCGGCCAACGCGTCGAACTCCGTAGGCTCCCGATTGATGATGACGAGCCGCGCGCCGTTGCGCTTTGCCAGCATCGGGAATCCGGCCGCCGGCCAGACCACCAGCGAGGAGCCGATGGCGAGAAAGAGGTTGCAGCTCAGCGTCAGCTCGCGGGCGCGGCGCATGGCGTCCTCCGGCATGGCCTGCCCGAACGATATGGTCGCGGTCTTGATGTACCCGCCGCAGGCCCGACAATCGGGAGCGCAACCGTTGCCCGCCTCCATCCGCTCCCTCACCCAGGACAGTTCATAGCGGGTCTCGCAGTCGAGGCAAAACGCGTAGGTGGTATTGCCGTGCAGTTCGACGACGTGTTCGGACGCGAAGCCAGAGGCTTGGTGCAGATTGTCGATATTCTGCGTAATCACGGCCGGCACCTTGCCGGCGCGGTAGAGGCTGGCGAGCGCGCGATGTCCGCGGCCCGGCCTGGCCTCGCCGAATTGGCTGTTCATGGCGAAGCGACGGCGCCAGGACTCGTTGCGCGCCTCCTGGCTCGCCAGGAATTCGTCGAACGGGATCGGTGCGTGCCTGGTCCACAGTCCGCCGGGGGAACGAAAATCGGGAATGCCGCATTCGGTGGAGATGCCGGCCCCGGTGAATGGAACGATGACGCTCGCCTCGTGTATCATCCGGTCAAGGCGTGCGGTGGCAGTGCCAGGGTCGGGAGCGATCATGACCTGGGTCCGCCGCACATCAGACGTGAGCCGGAAGACGTGAGCCGGACCGATCGCCCGGCGGGCCTAGCGGAGGTTTCATCATGCGATATCTGCACACGATGCTGCGCGTACGCAATCTCGACGCGGCACTCGATTTCTATTGCAACAAGCTTGGCCTGACCGAGGTCCGCCGCCGGGTTGACGAGAAGAACAAGTTCACGCTGGTCTTTCTCGCCGCCCCCGGCGACGGCGAACTGGTCGCCAAGGGACCGGCGACGCGGCAGGCGCCGCTGGTCGAACTGACCTACAACTGGAACACCGAGGACTACGGCGAGGCGCGCTACTTCGGCCACCTCGCCTACGAGGTCGACGACATCTATGCGCTGTGCGAGCGGTTGATGAAGGCCGGCGTGACCATCAACCGGCCGCCGCGCGACGGCACCATGGCCTTCGTGCGCTCGCCCGACAGGCACTCGATCGAGCTTCTGCAGAAAGGCGCAGCCCTGCCGCCGAAGGAGCCCTGGACCTCCATGCCGAATACCGGCCAATGGTGATGGTGATTGGCGCAGCCCTGATCGGACCGCTCCGATCGGCGCAGCCTGATCGGCGCAGCCCCGATCGCACCCCACCGTAGAGTCGGCTTGGACTAGCGCCGCGGCGCCTGCTCGCCCGTTTCGATCCGGACACTTGCTTGCCGGCCGTGGCGAACCTCTTTATATGTCGCGCGCCGTTATCGACCGCGCCTGCCTCGCGCCGGTCGCGCGCCCTTCGTCTAGCGGTCTAGGACATCGCCCTTTCACGGCGGAAACACGGGTTCGATTCCCGTAGGGCGCGCCAATGAGTGCAGAGTCCGATCAAATTGACTCGTCATTGCGAGCCAACGGACCCGTGCGAAGTCGCGCGGTCCGATGACAGGCTCCACGAGGCAATCCAGCGCCGAAAAAATCAAATTTTGGATTGCTTCGTCGCCCCGCTGGAGCTTGAGATGCCCTCTTCGATTCTGCTCTCCTTCTGCACCTTCCACGTGCTGACACAGGTGTTTTGACAGGTGTTTTGATAGGGGGACTGCAAGCCGAGCCGAGTTTTGCAGGCCGGGTCGAATTGCTGCCCATTGGGATCGGGAACAAATAATTCGCCGTACAGCCCGCACCACGCCGCCCTTCGGCAGGCGGTGCAACCCGTCTTTCGATCGAAACCCGCTCTACAGCGACCCGAAGATGCGCCGCCACCAACTGCCGCCGCCGCCGGAGACCATCTCCTGCAGATCGCTGGCCATGCCGCTGATCGAGGCGCTGCTCGTGGCCAAGCCTCTGAACAAGAGTTTGATATTGCCGTCGCGGTCGAACGCATAGAC
>JASHOR010000127.1 GCA_030041005.1 Xanthobacteraceae bacterium
CGGTACCGGGGATGAAGTCGCGCAAGTGGGGCCGCATCATCAGCACGGCCTCGGCGCATTCGCTGGTCGCGTCGCCGTTCAAGGTGGCTTACGTCTCGGCCAAGCACGGGCTTGCGGGTCTCACCAAGACCGTAGCGCTCGAAGTCGCGACCTTCGGCATCACCTGCAACTGCATTAGCCCCGGCTACGTGTGGACGCCGCTGGTCGAGAAGCAGATTCCCGACACCATGAAGGCGCGCAATATGACCGCAGAGCAGGTCAAGCGCGACGTGTTGCTCGCCGCGCAGCCGACCAAGGAATTCGTCACCGTCGAGCAAGTTGCCGATCTCGCCGTCTATCTCTGCTCCGACGCGGCAAAATCGATCACCGGCGCCAATCTCTCGATCGACGGCGGCTGGACTGCAGAGTGAGCGTCGTCATTCCGGGGCTTCGCGAAGCGAGGAGCCCGGAATCCATAATCACCGCTGTTTCCAGATGATTCGCTTTGTCACGAGCCCGACTATCCTGTGGTTATGGATTCCGGGTTCGCGCTACCCGCGACCGGGAATGACGAGTCCATGAAAAATCCCTTCACCTCGATTTTGCCTGGCCGCGCAGCGGAGCCGAAAACGTCGGCCACCACCAAACGCATCAATCTGGCGCTGCAGGGTGGCGGCGCTCACGGCGCCTTCACCTGGGGCGTACTCGATCATCTCTTGACGGACGAGCGGCTTTCGATCGAGGGCATTTCTGGCACGTCGGCGGGCGCGGTCAATGCTGTCATGCTGGCCGACGGCCTCGCTCGCGGCGGCCGTGAGGAGGCGCGCAAGCGGCTCGCCGACTTCTGGCGGGCGGCTTCGAGCACCGGCAATCTGCCGAGCCTGCAGCGCACGGCGTTGGAGCGGCTCCTGTCGTTCACGCCGCTGGAAGGTACGCCGGTGCAGACCTGGTTCGATGCGCTGTCGCATTATTTTTCGCCATACGACGTCAATCCGCTCAATATCAATCCGCTGAAGGACCTCATTGAGCGCTTTGTCGATTTCGCAACGTTGCGCGCCTGTACCGATTTGCAGATTTTCATATCTGCGACCAACGTGCAGACGGGCCGCGTTCGTATCTTTTCACGGGACAAGATCACGGCCGATGCGGTAATGGCCTCCGCCTGCCTGCCACTTTTGTTCCGCGCGGTTTCGATCGACGGCGTGCCGTATTGGGACGGCGGCTATCTCGGCAATCCGGTGATCTTTCCGTTTTTCGGCAGCACACAGACCGAGGATGTGCTCGTGGTCCAGATCAACCCGCTGATGCGCCAGGAGACGCCGATGTCTTCGAGCGAGATCATGAACCGGATCAACGAAATCACGTTCAACTCGTCGCTTGTTTCCGAATACCGAGCCATCGAATTCGTCGCCCGCTTGATCGATCAGGGAAAACTGCCGCGCGGTCTCGGGCCGGGCCAATACCGGCGCATCAACGTGCATCGTATCGTGCTGGATCGCTTCGGCACGCATTTCGATTCCCACAGCAAACTGTCCACCGACTATGATTTCTTTGAAATGTTGCGGGTGAGCGGTCGGCGTGCGGCGCGACGGTTCCTTGATGAACATTTCGACGATATCGGGGTAAAGAGCACGGTCGATCTGCGCGCGGAGGTACGTGCCGAGTGGGCGTGATATATTGCCGCAATGAGTAGTGTAGCGCCGCTGCTTGTCGCCGAGATCGGCTCCGCCCGGCTGGAAATCTGCGTCGCAGACATCACCACGCTGGCGCTCGATGCAATCGTGAATGCGGCGAACCGCACGCTCCTTGGCGGCGGTGGCGTCGATGGCGCGATCCATCGCGCGGCCGGTCCCGAATTGCGCGCGGAGTGCGAGGCGCTCGGCGGCTGTGCGACCGGCGCGGCAAAGATCACGCGCGGGTATCGGCTCCCGGCCAAGCATGTCATTCACGTCGTCGGCCCGGTGTGGAACGGAGGCGGCCATGGCGAGGAAGAGCTGTTGGCCTCTTGCTATCGGGCGGCCCTCGATCTCGGCGCAGCGCATCGGCTTTCGTCGATTGCCTTTCCGGCAATTTCAACCGGGGTCTATCGCTTTCCGCCCGACCGGGCGGCGCGCATCGCGGTAGGAACGGTTGCTGGCGAACTAGCGGGCGCGTCCGGAATCGCGCGCGTCGTGTTCTGCTGCTTTGCGCGGGCCTCGGCCGACCATCACGTTGCGGCCTTTGCCGATCTTGGGCTGTGACGTCCTGGAAACGCGCTTTCCTCTCAGACTATGCATTGCTGCATTGCAAAAAATCGTAGTTCTCTTATTATAAGCATGCTTATATTAGCGCTGCATCTTGTTGGGCGCCAAAGCCATATCTTGCAACGGAGTCTGGTTTGCTTCCGCTCTCTCTCAATCGGGAATTCGCCTTCTCTCTCAATGATGTGGCTCGCATGTTGCGGACCTACGCGGATCAAAAGGCCGCGCAGTTCGGCATTACGCGGGCGCAGTGGGTCGTCCTGGTCCGGCTTGATCGTTCAGAAGGCCTCAAGCAGTCGGAGCTAGCTGAGATGCTCGACCTGCAGCCGATTTCGCTGACGCGGCTTCTCGACAAGCTTTGCGAGTCGGGCCTCATTGAACGGCGTGCCGACCCGATCGATCGCCGCGCCAAGCGTCTATTTCTCACTGCCGCGGCGCGCCCGCTGCTCGAAAGGCTTGGCGAACTCGGCGAAGAACTGATGTCGACCGCGCTTGCCGGCGTCGAGCGTGAGAGCATCGAGCGCATGGTCGCCCAGCTCGGCACGGTGAAGGAAAATCTGCGCCAAGCGATCCACCAGCGAGCCACGGCGGATGCAGCGGGAGAACGCCGCTATGGCTGAACCTCTCCGCAAGCCCTCGCCGGCCATCACCGATGAAGCCCCGGAGGCGCCGCGGCCGGTGCCGCTGGCGCCTGCCCGGGAACAGCACGCCGAGAACAAAAGCCGGGCAGCCGACGAGGTTCGCAGGGCCAAGCGGCCCAACTGGAGGCGCTGGGGCTTGTTCGCGCTGTTGCCGCTGGTGCTTCTTATTGGCGGCTACTGGTATGTGACCGGCGGCCAGATTGTGTCGGAGGATGACGCCTACGTCGATGCCGACAAGGTCGGCATTTCAACCGACGTGCCCGGAATCGTCCAGGACGTGGACGTGCGAGAGAATCAGCGCGTGACGACCGGCCAGGTGCTCTACCGTCTCGATCCGCGCCAATTCCAGATCGCACTCGACAACGCCAAGGCCGATCTGGCGCAGACCGCCCTGACCGTTGAGGCGATGAAGCAGGATTATCGGCGCATGCTGAGCGACGTCGCGGCGCAGCACGCACAGGTGACTCTGGACCAGACCAACTTCGACCGCGACGTCATGCTGCTGCACAGCGGCACTGTTTCGCAAGCCGTTTACGATCAAGGCGAGTCCGCACTGCAAACCGACAAGAGCAAGCTCGAATCGCTGCGTCAGCAGGCGCAAGTGCAGCTCGCAAAACTCGGCGGCAATCCGAACATCGCGGTGAAGCAGCATCCGCAATATTTGCAGGCCCAAGCGCGAGTCGACGAAGCGCAGCGCGAGCTTGATGACACCGTAATCAAGGCGCCGTTCGCGGGGATCGTCACCGACGTGGCGGCAATCGCCCCGGGAAAATATCTCGCGGCGTCAACGACGGCGTTCTATCTGGTCGATACCGAGCACGTCTGGGTCGAGGCGCAGCCCAAGGAGACGGACCTGACCTTTGTGCGGCCCGGACAGCCCGTCACTGTTACGGTCGACACCTATCCCGACCGCGAATGGCACGGCACGGTCGAGAGCGTGAGTCCGGCCGCAGCGCAGGAATTCTCGCTTCTGCCGGCGGAGAACACGAGCGGCAACTGGGTCAAGGTCGTGCAGCGCGTCCCCATGCGCGTTCGCCTCGATACCAGCGATAAATCACTGCCGCCGCTGGCCGCCGGAATGAGCGTCGAGATTGCGGTCGATACCGGTCATGTGCGCGGCTTTCCACACTTTCTGACAGCGTTGTTCTAGCGGACGCTCCATGGCGGCCGAAGGCACTGCAGAGATCGTTGGCCATCGCGGCGCGATTACCGCCTGCATCATCATGGCCACGCTTATGCAGGCACTCGACACCACGATCGCCAACGTGTCGCTCCCCTACATGCAGGGCACGATGTCGGCGAGCTACGAGCAGATCGAGTGGGTGCTGACGTCCTACATCGTTGCGGCGGCGATCATGACGCCGCCGACTGGATTTCTCGCCGGACGATTCGGTATCAAGCGGCTGTTCCTCGCCTCCATCGGCGGCTTTACGATCTCGTCGGTGCTGTGCGGGATGGCGCAGTCGCTGGATCAAATCGTGGTGTTCCGCGTCATGCAGGGCGCCTTCGGTGCGGCGTTGGTGCCGATTTCGCAATCCCTGTTGTTTGCCATCTATCCGCGCGAGCGCCAGGGCTTTGCCATGGCGATGTTCGGCATCGGGGTGATGATCGGCCCGGTGCTCGGCCCGGTGCTTGGCGGCTGGCTGACCGAGAATTACTCGTGGCGCTACGTCTTCTACATCAATCTGCCGATCGGAATTCTCGACTCCCTCGGCATCCTGATGTTTCTGCCCGAGCAGTCGCGTGATCCGTCAGGGAAACTCGACTGGTTCGGCTTCGGTACGCTGAGCATTACGCTCGCCGCGCTGCAGATCATGCTCGATCGCGGCCAGGAGAAGGACTGGTTCAGTTCCGGCGAAATCGTTATCGAGGCGATCGTCGCAGCTTCCGCATTCTATCTCTTCATCGTCCATACCTTCACTGCCGAGCGGCCATTCGTTCGTCCGTCGCTGTTCCGGGATCGCAACTTCGCCGCCGGAATGATCTTCATCGTCATCGTCGGGCTCACCTACTACGCTTCGATGGCGCTGCAGCCGCCGTACCTGCAGGGGCTGATGAACTATCCGGTTGTCACTGCCGGTCTGATCATGGGGCCGCGCGGTATCGGGACCATGGCCTCGATGTTGATCGTCGGCCGTCTGGTCGGGCGCGCCGATATCCGTGTCCTGCTCGCCATCGGCCTCGGCCTCACCGCGTGGGCGTACTACAAGATGACCGGTTGGACACCGGACGTTTCGCAGGAAACGATCATCGTCGTCACCATGGTCCAGGGTTTCGGTCTCGGCTTTCTGTTCGTGCCCCTGAGCGCGGCCACGTTATCGACCCTGCCGTTGCAGGAGCGTACCGAAGGCGCCGGCCTCTACAGTCTGTTCCGCAACATCGGTTCCAGCATCGGTATCTCGGTCGTCAACGCGCTTTTGGTCCGCAACACGCAGATCAATCACGCCGAAATCGCGCAGCACGTCACCGCGGTGAACCGGGCGCTGGACGATCCGAACATCGTGCATTTTTGGAGCCCGCTGACGGCGGCCGGCCGCGCCGCACTCGACGCGGTGATCACCGGGCAGGCGCAGATCATCGCCTACATGGACGATTACAAGTTGTTGATGATCGCCACGCTCGCGGTGCTGCCGCTGCTCGTCGTGTTCAACAAGCCGAAGCAGGCCGGAGCTCTGTCTGCCGTCGTTGCCGACTAAGTTCGCGGCGGGCTTTTTTGGGATATTGCTCTAAAACAGGACCGGCGACGCTACCGCTGCGCCGCCGATTCGTCGCTACTCCGCCGCGCCGCTTGCGGCCGTATCGCGTTGCTGCTCGGCCTCCGCTTTCTGCTTGGCTTCGAGATCTTCGCCGGTCTGCTGGTCGACGACTTTCATCGACAGCCGTACCTTGCCGCGCTCGTCGAAGCCGAGCAGTTTGACCTTCACTTTGTCGCCTTCCTTGACCACGTCGGATGTCTTCTGCACACGGCGCGGCGCGAGCTGGCTGATATGCACGAGGCCGTCCTTGGCGCCGAAGAAGTTCACGAAGGCGCCGAAATCCATCACCTTGACGACGGTGCCGTCGTAAATCTGCCCAACCTCGGGCTCCGACGCGATCGATTTGATCCAGTTGATCGCCGCCTTGATCGATTCGGCCTTGGCGGAAGCGACCTTGACGGTGCCGTCGTCGGAGATGTCGATCTTGGCCCCGGTCTTCTCCACGATCTCGCGGATCACCTTGCCGCCGGAACCGATCACCTCGCGGATCTTGTCGACAGGGATGGAGAACACTTCGATGCGCGGCGCATGTTCGCCGAGTTCGGCGCGATGCTGGCTGATGGCCTTTCCCATCTCGCCGAGAATGTGCATGCGGCCGTCCTTCGCCTGCGCAAGAGCGATGCGCATGATCTCTTCGGTGATGCCGGCGATCTTGATATCCATCTGCAGCGACGTTACGCCACGCTCGGTGCCGGCAACCTTGAAGTCCATGTCGCCGAGGTGGTCCTCGTCGCCCAGAATGTCGGACAGAACGGCAAAGCGCTCGTTCTCCTTGATGAGGCCCATGGCAATGCCGGCCGTCGGACGCTTCATCGGCACGCCGGCGTCCATCAGCGACAACGAGGTGCCGCACACGGTCGCCATCGAGGAAGAGCCGTTGGACTCCATGATCTCGGAGACCACGCGGATCGTATAGGGAAATTCGTGATGCGGCGGCAATACCGGGCGAATCGCGCGCCACGCGAGCTTGCCGTGGCCGATCTCGCGGCGGCCGGGTGCGCCGAGCCGGCCGGTCTCGCCGACCGAAAACGGCGGGAAATTGTAATGCAGCAGGAACGTTTCCTTGTAGGTGCCCTGCAGCGCATCGACGAATTGTTCGTCTTCACCGGTGCCGAGCGTGGCAACAACCAGCGCCTGGGTTTCCCCGCGCGTGAACAGCGCCGAGCCGTGCGTGCGCGGCAGCACGCCGACCTCGCAGACGATCGGCCGCACACTTTTGATGTCGCGGCCGTCGATGCGATGACCGGTGTCCAGAATATTCCAGCGCACGATCTTGGCTTCGAGTTCCTTGAACACGCTTGCAACCTGAAGCTCCGGATATTTGGGATGCTCGATCTGGGGCGGACAGAAATGCCCCAGCACGCGCTCTTTCGCCGCGTCGACCGCCTTATGCCTCTGCATCTTGTCGGGGATCGCGTAGGCGGCCCGCAGCTCCGTCTCGATCACGCCGCGCATTTCGCTTTCCAGAGCCGCATTGTCGGACACGTTCAGCTCGCGCGGTTCCTTGGCGGCCTTCTCGGCGAGCCGGATGATGGCCTCGATCACCGGTTGGAAGTGACGGTGGCCGAACATGACAGCGCCGAGCATGACGTCTTCGGAAAGCTCCTGCGCTTCCGATTCCACCATCAAGACCGCGTCTTGCGTTCCGGCGACGACGAGGTCGAGCCGGCTTTCCGTCATCTCGTCGATCTGCGGATTGAGCACGTATTCATTGTTGATGAAGCCAACGCGGGCGGCGCCGATCGGCCCCATGAACGGAGCTCCCGACAGCGTCAGTGCGGCGGATGCTGCGACCATGGCCAGAATATCGGGATCGTTCTCGAGATCGTGCGAGAGCACGGTGACGATGACTTGCGTATCGCAGCGCCAGCCGTCGGCGAACAGCGGTCGGATGGGACGATCGATCAGTCGCGAGACCAGCGTCTCGCGTTCGGTCGGTCGGGCCTCGCGCTTGAAATAGCCGCCGGGAATGCGGCCGGCTGCGTAATATTTTTCCTGGTAGTTGCAGGTCAGCGGCAGGAAATCGATGCCTTCCTTCGGCTCTTTTGCCGCAACGACGGTAGCGATGACGGTAGTGTCGCCATAGGAGGCAAACACCGCGCCGTCGGCTTGGCGCGCGATTCGGCCGGTTTCCAGCGTGAGCTTGCGACCGGCCCAGTCAAGTTGCACACGATGCGTATTGAACATTTCGTTTGGCTCTCATGTTTTCGCGGGGTGGGCGAAAGCCATAAGCAAGACGGCGAGACGCTGTCGGCGCAGCTTTGCTGTAAAGCCTGCGAGCGTCCGGCGATCCTGCCATGGCCTTCGAACCGTCCCTAAGGTTACGAACGGGCCATGGCCCGTTCCACAATCGGCAGCATTGCCGCCGGGCAAATAGCGGGCGCCTTACGCGCTCCCGCGCCCTCACATCACCCCGCCCGGATGCATTGCAGGGCAAGGTGGAGGAAATTCCGCCCCAGGTCTTAACGGCGGATCCCCAGCCGTTCGATAAGCTCTTTGTATCGCCCCGCATTGGTGCGATGCAGATAGTCGAGAATTTGCCGACGCTGGGATACCAGCTTCAGAAGACCACGCCGCGAGTGATTATCCTTGACGTGAGTCTTGAAGTGCTCGGTCAAGTTGTTGATCCGCTCCGAAAGGAGCGCCACCTGGACCTCGGGCGAGCCGGTATCGCCGGACTTGAGGGCATACGTCTTGATCAGTTCCGCCTTGCGCGCGGTCGCGATCGACATCGTCACTTAACCTTTCTGCCGGCTCGGCCAACGATGCCGGTCAAATTGAACACGCGCTTGGGGACGATCTCGCCCCGGTCTACCTCGGCGATGGCTACAATTTCGCCACCACAGGAAACCTGAACCAGGCCGCGCAACATAGACGCGTCCCGTCCGCGCAACAAAACGGCTTGGCCACGCCTGAGCCTCGCCGCGTCTGCCGGATTTACGGCCAGCGCCGGGATGTCGTCCAGCGCGGTCTCGATCGGCAGAAGCATGTCGGCGAAGTCTGGGATCGGCTCGCCGGCGCCCGCTCTATGGCATAAAGCCTCGATCTGTTCCAGCGGAATCATGTCGTTTTCGCCGAACGGTCCGACCCGGCCCCGACGCAATGCCGACACGTGACCAAGCGAACCAAGCTCGCGGCCGAGATCGCGAGCAAGCGAGCGCACATAGGTGCCTTTGCCGCAATCGGCCGCCAGGACGGCGCGATCGACGTCGGGCACTTCGCGCAACTCCAGGCGATAGATTTCCACGGCCCGCGGCTTGAGTTCCACGGTTTCGCCGTCGCGGGCCAGGTCGTAGGCGCGCTCGCCTGCGATTTTCACAGCCGAATAACGCGGCGGCACCTGCTCGATCGTTCCGGTGAATCGCGGCAGCAGAGTGCGGATCGCCGCCGCATCAGGACGCAATTCGCTTGTTGCCACGATCCGACCTTCGGCGTCGTCGGTATCGCGCTCCTCGCCCCAGCGGATGGTAAACAGATACGATTTGCGCCCGTCGACCACGAATGGCACGGTCTTGGTCGCTTCGCCGAGCGCAATGGGCAGACAGCCGGAGGCCAGCGGATCGAGCGTCCCGGCATGGCCCACGCGCTTGGCGGATAACAGGCGCTTGATCACCGACACAGCATGCGTCGAAGTCATGCCGACCGGCTTGTCGAGCACGATCCAGCCATGCACGTCGCGCTTTTTTGTCTTTGCCTGCGTGCGTTCGTTGGTTCCAGAACGCGGCTGCTCGGCAGATTCCCTTCCGCCGCGCGGGTCAGGAATAGGGAAAGGGGGCGATGCTTGCAGCGCGATCCCGGAATCGTCTCGTTCCGGTGCGGCAACGGCAAGATGGCGCTGCCCCGGCTCCGCCGCAGCGGCGGCGGCCACATGAGGGGCTCGTCGCGTCCTGTTCATGAATCATCCTTGTCGATGCCGAGATCGCGTTGGACCTCGGGCGTTCGCAAAAGCTTCTCGATTCGTTCCGCCTCGCCGAATCGTTCGTCAATGCGAAAGCGTATCTCGGGTGCGAATTTTAGGTTAATGCGCCGCGCGATTTCGCCGCGTACGTATCTCTTGTTCTGTTCCAGCGCCTCAATCACTTGCTGCTCGTCGTGGCCGCCGAGCGGCATGACATAGATCGTCGCCAGCCGCAGATCGGGACTCATGCGCACCTCGGGAACGGTGATCATGTGCGTTTCGACCACCGCATCGTGGATATCGCCTCGCGACAGCATGTCGGATAGTTCGTGACGGATCAGTTCGCCGACGCGTAGCTGACGTTGCGAGCCGGCGGCAGACTGACCACGATGCTGGTGGCGTGCCATGAAAGGATCAATCCGATTCGTGTCAACCGTCGTCCGCGGCGCGCGGGCGATCCAGTAATCCCGAAAATTCGGTGGTTACCGGCTGCCTCGCCGCGGCGGATTGGCGTTGGGCAAGGCCGCCATGGCGGGCATCAAGCTCACAGCGTCCGCTGCACGCTCTCCACTCGATAACATTCGATGACGTCGCCGACCTTCATATCCTGATAATTTTCGAACGCCATGCCGCATTCCTGGCCCGCCACGACCTCGCGCGCGTCATCCTTGAAGCGTTTGAGCTGTGACAGCTTGCCCTGATGTACGACGACGTTGTCGCGGATCAGACGCACATTGGCGCCGCGCTCGACGGTGCCGTCGGTGACGCGGCAGCCGGCGATGTTGCCGACTTTCGAGACCTTGAAGATCTCGAGAATGACGGCGTTACCCAGCAAGGTTTCGCGCAGTGTCGGCGCGAGCATGCCGGACATCGCCTTCTTCACATCATCGACCAGGCTGTAGATGATGTCGTAGTAGCGGATTTCGATGCCGGCCCGTTCAGCGGCTTCGCGCGCTTCCTTGTGGGCGCGAACGTTGAAGCCAATAACGACGGCACTCGAGGCTTCGGCCAGTGTCACGTCGGACTCGGTGATTGCGCCGACCCCGGAGTAGATGACGCGCGCGGCGACTTCGTTCGTGGACAATTTTTCCAGAGCGCCAACGATGGCTTCGACCGAGCCTTGCACGTCGCCCTTGATCACGAGCGGGAATTCCTTGCGTCCGGCGGTCTTGAGCTGACTCATCATCTGCTCAAGCGAGCCGCGCATGCCGGTCTGTCGTGCCGCCAGCTTTTCGCGTTTCTGACGATCGCGGTACGCGGTGATCTCGCGCGCGCGTGCTTCGCTGTCGACGACAGCGAAGCGGTCGCCAGCTTCCGGTGTGCCGTTGAATCCCAGCACTTCGACCGGCATCGACGGTCCGGCGGCTACGACGGCGTGTCCGGTATCCGATGCCAGTGCGCGGACTCGACCCCACTCGGAACCGGCGACCACAATATCGCCGGGCTTGAGCGTTCCGCGCTGGACCAGGGCGGTTGCCACGGAGCCCCGGCCGCGATCCAGCCGCGCCTCGATGACCGTGCCTTCGGCAGGCCGGTTCGGATTGGCTTTGAGCTGCAGAATTTCCGCCTGCAGCGCGATCGCGTCGAGCAGCTTGTCGAGATTCGTCTTTTCCTTGGCCGAGACGTCGACTTCGAGCACGTCGCCGCCGAGAGACTCGACCTGAATCTCGTGCTGCAGCAATTCGGTGCGCACCCGTTCGGGTCGGGCATCCGCCTTGTCGATCTTGTTGATCGCGACAATGATCGGCACGTTGGCCGCTTTGGCGTGCTGAATAGCTTCGGCTGTCTGCGGCATGACGCCGTCGTCGGCGGCGACGACGAGAACCACGATGTCGGTGATCTTCGCGCCGCGGGCGCGCATCGCGGTGAATGCCGCGTGGCCGGGCGTATCGATGAAAGTAATGCGGCCGCCCGAAGGCGAGCTGACCTGATAAGCGCCGATATGCTGGGTAATTCCGCCTGCCTCGCCGGCCGCCACCTCGGTCGAGCGAATGGCGTCGAGTAACGAGGTCTTGCCGTGATCGACGTGGCCCATAATGGTCACCACCGGGGCCCGCGGCTGCAATTTGGCGGGATCGTCGGCAACATCGAACATGCCTTCTTCAACGTCCGCCTCGGCAACGCGTCGCACCGTGTGGCCAAGCTCTTCGGCGATCAACTGCGCGGTATCCGCGTCGATCGTATCGGTGCTGGTCGCCATGTGACCCTGTTTCATCAACAGCCGCACCACGTCCACCGCGCGCTCCGACATGCGGTTGGCCAATTCCTGAATGGTGATGGTTTCCGGAATCGTTACGTCGCGCGCAATCTTTTCCTTCGGTTCGGAGTCGCGCAGGCCGCTCCTGCGCCGCTCGCGGCGGCGGAATGCGGCATCGGAGCGCTCGCGCTCTTCGTCGGCCGAAAATGCGTTGACGACCGTAAGCCGGCCGCGCCGTTTCTCGCTTGTGCCGCGCTGCGGTTTGGGTGCTGGCGCGCTGCGAACGGGTGCCCCGCCGGCGCCGCGGCGCGGACGAGGCGCCTCCTCTTCCTCTTCGAGATTGATGCGCGCCGCACCGGGCTTCACCAGCGTCGTCTCCGCGCCGAAGCGCTTGTTGGCGACCTCGGTGGCTTTCTGCTTGGTCTTATCCTCGTGCGCGCGGCGTTCCGCTTCCTGCACCTTCCGGGCTTCCGCTTCGCGGCGCTCCTTCTCTTCGGCCGCCCGTTTGACGCGAAGCGCTTCGGCCTCCTGCTCGGCGCGTTTGCGGTCTTCGATCTCGATCTGCTCGGCTTTGTCGAGGGCGATGGCACGAGCGTCGATCTCGGCCTGTGTCAGCGGGCGCAGCACGACGCCCGGCTTGGGCTGCGCAGGAACGACCGAAGGCGCGGTTTCGCCCACGGTCGGCGTCTTGGCAGGAGTGGGAGTAAGGCGCTTGAGGACCGCGCCGCGCTCCGCCGCGGTCTCGGTCTTGGCCTCACTCGGGGCAGCCACGCGTCGCTTGACCTTTTCGACGACCACTGCCTTGCTGCGACCATGACTGAAGCTTTGGCGCACGACCCCCTGTTCGATGCCGCCGCGCTTCAAAGTCAGCGTCTTCGTCGAGGTCACGCTCAGCTTTTCGCCACTATTCTTCGTCGTTTCAGTCATACGCACCCATATATAAGCTGCCCGCTCGGTGTGCCGCTCCCGTGCCGGTCCGATCGCTTCGATTGCTCGCGCCGCCGCTCCGATACCGTTCAAGACGTCGCGAACGCGACATAAAGGTGTCGGTTGCGGGTCCGGCGAGCAAGGCTGCATGTACCACATTTGGGCGGTTCAATGCCAAATCCAATTGCGCCGACGTCAGGAATTCGATCACAGACAGCGGCGGTGTCTGGCGGCGGGCGGTGGCCATGAGCCTGCGGCGGCAACCGGACGAAGTCCCGGAAGCACAAACAAGCGCGACAACCTGCCCTTGATCGAGGGCGGCCGCGGTCCTGGCGAAGCCTGTCGCAACGAGCCCAGTCTTGCCGGCAATCGCCAGGGCAGCCAGCGTTGCCCCTTGCAGTAGCTGCTCGGTCTGCCCGGCGAGGTCGGCCGTCACGTTAACCTGTTGTCCGAAGGCTCGGGCGAAAAGGTTGCGCCTGACGGCCTCCTCGACCAACTCTCGAGTCGCCGTAATCCAGAGGCCTCGGCCCGGCAGCTTGCGTTTGATATCCGGCACCACCCCGCCGTCAGGCGCGATGACGAACCGGATCAATTGATCGACCGGCCGTGTCGTCCGCGTGGCGATACAGAGGCGTTCTCGCGGGCGTTCCCGCACGCGCGCCCGCGGCGGCGCGGCAAGCGCGCCTTTGCCTTTGGCATATCGAGTGCGGCGCGACACGTCGTCGTGCTCCTCAGGCCGGCGCTTGCGCGCCCGGAGCCTCGTCGACCGGCACCGGCGAAGCCAGGTCGGCTTCGGTGATCCAGCCGGCCTTGACGCGCGCCTGCATGATCATCGCTTCGGCGTCCTCGCGCGTTACATCAAAGCTGTCGAGGATGCCGGGCTGGCGGACCGCTTCGCCATCCTTGCGTTCAGACCAGCCGGCGAGATCGTCGGTGGCGCAGCCGGCGAGGTCCTCCACGGTTTTGATGCCGTTCTCGCCGAAACGAACCAGCATGGCCGTGGTAACGCCCGGCACTTCCTTGAGCGCGTCCTCGACGCCGAGTTCCGTGCGTTTGGCGTCCAGTTCGGCCTCGATTTTGGCGAGGTAGTCGTGTGCCCGCGACTGCAGCTCGCGTGAGGTATCCTCATCGAACCCTTCGATATTGGCGATCTCCTTGGGGTCCACGAGGGCCAGATCTTCCACCGAGGCAAAACCTTCCGAGGCCAGCAATTGGCCGATCACCTCATCGACATTAAGCGCTTCGATGAAAATGCGCGTGCGGTTTTCGAACTCGGCCTGGCGGCGCTCCGACTCCTCCTGCTCGGTGAGGATGTCGATGTCCTTGCCGGTCAACTGCGAGGCGAGCCGTACATTCTGACCACGTCGACCGATGGCGAGCGAGAGCTGCTGATCGGGAACCACGACTTCGATGCGGTCACGCTCTTCGTCGATCACCACCTTGCTGACCTCCGCGGGCGCCAGTGCGTTGACGACGAAAGTGGCGATTTCGGAGGAC
Organism: Xanthobacteraceae bacterium; assembly: GCA_030041005.1. GTDB lineage: Bacteria > Pseudomonadota > Alphaproteobacteria > Rhizobiales > Xanthobacteraceae > BOG-931. The sequence goes on from JASHOR010000127.1 coordinate 14,136, forward strand.
CACGGGATGATGTCGATCTTTTCCCCTTGCAGCTCATTGACCACCGCCTGCACGCGCGAGCCGCGCATGCCAACGCAGGCGCCGACTGGATCGACCGAGGAATCGCGCGATACCACGGCGATCTTGGCGCGCGAGCCCGGATCGCGGGCGACCGCCTTGACCTCTACGATTTCGTCATAGATTTCCGGCACTTCCTGCGCGAACAGCTTCGCCATGAAGTCCGGGTGCGTGCGCGACAGGAAGATTTGCGGCCCGCGTTGCTCGCGGCGCACGTCATAAATGTAGGCTCGGATGCGATCGCCGTTGCGAAAAACTTCGCGCGGCAGCAGTTCGTCGCGTCTGACGATGGCTTCGCCGCGGCCAAGATCAACCACCACGTTGCCGTATTCGACGCGCTTGACGATGCCATTGACGATATCGCCGATGCGATCCTTGAATTCGTCATATTGACGGTCACGTTCCGCCTCGCGCACCTTCTGCACGATGACCTGCTTGGCCGATTGTGCGGCGATGCGGCCGAACGGAAGCGGCGGCAGGGGATCGGCAATGGTGTCGCCGATTTGTGCCGCCGGATGACGCCGCCGGGCCTCCTCCAGGCTGATTTGAGTCGCAGGATTTTCCACGTTCTCGACCACCAGCATGTGACGCGACAGGTGTAGTTCTCCGCTCTTGGCATCGATCTCGGCGCGCACTTCGGTTTCGCTGCCGTAGCGCGAGCGTGCGGCCTTGGCGATCGCGTCTTCCATCGCGGCGAGAACAATCTTACGGTCGATTGCTTTTTCTCTCGCCACCGCGTCGGCTATCTGTAGCAGTTCGAGTTTGTTGGCGCTTACCGTCGCCATCGTCTATCTCCGTCGGGTTTGGTCACGCGTCGGACTTAACTCCGGCGCGGCATCAACTGTTCATCTTGCGCGGCAGTTTCACGCTCATCGGCGCCCCGCGTCTGTTTGATACGCGCATCGTGCTTGCTTCGCCGCAGCGTTTCAGCAATGAGCGCATCGGTGAGTACCAGTCTCGCCTCCACCATGTCGTCGATCCGCAGCAGAATTTCCGCCCGTTCTTCCGGCCGCTCGGCGCCAAGTCGGATGTATTCGCCTTCGGTGCCGCGCAGTTCGCCTCGGAACCGGCGGCGCCCGTCGATGGGAACGTGCATTTCCACCTGCGCGACATGTCCTGCATAACGGTCGAAATCGGTACGCCGCACCAGCGGCCGATCGATGCCGGGCGAGGAAATCTCCAGTCGGTAGGAACCGTCGATCGGGTCGGCAGCATCGAGCGCCGGTGACAGGGCGCGCGACGCGGCCTCGCAGTCCTCGATCGTCATGGTGCCGTCCGCCCGCTCTGCCATGATCTGCACCGTACAGCCGGCCAGGCCGGAAATCCGCACCCTCACCAGTCGATAGCCGAGGTCCGCGAGCACTGGCTCGATGAGGGCTGCCACGCGCGCTGCCCGCCCCGGCTCAGTGATGAGCCGTCTTTCGTTGGCGAAATCGGCGGACCTGTCGTCCATCGTTGCGGCCACTCATCCCGCGAGCGCACCCGGCACGGCGAGGCGGCTTGAGGTAACAAAAAAGAGCGGGCCCCCGGGGAACCCACTCTCAAAACCGTTCGGATCAACCGACCGTTATGAGGTATCCATATCGGACACGCCAAATATAGCGTTGCCGCGGGCCAAGGCAAGGGGCGTCGAATTCGCAAATTCAGGAATCGGTAAAATTCAGGGATCGGTAATCAGTGTGCGGTAATTAGCAATTGGGGAGGCGCCGCGAGGCGCAGCGGCGCCAGTAATGGCGTTTATTCGCCCGATGAGCGATCCGTTTTTTGCCGATGGCTGCCGCGCTCTCGCTGATCCCGGAACTCGAAGTCCTCCAGCGCGGCTCGCACGTGCGACGCGTCGAGACCCTGCAGCGGGTCACCAGTCTGTTCCTTCACGGGGCCGGTACCTTCCGCGAAGAGCACGTCGAATTGTTCGACGACGTATTCGGGCTGCTGATCGAAGAGATCGAGATCAAGGCGCGCGCGGAGCTTTCGACTCGTCTGGCGCCAATCGCCAACGCGCCGATGAAATTGCTCCGCGTCCTCGCCAATGACGACGATATCGCCGTTGCCGGTCCGGTGCTCAAACTGGCGCCGCGTTTGCAGGACGTCGATCTCATCGATGTAGCAAAGACCAAGGGCCAGGAGCATCTAAAGGCGATTTCATCGCGTGCGGCGCTCGGTGAGGCCGTTACCGACGTGCTGGTGGGGCGCGGCGACCGCGATGTGGCGCGACGAGTAGCGAACAATCGCAGCGCTCGGATTTCCAATGAGGCCTTTACCCACCTGGTCAAACGCGCCGCGGACGATGGTGTGCTGGCGGAAAAGGTGGGATTGCGGCCGGATATTCCGCCGCCGCTGTTCCGCGAATTGCTGAGCCGGGCGACCGCGGTGGTGCAGAAGCGGCTGCTGGCCTTGGCTACTCCGGAAGTGCGAGCCGAGATTCGCCAAGTCCTGGCCAGGGTCGCCAGAGACGTCGGCGCGCGCGTTGGCCCACGCGATTACGGCGCCGCGCAGCGCCTTGTGCTCAGCCTCAGCCGCGCCGGTCGAATGAATGAGGCGGCGTTGGCAGACTTCTGTAGCGAAGGGAAATACGAAGAGGCGGTCGTGGGCTTGGCCGCCCTGGCCAAAGTACCGATCAGCGTCGTCGATCGCCTGATCGGAGGAGATCGACCCGATCCGGTTCTGGTTTTGTGCAAGGCGGCCGGCCTCGGCTGGCCGACGGTGAAGGGTATCTTCCTCGCCTGCCCTGACGGCAAAGGTGATTCCACCCGCGGCCTTGACCAGTCTTTCGCCAATTACGGCCGGCTGTCGGCGACGACCGCGCAGCGGGTCGTCCGTTTCTGGCAAGTGCCGCAGGGCGAGCAGTCAGCTTCTGCGAAAAATCAGAAAGCATGAAGCACGTTGCGCTCGCGTCGCCTTGGCGTGATAGCGCGTATCGATGAAGCCCGGCCAGGGATTGCGCCAATCGTTGGCGTCCTGCGCCGTCCACGCGAATTGTTCCGACCGCAACAAGCGGGCAAGCGTCCATGCGGCATAATCCGCCACATCGGTCGCGAAGCGGAATTCGGCGCCCGGCCGCAGAATGCGGGCGAGCCGCGTCACCGTTTCGTCCTGAACAAAGCGCCGCTTCCAGTGTCGGCGTTTCGGCCAGGGATCGGGATGAATCAAGTCGACGCGCGCCAACGACGCAGTCGGTAGCCATTCAAGCAGACCCATCGCATCGTCAAAGTGAAGGCGAATATTGCGCAGCCCTGCACTTTCGATCGCGGCCAGTGCCTTGGCCATTCCGTTCAGGAACGGCTCTACGCCGAGAAAACCGGTGTGCGGCTGTTCCTTTGCGCGCGCGACCATCGCCTCGCCGCCGCCGAAACCGATCTCCAGCTCGACCTCCTCCACCGGCAGTGGAAAAAGGCGCCGCAGATCGGCAGGTGCCGGATCGCGTAGATCGATCGCAAGCTGCGGCAACAGCTCGTCCATCAGCCGCGCCTGCCGAGGACTTAGCCGGTGGGCTTTCCGGCGGCCGAAAAATGCGCGCGGTGGCGATGGCCGAGATGCACCCATTGTCGACAAACCGGCCTCGTGCCGGCGCGCCCTCACCTGGCTTCGCTATCCTTAGGACCTGAAGGCGGCGGGGCCAAGCCGTCCGCAAAGTGCCGGCCACGGAGACCGCGCTCAGCGCAATGCGCGCTTTAGCGTGTCAGCGAGATCGGTCCGTTCCCAGGAGAAGCCGCCGTCTTTGTCTGGTGCGCGGCCAAAATGGCCGTACGCCGCGGTGCGTCGATAGATCGGACGGCTGAGTTTCAAGGTACGGCGGATATGGGTGGGCCGTAACGGAAAGAGTTCGGGCAAGAGCTTCTGCAGCTTCGCTTCTTCGACATTGCTAGTGCCGTGAGTATCGACGTAAAGCGACATCGGGTCGGCCACGCCGATCGCATAGGCAATCTGGATGGTGCAACTGTCTGCGAGACCGGCAGCGACCACGTTCTTGGCGAGATAGCGCGCGGCATAAGCGGCGGACCGATCGACCTTGGTCGGGTCCTTGCCGGAGAAAGCGCCGCCGCCGTGCGGCGCGTAGCCGCCATAGGTATCTACAATGATCTTCCGGCCCGTGAGGCCGCAATCCCCATCGGGGCCGCCGATAACAAAGTTGCCCGTCGGATTGACCAGGAAGTCGCCCGGCTTTTTCGGCATCCAGCCATCAGGCAGCGCGGAGGCGACCGTATCCGCGATCATCTCCCTGATCATGCCGGGATTGTACTTTTTGCCGTTGCGGCTTTGCGCATTGTGCTGGGTCGAGACGACGACCTTGGTGCAGCCGATGGGCTTGCCATCGACGTATCTGACCGTCACCTGGCTTTTGGCGTCCGGCTGCAGATCGAACAATACGCCGGCCCGCCGCTTTTCCGACAGCACCTTGAGAATCTTGTGCGCGAAATAGATTGGCGCCGGCATGAACGAGCCCTTTTCGTACACCTCGCTCTCGGTGCAGGCGTATCCGAACATCATGCCTTGGTCGCCGGCGCCTTCTTGCTCGCCGGATTTCTTCTTCTTGGCGTCGACGCCCATGGCGATGTCGGGCGATTGGCCGTGCAACAGCACCTCGACGTCCGCGCCATAGTAGGAAAATCCATCCTGGTCGTACCCAATATCCTTGACCACGTTGCGCGCGATCTGCGCGATCATCTCGCGATTGACCACCGCTTTGCCGCCGTGTTTGTGAAACAACGGCGCTTGGCCGCGCCCTTCGCCTGCGATGACGATTTTGTTGGTCGTGCACAGCGTCTCGCAACCGAGGCGCGTGTTCACTTTGCTTTCGTCAGCGATACCAAGCTTGAGGTCGTTTTCGATGAAAGCATCGAGGATGGCATCCGAAATCTGGTCGCAGACCTTGTCCGGATGTCCTTCGGACACCGACTCGCTGGTGAACAGGTAGTTTGTGCGTCCCACGAAACACTCCCTGGTAGCCTCGCCCGATTGTGCCGGCCCGGACTGTCCTGCCGTGGGTTCCGATGACCGCGCACAAGCTTGCGCCTGACCCTGCCGACGGTTGTTGCAGCGGACGGCGCTTGCGGTCAAGATGTGGGCAAAAAGTGGGCGCGCTGGGCGCGCCGCAGCGCCAACCGGTTCAGCGCTTCTCGCTGGCGGAGATCTGCTCAACCAAGTCGACGATGCGTCGGCGCAGCTTTGAATCGCCTATGCGCATGAATGCCTTGGTCAGTGCCAAGCCGTCTGAGCTGGCGAGAAAGTCGGATACGTAGGCCGGCGAGGGCGGTTCTCCCAAACCCTCCGCGCGCTGCATCCCTGCGACATGGGGTGCGCCATCGAAAAAGAACGACACGGGCACCTGCAGGATGTGTGAAATCTGCTGTAGCCGGCTCGCGCCAATACGGTTGGTGCCTTTCTCGTATTTCTGCACCTGTTGAAACGTAAGTCCCAACGCGTCGCCGAGCTTCTCTTGGCTCATGCTCAGCATCATCCGCCGCATTCGCACGCGGCTGCCGACGTGTTTGTCAATTGGGTTAGGTGCTTTCTTGGCAATCATACCCCGGCTCCCGCGACTTTCATTTTTCATTCTTACAACAACAGCGAGGGATATCAAATCTCACCGTATCGGCAAGGGCATGCGAATTACGTCCTTTCAACGGCAATGCCGCGGCGGTGCAGAATATGCAGGCAGTGGTTGTAGTTTTTGGCACTTTCTGCTCGCTCCGATTGAAAAAATGCTCATTCTGCGTCTTAAAGTCGTAGCATGCCCAATCAAAGATGTCCCCTTATCGCAGCTATCGACAGGGTGTTAGGCTAAATTTCAATTTTCTGTCGTATTTCATATTTTATGCACGTTAAAATAGAATCGGCGAGTTATTGAAATAAGAAGTGCAATTAGCACCATGGCGAGGGCCGGCATATCGCCGACGCGCGCATAAATCGGCGCCGGAATCGGGCGCGGTAGAGGCGAATCGAGAACACCCTCGGCGCCGAGCGGCAGCGAGTTGATGATGCGCCCGACCGGGTCAACCACGGCGGAAATTCCTGTATTGGCAGCGCGGACGAGCGGCAGGCCCTGTTCGATCGCGCGCAGGCGCGCTTGCTCGAAGTGCTGATACGGGCCGGTGCTGATGCCGAACCAGCCATCGTTAGTGACATTGACCATCCAGCCCGGCCGAGCGTTGGGCGGTTCAATCGAACGCGCCACCTCGCCGGGGAAAATCGCTTCATAACAAATCAGTGGCAGGGCCGAAGGCGCGCCCGGAATGGAAAGCGGTCGCCGCAGGTCGCCGGCGAGAAAGCCGCCCTGCTGCCTTGTCAGCTCCTCCAGGCCAAGCCGATCGAGGACGTGCTCGAACGGTAAATATTCGCCGAAAGGAACAAGATGCATCTTGTCGTAGAGCGCCAGGATGGAGCCGTCGTGGTTGATGACATAGATCGAGTTGTAGGCATGGGGATCGGACGGATCGAAATGGTCCGGCAGGCGCGTGGCGCCGGTTATCAACACGGTGCCTGGGGACAGAAGATTCGCGATCTGCGCCAGCGCATCGGGATTGCGCGCGAGGATGAATGGAAACGGGGACTCCGGCCAGATCAGATGTGTGGCGTCGTGTAGATTGCGCGAGTGCGGACCGGAGGCCCGGTTGGAGAGGGTGATGTAGCGCGCCATCACTTCCTTCCTATCCGCATAATTGAAGCGCGCATCCTGCTGCAGATTTGGCTGCATGATGCGCAGGTGCACGCCATCGACCAGCCGCGTCGGCGTGCGACGCAGTCGCAGCGCACCCCAGCCGCCGAGTGCAACCAAGACGGCCAGGCTGAGTACGAGCGGCAGCCAAGGCCGGCGCGTGTCTGCCCCGTCGTCGATCAGAGTGGCCGGGCTTGCCGCGACCACGACGGCGATGAAGGTCAGACCCCAAATGCCGACAACGGATGCGCTTTGCGCCAATGGCAAAGGCGAGGTGAGCGCGTAGCCGAACGCGTTCCACGGGAACCCGGTGAATAGGTGGCCTCGCAGCCATTCGGCAACAGTGAGTCCGACGCCGAGAGCGAGAATCCGGGAAGCGCCTCGCGCCCACAGAATCCGCGCGAGCGCGACGCCAAAGGCCGTATAGATGGCAAGGACAGCGGGAAGCCCGATGACCGCGAACGGCAACATCCATCCGAAGGTCCCCGCATCAACCAGAAAGGCGTAGCCAATCCAGTAAAGTCCGGCGATGAAATAGCCGAAGCCGAACCACCAACCGGTGCCAGCGGCAATCGCCATCGCGCGGCGACCGCCGGCGGCGGCGCCGTCGATCAGCCAGACCAGTGTCGGAAATGTCAGAAACAGAATTGGCCAGGCGTTGAACGGAGCCATCGCCAGGGCCGACACGGCGCCCGCGGTGAATGCGATCAGCCATCGCCGCCAGCCCCAGGCCAATACGATCTGGTGAATCAGCGCGATCGGCTTCACGATGGCCGCGGAGTATTCGGGGTGGGCCGATCCGAGTCGTCACGCGCAGGCGTTGGTCGCGAAACGGGCGCTTTCACGACCGTCGGCAAGTCGCGCGTCGCGCTCGCGCGTCGATCCTTGCGGCGATAGATTCTGACCCTCTTGATGCGGCGCGGATCGGCATCAAGAACTTCGATCTCGAAGGAATCCGGTCCCGGAATCAGTTCGCCGCGAACCGGTACGTGCCCGGCTCTGATGACCAGGTAGCCGCCAAGGGTATCGACCTCGCCTTTGGCCTCGCCGAAATCGAACTCGTCACCGATCGTAGCGCGCACGTCCTCGAGGCTGGCGCGGCCGTCGGCCAGGAATGCGCCGTCGCCTTGTTTGGTGACGGTCGGCGTTTCCGTCACGTCATGTTCGTCGGCAATGTCGCCAACGATAAGCTCAACCAGATCTTCCATCGAAACGAGGCCGTCAGTGCCGCCATATTCATCGACGACAAGGGCGAGATGGATGCGCGTCGCCTGCATTTTGGCCAGCAAATCAAGCGCTGGCATCGAGGGCGGCGCGTACAGGATTTCACGGACGATCTTTGCGCTCACGAGCGGCATCGAGAGGTCGATGTTCGCAAAGTCGAGTTCCATCTGCAGCGGCTGCTGGGGCTGACCAGTCCTTGCCGGGTCTGTTGCCGCCTGTGTCGCCATGAAGGCGACCAGATCGCGGATGTGGACCATCCCGGTCGGATCATCGAGAGTGTCGTTGTAGACGACGAGCCTTGAATGGCTGGCGCTGGCGAAGATTTTTATGAGAGTTCCAAGAGCGATATCCTGCTGGATGGCGACGATGTCGGCGCGCGGCACCATGACGCGTGCGATGCGGCATTCGCGCAGCGCAAGGATATTTTTGAGCATCGCGGCTTCTTCGGGCGAGAAGCCGGAGGCCGACTGTTGATTCTTGAGAACCAGTTCCAGATCGGCGCGGGTGGCCGCCGCTTTCCAGACAAACAAAATCCGTGCCATGCGCGCGAACCAGCCTTGCGGTTGCGGCTCGTCCATGTCGGCGAGCACAGCCGGCAGCCCGTGACGCTCCCCGTCGGTCATTTCGCTGCGCGTCGGATGCTCTGACATCGATTTGGATCGCACTCAGTTGTCAGCGCGCGGTGGTGCGTGGGCGCGCTTTTGGCCGCGGCCGATACGGATCGGGAATGGCAAGCCGCTGTAGGATCCTGCGTTCAAGCTGTTCCATGGCGTCCGCTTCCTTCTTGCGATGATGATCGTAGCCGAGAAGGTGCAGAAACCCGTGCACCGCAAGATGGGCAACATGATGGGTGAGGGGCTTGCGCTCGGCCAGGGCCTGCCGCGCGATGATCTGGTAGGCCAGCACGATGTCGCCGAGCAGAGGCGACCTGCCGTCCGAATTCCCGGTCGGAAAGGACAACACGTTCGTAGCCTTGTCGATGCCGCGCCATTGGCGGTTAAGGAGGCGGATCCTCGAATCATCGGTCAGAACGATAGCAAGCTCCATCCTTGGGGTTGAGAGCGTCGTCGCGGCCTCTTTTACCGCCTCCCGAGCAAGCGACCTGATTCCGCGTGGCTCTTTCCACAGGTCGGACTCGACGATCACATCGATTTTACAGGCGCTGCTCCGTCTATGCGCCATCTACGGCCGCTCGCGCTTTTGCGCTGCCGCCCTGTCGTAAGCTGCCACGATGCGAGCAACCAACTCATGGCGGATCACGTCGGCCGCGGTGAACGCCACATGGCCTATGCCGTCGATATTCTCAAGTAGCCGCACGGCGTCGGCGAGGCCGGACGTTTGACCCGGCGGCAGATCCACCTGGCTCGGGTCCCCGGTGACGATCATCCGGCTGTTTTCACCGAGCCGCGTGAGCAACATCTTCATCTGCATTGCCGTGGTGTTCTGCGCTTCGTCGAGAATTATTGCCGCGTTCGAGAGCGTGCGTCCGCGCATGAAGGCGAGCGGGGCGATCTCGATTTCGGTTGTCTGCAGCGCGCGCTCGACGATACGGGCGTCCATCAGGTCATAAAGCGCATCGTAGATCGGCCGCAGGTACGGATCGACTTTTTCGCGCATGTCGCCCGGGAGAAAGCCGAGCCGCTCGCCAGCCTCGACTGCCGGCCGTGACAAGACGATGCGGTCGACCTCCTTGCGCTCAAACAATTGCACGGCATGGGCGACGGCCAGCCAGGTCTTTCCCGTCCCGGCCGGGCCGGTTGCAAACACCAGGGCGTGGCGTTTGAGCGCGCGGATATAGGCATCCTGCCCGGGGGTGCGCGCGCGCACGCGGCGCTTGCGGAGATTGATCTCCTCAAAACTTTCTCGCCCCACGGCTGGATCGAAGTCGAATAGCGAGCCTTGGGCCATGGCGAGGCGAATGTTGCCCTCCACGTCGCCCGGCACCAATTCATCCCCGCTCTTGAGGCGCTGGTAGAGATTCTCAAGAACGCGCCTTGCCTGCTCGCAACCCTCTCGCGATCCTTCGAGGGTCACAAGGTTGCCGCGCGAATTGGCAACCACGCCAAGACGGCGCTCGATCAACGCCAGATTCTGTCCGTATTGCCCGAAGAGCAGCGAAGCCAGGCGGTTGTCATCAAAGGCAAGTGTGATCTGGGTCGCGTTGTCCGGAGCGACGAAAACCGATTCTTCCGTTCCAGCTGGGCCGCGTGCTGCCAATTCAGGCTCCTGCGCCAAGAAGAGCGGGCGCCCGCATCGATGGCCGCGCCAGAGCGCCGAACAAAGAGTTGCTGGCGACTTCGGTAATCGTGACTGCAGCGATCTCGCCGATTATCGACGCCGGTGCCGTGACCTGCACCGGCTGCAGATAGGGCGACCGGCCGACAAGCTGGCCGCCATAACGACCCGGCTTTTCAAAGAGGACATCGAAAGTACGGCCGCGGCAGGCTCGGTTGAACGCTTCTTGCCGGCGGTCGATTGCAGCCTGCAACACATGCAGACGAGCCGTCTTGATGCTTTCGTCGACTTGATCGTCCATCTCGGCCCCGGGCGTTCCCGGGCGCGGCGAATATTTGAATGAAAACGCACCGGACAAGCCGATCTCGTCAATAAGGCGGAGCGTTTCTGCAAAGTCCGCGTCGGATTCGCCCGGAAACCCAACGATGAAATCGCTGGTGAGCGCGATATCGGGTCGCGCTGCATGCAGTCGCGCGACCACATCAAGGTAGTCGCCGCGCGTGTGCCGGCGATTCATCGCGGCCAGGATGCGGTCTGATCCTGATTGCACCGGCAGATGCAGTTGCGGCATCAGTTTTGGCAAATCGCGATGTGCCGCGATCAGGTCGTCGTCCATGTCGCGGGGATGACTCGTCGTGTAGCGCAGACGGTCGATGCCGCCGATGTCGGCCACGCGCTCGAGAAGTCGGGCCAGCGACCACGGGCGGCCATCGGGGCCCTCGCCGTGATAGGCGTTGACGTTCTGACCGATCAACGTGATTTCGCGCACTCCAGCGGCGGCGAAGCGCTCGACTTCGGTGATGATTTTTTCCACCGGACGGGACATCTCAGCGCCGCGCGTATAGGGCACCACGCAGAATGTGCAGAATTTGTCGCAACCCTCCTGGACTGTGACGAAAGCGCACACGCCCCGCGCACGGATGGCGGAAGGATCGGGCGCCGCGAGCCGATCGAATTTGTCCTCGACGGGAAATTCGGTGTTGACCGCTTTCTCGCCGCGCTCAGCGCGCGTCACGAGGTCAGGAAGACGATGATAGCTCTGCGGGCCGAAGACGAGATCGACCGCCGGGGCACGGCGGAGGATTTCCTCGCCCTCGGCTTGCGCCACGCAGCCGGCAACGGCGATGATGACGCGGCGCCCCTCGGCTGCCGCCTCCTCTTTCAGCCGCCGGACGCGGCCCAATTCGGAATACACCTTTTCCGCCGCCTTCTCGCGGATGTGGCAGGTGTTCAGGATAATGATGTCGGCGTCTTCAACGTCGGCTGTCTCGGCGTAGCCGTGCGGTGCCATCGCATCCGCCATGCGCCGCGAGTCGTAGACGTTCATCTGGCAGCCGAACGATTTGACAAACAGCTTGCGGGATGCGTTCATGCCGGGTTGGCTGTAGCTTAAGGCTTTCTTATCGCTCGCAAATTTCCGCTCGACCGGCGCGGCCGTTGACGCCCTCTCATAGCGGGTTTCCTGGCAAAAAGAAATGGCGGCGGCAACGCTGCTCCTTATATGGGCGTTCCTCGGCCACTTGCGACATCTTGCCGGGCGTCCGAACGCAAAGGCCGCCGGCTCAGACCAGGTCGCGGCGCAGCACCAGCGCCGTCGCATTGCCGCCGTAATAGCTGTGGCGGCGCCCGACCTCGTAAAATCCCCCACGGCTGTAGAGGCGGCGAGCCGGCGTGTTCCGTTCGTCAACTTCAAGGAATACAGCGTGCGTCCCTCGGCCCGCCAGGCTGCGCAAATGAAATTCCAGCATCGGCCACGAAAGCCCATGGCCGCGCCGGGCCGGAGCAATCGCCACTGAAAGGATTTCCGCTTCGTCGGCGGCGATCCGCGAGATGACGAAGCCAATTATCCTCCGTCGGATCATGGCGCGATGAGCGGTGACAGCGCTGTCCGCCAACAGGCGGCGGACTTCGTCCTCGTCCCACCCTCGCTGGAAGGATGCGGCATGCAATGCAGCGATGGGCGCAGCGTCGGACGGTCGTGCGGCGGAGAACACGGGCGGGACGTTTGGCAGCAGCCGGGAGACGATGCCACTCATCGGCGCGGCAGTTGGGCTGCGTTCTGCGGCTGTGCGTCGGGCGCGCGCAGGTAGAGCGGTTTAGGCGGCGATTGCCCTTCAGGCAGGACCGCGCCCATGCGCGCCACCCAGTCGATGTCGGGAGCTTCGCGCGCTTCGACACGCAATGGCGACGGCGCGCCCAGGGGTAATTGATTGGCGATGGCTCGTGCCGCCGAGCCGACAATACGGCACGGCGCGTCGGACGCAGCGCGAAACGCTTCGCTGATCGGCGCGAGCCGCGGCGTAATGATGACATGGCCGCCGGGGCCGAATACTTGCAGGTAGACATGCTCGTGGCGTGCGTCGATCGCAACGACCACGGCGACTGTTTTATCGTCGGCGAGATGCGGCGCTGCGTAGGCGGCCAGCGTCGAAACGCCGACGACGGGCTTGCCGGCCGCCAGCGCAATCCCGCGTCCGGCGGAAATACCGACACGCAATCCGGTGAAGCTGCCCGGTCCCGTTGTTACCGCCACGCGGTCGATATCGGTAAATGCCAGTTCTCTGCGCTGCATGACTCGCGCGATAAGCGGCATGAGTGCCTCGGCGTGACCCCGCGCCATCGGCAGGCTTTCGCTCTCGACGGCGCTGCCGGAGACTGTGTCGAGCACGGCTACCGAGCAGGCCCCCAGCGCCGTATCGATGGCAAGCACGCGCATGGCCACAAATGTTACGATATTTAGCGGCTCCAAGCGACCGCGTTCCCCGCGCTGCCGCGGTCAACGGTGGTTTCGGCTGACGAGAGAGCGGATTGCCGGTCAGACCGGGCGCACTTCGCTGACTTCGGGAACAAAATGCCGCAGCAGATTCTGGATGCCGTGTTGCAGTGTCGCCGTCGACGATGGGCAGCCGGAGCAGGAGCCTTTCATGTTCAGATAGACGACGCCATCCTTGAAGCCCTTAAAAGTGATGTCGCCGCCATCGTTGGCTACCGCCGGCCGTACCCGCGTTTCGATCAAATCCTTGATGGTCGCCACGGTTTCAGCGTCCGCCGGGTCATAGAACTCGCCGCCGTCGCTGGGCGCGGAACTTTCCGGCGCGAGCAACGGCTCGCCCGACATGTAATGCTCCATAATGGCGCCAAGGATCATCGGCTTTAGCTGCTGCCATTCGCCCGCATTCTTGGTCACCGTGATGAAATCGCCGCCGAAGAAGACGCCGCTTACACCGGTAATGCCGAACAGGCGCTCCGCCAGTGGCGACTGCGCGGCGTTCTCGGCATCGCGCAAATCAAGTGTGCCGTTTTCAAGTACCTGGCGTCCGGGCAGGAATTTCAGGGTTGCCGGGTTCGGCGTCGCTTCGGTCTGTATGAACATGTGATCCTCCAGCCTTCCTGCGCAATCGCGACCTTAAGCCATGATAATAGGTGGCGAATTTCATTGAAAGTTCAAGGGTTGCGGGCCTGATCCGGTCACGCCCACGGGCTCCGTTACGCCCGCACGAAACCAACGATGTCCTTCACCGCCTTCATGGTCTCGTGGGCCACCTTCTGCGCGCGGCCGGCGCCGTCGGCGAGCACGGCGTCGATCGACAGCGGGTCGGCAACCAGCCGCTTCATCTCCGCGCCGATCGGTCCGAGCTTGCTTACCGCAAGATCGACCAGCGCCGTCTTGAATGTGGAGAACTGCGCATTGCCGTATTGCGCCAGCACGGAGGCGCGGCTGGTGCCGGCAAGTGCCGCGTAGATGCCGACGAGGTTGTCCGCCTCCGGCCGCCCTTCGAGCCCTTTTTCCTCGCTCGGCAACGGATGCGGATCGGTCTTGGCCCGCCGGATTTTCAGCGCGATGGCGTCGGCATCGTCGGTGAGATTGATGCGTGACTGGTCGGAGGAGTCCGACTTCGACATCTTCTTCGCCCCATCGCGCAACGACATGACGCGGGTCGCCTCGCCGGTGATCAGTGGCTCGGGCAGCGGAAAGAACGTGTCGCCGAAACCGTGCGCCCGGATCGATGCGGCGAAATCATTGTTGAATTTTTGCGCGATGTCGCGCGACAGTTCGAGGTGCTGCTTCTGGTCCTCGCCGACCGGTACGTGCGTGGCGCGATAGACGAGGATGTCGGACGCCATCAGCGTCGGATAGGCGTACAGCCCGACCGAGGCATTCTCGCGGTCCTTGCCGGCCTTCTCCTTGAACTGCGTCATGCGGTTGAGCCAGCCGAGCCGGGCGACGCAGTTGAAGATCCAGGCGAGCTCCGCATGCTCGGCCACTTGGCTCTGATTGAACACAATGTGCTTCCGGGGATCGATACCGCAGGCGATGAAAGCAGCGGTGACTTCGCGGATGGCGCGCGGCAATTCCGCCGGGTCCTGCCACACCGTGATGGCATGCAGGTCGACCACGCAATAGATGCAGTCGTAGCGGTCCTGCAGCTCGACGAAACGCTTGATGGCGCCGAGATAATTGCCGAGATGCAGGTTGCCGGTCGGCTGCACGCCCGAGAAAACCAATTCCTTAAAGGCCATGCCGAATGCTCCCTAGTGTCCCCGTTTCCGAAGTTCGCATCATTCTGCGGCACCCTCGTTTGCGAACTTCGGAATCGAAGGACACTAGCAACTTATTGATCTAGTGTGGCTTTGGTTCAGAAAGCCGCATCATTCTTGCCGCCAACCGGTCATGCGGATTTCTGAACCGCGACACTAGCCCGGGCGTCCCATGCCACGGCGGCGGCTTGCCCCGCAAGGCCCCGACGTTATAGTGCGCGCCTTCCGCGATTGACACGAGCTCTCCCATGCCATTCGCCCGCTACGATGTCCTCGGCATCGGCAATGCCATCGTCGACGTGATCGCTCGCGCCGATGAGGACTTTTTGCTCAAGCAAGGCATGCATAAGGGCCGGATGGAGCTGATTGACGAAAGGCGCGCCGAGGCGATCTATGACGCCATGGGGCCTGCGGTGGAAGTGTCCGGGGGCTCGGCCGCCAATACCATCGTAGGGCTGTCGTCACTTGGCGCGCGAGCGGCGTTCGTCGGCAAGGTCAAGGACGATATCCTCGGCCGCGCCTTTGGCCACGACATTCGCTCCGCCGGGGTGGCGTTCGATACCCCGCCGGCTTCGGCCGGCCCATCGACCGGGCGCTGCTACGTGCTGGTGACGCCCGACGGCGAGCGCACCATGAACACTTACCTCGGCGCGGCGCAGGACCTGCACCCCGACGACATCGACGCCCAGACGATTGGTGCAAGTGCCATTATCTATCTGGAAGGCTATCTGTGGGACCCAAAGCATGCCAAGGACGCCTTCCTCAAGGCGGCGAAGATCGCCCACGACGCCGATCGCAAGGTGGCGCTGACGTTGTCGGATGCGTTTTGCGTTGACCGGTGGCGCGATGAGTTCCTGGAGCTGATGCGCTCGCGCACCGTGGATCTGATCTTCGCCAACGAAGCCGAGTTGCGGAGCCTCTATCAAACGTCGGATTTCGATGCGGCAGTTAAGGCCTTGCGTGCCGATATCGAGGTTGCGGTGGTGACCCGTAGCGAGAAGGGCTGCATCGTCATCAACCCCGAAGATATCGAAGTGGTGCCGGCGTTTCCGGTCGAGCGCGTCGTCGATACGACCGGCGCTGGCGATTTGTTTGCGGCGGGCTTTTTGTCCGGCGTTGCGCGCGGCGCCGACGATCGAACATGCGGCCGGCTCGGCGCCATGGCGGCGGCCGAGGTGATCAGGCATCTCGGCGCGCGGCCGGAAACCTCGCTCAAGGATTTGGCGCGGGAGAATGGGCTGGTGGATTGAGCGGGATGGACGCGCCGCCTTGCGGTTAATCCGTCCGTCTCACAACTTCGTCACCCGCGCGTGCAGAAGCGCCGTGCGCCCGCTGCGAACTTCCTTGAGGCAGCGCGCGATGGCGGCAGGGGCGTCCGCCGGATCGCTGATTTCTTCGCCGTAGGCGCCGAACGCCTCGGCGACCTTCGTGAACGTCACCTGGGGCGCAAGTTTGGCTTCGAACTCGCTCAGCCCCTTGGCCTCGCCTTCGGGGTAGACGCGCAATGTCGATGCCTTCACCGCGTTCCAGCCGGTATTGTCCATCACGATCGAGAAGAGCGGCAACTTGTATTGCTGCGATACGGCGAATACCGAACTTGGATTGCCAAAGTAGAAGCCGCCGTCGCCCGAGATCTGCACCATGAGCCGGTCCGGCGCGGCGAGCTTGGCGCCGAGCGCCATGCCGCCGGACCAACCGAGGCCGCCGCCGCCGGAGCGCATCGTGGTGTTCGGTCTTTTCCTTGGGATTTGCATGAGCACCGCGCCGGCGTTGGTGACGCCCTCGTTGAAGATGATGGCATCGTCGTCGAGCACTTTGTTGAGCTCCGCCATCAAATAATGCGGATTGATCGCGCCGGGCTTGCCCTTGTCTGAGGCGAGCTTGGCCGCTCGTGCGATGCGTTCCTCCCGCAGGGCCTTGATGCCTTCCATGCGCGCGGCGGCGCCTGTCTTGAATTTTGCCGTCGCCTTGGCTTTGAGCGCTTCGAGGACCTGTTCGAGAATCCGGCCGCTGTCGCCCTGCATGCGTAAATTTCCCGGAAAGGTCCACATCGGCGACCCTGGCTTGAGCGTGTCGATATCGATATGCGCCCAGAATGATTTCTCATTGCTCTGCACGTCGCTCGGGAACCACGGCACGTCGACATCGACCAGAATGCCGACGTCCGCATTGGGCACGGCCTTATCGGGAGAGAAGCCGACAAAGCACGGCATGGCGTGCGAAATGTTGCGGGTCATGTTGGCTTCGTACACGGCGATGCCGGCGAACTGCGACAGCGCGTCGATCGCTTCGGAGGCATGCGCGTTGCGTCCGGCATAGCCGGTGACCAGCACGGGATTTTCGGCGGTAAGCAGCCGGTCGGCCAGCGTGGCGACGAGTTTGGGATCGGCACCGCCGGCGGACGTGGCAGCGAACTGGTCGGCGGAATAGCGGCGAATCTCGTCGGTATTCCAGTGCTGGGTCAGCGTCTCGCGCTGCATCATCAGATAGACCGGACCGCGCGGCTCGCTCTGCATGATCGAGTAGGCGCGCCGCAGCGCCTCCTTGACGACGACGCCGGACGGCAGCGTCCATTCCCATTTCAAATAAGGCCGCACCAGGCTCGCCTGATCGAACGGCTCCTGCACGAAATGCACGTAGGTGTCGCGCGAGCCGATCAGTTCGTCGTTGGCGGTGTAGGG
>JASHOR010000128.1 GCA_030041005.1 Xanthobacteraceae bacterium
AGCCAAGCCCGCGCTTTCCTGGCCGTCGCGCTCAAAGGCAGTTTCAGCGAGGCCGCGCGCAGCCTCAGCGTCAGCCAGCCGACGGTGACGAACCAGATCAAGGAGATCGAGCGCCAGCATGAGGTGGAGTTGTTTTATCGCGGCGCGCGCGGGGCCACTCTCACTGCGGCCGGCGCGGCGCTGGTGCCTCTCATCCAGCGCATGTTTTCGAATTTCGAAGAAGCCGGCACTTATCTTGATTCGCTGCGCGGGATGCAGCGCGGGCAGTTGCGGATCGGATCGTACGGCCCCTATGACGTGATCAGGCTTGTGGCCCGTTACAGCGCTCGCTTCCCCGCCGTATCGATCCTGGTCGATTTTGCCAACTCGCAGAGCCTTGCGCAAAAACTGGTCAGCTACGAACTGGACGTCGCGGTTCTCGGTCGCATCAAGACCGAGGCGAAATTCTACTCGGTACCCTTTAGAGATCCTCCGCTCGTTGTCATTGCGCCGCGGACGGCGCCGTGGATCGGCCGATCGTCGGTTCCGGTTTCCGAATTCAACGGACGGACGGTCGTATCCCGCGAGTCCGGTTCGGCGGCCCGCGCCGCCCATGACCGGCTTCTTCGCGACGGCAAGGCTTCACCGGGACGCGTCATCGAATTTGCCAGCCGCGAAGGCGTGGTCAATGCGGTGGCGGAAGGGATCGGAATCGGCACGATTTTCGACGAAGGCATCTTGCCTGGAGACCGCGTCGTCAAGCTGAAGATTGCGGGCGTCGCCGTCCAGTCGCGGGTCGAGATCGCGTGCCTGGCCGAGCGAAGAAAGAACAAGTTGATTTCCAGCTTCTTTGCGGTGGCCGAGGAAACGCCGGCAAGAGGGTCCTGAGTTCCCGTCCGGACGATGACCGGCTGCGGCGCTCGGCGCCTCAACGACCCCCGCTCGATTTGCCGTGAGCGTGGAGAAACGATCGGCAAGCTTCGACCAGCGTCGCCTCCGGCGAGCCACGACGCCGGTGAGCCTCCGGCGCCGAGTTTTCCCACCATTGCATGATCGAAATCAGAGGATTGACGAGCTGGAATTCGTTGTTTTGTCGCGAGGCCAGTTCGATCGCCTGGTTCACGATCTCGCCCTGCTCGGCGGTCAGATTGAACTCGATCTCACCAACAAAATCGTCATCCATGTCCATCTCAGTTCTCCAGGCCGGTTCGCGGCTGTGAGGGAGCCCCGAAGCGGGAATCCACGATATCGGCGAGACCGAGCGGCGCGGTCATGGCTCCGAGCTTTCGTTGCAATGCGATCGCGGCCTCGAGTCCATCGAAGTCGATCTGGCAATCGAAATGCAGGTCGCTCAATTCGCGTTCAATGGATTTCATCATCGTCGCCGGCGAAATCTTGAAGTAATGAGCGCCGAAATCGGCCCATTCGTCGCGGTTTTCGGCGGCATAATGATAGCTTCGCCGACAGCCGCGCAACACCGCGGCGACAAGACCGGGATCATCCGCCAGCGCTCGATCATTGGCGACCGCGACGGTCCATTGCATCGGCGGAACGAAATCCAGCTTGTTCATGCCGAGCCAGACCTTGAACAGCCCGGCCTCCTCGCCGATGGTGACATGCGGCTCGGACATGATCGCGCCGTCGAGTTCCCGGGCGGCGAGAAGCTCCATGATCTCGGGATAGCGCGGGCCCAAGCCGCGGATGGTCACGTCGGCGTCGGGATCGATGCCGTGATGCGCCAGCACCCGGCGCATATACCAGTCGCTGCAGCTACCGCGGCTGAGCACGCCGAGCTTCGAACCGGCCAGATCCGGCCAGTCGGCGAAGCGGCTGTGCGCAACAAAGTATTGAACCGCGCCGCGCCGAACGCCGCTGCCGACGATCTTGAAACGGGCGCCCTTCGCCAGCGCGGTCAGCCCGGGGGGCGTACCGATCTCGCCGACGGCGAGCCGTCCGGAATCGAACTCGGCGGCGATTTCAGGTCCGCCGAAGACAACGCGCAAAGCAAGCTCGATGCCCTCGTCGCGGAAAATTCCTCGTTCCTGACCCAATCGCAATTGCAGCCCGCATCGATTGGTGGGAACCCCGTATTCGACCGCGGTGGGCATCCAATGTCGCTCTTAGTTTATGTCCAATACCGTTCGCTTGAGGCGAACAATCACCGATCGGCCGGGTATTAGCGCGCCTGCCGGTTTGCCTGTCAACGGGCGCTTTGCTAGGCAGACAGTCCGCGGGAGAAAGGTCGGACATTGACGGCGAAACGACCGGTCGTCGGCGTCATCGGCAGCGCGCACTTGGCTGAGGGCAAATTCGCCGCGCAGCGGGTCGGCGAGCGCATTCTGCGCGCCGCCGCCGACACGGCGGGCGCATTGCCGTTGATCTTCGCCGGCACGCCGGAGATCACCGATGTCGAAGCGTTGCTCGACACCGTGGACGGCATCCTGCTCACCGGCGCGCGCGCCAACGTGCATCCGAGCCATTTCGGCGCCGAAGCGCATCCGTCCTACGAACCCTATGACCAGCCGCGCGACGCGCTGGCGTTCAAGGTGATCGAGGCCGCGGTGACCCGCGGCGTGCCGCTGTTCGGCATTTGCCGCGGCTTCCAGGAGATGAACGTGGCCTATGGCGGTTCGCTGCATCCGGAAATCCGCGACCTGCCCGGGCGCTTGAACCACCGCGCGCTGCGGCTCGCCAACGGTGAAATCAATCCCGATCCGAAGGTGATCTATGCCGAGCGCCACACGGTGCGCCTGACGCCGGGCGGCGTGTTCGCCAAACTGCTCGGCGCCGAGAGCATCCGGGTCAATTCGCTGCACGGTCAGGGCATCCTCGAACCGGGCAAGCGCATCGTCATCGAGGGCGTCGCCGAGGACGGCACCATCGAGGCGATCCGCATCGACGGGGCGCGAGGCTTCGCTCTCGGCGTGCAGTGGCACGCCGAATATGTCGCCGATCCCAACCCGGTCAACCGCAGCTTGTTCGAGGCGTTCGGAAAGGCGCTGCTGGACTACCGCCGGGCGCGGTGAAGCGCTATTCCCCGCGCCATTGCGGCGGGCGCTTGTTGAGGAACGCGTCCATGCCTTCGCGGAAATCGCGGCTCATGTAGCACATCAGGATCAAATCCTCGCCTTCCTCGCGCGTGAGCCGGCGCATGAGCCGGGCGAGCGCCTGCTTGGTGGCGGACAGCGTGAGCGGCGCGTTGGCGGCGACAATTGCCGCCAGCTCGTCGGCGCGCTGTTTGAGCGCCGCGAGGTCCTCGACCACCTCGTTGAGGAGACCGATCGCCGCCGCCTCCTCGGCGCCGACCAGCCGGGCGGTGAAGATGAGGTCCTTCACCCGCGCCGGTCCGATCAGGGCCGTGAGCCGGCTGATGCTCGACATCGACAGGCAGTTGCCGAGCGTGCGCGCGATCGGAAAGCCCATCCTCGTACTGCGCGTGCCGATGCGCAGGTCGCAGCAGGCGGCAATGCCGGCGCCGCCGCCGGTGCAGGCGCCGTTGATGGCGGCGATCGTCGGCACGCGGCATTGTTCAAGCGCGGTCTGAACGCGGTCGATGCGGGATTCGTACTCCAGCGCGTCCTGCGGGCTTTTGAAGGCGCGGAACTGATTGATGTCGGTGCCGGAGGCGAAGGCCTTGTCGCCCGCGCCCTGCAGCACCAGCACCTTGACGGCGCGATCGCCGTTGGCCTGTTCGCAGATGCGCGACAGCCGCTCGTACATCGCGAAGGTAAACGCGTTGCGCGCCTGCGGCCGATTGAACGTCACCCTGCCGATGCCGTCGCGCAGTTCGAACAGAAGGTCCTCGTCCGCCGTTGTCTTTTGGTCCATGTTGCTCCGGCCTCACTCCTCCGGCGTCCGCCGCCGCAGCAACGGTGGCCGCCCATCCCCGCCGCGGCGCTAATGCGCGGTCGTGCTCTCCACGCCTTCGATCTCTTCAATGACCACCTGGCCGAGATGGCGGATCGCCTCGGCCATCAACGCCCCCCATTCCTCTTTCGGCCCCAGCATGATCGTTTCGGCAAGGCTCTCGGAGATTCTGGCGACAATATCGGCAAGGTCCACGTTCTCCTGGCCCTCGATGCGTTCGCGCACCAGCTCGTTGATGTCGCAATGCAGGCAGTCGCTCATCTGCTGACTCCATCAAGAATTGAGGGACTCGGACCAATGGTTCGGCCGAAATCCAGCCTGTCGGGACCTTTGCGCCGCAGATGCCGGCGAAGCTTTGCAGTTCGTCCGGCGTGCCCGTCCTTGGCTGTGGCGCTCGCCGCCAATGTCCGCGGCCGATCGTTTCCAGGTCTTTAGTATCTAGTGGTCCGAATTCCAACATTCGCATCCCGTTTCGGCACGCGTTCGTGCGAATATTGGAATCAAAGGACCACTAGCCAATATAAGTGCTAGTGGAGCATTTGGATTTGACATTCGCTTTACGAGCTAGCGGCTTCCGGGTGGCGAATGTCAAATCCGCTCCACTAGGTGTTAATATGGTCGCCGACAAATTTCACCATGCGCGCGAACATGTCGCCGGTCTTGGTGAGGTCGGGCGAATGGCCGGTATGGCGGTCCATGTCGATATATTCAAGCGCAATCTCGCCGCCCGCTTTTTTGTAGTTCGCGCAAAAACGCTGCGGCTCGTTGCCGGGAAAGGTTGATTCCGGATCCCTGTAATCGTGCACCACGTCGCCGCGGCCTTGGTACCAGACCGCCGGCGGCAGGCTCACGGTTTCGCCGCGCTCGAGCGCCAGCATCGGATTGCCCTCCGCCATGGCGGCCTCGGTGCGCCAGTACGAATCGTGGCGACCGATGATGCTCTTCCCCCAGTCGCCGCCGCTCGCCGCCGCCCGCTTGGCGTGGCGATAGCGCGAGAGCGGATTGATGACCGGCCAGGACATGACGACACAGCGCACGCTGGCGTCGTGGCTGCCGCTGCCGGCCGGCAGCGCGATCGCGCCATATCGCGGATCGCGCGGGCGCATGGCGACCAGCATCGCCAGATGTCCGCCGCTCGACTGTCCGGATAGGCCGATCAGCTCGGGCCGCGTCTTCAGCTCGCGGGCATTCTGCTTCGCCCAGCGCACCGCGTAATTGATGTCCTGCACCGACGCCGGGTAGGCGTCCTCGTTGCCGGAGCGGAAATCGAGCGCGATGGAAACGATGCCGTGCGTGGCCATGTATTCGTGGCGCAAATGCTCGGTGAGCCGGTCGCTCATGCACCAGGCGCCGCCGTGGCACTCGACCAGAGCCGGGTAGGGGCCGTCACCGCGCGGCTTGTACACGCGCGCCAACAGCGGCTTCTGGCCATGCCGCAGATATTCAACGTCGCTGATATCGTAGGCGGTTGTCGCGGCTTCGAGTGTGGCGGTGGTCATGACCAGTTTCCTTAACTTGGGACAAACGCGCCCGGAAAAACCCAACCCCACCTGATTGTAGTGGCGTCGCCGCCCTCGCTCAACCCGCCGGTCGCCGTACGTCTTTCGGCAAGATCGCCGCGCGTCCGGCTGCGCCAACGACGGCGCGGCTCAGCCTTTCGGCGCCGACGCTCCGGCCGGCGTCCCGATCGCGGGGCCGCGCGGGTCGTTTCTGTCGAGCATGCACCTTGCGATGAAGTGCTTGCGGGCCTCGCCGGCCAGCGGGTGTCCGCTATCGGGATGGTCGGCGCCAAACTTGCACGTCTCCATCTTCTGTTTCGCGGTAATCGCCCGCGCCGGCGCGCCGGGCAGCATGACGAACGAAAAGGCGAGCACGATCCCGGCTGGAAAAATGTATCCTCGCATGGCGAATCTCCTCACTGCCCGGACAATAGGCTAGCATTTTATGGCATTGCTGCGGAACGGCCGGGCGGCGGATTTGCCGGCGCGGAATGTCGCAAAGAGCCGGGCAGCGGTGCCGATGCGGCCGATGTTTGGCTCGATTCTTCGGCCGATCATTGAATGAACAGGGAACAGCGGGGCGTCACCATGTCGTCGAGCGAGCGCGTCAATCCCGTTCTCGCCAAAATCGCGGCGGGCCAGCGCGGCACGGCCGAGCTTGTCGTTGCGCCCGAGCATACGGCGCCGTTCGTCGGCTCGGGCCGGATCGCTGTGCTGGCGACGCCGGTGATGATCAATCTGTTCGAAGCGGCGGCGCTGGCCGCGGTCGAGCATCTGTTGCCGCCGGGCCATCAGAGTCTCGGCACGCATCTGGACGTGAGCCACACGGCAGCGACGCCGGTCGGCTTGCGCGTCATCGCGAGCGCGGAAGTCCTGCGCATCGAAGGCCGCACCATCACCTTTCGCGTCGAAGCGCGCGACGCGTTCGAGCCGATCGGCGGCGGCACCCACCGGCGCGTCGTCGTCAGCGTGGCGCGTTTCGACGAGCGCGTTCAGCGCAAGGTGCGCGGCGCCGGCGGTTGAATGCGGGATCAAATGCGAGGGCGCCGCTGCGGCGGCGCCGAGTCCGGGGCGGCGCTTACGCCGGGCGCCTTGAACGGCCGAAGAACCAGCCAAGCACGAACAGAACGATCGCCGCGACCACGGCGGCGTAGGCGTGCGTGTGATGAATATGGGCGGAGCCGGCAATATAGCCCGGCATGAACGGCGGCAAATGGCCCGCAGGAATCACGTAGTACATCGCGGCGAGCACGATGCAGACAATGGCGAGCAAGTAGGCGAGCATTCGCATTGGATATTCCCCGTTCCCGAAATTCGGCGCCGCCGCGCTTGCCCCCAGTTAGCATGACGACGGCGGAATTGGCGAGACGGAATTGGCGAGACGGAATTGGCGAGATGAAGGCCGGCGCGAGGCAAGCGGCGTGCGATAGCCGGTATTGCCGGGCTTCAATACGGCCGCACGGTGCCCTGCACGGTCGTCCGCAACAGCAATCGGCGCTCGCCCGCCGAGAAATCGGTCCGCGCATGGGACGAGCAGCGGTTGTCCCAGAGCAGCAGATCGCCGACCCGCCAGATATGCTCATAAACGAATCGGCGCTGTTCGGCGTGATCGAACACCGCGTCGAGCAGCCGGTCGCTCTCGTCCTCCGCCATGTCGAGCACTTTCACCGTCATCAGCCGGTTCACGTACACCGCCTTCCTGCCGGTGTCCTCATGAGTGCGGAACACCGGGTGCGCACACTCGGCAAAGGCCTCCGTTCCCATTTTGCCGCCGCGAATGGTCGTGCCGTAATTGTAGTGGTGCAGCGCCTTCTTGCCTTCGAGCGCGTTGCGAACCTCCGCATCGAGCGTGTCATAGGCGGCATAGCCGCTGGCGAACAGCGTGTTGCCGCCGGTCGAGGGAATCTCGACCGCATAAAGCAGCGTCGCCTTGCTCGGCACTTCGGCGTGGATCATGTCGTGATGGAACATCATCTCGCCGTCCGGCAGCGCGCCGATCGGCTCGCCGTTCTCGCGGATGTTGGAGATCATCATGATGCCGGGCAGGAGCGACGAATAGCCTTTGGGGAAATATTTCGGCGGTCGCGACAGCTTGCCGATCTCGCCGAAGAAAGTGGTGGCCCGCACCAGGTCTTCCTGCGCCAACTGCTGCTCGGGAAAAATCAGCACCAGATGATCAAGCCACGCCTGGTAGATGGCGCGGACCGTGTCCTCGTCCGGCTTTTGCCGCAGGTCCAAGCCGCGGATTTCCGCGCCGATATGCTCGCTCAGCGGGACGACGTCGAGCTTGTTCGCTGTTTTCGTTCGGACCACAACGCTCATGATGTCCTCCGTGCGGCGCGGCTTGGGCGCTACCGGGTCGCGGCTGCAGCCGCCGGCACCGTCACGTGCGCCGCCTCGCCGCTTGCCAGCGCGGCGAGGATTCTGTCCACCAGGGCGCGCGCGGAGTCCGCGCTCAATTCGACCGCAACGCGGTCGCGCCCGCCTTCGCCCTCGTTGGTGAAGTCGATGGCCAGAACGTGATCGAGCGTCGAATGGTAGGGATGATCGAAATAGACGTTGGCGGTGTCGATCCGCATCCAGCCCTTGCGGCCTTTTGCGCTGCCGACCAGCGCCGCCTTCTCAAGGATGTACGAGCACATTGCCGCCTCCGTTATTCGGCTGCGACGCTGCTGGCGGAGGCCGCAAGATGGCGACCGAAGAAATCGAACACCCGCCGCCAGCCGTCGCTCGCCTGAGACGGCCGGTAGCCGTCGCGCCGCCAGTCGAAGAACGCATGGCCGGCGCCGTCGTAGCGGTGAAACTCGTAGTTCTTGCCGAGCTTCTTGAGCACCGCCTCGGTGCGGTTGACCTGATCGGCGGTCGGATTACCGTCGTCGTTGCCAAAGATGCCGAGCAGCGGGCAGGACATTTTTTCCGTGAGATCGATCGGCGCCACCGGGCGCTTGTCGTTGAGGTCCTTGGGGTTGTCGACGATGACGTTGCCGCCCCAGCAGTCGACCGCGGCGTCGATGCCCTTGAGCGTGCAGGCGGCGAGATAGGTGTGACGGCCGCCGGAGCAGAAGCCGATGACGCCGATCTTGCCGGTCGCGTTCGGCTGCGCGCGCAGATGGGCCATGGCGCCGGCCACGTCGCCCATCACCTGGGCATCGGCGACGCCGCCGGCCGCACGCACGCGCGCGCCGAGGTCGTCGGGAGCCTCACCCGGCTTGCCTTCGCGGAAATAAAGGTGCGGCGCGATCGCCGCGTAGCCGTGGTGCGCCAGCTTGCGGGCGACCTCGGTGGTCCACTCGCACCATCCGGGTATGTGATGGATCACCACGACGCCCGGGAATTTGCCGGCGCGCGTCGGCCGCGCGTAATAGGCCTCGCCCTGATCTCCATTGTGACCGCGAAACGGCACCACCTCTGCCTGCAGACCTTGATAATAGCTCATTGTCGACTCCCTGCTCGCCGGGCGAGTAACCGGCCCGCCCCCTCATAGCACAGCGGAAGGACGATGACAGGGCCGGCAAATCAGCCCGGGCAGCGGTGCAGGATCGCGTTGTAGGTATTGTCGCGGTCGACGAACTTGATCGTGTGGTCCGGCTGCGGCGTCATCGTGAGATCGCCGATCAGCGGCCCTGCCGGAAACTTGCATTCGACGTGGATTTTGTAGCTCTTTCCCGCCTGTTTGTCGGCCAGGATTTTGCAGACGCCGACATTGGAGACGATCTGCGTCGGCGAGATCACGACCTTGAGCGTTTTCTCATCGGTGGCGTCGCCTTTGCAGGGAACGTTCTGCATGTAGGTTCCGACCAGCGGAAAGTTCGCCATCAGTGCCGTGTTCTCGGCGCTGGCGGGCATGACGCCGAACAGTGTGATCGCAACCGCAAGACCTGGAAAGATAAGACCTGGAAAGCCGATAAGACCTGGAAAGCCGATTTTAAGCACGTATCCCCCCGGATCGCTCTTTACGTGTTGCGCGGCTCGGCGCTTGCCTCCGGCAACGCTGACGGACGCGGCAATCTACTCACTTGCGCGCGGACGGCAAACTCTATCGCCGGATATTGTGGCAGCTTGGAGCCGCCGCGAACATAAAAGCGGCGCCCGCCGGGGCGCCGCTCAATATCTTGTTCCGCAGCCGGCCGACTTCAGTGTGCGGTCAGGCCGGAGCCTTCTTCCTCAACGGCAGGCTCGGGAACGTCGGTCGGCTTGGCCGGAGGCTCTTCCCAGACGATCGGTTCCGGCTTGCGCGTGAGCGCGCGCGTCAGCACTTCGTCCATGCGCGAGACCGGAATGATGTCGAGGCCGCTCTTGATCGAGTCGTTGATCTCGACCAGGTCCTTGGCGTTCTCTTCCGGGATCAGCACGGTCTTGATGCCGCCGCGCAGCGCGGCCAAGAGCTTCTCCTTGAGCCCGCCGATCGGCAGCACCCGGCCGCGCAGCGTGATCTCGCCGGTCATGGCGACGTCGCGGTGCACCGCGATGCCGGTCATCACCGAGACGATGGCGGTGACCATGGCTACACCGGCCGACGGGCCGTCCTTGGGAGTGGCACCTTCCGGCACGTGCACGTGGATGTCGCGCTTTTCGAACAGCGGCGGCTCGATGCCGAACGCGCTCGAACGCATGCGCACGTAGGAGGCCGCCGCCGAGATCGATTCCTTCATCACGTCTCGGAGGTTGCCGGTCACGGTCATCTTGCCCTTGCCGGGCATCATGGCCGCCTCGATGGTGAGCAGTTCGCCGCCGACATCGGTCCAGGCAAGTCCGGTCACCACGCCGATCTGATCCTCGTCCTCGACCTCGCCGTAGCGGAACTTCGGCACGCCGAGGTAGTCGGGCAGGCTCTTGTCGGTGACCTGAACCGACTCGGTCTTCTTGATCGTCAGTTCCTTCACCGCCTTGCGGATGAGCGTCGACAGCTCGCGCTCGAGATTGCGCACGCCCGCTTCGCGCGTATAGCGACGAATGATGGTGAGCAGGGCTTCGTCGTCGATCGACCATTCGTTGGGGCCGAGGCCGTGCTTGACGATGGCGTGCGGGATCAGATGCTTGCGCGCGATCTCCACCTTCTCGTCCTCGGTGTAACCGGCGATGCGGATGATCTCCATGCGGTCCATCAAGGGCGGCGGGATATTGAGCGTGTTCGCCGTGGTGATGAACATCACGTGAGACAGTTCGTAGTCCACCTCGAGGTAGTGGTCGTTGAACGCGTGGTTCTGCTCGGGATCGAGGACTTCGAGCAGCGCCGACGACGGATCGCCGCGGAAATCGGCGCCCATCTTGTCGACCTCGTCGAGCAGGAACAGCGGGTTCGAGCTCTTGGCCTTGCGCATCGATTGAATGATCTTGCCGGGCATCGAGCCGATATAGGTCCGCCGATGGCCGCGAATCTCGGCCTCGTCGCGGACGCCGCCGAGCGAGACGCGCACGAACTCGCGCCCGGTCGCGCGCGCGATCGACTTGCCGAGCGAGGTCTTGCCCACGCCGGGCGGACCGACCAGGCAGAGGATCGGCCCGGTCAGCTTGTTGGCGCGCTGCTGCACCGCCAGGTATTCGACGATGCGCTCCTTGACCTTCTCGAGCCCGTAGTGGTCGGCCTCGAGGATCTGTTCGGCGAGCGCCAGATCCTTCTTGACCTTCGTTTTCTTGTTCCACGGGATCGACAGCAGCCAGTCGAGATAATTGCGCACGACGGTGGCTTCCGCCGACATCGGCGACATCTGCCGCAGCTTTTTCAGCTCGTGCTGGGCCTTCTCGCGGGCTTCCTTGGACAGCCTGGTCTGCTTGATCTTCTCTTCGAGTTCGGCGACCTCGTCCTTGCCGTCCTCGTCGCCAAGCTCCTTCTGGATCGCCTTCATCTGCTCGTTGAGATAGTATTCGCGCTGCGTCTTCTCCATTTGCCGCTTGACGCGCGTGCGAATGCGCTTCTCGACCTGCAGCACGGAGATTTCGCTCTCCATCAGGCCGAGCACCTTTTCCAGACGCTCGGTGACGCTCGGCGTCTCCAGGATGATCTGCTTGTCGGGAATCTTGACCGCAAGATGCGAGGCCACCGCGTCGGCCAGCTTGGCGTAGTCCTCGATCTGCTGGACGACGCCGATGACCTCGGGGGAAACCTTCTTGTTGAGCTTCACGTAGCCTTCGAATTCGTTGATGACCGAGCGGGCCAGCGCCTCGGCCTCGACCTGGTCGCCGGCGGAATCCGCGAGCACGGTGGCCTCGGCCTCGTAATACTCCTCGCGATCGGTGTAATGGCGCACCTGGGCGCGGGCCGCGCCCTCGACCAGGACCTTGACGGTTCCATCGGGCAGCTTGAGGAGCTGCAGCACGCTCGCCAGCGTGCCGACGCCGTAGATGGCGTCCGGCGCCGGATCGTCATCGGCGGCGTTCTTCTGCGTCGCCAGCAGAATGAAGGTGTCCGAACGCATGACCTCTTCGAGAGCCTTGATCGATTTCTCGCGGCCGACGAAGAGCGGAACGATCATGTGCGGGAAAACGACGATGTCCCGCAGTGGCAGCACCGGATAGGCGCGGCTTTCGCCGGCTATCAGCGGCGGCTTGGGCTTGGCGACGTTTGTCATGGCCCCAATCCTTATTGTTGTGCACCCCCGTCGCGATCCGCGTAGCGCGCCATCACGACGGACTGCCGGTGAGTTGAAAGAGCATCAGTGCGCAAGCACCAAGGTCCGCCCGGGCAAGGCTTCCGCGATTCTTGGCACGCTCTGTTCAGTCCAGCACTATACGTGGCGTCGCGGCGCGAACGTGTCAAGAAAGCCCGACTTTCGCGGCAAATCACCGCGCCGAGGCGGCCCGCCGGCCGCGGCCGCAGCGAATCGGGCCGCCGCTGCGGGAGCCGATTCACTCAGGCGCTCGCGCTGCCGGCGTCGCTCGCGCGATCCGAGCGGTCCGCATAGATGTAAAGCGGCCGCTTGCTGCCATCGACCACCTCGCGGAAAATCTCCACGCGCACAACGCCTTCGAGGCTCGGCAGGTCGAACATGGTGTCGAGCAGGATGCTCTCCATGATCGAGCGCAAGCCGCGCGCGCCGGTCTTGCGGTCGATCGCCTTGCGCGCGATCGCCGCCAACGCGTCGTCGGTGAGTTTGAGGTCCACCGTCTCCATTTCGAACATGCGCTGGTATTGTTTTACCAGCGCGTTCTTCGGCTCGGTGAGGATGCGCTTGAGCGAGGCCTCGTCGAGGTCTTCGAGCGTGGCGACGACGGGAAGCCGGCCGACGAACTCCGGAATGAGACCGTATTTGAGCAGATCCTCGGGCTCGACGTCGCGGAAAATCTCTCCCTGCTTGCGGTCCTCCGGCGCCGACACCTGGGCGCCGAAGCCGATCGAGGTGGAACGGCCGCGCGCGGAGATGATCTTTTCCAGGCCGCCGAAGGCGCCGCCGCAAACGAACAGGATGTTGGTGGTGTCGACCTGCAGAAATTCCTGCTGCGGATGCTTGCGGCCGCCCTGCGGCGGCACGCTCGCGATCGTTCCCTCCATGATCTTGAGCAGCGCCTGCTGCACGCCTTCGCCCGACACGTCGCGGGTGATCGAGGGATTGTCGGATTTGCGCGATATCTTGTCGATCTCGTCGATATAGACGATGCCGCGCTGCGCCCGCTCGACGTTGTAGTCCGCCGACTGCAGCAGTTTCAGGATGATGTTCTCGACGTCCTCGCCGACATAGCCGGCTTCCGTGAGCGTGGTCGCGTCCGCCATGGTGAAAGGCACATCGAGAATGCGCGCCAGCGTCTGCGCCAGCAGCGTCTTTCCCGAGCCGGTCGGACCGATCAGCAGGATGTTGGATTTCGCCAGTTCGACGTCGTTGTGTTTGCTCTGATGATTGAGCCGCTTGTAATGATTGTGGACCGCGACCGAGAGCACCTTCTTGGCGTAATCCTGGCCGATGACGTAGTCGTCGAGAACCTTGCGGATTTCGCGCGGGGTCGGGATTCCGTCGCGCGACTTCACCAGCGAGGATTTGTTCTCCTCGCGGATGATGTCCATGCACAGCTCGACGCACTCGTCGCAAATGAAGACGGTCGGCCCGGCGATGAGCTTGCGCACCTCGTGCTGGCTCTTACCGCAGAACGAGCAGTAAAGCGTATTCTTAGAGTCGCCGCCGCCAACCTTGCTCATTCCTGTCTCCGTCTTCCCTCAAAAGGGCAGCACCTCGCACTTTACTAAGCGCCGGACTAACAATCCGTAGCGCTGTCGACACAGTCCGGCCGGGTCCACCCCTTTACAAAGCCACCTCCGGCAAATCAGCACAAGTCTCCATGCTAACGGCGTGCCAACCAAGAATCCATT
>JASHOR010000129.1 GCA_030041005.1 Xanthobacteraceae bacterium
CCGACATCCGCGCCGCACGCGATGCGCTCCGCGCGGCCGGAATGCGCGTGCTCGGCGATGGCGAGCCGAAGACCGGCGCGCATGGCAAGCCGGTCCTGTTCTTGCACCCGAAGGACTTCGCCGGCACCCTGGTCGAATTGGAACAGGCCTAAGTGCCGCCATGTCCCCCGCGACGGCTGTTGCGAGTTTTGTTCTGATCTGGTGGATCACGCTGTTCGCGGTGCTACCTTGGGGCGTACGCAGCCAGCACGAGGGCGAGGACAAGCTTGCACCGGGGACCGACCCCGGCGCGCCCATCACCCTCAGGTTCGGGCGTAAGCTCGCTTGGACTACGGTCATCGCGGCCCTGATCTTTGCCGGTTTTTACGGCAGCTATGTCGGCCACCTGCTAAGTCTCGATTATCTGGTGAACTTGCTCGGCGTTCATTACGTAGAATAAATCATCGTATCAATAAGATATGAGATTATTTTGAGTCGGTATGATAGCAAGCGAGCGGACTTAGCCAAAAGAAAAGGCAGGGTCGACTCCCTGCCTTCAAAATTCCTCGTCCGGACCCTCGTCCACACCGAGCATTGTGCGATTTCGCTGGAGATGCGGCGGCGGCGTTGCTTCGCGCTCTGAGAGTCATCCTCCCAAGACTTGGACCACTGTCACTATGAAACCGCGCTCAAGCTTGCGGTGCGCGACAGTCTCATTATTGGTAATCCACTTTTGAATGCGTGTCATCCCTCCTGCCGGCATCCGACGTAAAAAAATGACTGCGTCAGACTCGTTGCCTCTGGTTTCCCGCGTCAGCCGCCTGTATGTCCCATCCCCTTGACGCTCACTGCCGGGCATCTCATCAGCCCGCTGAAGTTCCCTCAACCCCCATGCGCCTGTCCCGCTACTTTCTGCCGATGTTGCGCGAAACCCCGAAGGAGGCGGAAATTGCCTCCCATCGATTGATGCTGCGCGCGGGAATGATCCGCCAGGAGGCCGCCGGCATCTACTCGTTTCTGCCGCTCGGATTGAGGGTGCTGACCAGGATCTGCCGGATCATCCGGGAAGAGCAGGATCGCGCCGGCGCGATCGAATTGCTCATGCCGACGATTCAATCCGCCGATCTGTGGCGCGAAAGCGGACGCTACGAGGCCTACGGCAAGGAGATGCTGCGGATCAAAGACCGCCACGACCGCGACATGCTCTACGGCCCCACCAACGAAGAGATGATTACCGCGATCTTTCGTTCTTACGTTCGTTCCTACAAGGATTTGCCGCTGAACCTTTATCACATTCAGTGGAAGTTCCGGGATGAGGTCCGGCCGCGGTTTGGCTTGATGCGCGGGCGCGAATTCCTGATGAAGGATGCCTATTCGTTCGATCTTGATTTTGCCGGCGCCAAGCACGCCTACAACCGCATGTTCGTCGCCTATTTGCGGACCTTCGCCCGCATGGGTCTGCGCTCGATCCCGATGGTGGCGGAAAGTGGTCCGATCGGCGGCAACCTTTCGCACGAGTTCATCATTCTCGCCGATACGGGAGAAAGCGAGGTCTTTTGCCATAGCGATTATTTGGGCTTCGAAGTTCCCGGCTCCGATGTGGATTTCGAAAGCGTCAAAGCCCTTCAGGCGATCGTGGACCAGTGGACCTCGCTCTACGCGGCGACCTCCGACAAACACGACGCAGCAACCTACGCGAAGATTCCCGCCGAGCGGCGGCTGTCTGCGCGCGGCATCGAAGTCGGCCATATTTTCTATTTCGGCACCAAGTATTCGGCACCGATGAAGGCTCTGGTGGCCGGTCCGGACGGGACCGAGCGGCCTGTGCACATGGGGTCTTACGGGATCGGGCCGAGCCGGCTGGTCGCCGCCATCATCGAGGCCTTTCACGATGATGCCGGCATCAAGTGGCCGGAACCGGTCGCTCCGTTCCGCGCCGTAGTCCTCAACCTCAAGCAAGGGGCCGGCGAAACCGACCGCGCCTGCGAGGAGCTTTATGCTGCGCTGAGCGCCCGCGGGGTTGAAACCCTCTATCACGATCTCGACGAGCGGCCGGGGGCAAAGTTCGCCGCCGCCGATCTCATCGGCATTCCTTGGCAGATTCTGGTCGGGCCACGCAGCCTTGCAGAGGGCAAGGTCGAACTCAAGCAGCGCTCGGACGGAACGCGGGAAATGCTTGCCCCGGCCGACGTGCTGGCCCGATTTGGCGCTGAAGGCGTATGAATCTGTGTGCTGCGGCGATTCGAGCCGGAATTTCAGGGCTTGAAAGCGCCAGAATCGTGTGAAACTCCGGCTGATCGCGGGGAATCCCAGCTCAATGTCCGAGCCTACCGGCACTCATCCCTTCGCTCCCTTCGAGTGGATGCTGTCGCTGCGCTATTTGCGTGCGCGGCGAAAGGAAGGATTTATCTCCGTCATCGCGGGATTTTCTTTTCTTGGCATCATGCTTGGCGTTGCGACGCTGATTATCGTCATGGCGGTGATGAACGGCTTCCGCCAAGAATTGCTGGAAAAGATTCTCGGGCTCAACGGGCACCTGCTCATTCAACCCCTCGAACGGCCGCTCACCGATTGGGCGGCGGTGGCCGACCGCGTCTCCAAGGTTCCGGGCGTTCGTCTTGCCGCGCCGATCGTCGAGGGGCAGGCGCTGGCGTCTTCGCCGTTCAACGCTTCCGGCGTCCTGGTGCGCGGCATTCGCGGCGCCGATCTTGCCAAGCTCGGCTCCATCGCCAAGAACATCAAACAGGGCAGCCTTGACGGTTTCGACGGGGGACAGGGCCTGGTGATCGGCAGCAGGCTCGCCGACCAGCTTTCGGTGCGGGTGGGCGACAACATCACGCTGGTGGCCCCACGCGGCGAGGTGACCGTGTTCGGCACGACGCCGCGCATCAAAACCTACAAGGTAGCGGCGGTGTTCGAGATCGGGATGTCTGAATACGACGCCGCCTTCGTGTTCATGCCGCTTTCCGAGGCGCAGGCTTATTTCAATCGCAACGGTGACGTCACCGCCATCGAGGTCTACACCGACAACCCCGATCGCATCGACAGTTTCCGCAAGCTGGTGGGCAACGCCGCCGGGCGCCCAATCTACATGATCGACTGGCGGCAGCGCAACGCCACGTTTTTCAATGCGCTCGAGGTCGAACGTAATGTGATGTTTTTGATCCTGACCTTGATCGTGCTGGTGGCGGCGCTCAACATCGTCTCCGGTCTGATCATGCTGGTGAAAGACAAAGGCAGCGACATCGCCATCCTGCGCACGATGGGAGCGAGCCAGGGCGCCATCATGCGCATCTTCCTGATCACCGGCTCTTCGATCGGCGTCGTCGGCACCTTGGCCGGCTTTCTGCTCGGCACCGTCGTCTGCCTCAACATCGATGCGATCCGGCGATTCCTGTCGTGGCTCACCCACACCGACCTGTTCAATCCCGAGCTTTATTTTCTCTCCAAGCTTCCGGCCGACATGAATGTGCACGAGACCACGGCCGTTCTGGTCATGGCGCTCGGCCTGTCACTCTTGGCGACACTCTATCCCTCGTGGCGGGCGGCGCGGCTCGATCCGGTCGAAGCGCTGCGCTACGAGTGATCAGGCGCAATGGACGACAAAACCACGATAGCCACTGAAGTCGCCGCGCCGCCGGCCGGTCGTGAGCAGCAGCCGTTCATCCTGCTGCACGCGATCAGCCGGCAATTTCATCAGGGCGACACCACCCTCGATGTCCTCAAGGCCGTGGAACTCGCAGTGTGGCCGGGTCAGTCGGTGGCTTTGGTCGCCCCGTCAGGCGCCGGCAAATCGACGCTTCTGCATATTGCCGGACTGCTCGAACACGCGGATGCGGGCGAGGTCTATGTCGATGGGGTGGCAACGTCGCGCTTGAGCGATATCCAACGCACCCGGATCCGACGCAGCGACATCGGCTTCGTCTATCAGTTCCATCACCTGCTGCCGGAGTTCTCGGCGATCGAGAACGTCATGATGCCGCAGATGATCCGCGGTCTGTCGCGCCATAAGGCGCGCGAGCGCGCCGCCGAGCTCCTGACCTACCTTGGGCTCAAGGCGCGCCTCACGCATCGACCGGCTGAGCTGTCGGGCGGCGAACAGCAGCGGGTGGCCATCGCCCGCGCGGTCGCCAACGCGCCGCGCCTTCTGCTCGCCGACGAACCCACCGGCAACCTCGATACCCATACCGCCGAGCGCGTGTTCGCTACGCTCACGGAATTGGTGCGCGGCTCCGGACTCGCCGCCGTCATCGCCACGCACAATCTCGACATCGCCGCGCAAATGGATCGCCGCGTCACCATTCGCGAGGGACAGGTGGTCGAACTGAGCTGATCCAGCAGTGACGAACGCGCTGACCGATCGGGCGCGGACCGTTCAATATCGTTCATACCGGCGGCTGCCGGGCCCGCGATATTGGGTGTTGCGGGCGCAAAAACCGCCGATTCCGCTCACGTCGGCCATGCACTGCTCATACGTCGAGAAGCCGCAATTCTCTGCGCCGCCCCTGCCGCCGCTATAATAGGCGCACCACGGATAGTTTTGCGCCTGGGCGGGC
This sequence comes from Xanthobacteraceae bacterium, assembly GCA_030041005.1. Taxonomy (GTDB): domain Bacteria; phylum Pseudomonadota; class Alphaproteobacteria; order Rhizobiales; family Xanthobacteraceae; genus BOG-931. Next base: position 4,536 of record JASHOR010000129.1, read on the forward strand.
ACGCTCATCGCGGCGGCACCGAAAAGTATGCCGCCGATCAAGATCACGTTGCGCACGGCGAACCTCCCTGGTTGAGACACGCTCCACAGGGAACGCGGCGCCGTTCCGTTGGTTCGCCCGCTATCGTTTCCCGTCGGCTTGTCAAACAGTACGCGTGGATACGCCCGCGCCCCCGTGAATCATGACGGGGCTGCCCGAAGGCAGCCCCGAAACGCGTGATTGGGCTTATCTGCGACGTTCTCAGTAGCAACGGACGCAGGCGCAGTGCCGGGCGCCATAGGGGCCGCGCCAGCACCGGCGGACCCGCCCCGGCGGACACCACGGACCCCAGCGTCCGTTGCACGCCGTCTGTTTCACCATCGGAGAGAAGTTGTGCAGTTGCGCATTCAGATCGGCAGCGCCCGGCTGCTGGGTCTGGGCGCTGGCCGTCAAAGCAGACATTCCCAGCATCAGCGAGGCCGCGGTCAACGCAAGAGCAAATTTCCTCATACGTCTTTCCTCCTCGATTTGGTCGAAAGCCTCAAGTCAATCGAAGCAGAACGCGTCGAACAACGCCATTGTAGCGGAACCGAAATCGCTCGGGCTAGACCCATTCTTCCCTGGGCGCAGCCCGTCAGGGCCGATCGCTGTTGGATTGTCGCCATAGATCCTCGGAGTGAATGCCGTCGGTAGTGACGCATATGGGTTACTACCATGCTGTCGCAGCGCTTGACTCTCTTGCCCAAATATGTTCTTGCTTTGTTCCACATCAGGTTCAAGGAAAGAACCATGGTTCGTGCTGTTTTCGAAGAAGCGCTTGCCCTCACCTCGCTGAGCCTATTTCTGGCGACGATTGCGGTGTGGGCGCAGGTGTTCGGGGTCATGTGAAGGCCTCCTCTGGCGGGCTGCGTTGCAGGCTGCCGCGCAGCCGCGGGGAATTAGCCACGGCAACGAGGGCTGGGCCGATAATTTCGGCGCGACGGTCCGGCGGGGTTGCGCAGGCAAGCCGCCCTGGAAGTCGGCGTGGGAAGTCGACCGAGGGAAATCACATTGAGCAAGTTTCTGTGAGTCGCGGGCGTTGCCGGAATGGACAGCGGCGTTTCGGCTCCTTCATTGTGCGCTGTGAAGGAATCGGACGCCGCCGCTAAGACGGCGATGGTAGAGTCCGGCCGAGGCAACCAGCAGCAAACGAATGCCCGCATCAAACAAGTCCGCCTTTGTGCATTTGCACGTCCATTCGTCCTACTCGCTGCTCGAAGGGGCGCTGACAATTGCGCGCCTGGCGGAGCTTGCCAAGAAGGACCGGCAGCCGGCGCTGGCGCTGACCGATACCGACAATATGTTCGGTGCTCTGGAATTCTCGGAGAAAATGGCGAGTTCCGGGATCCAGCCGATCGTCGGTTGTGCGCTCGGCATCGACTTTGGTGACCACGAGAACCGGGCCGGTGCGCCGGGCGCGAGCGTGACCAATACGACCTTTCCGCGCCTCGTTCTGCTCGCTGCCCGCGAAGAAGGGTACCGCCGACTGATGCGGCTTTGCTCGCGCGCCTATCTCGAAACCGCTGAGCATGAGCGCCCGCACATCAAGATCGGCTGGCTCGCCGAGGAGACGGGCGGGCTCATTGCGCTCTCCGGGGGCCCCAACGGCCCGCTCGATGGTGCGTTCGCGGCGGCGCAGAACGCGCTCGCGCTGGCGCGCTGCGAAACCTTGCAGCACCTGTTTGGCGACCGGCTCTATGTCGAATTGCAGCGCCACGAATTGCCGGGCGAGCGCATCGCCGAACCGGAGTTGATCGACCTTGCTTACGCGCGGGGCCTGCCGCTTGTCGCCACCAACGAGCCGTTCTTCGCCACGCGCGAGGATTACGAGGCGCATGACGCCCTGCTGTGCATCGCCGAAGGCAAGCTCGTCGCCGACGGCGAGCGTCGGCAGCTCAGCCCCGAGTATCGTTTCAAGACGCGCGCCGAAATGGCCGAACTGTTTGCCGACTTGCCGGAAGCGCTGGCCGCAACCATCGAGATCGCCGAGCGGTGCGCTTTTCGCCCGCGGACCAAGGCACCGATCTTGCCGCGCTTCTCCTCAAGCCGCGATGCGGGCGCAGGCGGCGAGGAGCAGGAGGCCGAAGAGCTGCGTCGCGCCGCGCAGAGCGGACTTGCGGCGCGACTCAAGCGGCACGGGATGGCGCACGGCCATAGCGAAGAGGACTATCGCGACCGGCTAGCCTACGAGCTTGGCGTCATCGTGAAGATGAAATACGCCGGATATTTTCTGATCGTCGCCGACTTCATCCAATGGGCGAAGGCGCAAGGGATCCCGGTTGGGCCAGGTCGCGGCTCGGGCGCCGGATCGCTGGTCGCCTACGCGCTCACCATCACCGATCTCGATCCGATCCGCTTCGGACTTCTGTTCGAGCGCTTTCTCAATCCCGAGCGTATCTCGATGCCCGATTTCGACGTCGACTTCTGTCAGGAGCGGCGCGACGAGGTTATCCGCTACGTGCAGGAGAAATACGGCCGCGATCACGTCGCCCAGATCATCACCTTCGGGACGCTGCAGGCGCGCGGCGTCCTGCGCGACGTTGGCCGCGTGCTGCAGATGCCGTACGGACAAGTCGACAAGCTCTGCAAGCTCGTGCCGCAAAATCCGGCCCATCCGGTCAGCCTCGGCAAGGCGATTGACGACGAGCCGCGGCTGCAGGCCGCGCGCGACGCCGAACCCCTGGTGCGCCGCGCGTTCGACATCGCGCAAAAGCTCGAAGGGCTGACCCGGCACGCCTCCACCCACGCCGCCGGCATCGTCATCGGCGACCGGCCGCTCGCCGAACTCGTGCCGCTCTACCGCGATCCGAAATCGCAGACGCCGGTGACTCAGTTCAACATGAAATGGGTCGAGCCGGCGGGCCTCGTGAAGTTCGACTTCCTCGGCTTGACCACGCTCACCATTCTCGATCGCGCCGTGAAGCTGGTGCGGCGGCGCGGCATCGAGCTCGATCTTTCCAACGTGCCGCTCGACGACAGGAAGTCGTTCGAGATGCTGGCGCGCGGCGAAACGGTCGGCGTGTTCCAGGTGGAAAGTGCTGGCATGCGCCGGGCGCTGGTCGACATGCGTCCCGATCGTTTCGAGGATTTGGTGGTGCTGGTCGCGCTCTACCGTCCGGGGCCGATGGCGAACATCCCGACCTATTGCGCGCGCAAGCTCGGACACGAGCCGATCGATTACCTGCACCCCACGCTCGAGCCGATCCTTGCCGACACCTTCGGCATCATCACCTACCAGGAGCAGGTGATGAAGATCGCCCAGGACCTCGCCGGCTATTCGCTCGGCGAAGCCGATCTGCTGCGCCGTGCCATGGGCAAGAAGATCCGCTCCGAGATGGAGAAGCAGCGCGAGCGCTTTCTCACCGGCACCGTCGCGCGCGGCATCGGCCAGGCGGACGCCGAGGCCATCTTCGAGGCCTGCGCCAAGTTCGCCGATTACGGCTTCAACAAGTCGCATTCGGCGCCTTACGCGCTGCTCACCTACCAGACCGCGTATATGAAGGCGAACTACCCGGTCGAGTTCCTGGCCGCCTCGATGACGCTGGCCATGGGCAACACCGACAAACTCGCGGAGTTTCGCGCCGAAGCCGAGCGGCTCGGCATCAAAGTCGAGCCGCCCTCGATCAATCGCTCCGACGTCGAATTCGAGGTCGACGGCAACGCCATCCACTACGCGCTCGCGGCGCTGCGCGGCGTCGGTCGCCAGGCGGTCGAGAGCATCGTTACTGCGCGCGGCGATCGTCCGTTCGCAGAGCTTGCCGACTTCTCCCGCCGCATCAATCCGCGCGCGCTCAACAAGCGGGTACTGGAAAGCCTGGCCGCTGCCGGCGCGTTCGATGCTCTCGAGCCGAACCGCGCGCGAGTCTTTGCAGTCACCGATGCGCTGCTGGCAACCGCGCAGCGCACCCAGGAGAACACGCTACGCGGGCAGTCGGAACTGTTCGCCGGTCCTGCGGCGCCCGAGCCGATTGTGCTGCCGGCGCTCGAACCGTGGCTGCCTGCCGAACGGCTGCAACGCGAATACGAGGCGGTCGGATTTTTTCTTTCCGGCCATCCGCTCGACGATTACGGGATGGCGCTCAAGCGGCTGCGCGTGCAGTCCTGGGTCGAGTTCTCCCGCGCGGTAAAGGCCGGCGCCAGCGCGGGCCGTGTTGCCGGTACCGTGGTGGCGCGCACCGAGCGGCGCACCCGCACCGGCACCAAGATGGGCATCATCGGTCTGTCCGATCCAAGCGGGCACTACGAGGCGGTGCTGTTCGCGGAAGGTTTGGCGCAGTACCGCGACCTCTTGGAGCCGGGCAAAGCCGTGCTGCTGTTTCTCACCGCCGAAGTTCAGGCCGAGGAAGTGCGCGCGCGCATCCAGACGGTCGAGCCGCTGGACGAGGCGGCAACGCGCATGCAGAAGGGGCTGCGGGTCTTCCTGCGCAACGAACAGCCGCTCGCTGCCGTGGCGCGTCGGCTCGAACCGCTGCGCAACGGCGCCGCGCGCAATGGTGCCGATCCGGCCGACGGCGAGGTGTCGATGGTGCTGCTGCTGCAAAATGGCAGCGAGGTCGAAGTCAAGCTTCCCGGCCGCTTCAAGGTTTCGCCGCAGATCGCCGGCGCCATCAAGGCGGTGAGCGGCGTGGTGACGGTCGAGGCGTTCTAATCTTCAGCTTTTCGACAACAATCCTGCGGCGCGCGCCACGGCCGACCAGCGGGCGTGTTCACTTTTGACATAGGCGGCGAATTGTTCCGGACCGAGGTAGTTCGAATCGTAGCCCTGCTTGACGAGTGCTTGCTTTGCGCTGGGTGCCTGCGGCGCGTTCTTCGTGGCTGTCGTGAGTTTTTCCACCATCGGCTTCGGCAGGCCTGCGGGCCCCATCAACCCCAGCCAGAGGCTGGTATCGAAGTTCGGCATGCCCGCTTCCGCCATTGTCGGAACGTTGGGCAGCGCGCTTGAGCGTTTTTCTGCCGCCGTCCCCAGCGCCACGAGCTTGCCGGCGGCGAGTTGGCCGATGATCGAGGAGGCCGGCGCAAAGACCATGGTGACGCGGCCCGCGATCACATCGGTGACGGCCTGCGGACTGCCCGGATAAGGCACGTGCAGGAGCTTTACTCCAGCGCGCTGCGCGAACAGCACTCCGGCAAGGTGCAGCAGTGTGCCCGCGCCGACCGATGCGAACGAGAGCTGGCCGGGCTTCGACTTCGCCAAGGCGATCAGCTCGGCAACGCTATGGACATTGACGCTGGGGCTGACCACGAGGACGATGGCGATGCTGCCGAGAAGCGCGATCGGCGAAAAATCCTTGGTCAGACTCACGCGCCGATCCGGATGCACGATCTCGTCGGTCAGCGTCGACAGCGTGGGAACGAACAGCGTGTAGCCGTCGGTGGCGGCGTGGGCGACGTACTCGGCGGCGATACTCGATCCGGCGCCCGGCTTGTTCTCGACGACGACTTGCTGGCCGAGGAGCGGGTCTGCCGCTTGCGCGAAGATGCGCGCGATGACGTCGGAAGTGGCGCCGGCAGTAAATCCCACGACGAGATGGATCGGGCGCGACGGGTAGGTTTCGGCCGCCAACGCCGTGGCGGGCGACAATATGGTCGTAAGGCTGAGCAGGGACATCGTCCTGCGATCGATCAGAGGCATTGCCGTTCTCCCTGTGAAGGCCGGTGCTTCGCGCGCCTTGTTCTCGGAAGTGTAGAAGGTCCGCCGCGGATTGTCGGCCATGTCAGTGTAGCGTCGAGCGAGTCATCTGTGATTGCGACATACTCCTGCACCCTACGGCCATGTGTCCGACCGTGCCGATGGCGAAATCGCCGGCGCGCCTCGCCCCGCGCGGCGCGTGCGTCCGTGGCTATACGCAGCCTTTGTCGTTGCCGCGGTGAAGGCGAGGGGCTTACGTCTTGATTCCGGAGGCCTTCACGACCACGCTCCAGCGTGCGATCTCGCTCTTGATGAAGGCGCCGAACTTGGCTGCGGTCTTATCCTCCGGCACGAAGCCCTGCTTGTGCAGCAGCTCTTTTGCCTCGGTCGTATGCATCGCCTTGTTTGCGGCTTCGGCAAGCTTCTCGACGATGGACTGCGGCGTTCCGGCCGGGGCAAGAAGACCGAACCAAAGCGGCGTGTTGAAATCCGGGATGCCGGCTTCCGCCATGGTCGGCACGTTCGGCAGCAAGTCGGAACGCTTGTTTGCTGCGATCGCCAGCGGTCGCACTTGCCCGGCCGCAATCTGGCCAAGGACCGACGAGGCGATGGCAAAATTCATCGCCACACGTCCGGCCATGAGATCGATGATGACCTGCGGGCTGCCGGGGTAGCTCACCGGTACCAGTTTGACGCCAGCGCGCTGCGCGTAAAGCTCGCCGCACAGATCGGGCAGGCTGCCGGGACCCACCGTGCCGAACAGGACTTGACCGGGCTTCGACTTCGCCAGCGCGGTAAAATCGGCGACGCTGTGTACGTCGAGCTTGGGGTCAACCACCATGACGATAGCGCCGGTAGCAAGCAGCGCAACCGGCGTGAAATTCCTGACGATGTCGAACGGTTCATGCGGGTGGACGATCTTGTTGGTCAGCGTCGAGAGCGGGCACAGAAACAGCGTGTAGCCGTCGTCGGCGGCGTGGGCGACATAGCCGGCGGCGATGCTGCCTGCGGCGCCAGGCTTGTTCTCCACAACCACGTCGCCGCCGAGGGCCTGGGCCGCGCCTTTGGCAAAAATGCGTGCGACGATGTCGGAGGATGCCCCGGCGGTAAAGCCGACGACGAGATGAACCGGTCGCGACGGAAACGCGGCCTTGGCGCCGGCGACGCGTGGCAATAACGGCAATGCGACCATACCGGACGCCAGGCCCAATAATCTTCTGCGGATCAGCTTCATCTGTGTCTCCTCCAACTCATGGCGGGTCGGTGACGCGACCCGATCATCACACTTTGATGTGCGCGAACTTGATGACCTTGGCCCATTTCACGATTTCGCTGGCGATGAATTTGCCGAAATCGGCGGGCGAGCCCGGCATCGCCGTGGCGCCGAGCGCAGCGAGCCGCGACCTGAACCTGGTGTCGGCCAGCGCTGCGTTGGTCACCCGGTTCAGCGTCTCGATGATTTCCGGCGGCGTTCCGGCCGGCGCGCCGATGCCGGACCAGGCGAAGGCCTCGTAGCCGGGCAGGGTCTCGGCGACCGTAGGTATGTCGGGCAGGGCGCCCATGCGCTTGGCGCTGGTGACGGCGAGCGCTCGCAGCGTGCCGGCCTTGATGAAACCGATGGCAGAGCCTGCCGTGGTGAATACGATCTGAACCTGACCGCGCAGCAGGTCGGTGAGTGCTGGAGCCTCGCCTCTGTACGGCACGTCGATCAGATTGAGCCCCGCCATCATGTTGAACAACTCGCCGGCGACCTGGCCGGTTGAGCCGATGCCGCCCGAACCCATGTTGATCTTGCTGGAATTGACTTTCGCATAGCTGATGAATTGCGGCAGCGATTCGACCGACAGGCTGGGATTGACCGCGACAATAAGTGGCAAGCGCTCGATGCCTGCAACCGGCGCAATGTCGCGCCTGAAATCAAAATCGAGATCTTTGTAGAGCGTGGCGTTGATGGCCGCCGGCGAACCGTCGATCAGGAGTGTGTAGCCGTCGGGCGCTGAATGAGCGACCACGCCGGTGCCGAGACTGGTTCCCGCGCCCGGCCGGTTCTCGACGACGAATTGCCGGCCGAGGTGCTCCGACAGCCAGTGGGCGATCAGGCGACCGACAATATCGAACGTACCGCCCGGCGGCACGGGAACCAGGAGCCGCACCGGCTTTGTCGGATAGGAGTATGCGCGCGAGGACCGCGATACGGCCGCCAACGCCGCGGCGCCGGTTGTCAGACGCAGCACTCTCCTGCGAGCTAATTTCATCGTCAATCCCCAAACATCGTCCCTGCCTGACGAAGCTGCGAACGCCGATTTCCGATCATTCCGACTTGCCGTTCGCGAAGTTCACGACCCTCGCCCATTTGTCGGTTTCCGCCGAGATGAATTTGGTAAATTCCGCGGGCGAACTGGCGACGATTGTGCCGCCGAGACCGGCAAGGCGTTCTTGCATCCTGGCATCGCCAAGTGCGGCATTGATCTGGCGGTTCAGCGTGTCAACGATTGGCGTGGATGTCTCCTTGGGTGCGCCAACGCCGATCCATTGGGTGGCGACAAAGCCGGGCACGAATTCGGCTGCCGCAGGAACATCCGGCAAAAGCTTGGAGCGTGTTGCACCGGTGACCGCCAAGGCACGCAATGCGCCGGATCTGACGTGATCGATAAGCAGTAAAACCGTGCCGATCACGCCCTGAACCTGCCCGCTCAATGCGTCGGTCACCGCGGCCGGGCCGCCGCGGTAGGGCACGAGCACGATGTCGATGTCGGCCATGATCTTGAACAATTGTCCGCTGACGAATTGCGGCGAGCCGGCGCCCGGAGTGCCGATGTTGATTTTGCCCGGGGTTTCCTTCGCCGCGGCGATGAATTCCGGAAGCGTGCGGACGGGAAACGACGACTGCACCGCGATCAAGTTGGGCAGGCTGAGGATGCTGCCGACCGGAGCGATGTCACGGGCGAAATCGAGATTGAGCTTCTGATAGACGGCCGGATTGATGACATCCGAGGCGGTGACCAGCAATAGCGTGTAGCCGTCCGCCGGACTGCGTGCGACCGTTTGCGCGGCAACCGCGCCGGCGGCGCCGTCGCGATCCTCGATCACGAACGTTTGGCCGAGCCGCTGCGTCAACTGTTGTCCGATCAGCCGCGCCACGACGTCGGGAGAACTGCCCGGAGGGCTGCCGACGATGAGGCGCACCGGGCGCGTCGGATAGTCCGTTGCGGTTGAGGCCCGCGCCGCGGCCGGCATGGCAGCCAGTGCAGCGGTCAACGACAGGAAATGCCTGCGCTGAAGTGTCACCGCAATCCTCGGAAGCGCGCTTGCCGCCCCTGTGGCGGGGGTTGGTCCGGGCCTGGTGCGGCCAAGGCCGTCACTCTAACCCATTTTTCGCCATCAGCCTTCAGCGGCTTTGCGACGCCGCGTTGCGCCGGTCCCGTTGCGGCGCGCGGACATCTCGGTCCGCCGGGGTATACTGGCCGCCTCGGCTGGACAAATCCGGCCCGCGGAGAAGCGCCATGGCATCCATCGATCAGTTCAACGATCATTGCTGGAAGGACGTCGTTCCCGAAAGCGACCTCAAGCTCTATACGGGATGGCGGCGCGAAACCTTTGTCGGGCCGCGCCCGGCGCTGCTTGCCATCGATCTCTACGATCTCGTTTACCGCGGCGGACCGTTGCCGCCGGCCCAGATCAACGATCGCTACGTTAATACCTGCGGCGTCTTCGCCCACCGCGCCATCGCGCCGACCAAGGAGCTCCTTGCCGCGGCGCGCCGGGCCGGCATTCCTATCTTCTTCTGCACGCAGGATACGCGGCCGAACAATCGGCCGCCGGGCGCGGTCTCGACCCGCCGCAGGGTTGACGTGCCGGTGGACGGCTATGCGATCTATCACGAGTTCACTGTCGAGCCCGACGACATCCTGATCACCAAGCAGCGCGCCAGCATCTTTCAGGGCACGCCCCTTTATTCGCATCTGTCGATCCTCGGCGTGAACAGCCTCATCGTGTGCGGTGAAAGCACGTCGGGCTGCGTGCGGGCAAGCGTTGTCGACGGCTATTCCAGCGGTTATCACGTGACCGTCGTGGAAGAGTGCACCTACGACCGCGCCGAGTTGACCCACAAAGTCAACCTGTTCGACATGCATCACAAATACGCCGACGTGATGCATATCGACGAGGTGCTGGCGTATCTGGGGTCGTCGAGCCTGCCGCGTGCGGCGGAGTAATCCGATCGACTTCGAATCTTTGACGCCGAGCGTTCCGCGCGCTAACCGCATCGCGCAATCAAGCGACGGCGCGGGCGAAACGGAATGCTTCGGATCGACAATCTCATTTTTAGCGCGTGGGGCCGGCGCTTCTTTGATTCGGCGAGCGTCGCGATTCCTGCCGGTGCCAAGGTCGGCCTCGTCGGGCGCAACGGTGTCGGCAAATCGACGCTCTTCAAGCTGATCAAAGGCGATTTGATCCCGCAGGGCGGGGATATCGTGCTGCCAAAGCATGCCCAAATCGGATCGGTCGATCAGGAGCATCCGGCGACGCCCGTCAGTCTGTTGGACACGATTTTGGCGGCTGACACCCGGCGCGATGCGCTCAATGCAAAACTGGAAACCGCCGCGCCCGAGGAACTCGCCGAAATCTACCAGGAGCTCAACGCCATCGACGCAGACCGCGCGCCGGCACGGGCTGCGGAAATCTTGAGTGGCCTCGGCTTTGCCAATCCCGATCTGGGGCGCTCCATGGCGGAGTTTTCCGGCGGCTGGCGCATGCGGGTGGCGCTCGCGGCGGCCTTGTTCGCCGAGCCGGATCTGCTCCTGCTCGACGAGCCGACCAACTACCTCGATCTCGAGGGTGCGCTCTGGCTCGAAGCGCGTCTGAAGAAATATCCGCATACCGCACTGATCGTGAGTCACGATCGAGAGCTTCTGAACAACTCGGTCGACGCCATTCTGCATCTGAGCGCAGGCAAACTTACGCTCTACAACGGCGGCTATAACCAGTTTGAAACCCAGCGCGCGGAAAAGACTAGGCTTCAGGCCGCAACGCGCGCCAAACAGGAAGTCGAACGCGCGCACCTGCAGCGTTTCATCGATCGTTTTCGCGCCAAGGCCAGCAAGGCGACGCAGGCGCAGTCGCGGATCAAACGTTTGGCAAAACTCGAACCGATCGCAGCTCCGCTCGAGGAGCGCGTCGCGCCGTTCATCCTGCCGTCGCCACGCCGCCCTTTGGCGCCGCCGCTGATTCAGCTCGAAGCGGCGGCGGTGGGCTACGGTGGCGCGCCGGTGCTCCGCAATCTCAACCTGCGTCTCGACGTCGACGACCGCATCGGTCTTCTTGGCGTCAACGGTGCCGGCAAGACGACTTTCGCCAAGATGCTCGCGAGTGCACTGCCGCTGCAATCCGGCCGGATGATCCGCGAGAACCGGATCAAGGTCGGCTGGTTTCACCAGCATCAGATTGAAGCGCTCGATGCCATCGACACGCCGTTGGATATTATTCGCCGCGCCATGCCCGATGAGTCCGAATCGGCCCGCCGCTCGCGGCTGGCGCAGTTCGGACTGTCATTCGAGAAGCAGGACACGACCGTCGGCAATCTGTCTGGTGGCGAGCGTGCGCGGCTCTTGCTCAATCTTGTCGCGATGGGTGAGCCGCATCTCTTGATCCTCGACGAGCCGACCAACCACCTCGACATCGACAGCCGGCGTGCAATGCTCGACGCGCTGAACGATTACGAGGGCGCAGTCATCATCATCACCCACGATCGTTCGTTGATCGAACTGGTGGCGGACCGGCTGTGGCTGACTGCCGACGGCCATATCAAGGCCTTCAAGGGCGACATGGACGACTATGCCCGTTTTGTCCTGGAACGGGCCAAGGCAGGGAGCCGGCCGTCCCAGGACGCCGAAAAAACGGGCCCCCGGCCGCAAGGGCAGCGCTCCGACGTGGCTGACGCGAAGGCCGTCCTTACCCGCGAGCAGCTTGCGGCCCGTCAAGCGCGTTACGCCGCCAAAAAGGCTGCAAAGCTCAAGCGCCGGGGCAGTCGTTAAGTCCGGCGAGGTCCGGGGCTCGCTTCCGGAGCCGCGTTCAGGTTGCGCTGTCGGGCCACATGCCTATATAAGGCACCCAACTCACACGCGGGCCTTGGCTTCGGAAGGAGCCGTCCGGTGTCCGGCCAAGAGGGTTACCTCGCAGGGCCGGGCTCATCGGTCCGCGGCGGATCAACCGGAGAACCATCGTTATGCCGCTGCCCGACTTCAGCATGCGCCAGCTCTTGGAGGCTGGCGTCCATTTCGGTCATCAATCCCACCGCTGGAACCCGAAGATGGCGGAATACATCTTCGGTAGCCGCAACAATATCCACATCATCGATCTCACGCAGTCGGTGCCGATGCTGCACCAGGCGCTGCAGGCGATCAGCGATACGGTGGCGCAGGGCGGCCGCATCCTGTTCGTGGGCACCAAACGCCAAGCGCAGGATGCCGTCGCCGACGCCGCCAAGCGTTCGGCCCAGTATTACGTCAATTCGCGCTGGCTGGGCGGCACGCTCACCAACTGGAAGACCGTCTCCAACTCGATCAAGCGGCTGCGCAAGCTTGAGGAAATGCTCTCCTCGAATGAGGCTCAGGGCTACACCAAGAAGGAACGGCTGACCTTGCAGCGCGAGCGCGACAAGCTCGACCGGGCGCTCGGCGGCATCAAGGACATGGGCGGCCTGCCGGACCTGCTCTTCGTCATCGACACCAACAAGGAAGACATCGCCATCAAGGAGGCGCGGCGGCTGGGCGTTCCCGTGGCGGCCGTGGTCGACACCAATTGCGATCCCGACGGCATCACCTACGTGGTGCCGGGGAACGACGACGCCAGCCGCGCCATCACGCTCTACTGCGATCTCGCCGCCAAGGCGGCGATCGAAGGTATTTCGCGGGCGCAGGGCGCACGCGGGATCGACATCGGTGCGCAGGCGGAACCAATCGTGGCCGAGGACTTGCCGGCCGAAACCAATAAACTCGGCTTTGAACCGCTGTCCGGGCCGCGCGGGGTTGCCGACGATCTGAAGAAGCTTCCCGGTGTGTCGCCGGCCATCGAGAAACAGCTCAACGATCTGGGCATTTTCCACTTCCAGCAGATCGCCGAATTGTCGCCCACCGCCGCGCATAATGTCGGCGAAGAGGTCGGACTTCCCGGGCGCGTCGAAGCCTGGCTCGCCAAGGCCAAGGAGCTGACCGCCGAGGCGGACTAAACCGCGCGCGCGAGCCGTCCTCGCGAGGAGCGAACGAGGAAGCAATCCCGCTCTCGCGCCCAAACGTTCGGATTGCTTCGGCTGCCTCGTAGCGACGAGGCGGATGCCACAAGGATCAGCATCATGGCCACGAACATCACCGCCAGTATGGTGAAAGAACTCCGCGACAAGACCCAAGCGGGCATGATGGACTGCAAGGCGGCGCTGACCGAGACGAACGCCGATCTTGAAGCGGCGGTCGACTGGTTGCGCAAGAAAGGTCTCGCCAAGGCCGCAACAAAAGCCGGCCGAGTTGCCGCGGAGGGGCTTGTCGGCGTCGCCGTTGCCGCCGGCAAGGGCGTCCTGGTCGAGGTCAATTCCGAAACCGATTTCGTGGCGCGCAACGACCTGTTCCAGGGCTTGGTGAAAATGATCGCGAACGTCGCTCTCGACGCCGGCACTGACCTGGAGAAAATCCTCGCTGCACGCGTTGGCGACCGCACCGTTGCCGACGCCATTTCCGAAACCATTGCCAAGATCGGCGAGCACATGACGCTGCGCCGCGCCACCGGCCTTGCGGTTCGGCAAGGCGTGGTGGCGAGCTACATGCACAGTTCGCCGAGCGAGGGGCTCGGCCGCATCGGCGTTATCGTGACGCTTGAGTCGACGGCCAATGCAGATGAACTCAAAGCCGTCGGCCGGCAGATTGCGATGCACGTCGCTTCGGCCAATCCGCAGGCCATCGATCCGTCCGGGCTTGCCGCTGCGGCCATCGAGCGCGAGCGGAACGTGCTGACGGAAAAGGCCAAAGCGCAGGGTAAACCGCCCGGCGTGGTCGACAAGATCGTCGAATCGGGTCTCAAGACCTTCTACAAGGAGGTTTGTCTGCTCGATCAACCCTTCATCTTCGACGACAAGAAGAGCGTGGCGCAGGCGCTCAAGGAGAGCGAGGCGAGATTGGCCGCGCCGATCAAAGTCGGCGGTTTTGTCCGTTATGCGCTCGGCGAGGGGATCGATCGGCCGGCCGGCGATTTCAGTGGAGAAGTCGCGGCGTTGGCGGGCGTGTAAGACGGGTCGAGCGTGGCGAATCCTGCCCCGGGTCGCTAAAAGGCGGCAGGTCCGGTTGCGTTCGGCCGGCTCGGCGAACAATGTCGGCGGCTACGGGAGCATTCGTCGTTGATGGCAGAGGCGAAATACCGTCGGGTGATCGTCAAGCTTTCCGGCGAAGCCTTGAGTGGTCCGGAGAAGTTCGGCATCCACCAACCGACCATCGACCGGTTTGCCGCCGATCTGATTGCGGCGCACAATCTGGGCATAGGGCTTGGCATCGTCGTCGGCGGCGGCAATGTCCTGCGCGGTGCGCAAATATCCGAAAACGGGCTCTCGCGCCCAACAGCCGACTCTATGGGCATGTTGGCGACGGTGATGAACGCGCTCGTCCTCGAGGCCGCCATCGAACGCGCCGGAGTGAGCGCGCGCACCATGTCGGCACTGGCGATGCCGCAGGTGTGCGAAACCTACGAGCGGCAGCGCGCGCTTCGCCATCTCGACGACAAGCGCGTCATCGTTTTTGCCGGCGGTACCGGCAACCCCTATTTCACCACCGATACGACCGCGGTATTGCGCGCGGCCGAAATGGGATGCGATGCCGTACTCAAGGCAACCGATGTCGACGGCGTCTATACCGCGGACCCCAAGCGCGACGGCAACGCCACGCGTTACCGGCACCTGGATCACCAGGAGGCGCTTGATCGCCGGCTGAAAATCATGGATGCGACCGCGTTCGCGCTTGCCCAGGAGAATCGTATGCCTATCATCGTGTTTTCGATCCTGGAGCAGGGTGCCATCGTCGACGTGCTGCGCGGGAAAGGGCACTTTACCGTCGTCGGCTGACGATCGCGGATTTGTACAATCCCTGCCGGCCGCTTGCCTGCCGAGCGAGACAGAGTCCGGCAGGTCACGGCCGTAACGGCCGTTCGCGGAGGACGCCATGGCTAGCAATGCATTTGATCTCAACGATCTTAAGCGCCGCATGCAGGGCGCGCTGACCTCGCTCAAGCAGGAACTTTCCGGGCTGCGGACGGGGCGGGCTTCGACCGGATTGCTCGATCACATCCAGGTCGAAGCCTACGGCAGCCATATGCCGCTCAACCAATTGTCGACGATCGGCGTTCCCGAGCCGCGGCTGCTGAACGTCCAGGTCTGGGACCGCTCCCTGGTTCACGCGGTCGAGAAGGCGATCTCTGCCGCCAATCTCGGGCTGACACCGGCGACCGAGGGGCAAGTCTTGAAACTGCGTATTCCCGAACTGAACGAGGAGCGTCGCCGGGAGATCGTGAAAGTGGCGCATAAATACGCCGAAACGGCGCGCGTGGCGGTCCGTCACGTTCGCCGTGATGGACTCGAGCTCCTCAAGAAGCTGGAAAAGGATCACAAGATCAGCGAAGACGACCAAGAACGTCAGGCGGCCGAGGTGCAGAAAGCCACCGATGCCTCCATTGCCGAGGTGGAAAAGATGCTGAGCGGCAAGGAAAAGGAGATCATGACGGTGTGAGCGAGGCTGCTTCGTCGGATAGGGCAACGCGTCCGCTGGAGCAAAGCAGCGATAGCTTTGAGATCCCGCGGCACGTCGCCATCATCATGGATGGCAACGGACGCTGGGCGGCGGCGCGCGGCCTGCCGCGGGTCGAGGGGCACCGGCGCGGCGTCGAGGCCGTGCGCAAGACGGTACACGCGGCCGGGGAACTCGGCATTTCGTATCTGACGATCTTCTCGTTCAGCTCGGAAAATTGGTCGCGCCCGCAGTCGGAGATCAGGGATTTGCTCGGACTGTTGCGCCGGTTTATCCGCAACGATCTGGCCGATCTGCACAAAAGCAACGTGCGCGTGCGCATCATCGGCGAGCGCGAGGAGCTCGACCGCGACATCCGCATGATGCTGCAGGAAGCCGAGGACCTGACCCGCAACAACAGCGGTCTCACGCTGGTCGTGGCTTTCAATTACGGAGCCCGGCAGGAGATTGCGCGCGCCGCCCGCCGGCTTGCCGTGGAAGTGTCCGCCGGTCGGTTGTCGCCCGACGGCATCACGGCAGAGTTGCTCACTCGCTCCCTCGATGCCGCGGACGTGCCCGATCCCGACGTCATCATCCGCACCAGCGGCGAGCAGCGGCTATCCAATTTTCTGCTCTGGCAGGCCGCCTATAGCGAACTGGTCTTCGTTCCGATCAACTGGCCGGATTTCGATCGATCCGCACTTGAGGGCGCCATTGCCGAATACCACCGGCGCGAACGCCGCTTTGGCGGCTTGATCGCTCAGACCGGATCGTGATCACGCTTCCCAATCACCGGACCCGACGGGACGGGCATGGCGGTTGCTCCGCTTCGGCTCCGCGCAATCTGTTCATGCGCATTGCCTCGGCGGTCGTGCTGGCGCCGTTGGTGCTGGGTGTCGCATACGTCGGCGGTTGGCCGTTTCTCCTGCTCTGCGGGCTCGGGGCCGGCGGTATTTTGTGGGAATGGACGCGGCTTGTCGCCGGCCGGTCCGATCCGCGGATTCTGGCACCCGGTTGGCTGGGATTGCTGGTGGCCCTTATCCTCGCCGGCGGCGCTGCCGCAGGCTTGGCGGCGGGCGCCGTCGCCGTCAGCGCTGCGGCTTCCGGCATCTTGGCGATGATCGGCCTCGATGGCCAAACCACCCGAGATCGGGGGCTGTGGGCCGCGGGCGGCGTGGTCTATGCCGGGGTTGCCGCGCTGGCGCCTGCGCTGTTGCGCCGCGACGCCGATTTCGGCCTTCAGGCGTTTCTGCTTGTGGCTGCAACAGTCTGGGTGACTGACATTTGCGCTTACGCGGTCGGACGGCTGGTCGGCGGACCCTTGCTCTGGCCGCGGATAAGCCCGAACAAGACCTGGGCAGGAGCCATTGGCGGCCTTGCCGGGGGGATTGCCGGCGGGGCGCTGGTCGCCTATGCGGGCGGCCTGGGCAGGTTGGCAATGATCGGAGCCGTTGCCGCAGCGCTGTCGGTCTCGGCGCAAGCGGGAGATCTTCTGGAATCTGCCGTGAAGCGCCACTTCGGGGTGAAAGACACGGGCAGGCTCATTCCCGGCCACGGTGGACTTATGGATCGCCTCGACGGGTTTCTCGTGGCGGCGCTGGTTGCGCTGATGATCGGCATCGTCCGCCACGGCGCTGGTGCTCCGGGGCACGGCTTGCTGGTATGGTAGGGGCAATGACCACGATGCAGCCGCCCTCGGAGACCGGGCCGGGCGGCCCGGTGCGTAGCGTGACGCTCCTTGGCGCCACCGGCTCGATCGGTTCGAGCACCATCGATCTGCTGCGGCGTGACCGCTCGCGCTACCGGGTTGAGGCGGTGACGGCGCACCGCAATGGCGCCGCACTGGCACAACTGGCGCGCGAACTCGGCGCTCGCTTCGCCGCGGTCGCCGATCTCCGAGCCTATGATGAATTGAAGGCGGGGCTGTCGGGCTCCGGCATCGAGGCCGGTGCGGGCCCGGCGGCGCTCGTGGAAGCCGCCGACCGTCCGGCGGAATGGGTCATGGCAGCAATCACCGGTGCTGCCAGTCTCGCGCCGACGCTTGCCGCCGCCGAACGCGGCGCGACCGTTGCGCTCGCCAACAAGGAGTGCCTGGTCTGCGCCGGGGCATTGTTCATGCGGCGCGCTGCCGCTGCCGGGGCGACCGTGCTGCCTGTCGATTCGGAGCACAACGCGATTTTTCAGGCCTTGAGTGCCGGCCGGCGCGAAGAAGTTCGCCGCATCGTGCTGACCGCTTCGGGCGGCCCGTTCCGGACCTTTTCGCGCGAACAGATGCGCAAGGTGACCCTGGAGCAGGCGCTTAAGCATCCAATCTGGTCCATGGGACCGAAGATCACCATCGATTCGGCAACCCTGATGAACAAGGGGCTGGAACTGATTGAGGCGCGCCATCTGTTCGCGGTGAGGCCTGAAGAACTTGACGTCGTGGTGCATCCGCAATCGGTGGTTCATGGCCTCGTTGAGTTTCGCGACGGCTCCGTGATCGCTCAGCTTGGGTCGCCGGACATGCGCATCCCAATCGCCCATTGCTTGGCATTTCCCGAACGGATGGCTACGCCCGCCCAGCGGCTGGATCTTGCCCGCATTTCGACGCTGACATTCGAGGAGCCGGATCCGGAGCGGTTTCCGGCGCTCTCGATTGCCCGGCACGCGCTCGTCGCCGGCGGCGGGGCGCCGACGGTCCTCAATGCGGCGAACGAGGTTGCAGTCGCGGAGTTTGTCGCCGGCCGGCTCGGATTTGCCGGCATACCGGCGCTGGTCGAGGCGACCCTCGACGCGGTGGAGCGTAACGGCGAGATGGTCGAACCGCAATCGGTCGATCAAGCCGTGGCCGTTGACCATAATGCAAGAAGGCAGGCGTCCCACCTCTTGCCCGAAATTGCCGCAATGGCATCCTAGTCATGACTCAGGGCAGGCGGGTTTGGGGCGTGGAACAGGCGTTATGGGGACAAGTATTCTAGCGCATTTACAAGGGGTTGGAGGTGATGCCTTGCATTATCTCGTTCCCTTTTTGTTTGTCTTAAGCCTTGTGGTTTTTTTTCACGAGCTTGGCCATTTTCTGGTCGCGCGGTGGTGCGGCGTACGGATTTTGGCGTTTTCGATCGGCTTTGGGCCGGAACTGATCGGCTTCCACGACCGCCACGGGACGCGATGGAAGATCGCCGCCATTCCGCTTGGCGGGTACGTCAGGTTTTTTGGCGATGAGAATGCCGCGAGCATGCCCGACAACGCTCGTCTGGCAACCATGGCCGACGGCGAGCGCTCCCACAGCTTCATTTTTCAGCCGCTATACAAGCGCGCCGCGATCGTCTTTGCCGGCCCGTTGGCGAATTTTGTCCTCGCCATCGTAATCTTCGCCGCCATCTTCATGTTCTACGGCGTGCAGATCATGAGCGCGCGGGTTGACCAGGTTCAAGCCGGTAGCCCCGCCGCCGCCGCCGGTTTCAAGCCCGGCGATCAGGTCGTGGCAATCGACGGACGGAAGATCAACGATTTCAGCGGCATGCAGCGTATCGTCGCTGCCAGCGCCGGAAAGACCCTGCATATCACAGTGGAGAGAAAAGGCAGCCCCGTCGTGCTCTCGGCGACGCCGGTGCTGCATGAGGAGAAGGATATCTTCGGCAATGTCGAGCACATCGGGCTGCTCGGCATCCGGCGGACGCCTACGCCGGCGGATTTGAAATACCGGCCGGTGTCGCCGCCGCGCGCCGTCTGGATGGGCGTGCAGGAAACCTGGTTCGTGGTCGACAGCACGTTAACGTATATCGGGCGCGTCGCCACCGGCCACGCTCCCGCCGACCAATTAGGCGGGCCGATTCGCATCGCGCAGATGTCCGGCGAGGTTGCGAGCATCAGCTACGTCGCGCTCATCCACCTCGCTGCGGTGCTGTCCGTCTCGATTGGTCTTCTCAACCTGTTTCCGATCCCGTTACTCGACGGCGGCCATCTTTTGTTCTACGCGATCGAAGCGGCGCGCGGCCGGCCATTGTCGGAACGCGCCCAGGAGCTCGGGTTTCGCATCGGATTCGCAATCGTCATCACGTTGATGATATTTGCAACCTTCAATGACATCGTTCACCTGACGGCCTCCTGACATGCTGGCAAGAGCTGTTGCGATTTTGACGCTTGGGATGCAGCGCAGGAAGCGGGGAGCACGACTCGAGTAGACTGGATGACGGCGCTGATCTGTGGGGGATCTTGAGTGGCCCGCCGGTGCGGAAGGCGGGGACGGCCACAAGGGGAATCAAGGGCGCTTTGCGCATGAATATGTGGGTGTGGGTAAGACGGGGGCTCGTCGTGGCCGGCTTGCTCCTCGGAGTGGAGCTTGTTGGCTTTGCGCATGGCGTAGCGTTTGCTGCGCCGAAGGCAACGGCTGCGGCTGCGCAGATCGTCGTCGAAGGCAATCGGCGCATCGACGCCGATACCATCCGCCAGTATTTCAAGCCGAAGCCCGGCGAGCGTCTCACGGCCGACCAGATCAACGCCGGCATTAAGGCGCTCTATGAGTCCGGCTTGTTTCAGAACATCCATGTTTCCACGCAGGGCGGCCGGGTGATCGTGTCGGTGGTGGAGGCGGCGGTGATCGATCGCATCGCCTTCCAGGGCAATCACCGCATGAAGGACGAGCAACTCAAGCAGGAGATTCAATCGAAGGAGCGCGGTCCGCTCTCACGCCCGATGGTGCAGGCGGACACCGAGCGCATTATCGAAATGTATAACCGTAACGGTCGCTTCAGCACCACGGTCGTGCCGCAGATCATCGACCTGCCCAACAACCGGGTCGACCTGATCTTTGTCATCAATGAGGGTGATAAGACCGGGGTCAAGGAGATCAACTTCGTCGGCAACCATGCCTATCCGAGCTGGCGCCTGAAGGACGTGATCAAGACCAGCGTATCGAATTTCCTCAGCTTTCTGCAGACGACCGATGTCTACGACCCCGATCGAATCGAGGGCGACCGCGACCTTTTGCGACAGTTCTATTTGAAGCACGGCTATGCCGACGTGCAGGTCGTGTCGGCGACCGGCGTATACGACCCTGCCAGGAAGGGATTCGTCATTACCTTCACCATCGAAGAAGGGCCGCAATACCGCTTTGGCAAAATCGACATTCAATCCAATGTCCGCGCCGTGGATGCCAACTCGCTTCGCTCGGAACTGCTCACGCATCAGGGCGATATCTACAACGGCGACGCGGTGCAAAAGACGGTCGAAAATCTCACCACGGCAATGGCCCGGCGCGGTTATCCCTTCGGCACTGTGCGCCCGCGTGGAGATCGCAATCCGGTCGCCAGAACGATCGGCGTCACCTACGTGGTTGACGAGGGCACGCGCGCCTACATTGAGCGCATCAATATCCGCGGCAACACGCGAACCCGCGATTACGTGATCCGGCGCGAACTGGATATCAACGAAGGCGATCCCTACAACCGGGCCCTGCTCGACCGCGCCGAGCGGCGTATCAAGAATCTCAACTTCTTCAAGAGCGTCAAAATCACCACCGAACCGGGATCGGCGCCGGATCGGGTAATCGTCAACATTGACGTGGTGGAGCAGTCGACCGGCGACTTTTCCATCATGGGCGGATATTCGACGGCGGAAGGATGGATGGTTCAGGCGTCGGTTTCCGAACGCAATTTGCTGGGAACCGGCCGGTTCGCCAAGGTTTCGGCGACTTACGGCGAATACATTCGCTCCGCGGAACTCGACTACGTCGAACCCTATCTCCTCGGTGATAGGATCAGCGGAGGCGTCAGTCTGTTCGCCAAGCAGACGCTGGCCAACACCTATTTCTCCTACGGCACCGAGTCGTTCGGCGGCACGCTGAAGCTCGGCATCCCGCTGCGCGAGGATTTCGCCGTGCAGTTGCGATATTCGTTGTACACGCAGTCGATCCAGTTGCCGTGGTACCTCGATAGCTGCCAGAATCTCGATCCGAACTTCTCGACCACCTTTCCCACGCCGGCGGCGTTCGCCTATTCTGCCGCCGGGACCTACACCGGCACCGAGAACTGTGTTGAGAATTTCGGCCAAGCCTCGCTTCCTGTTCGCGTTGAACTTGGACAGGGCACGATCCTGACCTCCAGCGCCGGGTACGGACTCATCTACAACACGCTCGACAACAACAAAAACCCCACCAGCGGCGTCGAACTCAATTTCGGCCAGGACTTTGCCGGCCTCGGCGGCGACGTCAGCTACATGCGCTCGACCGTCGACTTTCACAGCTACTACGAACCGATCTCCGATCTGGTCAGCGTGATCCATCTGCAAGCCGGCAATATCCTCGGCCTGCAGAAATGTCCGACGTCGGGCACCTGTGTTTCGAACGACGGCTACGTGAGCATGCTCGACGATTTCAAGATGGGGCCCAATCTGGTGCGCGGATTTGCGCCCGCCGGTATCGGTCCCCGCGATGTTACGAATAATGCCTACGGCTACGGAACCGGCGACGAGGTTGGCGGCACGTTGTACTGGGGCGCCAGCCTTGAGGTCGATTATCCGCTGTACTTTCTGCCCAAGGATTCCGGTTTTGTGGGCGGCATGTTCGTCGACGCCGGATCGGTGTGGGGCTACAAGGGCGAGACGTCGGATCCGGCTACCGGGGAAGTCAACGGCACTGTCAATGCGGCGGGCGGTGCCTTCAACTGCCAGTGCGCCATGCAGTACGAGGACTCGGCGGCGGTGCGCGCCTCGGCCGGCATCAGTTTGATCTGGAATTCACCGTTCGGTCCGCTGCGCTTCGATTTCGCCTATCCGTTCCTGCGCCAATGGTATGACCGTACCCAATATTTCGCCTTCGGCGGCGGAACGCATTTCTGATGCGCCCTGGGGATTCTCCATGGGCTCGCTTGCGGAGGGACGGATATCGGGGTTGCCGAGAGCCTTGCGTGGGCTGACTGTGGCCGAGATCGCCAAGCTGACCGGCGCCGAATTGGCTCCCGGCCAGCCGACCGATGGCAGCGTTCGCAACATTGCTTCGCTCGATGCCGCTGGCGGCACGGACATCGCCTTTCTCGACGACGAAAAGGATCTGGCGGACTTGGCGTCTACGCATGCCGCCGCCTGCCTCATGCCGCGGCGTTTCGCGACCTTTGCGCCTTCGGGTGTGCGTGCGCTCTTCACTGAGCAGCCCTACCGCGCCTTCGTGGCCGTTGCCCGCGCCTTGTTTCCTGAGGCATTACGCCTGTCTTCGCCGTTCGAAGCGGAGGCACGCGCGGCCGCGGCGCAGGTGCATCCCTTGGCGCGGCTCGAACCCGGCGTGATCGTGGACCCTTTGGCGGTCATAGGGCCGCGGGCGCAGATTGGTGCCGGCACGCTCGTGGCGGCCTGCGCAACGATCGGTGCAGATGTCTGCGTCGGCCGGCAATGCGCCGTCGGCGCGGGTGCGACCATAACGCATGCCTTGATTGGCGATCGCGTGCTGATCCAGTCGGGCGCCCGTATCGGACAGGATGGATTTGCGCGCCTGGCGGCTGGCCAAAAATGCGAGAAAATGCCCTCGGCCAGGCGGGTGATTATTCAGAATGACGTGGAAATCGGCGCCAACGTGACGATCGACCGCGGTTCGCTGCGCGATACGATCGTCGGCGAGGGCACCAGGATCGACAATCTGGTCCAAATTGCCCATAGCGTCATGATCGGCCGGCACTGCCTGCTTGGCGCGCAGGCGGGGGTTGCCGCCAGTGTCACGATCGGGGATTTTGTCACAATAGGGGGGCAGGTCGGCATCGCCAGCGGCGTTACAATCAACGATGGCGCCACGCTTGCTAGTCGCGGTATTGTGCAGGCGGACGTGTCCGAACGGGCATGAGCAGACCATTCGCCAACACAGCGGCGCAAGGATCGGGAATGAACGCCGAGAGCCTCGAAGTGGTCGAGATTCGCGACATTTTGAAGTTGTTGCCGCATCGCTATCCGTTCGTCATGGTCGATCGCATCGTCGATATTCGTGGCGACGAATCCGGCGTTGGCATCAAGAACGTCACCATCAACGAACCGCATTTTCTCGGACATTTTCCGGAAAATCCCGTGATGCCCGGCGTTCTTGTCATTGAAGGCATGGCACAGACGGCGGCCGTGCTGGTGCTTCGCATGCTGCAGTTGCGCGAGTCCCATTCGATGTTTCTCCTGACGATCGACAAGGCAAAATTCCGCAAGCCGGCCGCGCCAGGCGACAGGCTTGAATACCACGTGAGAAAGGCCGCCAACCGCCGCAGCATGTGGTGGTACCGCGCCGAGGCCAAGGTTGGCGACGCGTTGATTGCGGAGGCTGAGGTCGGTGCCATGATCGCCGAAGCCCGATCGTGATCGATACGACGGCGCGCGTTGCCGGCGGCGCGCGCATAGGCAAGGGCGTCGACATCGGGCCCTATTGCGTGGTCGGACCTGACGTCGAGCTTGGCGACGGCGTTCGCTTGATTGCGCACGTCCATGTCTCCGGCGTCACGGTGATCGGCTCTGGCACGGTCGTGTATCCGTTTGCTTCGCTTGGGACGCCGCCGCAATCGGTCCATTATCACGGCGGGGCGACGCGATTGGTGATCGGAGCCTGCTGCGAATTGCGCGAGGGCGTGACCATGAACACGGGCACCGAGGACGGCGGCGGGTTGACCAGAATCGGGGAGCGTTGCCTGTTCATGGCCGGCTCGCACGTGGCCCACGATTGCCAGGTCGGCAACGGCGTGACCTTTGCCAATAATGCGGTGATCGGTGGCCATGTCACGGTCGGCGATCACACCTTCCTCGGCGGTCACGCGGCAGTGCATCAATTTGCGCAGGTCGGCGAGGGCGCCATGGTGGCCGGGCTTTCGGGAGTTACACGAAACCTCATTCCGTTTGGCTATGCCCGTGGCCAGATCGCCGCTCTTGCCGGCCTCAATGTTGTCGGCCTGCGGCGGCGCGGGGCCACGAGGGCCGATCTGCAGCGGCTGCGCCGTGCCTTCCGCGCTTTGTTCTTCGGCGAGGGCGTCTTTGCCCGCCGCTTTGCCGGGCTTGCCGACGAATTCGCAGACGACCCGCTGGTAGGCAAGATTTCGGCCTTCATCCAAGCCGGCGGAAAGTTGCCGTTGATGCAGCCCGTTCGAGAGCGGGACGGTGATGACCGAAGCGACGACGCAGCCTGATCGCGACGACGTTGCGGGTGTGGGGCCGCAATCGGCAATGCCCGTCGGCGATTCGGTCGGCATCATTTGTGGTGGCGGAAGTTTTCCCGCGGCTGTGGCCAGCGCGGTCGTCCGCTCCGGCCGCCGGCCGGTCATGTTCGGCATCAGGGGCTGGGCCGACACCGCAATCGTCGAGCACTATGCGCACCACTGGATTGCGCTTGGTCAGCTTGGCCGTTTTGTTCGCCTTGCCGCCGCGGAACACTGCCAGGATGTACTGCTCATCGGCACGCTGCTGCGGCCGCCGCTCAGGCATATCCGGCTCGACTGGCAGACCTTGCGTGCGATGCCGCGCATCGTACGTCATTTCCGCGGCGGTGATGACCGGCTCCTTTCCGGCGTTGTCGAGCTGCTTGAAGAGCATGGGCTGAGGGTCATCGGCGTCAAGGATGTGGCGCCGCAGATCACGATGCCGTCCGGTGTGCTTGGCCGTCATCAACCGTCTGCTCGCGACCGCGCTGATATTGCGCTTGCGTTCGAACTGATTGCCACGCTCGGACCGTTCGACGTGGGACAGGCCGCGATCATCGCCGATAATCACGTGCTCGCGATCGAAGCGGCGGAGGGCACCGACAATCTGCTTGCCCGTATTGCCGCGTTGCGTGAGCAATCGCGTGTGACCACGCCGCGCGGGGTCGGGGTGCTGGTGAAGGCGCCGAAGCCGGCTCAGGATCGGCGTTTCGATCTGCCGGCGATCGGGCCGCAAACCGTTGCTGGTGTGGCGCGCGCCGGACTTGCCGGAATCGCGGTCGCGGCCGGCGAGACGATCGTTGCCGATGCTGCCGCTGCGATTGAAGCCGCCGACCGCGCCAGGATTTTTCTTGTGGGAGTAGGGCAGGAACGTCGGCGATGAAAGCCTCGGCGCACGCTCGACCGCTGACGCTTTATCTTGTTGCCGCGGAAGAGTCGGGCGACGCGCTCGGCGGCGCCTTGGCGCAGGCATTACGCGAACGCGCGCATGGCGGATTGAAGCTCGCGGGAGTCGGCGGCCGGGAGATGACGGCCGCCGGAATCGCCAGCCCGTTTTCCATCGACGATCTGTCGATCATCGGGCTTACCGAAATTCCGCGCCGTCTGCCGACCATCCTGCAACGGATCAGGCAAACCGCCGATGCCGTCATCGCAGCCAGGCCCGATGCACTCGTCATCATCGATAGCCCCGATTTCACGCATCGGGTCGCGCGCCGAGTGCGCCGGCGGGCACCGTCTGTCCCGATCATCGATTATGTGTCGCCCTCGGTGTGGGCATGGCGGCCGTGGCGGGCGCGCAGCATGCGGTCCTATATCGATTGCATCCTCGGCATCCTGCCATTCGAGCCGGCCGTGCACCTGCGGCTTGGCGGCCCGTCATGCCTCTATGTCGGCCACCCGCTCATCGACCGCATCGCCGAATTGCGTCCCAACGACGGGGAGATGCAGCGCCGGCGCACCGATCCGCCGCTCGTCCTGGTGCTGCCTGGCAGTCGCTCAAGCGAAGTCCGCAAGCTGTTGGGCATCTTTGGCGCGGCAATGGCGAACGTTGCCGGCCACGTCGGAGAGATGGAGCTTGTGCTGCCGACGCCGCCGCATCTGTTCGCGAGCGTGAGCAACGCGGTTGCCTCGTGGCCAGTTCGGCCGCGGGTCGTGGTCGAGGCGGCGGAAAAATGGGCGGCGTTCCGCTCGGCGCGGGCGGCGCTTGCGGCGTCCGGCACGGTGACGCTCGAACTGGCGCTTGCCGGCGTGCCGACAGTGGCCGCATACCGCATATCGCTGATCGAAGAGGTTGTTCTACGAACGTTGCGCACGCCGGAGCTTTCCACGATCATCTTGGCCAACCTGGTCATCGGGGCAAACGTGGTTCCGGAATACGTGCAGCGCGATTGCGCGGCGGAAAAGTTGGCCGATGCCCTGGTCCCGCTGCTCAGCGATACGCCGCAACGACGGCGCCAGGTCGCGGCGTTTGAACGGCTTGACGCGGTCATGGGAATAGGCTCCGCCAGTCCGAGCAGCCAGGCTGCCGGCATCGTCCTCGACATCGCGCGGCTTGGCCGGCGCGATCCGGCGACAATCAATACGCTCAATGCTGACGCCGTTGACGGCAGCGCGCCCTGACGAAGAACAAAGCGGAAGTGACTCTCGCGCTCGGCCGCTGCTGGCCCCGGCGCGCGGTCGAAGCTCTACCGCCGTCGCGACAACGGCTGGTAATCCCGCCGCGGCGAGCCGGTGTAAAGCTGGCGCGGCCGGCCGAGTTTCTGGTGCGGGTCTTCGATCATCTCCTTCCACTGCGCGATCCAGCCGACGGTGCGGGCAAGCGCGAACAGCACCGTGAACATCGTCGTCGGGAACCCCATGGCGCGCAGTGTAATGCCCGAATAGAAATCGACGTTCGGGTAAAGCTTCTTGCTGATGAAATAATCGTCGTGCAATGCGATGCGTTCGAGCTCCATCGCCACGTCAAGGAGCGGATCGTTGCGACCAAGCTCGCGCAAAACCTCGTGGCAGGTTCTCTGCATGATCTTCGCGCGCGGATCATAGTTCTTGTATACCCGGTGACCGAACCCCATGAGCCGGAACGAGTCGTCGGGGTCCTTGGCGCGCTTGACGTATTCGGGAATGCGATCGACGGCGCCGATCTCGCCGAGCATCTTCAAGGCGGCTTCGTTGGCCCCGCCGTGCGCCGGTCCCCACAGGCAAGCGATCCCGGCGGCGATGCAGGCGAACGGATTGGCGCCGGTTGAACCGGCCAGCCGCACGGTCGAGGTCGAGGCGTTCTGCTCGTGATCGGCGTGCAGAATGAAGATGCGGTCCATGGCGCGCGCCAGAACCGGGTTTGGCATGTACTCCTGGCACGGCACCGCGAAGCACATGCGCAGGAAATTCGAAGCGTAGTCGAGCTTGTTGTCCGGATACATGAAGGGCTGGCCGATGGAATATTTGTAGGCCATCGCGGCCAGCGTCGGCATTTTCGCGATCATGCGAATCGAAGCGATCATCCGCTGGGTCGGATCGGTGATATCGATGGAGTCGTGATAGAACGCGGACAGCGCGCCGACACAACCCACCATGACCGCCATCGGATGGGCGTCGCGCCGGAATCCGTAGAAGAAGCGGTTCATCTGCTCGTGGATCATCGTGTGATGAACCACGCGATCGTCGAAATCGGCCTTCTGCGCCGCAGTCGGCAGTTCGCCGTAGAGCAGCAGATAGCAGGTCTCGAGAAAATCACCGTGCTCGGCAATGTCCTCGATCGGATAACCGCGATAGAGCAGCACGCCTTCGTCGCCGTCGATGAAGGTGATCTTCGACTCGCACGATCCGGTCGATGTAAAGCCTGGATCGTAGGTAAAGATGCCCGTCTCGGCATAGAGCTTGCTGACGTCGATCACCTCCGGACCGAGAGTGCCGTCATAGATCGGAAACGAGTAGTTCTTGTCGCCGAGCGTCAGCTTGCCTGTTTTGATGTTGGCGCCGCTTTTCGCGTCCATGATTTTGATCCTCGATGCGGGGCAGCCGGAGTTCTAAAAGGCGCACCGGCGCGGTGCCTAACGCGATTGAACGACACCCTTTTGGCCCGGGTCCCTTGGCCTAGCCCAAGCCGGTATGCACTGCAAGATATAGACCCATGACCGGCTGTCCGCGAGGACGTCGGGGGCGAAAAGGCCCGGTTTGAATCCCAAATCGACCGGACCGGTGGCCAAACGCCGCAGCAGCGTCACGGCGCCCGTAGCGAAACGTCGGCGTCCGTCAATTGATCCAAGACCCGCCCGAGACTTTCCTCTTTGCCAAGCACCGCAAGGACCTCGAATATTCCGGGTGAGGTGATGCGGCCGGTGAGTGCTGCGCGCAGCGGCTGGGCAACGGCGCCGAGCTTCAGCCCACGGCGTTCAGCCAATCGGCGCACCGCCTGCTCGATGCCCTCGCTTGTCCAAGGTTCGACGGCGATGAGTTCTTGCGCCGTCTCGCCGAGCAGCGCCTTTGCCTCCAAAGTCAGCAGCGCTTTGGCCCGGTCGTCCAGCGGGATGGGCCGATCGGCGAAAAGAAAATGCGCGCCGTCAATGATATCGATCAGGGTCTTGGCGCGTTCCTTGAGGCTCGGCATGGCCGTAAGAAATTGTTGGCGCAGGCGCGGCGTCAATTTTGCGGCAAGGTTCGCTCCGTTGGCGAGGTGCAGCAGCAGGCGATCGATTGCGGTGACAAGTTCCGCGTCGGCGCTCTGGCGAATGTAGTGGCCGTTGAGATTTTCCAGCTTGGCGAAGTCGAAGCGAGCGGGGGAGCGGCCGATCTGCGGCAGGTCGAAAGCCTCGATCATTTCCTCGGTGGAGAAAATCTCCTGGTCGCCGTGACTCCAGCCCAGCCGCACCAGATAATTTCGCAGTGCGGGCGGCAGGTAGCCCATGGCGCGATAGGCGTCGACACCGAGCGCGCCATGGCGTTTGGAAAGCTTTGAACCGTCTGGCCCGTGAATGAGCGGAATGTGCGCCATCGTCGGAACATGCCAGCCGAGTGAATCGTAGATCTGCTTCTGCCGCGCGGCATTGGTCAAATGGTCATCGCCGCGGATGATATGGGTCACCCCCATGTCATGGTCGTCAACGACAACCGCGAGCATGTAGGTCGGCGTGCCGTCGGAACGCAGCAACACGAGATCGTCGAGATTCTCGTTCTGCCAGGCCACGCGGCCTTGGACCTGGTCGTCGATCACGGTTTCGCCGGTCAGCGGCGCCTTGAGGCGGATGGCAGGCTTGACGCTTGGTGGCGCTTCGCGCGGATCGCGATCGCGCCAGCGGCCGTCGTAGAGCTTCGAGCGCCCTTCGCGGCGTGCCGCCTCGCGCATTTGTGTAAGTTCCTCGGCGCTGGCGTAGCACCGATAGGCATGGCCGCTCGCCAGCATCTGCTCGGCCACTTCGCGGTGGCGGGCCGAGCGGGCGAATTGAAAGATGACTTCGCCATCCCAGGCGATGCCGAGCCAGGAAAGGCCGTCGAGGATGGCGTCGACCGCGGCCTGCGTGGACCGCTCGCGATCGGTGTCCTCGATACGGAGCAGCATCTTGCCGCCGCGCCCGCGCGCGTAAAGCCAATTGAACAGGGCGGTGCGTGCGCCGCCGATGTGCAGGAAGCCGGTGGGCGAGGGGGCAAAGCGGGTGACGACGGGGTCGGGCATGCTGTCGCGGTGATTTGTACGGACCTGTTCCGCGCGCTGCCATAGCACAATGCGAAATATGTGCTAGGGAGCGGCATATGGAGAGCCGCTTGGCGTAGCGGCGCGATTTTGGCAGATAGCCGCCTCATGCGCATCGATCGAATCGGCCCTTGGACCGAAGATTAATTGGATCGAAGATTAAGATGGCGATCCGCGAAGGCAGTATCGGCGAGCTTGCCGTCGGCGACGGCAAGAGCCAGGATTTCATCCGCGACATCGTGAGCGCCGATCTCGCCTCGGGACGACGCGAGACCGTCGTCACGCGCTTCCCGCCCGAGCCGAATGGCTACCTGCATATCGGCCACGCCAAATCGATCTGCCTGAACTTTGGCATCGCCGAAGAATTCGGCGGTCATTGCAATCTGCGCTACGACGACACCAATCCGACCAAGGAGGATCAGGAATACATCGACGCCATCGAACGCGACGTGCGCTGGCTCGGGTTCGATTGGGGCGCGCATCTTTATCATGCTTCCGACTATTTCGAGCGGCTCTACGAATGGGCGGAATATCTGATCCGGGCCGGCAAGGCTTACGTGGACGACCAGACGCAGGAGGAGATGCGGCTGACGCGGGGCACGTTAACCGAAGCCGGCGTCGAAAGCCCTTACCGCGGGCGTAGCCTCGAAGAGAACCTCGACCTTTTCCGCCGCATGCGCGCAGGTGAATTTCCCAACGGCGCCCGCGTGCTGCGCGCCAAGATCGACATGGCCTCCGGCAACATAAATCTTCGCGACCCGGTGCTCTATCGTATCTTGCACGCCGAGCATCCGCGCACCGGCAGAAAATGGAGCATCTATCCGAGCTATGACTTCGCCCATGGCCAGTCGGACTCGATTGAGGGCGTCACGCACTCGATTTGCACCCTCGAATTCGAGGATCATCGACCGCTCTACGACTGGCTCCTGGACAGCCTTCCGGTCCCCTCGCGCCCGCACCAGTACGAGTTCGCGCGGCTCAATCTGACCTACACCGTGCTGTCGAAGCGTGTGCTCACCGAACTCGTGCGCGGCGGCCATGTGCGCGGTTGGGACGATCCGCGCATGCCGACGCTGGCCGGTTTGCGCCGCCGCGGGGTGCCGCCGGCAGCGATCCGCGATTTCGTCAAGCGCATCGGGGTCGCCAAGGCCAACAGCGTGGTTGACATGGCGATGCTGGAGTTTTCCATCCGCGAACATCTCAACAAAACCGCCCAGCGGCGGATGGCAGTTCTGCGACCGCTCAAAGTCGTGATCGAGAATTACCCGGAAGGCTCCGGCGAGGAGGTCGAAGCGATCAACCACCCGGAAAATCCGGCCGCCGGGTCGCGCATGGTACGCTTCGGCCGCGAGCTTTTCATCGAACGCGAAGATTTTTTGG
Source organism: Xanthobacteraceae bacterium (assembly GCA_030041005.1). GTDB lineage: Bacteria > Pseudomonadota > Alphaproteobacteria > Rhizobiales > Xanthobacteraceae > BOG-931. The sequence continues at coordinate 35,637 of JASHOR010000129.1, forward strand.
AGAACCCGCCGAAGAAGTTTTTCCGCCTCGCTCCCGGCCGCGAGGTGCGGCTGCGTTATGCCTATTTCATCACCTGTCGCGAGGTGATCAAGAACGCAGCCGGCGAGGTGATCGAACTGCGCTGCACTTACGATCCCGCAACCCGCGGCGGCAACGCCCCGGATGGACGCAAGGTGCAGGCAACGCTGCATTGGGTATCGGCGGCCGATGCGCGGCCGGCCGAGGTGCGCGTGTATAATCCGCTGTTCGCGCGGCCCGAACCCGACGCTGCAAATTTCGCGGCCGATCTCAATCCAGATTCATTGGAAGTCATTGCCGACGCACGGGTCGAGCCCGCGTTGGCGAGCTTAGAGTCGGGGCAGGCAGTCCAATTCGAACGCCAAGGCTACTTCTGTTCGGACGCTGATTCGACCGCGGAGCGGCTGGTATTCAATCGCACGGTGGGGTTGCGCGACAGTTGGGCCAAGGTTGCCGCGGGCGGCCGCTGATAGTTGTTCAATACGGCCTGTTCAATACTGCCGAAACAGCCCGACGAGCTTGCCCTGAATCCGCACGCGGTTGGGCGGCAGGATTCTGACTTCATAGGCGGCGTTGGCCGGCTCCAACGCGATCGAGGCGCCGCGGCGGCGAAAGCGCTTGAGCGTGGCTTCCTCGTCGTCGATCAGGGCGACCACGATATCGCCGGTGTCGGCGGCATCGGTGCGCTTAAGGAGGGCAATATCGCCATCGAGAATACCGGCCTCGATCATCGAATCACCGCGCACTTCGAGGGCAAAATGTTCCCCCGTGGTCAACAGGTCGGGCGGCATATTGATGGTATGGCTGCGGGTCTGGATGGCCTCGATCGGGGTACCGGCAGCGATTCGGCCCATGACGGGGACCGCGACCGGTCGCCCGCCTTCGTCCTCCGAAGCGGTGCGCACGCGGCCGAGATTGCCCTCGATGACGCTCGGCGTGAATCCGCGGGCGCGGCCGGAACCGATGCCGTGCGCCACTGATTCGGGCAGCTTGATCACCTCGATGGCGCGAGCGCGGTTGGGCAGTCGGCGAATAAAGCCGCGTTCCTCCAGCGCGGTAATGAGCCGGTGGATGCCTGATTTCGAACGCAGGTCGAGCGCGTCCTTCATCTCGTCGAACGAGGGCGGAACGCCCGCCTCTTTCAGGCGCTCGTGAATGAACCGCAAAAGCTCGGCCTGCTTGCGCGTGAGCATAGGCGCTTCCCCTTCTAAGTCGCGATCGGATCCGACTCCCGAGAGTCGAAACAAATCATGAACAGACACTATCCGTTCCATATGTGTTCCGCAAGCATTTAATTTGAAGTGAACAAATTCGCCGCTCGCCCCAAGAGCCGCTTAACGCTGAGATTTTGGCGGCACGACAGGCATTGAAGCATATTGAAGCGTCAGAAATGCGTGGACGCGCTTTGCCTGGAACTGACCGCCGGACCAGCGGCGCGCCCGCTCCAAGCAGTGCGTCAATGTGAATGACCGGTCGAATATTCGGCGGTGTTGCCGTCCGGTGACAACGATTCGGGGGAGTTTGAGTTATTATACTGCGTAATTGCGCTGTTTTCGGGGGACGACAGATGAGCAAGCTTTCGATTGTATCGGCTGCTGCAGCCCTGGCGCTATCCGTAAGCTCGGCACTCGCAGCCGATCTCAGCGTGCCCTACTACAAAGCACCGCCTCCAGCACCTCCGGAAGTGAGCTGGAGTGGATGCTACGTCGATGCTGGCGGCGGCTACGGCATGTCGAATTTGGACCAAAACGACTACGTAATAACCGCGCCCGGTGCTGTTCCAGCCTCTGTGAGCTACACCGACGGCGGCCGCGGCTGGCTTGGTAGGCTCGGGGGTGGCTGCGATTATCAGATTCCCTCGTCTCACTTTGTTGTCGGGGTACTCGGCGATTTCGATTTCATGAATATTCATGCCAATTTCGATCCGGGTGATTTTGCCAGTGTCGGCAATTTGAAGGAGTCAAGCGCTGGGTACGCCGGCGGTCGGATTGGTTATCTCGTCACCCCCGCGCTGTTGACGTATTGGGATGGTGGCTACACGGAGACTCGCTTTGGTCCAGGTAACTTTGGTCCCCTTGTTCCCGCTGGCACGAGCGAAACGATGCCGTCTCACACCTACAGTGGTTGGTTCCTCGGCGGCGGTACGGAGTACGCTCTCACGTTTGACTGGCTCCCGATCCACGGGCTGTTCTGGCGCAACGAGTATCGGTTCTCCGAATATCAATCCGCCGATCTTCCCCTGGCCTTTACTACAGGGGTAGCAACTGGCAACGGTGAGCACATTGCGCCCTATGTGCAGACGATTACGTCTTCGCTCGTCTGGCGTTTCAACTGGGGCGGGCCACTCGGGCCCCACTATTAAGGCGACTTTCGCGCAGGCTACGACCGCCTGCGCGGCAGCCATGCCGCGATTCACTCAACGCGTCAGCCGGACGATCGTGCAATAACTGCCGGCCTTCGCAGCCGGCGCGTGCGGCTCGCGGATCACCAGGCAATCGGCCTTGGCGAGCGGCGCCATCATCGAACTGTCCTGCGTCGGGAAGGGTGTCGCGATGGGTCTGTCGGATCCCTCAATGAGGGTCGCGCGCAAATAATCGGCGCGCTCGTCGTTGGCGGCAAGATCGCAGCCAAGCGCCGCAGTTTCGCCGGGCACAGTCAGGTCGGCGCGCCCGCACAGCCGGCGGATGAGCGGAACCAGGAAGAGGAAGGCGCACACATAGGACGACACCGGATTGCCGGGCAGTCCGAGCGCGGCCATGGCGCCGAGCCGGCCGTGCATGAGCGGTCGACCCGGTCGCATCGCGACCTTCCAGAACGACAGCGCCATGCCCTCTTTGGCGAACGCCGCCTGCACGAAATCATACTCGCCAACCGAGGCGCCGCCCGTGGTGACCAGAATGTCGGCACCCAGGACGCGCGCCTGGCGAATCGTGGAAATCGTGTCATCGAGCTTGTCGGCGACCAACCCGAGGTCGATGAGTTCGACCCCTTCATGGCGCACGAGCGCCGCAAGCGCAAAGCCGTTGGAGTAGACGATCTGCCCGGGTCCCGGTTCGCTTCCCGGGGGCACCAGTTCGTCTCCGGTCGCAAACAGCGCCAATTTGGGCCGTCGATGCACCGGCACCAGCGGATGGTTCATGCCGGCGGCCAGTTGCAGATCGCGCGGCGTCAGCCGATGGCCCCTGGCAAGAAGTTTGTCGCCCGCGCGGAAATCGAGCCCCTGCTGTCGGACATGGCGTCCCTTGTTCGCCGGCTTTTGCACCTCCACAAAATCGCCATCCCGCGTGGTGTGTTCCTGAATGACGATCGCATCGGCCGCTTGTGGCAGCACGCCGCCGGTGAAGATGCGGGCGGCTTCTCCTGGCCCGAGTGCGGCGGAGAACGGCCGCCCGGCCGCAACTTCGCCGATGACTTTCAGACGCACGGGCGTATTCGCCACGTCCGCGGCGCGTACCGCGTAGCCGTCCATCGCCGAGACGTCGGCGGGCGGCTGCGTGCGCCGCGCCTTGAGATCATAGGCAAGCACTCTGCCGTCGGCCTCGGCCAGCGGCACTTCTTCGGCAGGCAACGGCTCGGCCTGCACCAGGACGCGTTCAAGCGCATCGGCAACCGACAGCAATGCCACGATTACCGCACCTCCGCGCGAAAATGTCCGCTCTTGCCGCCGCTTTTCTCGATAAGGCGGATGCCTTCGATGCGCATTTGCCGCTCCACGGCTTTGACCATGTCATAGATGGTGAGGCAGGCGACCGAAACTGCCGTCAACGCCTCCATCTCGACGCCGGTCTTGCCGGAGACTTTGACCCTCGCCTTGACGATCACGCCCGGCAGCTTGGCGTCTGTGGCCAGATCGATCTCGATCTCATTGAGAGCCAGCGGGTGGCATAGCGGAATGAGTTCGTGCGTGCGCTTGGCCGCCATGATTGCAGCGATGCGCGCGGCGCCCAGGACATCGCCTTTCTTGGCATTGCCGCTGCGCACGATCTCGAGCGTTTTCGGCTGCATCACGACGCGTCCTTCGGCGACGGCTACGCGTTCGGTGATGGGTTTTGCCGAAACGTCCACCATGCGCGCTTCGCCGCTGCCGCTCAGATGCGAAAGCTTGCGAGGGCGCGGCGCCACGACGGCTACCGGACCGGCGCCAGCGCGGCGTTTGGCGTCAACAAAACCCGCGTCGCCGACGCCACATCGTCTTGACGCATCAGGCTTTCGCCGACCAGGAACGCGGAGATTCCAGCGCCCGCGAGCCGCTCGACGTCGGCCGGCGAGAAAATCCCGCTTTCGCCGACGATCACGCGTCCGGTTGGAACGAGTCGCGCCAAACGTTCGCAAGTCGAGAGTGTTGTCTCGAAAGTCTTCAGATTGCGGTTGTTGATGCCGATCAGGCGGGATTTCAAACGAAGGGCGCGGGCCAGTTCGGCTTCGTCGTGGACCTCGATCAGCGCGTCCATTCGCAGCGCCGATGCGGCGGCCTCGAGTTCGGCGGCGCAGGCGTCGTCAACGGCGGACATGATGATGAGAATGCAGTCGGCGCCGGCAGCGCGCGCCTCCACCACCTGATAGGTGTCGTACATGAAATCCTTGCGTAGCACCGGCAGCGCTACGGCTGCGCGTGCCGCACGCAGATGGTCGAGACTGCCCTGGAACGACGGGCTGTCGGTCAGGACCGAGAGGCATGCCGCGCCGCCCCGCTCGTACGCGCGAGCGAGCGCCGGCGGATCAAAGTCGGCGCGGATCAGGCCCTTCGAAGGGCTCGCTTTTTTGATTTCGGCGATGAGTCCGAACTCTCTGCGTTCCAGCCGCCGCTCGATGGCGCGCAAAAAGGCGCGGGGAGCGGGCGCGGTTTTGGCATCGCGCTCGAGCGCAGCCAGCGGACGAGTACGCCTTGCCGCAGCGATCTCCTCGCGCTTGTAGGCCGCGATCTTTGCCAGAATGTCAGCCATCGTTCGACACCACGATCAGGCGGTCGAGCCGTGCTTCGGCTTCGCCGGAATCGAGCGCCTTGGTGGCGAGATGCAGGCCCGACTGGAGGTCCTTGGCCTTGCCGGCGACCACGAGTGCGGCGGCCGCATTGAAGAGCGCCACGTCGCGGAACGGACCAGGCTTGCCTTCGAGAACAGCTTCGACAGCCTGCGCGTTGGAGACGGCGTCGCCGCCGCGCAGATGCTCCGGTTTTGCGCGCGGCAGGCCGACATCCTCGGGCGAAATCTCGAAGCTGCGGATCGCGCCATTCTCGAGTGCCGTGACGCTGGTCGGCCCGGACGTTGTGATCTCGTCAAGTCCATCGGAGCCGTGCACGACCCAGACGCTTTGCGCACCCAGGTTTTTCAGAACGTATGCCAGCGGCTCGGTCCATTGCCGCGAGAATACGCCGACCATTTGGCGGCGCACGCCGGCCGGATTGGACAGCGGCCCGAGCAGGTTGAAGATGGTGCGGGTGCCGAGCTCGGCGCGCGTCGCGCCGACGTTTTTCATCGCCGGATGATGTGCCGGCGCAAACATGAATCCGATCCCGGCCTCGCGGATGCAGGTGGCGATCTGCTGCGGGTTGAGATCGATATTCACGCCCAAGGCGGTAAGCACGTCGGCGGCCCCGGAGCGCGAGGAGAGGGCGCGATTGCCGTGCTTGGCGACAGGGACGCCGGCGCCGGCCACGATCAGCGCCGCGCACGTTGAAATGTTGAACGAGCCGGAAGCGTCGCCGCCGGTGCCGACCACATCGATCGCCTCGGGCGGCGCCTCCACCCGCAGCATCTTGGCGCGCATGGTGGTGACCGCCCCGGTAATTTCATCGACCGTCTCACCGCGCACCCGCAACGCCATCAACAGCGCACCCATCTGCGAGGGAGTGGCCTCGCCGGACATCATCTGCTCGAACGCGGCCGCGGCCTCGTCACGGCTGAGCGCGGCGCCGGTTGCGACCTTGCCGATCAGCCCCTTGAACGTGTCAGTCACGGCCGGGTCCTCAATTCGCCTGCGCGCGGATTGCTTGCTGTTTGCGACGTCGTGGGGCGGCCGGGTTTGCCTGCGCTGGCCGCCGTCCGGTCGCCGCATTCCAGCCCGACGCAATGTCGAGAAAATTCTTCAACAGCACGTGGCCGTGCTCCGAAGCGATGCTCTCCGGGTGAAACTGTACGCCATGCACCGGCAGCGTCGCGTGCGCCAGACCCATCACGAGGCCATCCGCAGTCTCGGCCGTCACCGAAAGCACGCGCGGCAGGCTTTCGCGCTCGACCACCAGCGAATGATAGCGCGTTGCCTGAAAGCGCGCGTTGATGCCGCGAAAAAGGCCTTGTCCCCGATGTCGAATTTCCGAGAGCTTGCCGTGAACCGGTACCGGCGCACGCACCACCTTGCCGCCGAACGCGACGCCGATGGCTTGGTGGCCCAGGCAGACGCCCAGGAGCGGAATCGTGTCGCTGGCCCGTCCGATCAGATCGAGGCAGATGCCGGCCTCGTTGGGCGTACACGGGCCCGGCGAGAGCACAATGGCGTCGGGATCGGCCGCAACGACAGCGGCACTCGTCACCTTGTCGTTACGATGCACTTCGACCTCGGCCCCGAGCTCACCCAGGTAATGCACCAAGTTGAAGGCAAAGCTGTCGTAGTTGTCGATCAGCACAATCATAGGCTTCGACCGCATGACTATTGGGCTCTTAGACGGGGGGAGGGGGAGGGTCAAGGCGGGCCCGGCGAATGCCTAGAAGTTTGGCTTCGGGGCGCTTCCCGGCCGGTCGCGCAAGCTCACCTTTGCGTAACCAGCGTGCAACTGCCCGGCACCACAAAGCTTGCGGCGCCCCCTGCCGCAAGCTAGACCGCGCTTATGCCGCGCATTGCGCTTTTCGCCGGGTCGTTCGATCCGATCACGCTGGGCCACCTGGATGTCGTGCGCCACGCCGTGCGCCTCGCCGACCGGCTGGTGCTCGCGATCGGCGTGCATCCGGGCAAGACCCCGCTGTTTTCGCCCCATGAGCGGCTGGGGATGCTCCAGGAGATTTGTGCGCCAGTGGCGCGGGAGGCCGGCTGCGAACTGGCCTGCACCACGTTTGCCGGGCTCGTGGTCGCCGCCGCGCGCGAAGCCGGTGCCGGCATCCTGATCCGCGGGATTCGCGACGGCGCCGATCTCGATTACGAGATGCAGATGGCCGGGATGAACGCCGCCATGGCGCCGGACGTGCAGACCGTATTCCTGCCGGCGTCGCCGGAGGTCCGCCCGATCACGGCCACTTTGGTGCGCCAGATCGCCGCCATGGGCGGAGATGTATCGCGCTTCGTGCCAGCGCAGGTGGCCGCGCACCTCAAAAAGAAATTTGTCAAATCTTGAAACAAGTTCTCAGAACAACCCCAGCCGGGAGATGATATGATCCGCGTCGCTGCTTTCCTGCTCGCGATGACCCTTGCGGCTCCTGCCTTCAGCCAAGGTCTCGACAATCCCGCCACCCTGACCACGCAAGCGCCGTCGATCTACAAGGCGCGTTTCGACACCAGCAAGGGAACCTTCATCGTCGAGGTCCACCGAGACTGGGCGCCGAAGGGGGCCGACCGTTTCTACAACCTCGTCAAGAGCGGCTTCTACAACAATGCCCGCTTCTTCCGCGTCATTTCCGGTTTCATGGTGCAGTTCGGCATTAGCGGCGACCCGAGAATCTCAGCCGTCTGGCACAATGCGAACATTCCCGACGATCCTGTGCGCCAGAGCAATCTGCGCGGCTACATCACCTTTGCAACCGCGGGACCCAACACGCGCACCACGCAGGTCTTCATCAACTATGTCGATAATCGCGGCCTCGACCGCATGGGTTTTTCGCCGTTCGGCCGTGTTATCTCCGGTATGAACGTCGTTGACGCCCTCTACAGCGGCTACGGCGAAGGCGCCCCACAAGGCCAAGGACCGGCCCAGGGCCTCATCCAGGCGCGCGGCAATGCCTATTTGATGAAGACCTTTCCCAAGCTCGATTACATCAAGACCGCCTCGATTACCGACTAAGTCGAGGCGGCTACAGGACAGGAGCCAAACAGATGGCCGACGACAACAGCATCGCGCTGCCCGCGGGGGCTGATCCCGACAATACGCTGATCCTGGAGACCACGCCGGGCGTGATCTTCATCGAACTGGATGCCGAAGTTGCGCCGAAGCATGCCGAGCGCCTGAAGCTCTTGGCACGCGAGGGCTTCTACGACGACGTACCGTTCCATCGCGTCATCGACGGTTTCATGGCGCAGACCGGCGACGGCCAGCACGGCAATGGCACCGGCGGTTCGTCGTACCCGGACTTGAAGGCGGAGTTTTCCAACCTGCCGTTCGAACGCGGCACCGTGGGCATGGCGCGCAAAGGCGGCAATAATCATTCCGCGAACAGTCAGTTCTTCATCATGTTCGACGAAGGATCGTTCCTTAACGGCCAGTACACCGTGATCGGCGAAGTCGTGGCCGGCATGGAGGTGGTGGATAAGCTCAAGCGCGGCGAGCCGCCGGCCAATCCTGATCGCATCATTCGCGTACGGGTGGCGGCCGACGCGGGTTCGTAGCCGCTGGTCAAACGCCGGACACGTGGATGTGGCGGGTGCCAGTCCGCGCCAGGGCTGCGCCGGCGGTCGTTCAATCGAGACCATGCGCACGGAGCTTTTCGATTTTGCACTCCCGGAGGACCGCATCGCCTTGCGGCCGGCCGTACCGCGCGATTCCGCGCGGCTTTTGGTGGTGCGTTCCGGCGAGCCGGCGGCGCTCGAGGACCGCATGGTGGCCGATCTGCCGACCTTGCTGCGTGCCGGCGATGCGCTGGTCGTCAACGACACGAAAGTCTTTCCGGCGCGCCTGCGTGGTCGGCGGCTTCCCCGCGTCAGAGAGGGCGATCCCCAGCCGGCGGTTGCGGCGACGCTGGTGAAGCGGCTTGACGGCTCGCGCTGGACGGCACTGGCGCGGCCCGGCAAGCGCCTTGCGGTCGGCGATGTGGTGCGTTTCGGCACCGAGGGTCAAGTCTGCTTCCTCGATCAGCTCGATGCCACGGTCGAGGCGAAAGGGCAGGGCGGCGAGGTAACGCTTGCTTTTGCGTTTCACGGGCCGATGCTCGACCAGGCGCTGGCTGAGCGCGGCGAGATGCCATTGCCGCCCTATATCGCCGACCGCCGCGCCGTCGACGAGGCGGACCGGCACGATTACCAGACAATGTTTGCGCGCGAGGAAGGCTCGGTCGCCGCTCCGACAGCCGGATTGCATTTCACCGAACCGTTGGTGGCAGCGCTGCGCGCCAGTGGTGTTGCCATTCATCGCGTGACGCTTCACGTCGGCCCCGGCACCTTCGTGCCGGTCAAGGCCGCCGATACGTCAGAGCATCGCATGCACGAGGAGTGGGGCACCGTTACCGCCGAGACAGCCGCGGCGCTCAATGCGACGCGCCGGGCCGGCGGCCGCATTGTCGCGGTCGGCTCGACAAGCCTGCGGCTCATAGAAAGCGCGGCGTCAGATGACGGCGTGATCGGCGAGTTTTCCCGCGAGACGGCGCTGTTCATTACCCCCGGCTATCGTTTCCGCGCCGTCGAGGCCATGCTGACCAACTTTCACCTGCCGCGCTCGACCTTGTTCATGCTGGTCGCGGCCTTCTGCGGCTTGCCCCTCATGCGGCAGGCTTACGCGCACGCAATCGAGGCTGGGTATCGGTTCTACTCATACGGCGATGCTTGTTTGTTGTTTCGCGGCGCTTAGATCGCGTCGCATGGCGATAGGTTGATGAATCTGCCCCTGCGCACGATGCGATCCGATTGAATGCGTTTCTCCTTCCGTCTCACCGAGACCGACGGCGCCGCCCGGGCCGGCGAGATGACGACTGCGCACGGCGTCGTGCATACTCCGGC
>JASHOR010000130.1 GCA_030041005.1 Xanthobacteraceae bacterium
GCGCCATCGCGCTGTTCAGCAATTTGGGGTCGCGCAAGCCGCCACGGACTGATGCGAATAAACAGACACGAGAGCGACTGTGCCCGCGATGAACACGAAGGCCAGACCCACAAGCAGAATGAGCTGCTTCACGCCTTACCTCCCTCGGAAACGCCACTATTCGATCCCCGTCACACGGTATGCGTGTATCCCGAGGCCCGGAATTAGGCAACACCCCAAATGACCTCAAATGCGCGTCGGCGCGCTGATCGTGAAAGTTTGCCGTGAAGGTTTGCCGTGAAGGTTGGGGGCCAGCCCCGGTCGCGTAATGAAACATTTGCGCAACAGTCAAAAGGAACCAGATCAACACCTAAAAAGGGACCAGTCGATATGGAAAGGGGCCGGTACCCCACCAAGAAAAAAGAACATATTGCGAACGAAGAACAGATCGTGTACAGTGCTTGCCATCGCCCCTTTTATGGGGTCGGCGGCGGCGGGTTTGGCGTCCGTTGTCGGCCCTCCGAATCCCGGCCATAAGGAGCCCGACCAATGAGTGCAGCGCTTCGTCTCGTCGAAGGATCGTCCATGGACAAATCGAAAGCCCTTGATGCCGCGCTCTCGCAGATCGAGCGCAACTTCGGCAAGGGCTCGATCATGCGGCTCGGCAAGAACATGCAGTCGCTCGACGTCGAGGTGGTGTCGACCGGCTCGCTCGGCCTCGACATCGCGCTCGGCGTCGGCGGCCTGCCGCGCGGCCGCGTGGTGGAGATTTACGGCCCCGAATCTTCGGGCAAGACCACGCTCGCTTTGCATTGCGTCGCCGAAGCGCAGAAGAAGGGCGGCATCTGCGCCTTCATCGATGCCGAACATGCGCTCGATCCGATCTACGCGCGCAAACTCGGCGTCAATGTCGATGATCTTCTGATCTCGCAGCCCGACGCCGGCGAACAGGCGCTGGAAATCGCCGATACGCTGGTGCGCTCCGGCGCGGTCGATGTGCTGGTGATCGATTCGGTCGCCGCGCTCGTGCCGCGCGCCGAACTTGAAGGCGAGATGGGCGACAGCCAGCCCGGCCTGCAGGCCCGCCTGATGAGCCAGGCGCTGCGCAAGCTCACCGCTTCGATCAACCGCTCCAACACGATGGTGATCTTCATCAACCAGATCCGCATGAAGATCGGCGTCATGTACGGCTCGCCGGAGACCACGACCGGCGGGCACGCGCTCAAATTCTACGCCTCGGTGCGGCTCGATATCCGTCGCATCGGCGCCATCAAGGAGCGCGACGAGGTGGTCGGCAACCAGACCCGCGTGAAGGTGGTCAAGAACAAATTGGCGCCGCCGTTCAAGCAGGTCGAGTTCGACATCATGTACGGCGAGGGCGTGTCGAAGACCGGCGAGCTGATCGATCTCGGCGTCAAGGCCGGAGTCGTCGAGAAATCCGGCGCCTGGTTCTCCTATGACAGCCAGCGCATCGGCCAAGGCCGCGAGAACGCCAAGGCGTTCCTCAAGGCCAATCCCGATATTGCGGGTAGGATCGAAACGGCGATCCGGCAGAATGCCGGACTGATCGCGGAAAAGATTTTGGCCGGCGAAGAGGCGCGCGACGACGACGACGCTGCCGAAGGGTAGGAAGAACACAATCACCTCTCCTCGCTGTGCGGGGAGAGGTCGCCGGTCGAAGCTCGCGCAGCGAGCAGAGGCGCGGCGGGTGAGGGGGCGTTGCCAACTATCATGCTGGCGGCAAGGCCCGCTCACCCCAACCCTCTCCCCGCGCGGTGGGGAGAGGGAGTTTCCTTACGAACTGCGCCGCTCCGCCGACCACGTGCCGGAGCACGAGCCGCCGTGCCAGAGGCCGGTGCCGGTGTCGCCGGCGAGTCGGCCGGTGCCGATGGCGCTACGATCGCCGCTGCTGACGCTTACCGTGACCCGGCCGGACGGCGCCACCCGGCCGGTGATCGTGACGGGGTTCGATCCGCCGTTAAGGAGCTCGCCGTGCGAGATGCGGACCGGATAGCGGTAGGCGCGGTCGCAATCGCCCTTTTCGGTAACGATCGATACGCTCCACTGGCCGTCGTAGCGCGGCGCCGCGGCATACGAAGCGGCAGCAACGGCGGCGGACATTGCGGCGGCGGCCAGCGCGCAGGCGGCGCCGCGGGCGAGGCGGTGTGTGATCGGCGCGATCATGACGGTATTCCTGTTTGACGTCCGCTCTGGCGGCGGCCGTTTGCTGAAGTGCTGGTTGCCGGGATTTCGTTGGAAGACGAAGACGGCCGTGCTTGCCCTTACGTGCGGTGAAGAGGCAACCCGTGTAAGAGAGAAAAGTTCAAATCCAGTTGATAGAGCATGATCCGGAAAAGTGGAGACCGGTTTTCCGATAAGATCATGCTCCATGAATCGATTGTGATGAATCGATTGCGCTTTGGCGCCGCGAAATCGCCGCCTTGCCGCCACCCTTGCAGCGCCGTCTTGCAGCCATCCCTTGCCGCCACCCTTGCAGCACCCTTTGCAGCCACCCTTGCCGCGACCCTTGCCGCCACGATGCTGTCGCGACAGCCCCGCGAAATTTGTTGATTGTCGTGATTTGTTAAATCCAGCGCGTCGGCTGCTGCCGCTCTTCTGCCATGCGGCTTCGGTCGCGGACCGCTGTCGTCGCCGACGGTCGTGATCGCCGCGGCGGCGCCCGCGGAGACCGGGGCCCGGTTGCGCCGTGTGTCGCTACCGGGCGGCGACCGGCGCGACCGACGACGCCGAATCGCCGGGCATTCCCGGGGTCGGCGTGGCCGGGGCCTCCGCCGAGACGAGTCGGTAGCCGACGCCGAGTTCGGTCAAGAGAATCTGCGGCTGGGTCGGGTCGGCCTCGATCTTGTGGCGCAGCTTGCGCACGAAGATGCGCAGATAATGGGTGTCGTCGATGTGTTCGTTGCCCCACACTTCGCGCAGCAGGAACTGGTGCGTCACCACGTTTCCCGAATGCTGGGCCAGCGTCTGCAGCAGGTGGTATTCCTTTGGCGTGAGCGCGATACGGCGCTCGTTGACCAACACCGCGCGCGCCGTGAAATCGATCGCCAGCGGGCCGAACCTGACCACGGGCTCGCCGCGGGCGCTGCGCAACTGCCGCCGCATCGCCGAATGCGCGCGCGCCAGCAACTCCGCCATGCCGAACGGCTTGACCACGTAATCGTCGGCCCCGAGTTCGAGCAGCCGAACTTTTTCGGCCTCGGTGCCGCGCACCGACAGCACGATCAGCGGCACGCTCGACCAGGCGCGCAGCCGTTCCAGAACGTCGCTGCCGTCCATGTCGGGCAGCCCGAGATCGAGAATGACCAGATCGGCGCGCTTGAGCGTTGCCGAGCGCAGCGCCTCGGTGCCGGTCTCGGCCTCCTGCACGGCGAAACCGTCGAGTTCGAAGCCGGAGCGCAGGAAACGGCGAATCTGCAGTTCGTCGTCCACGACAAGGACACAGGGCAGGATTTCATTCATTGACGGTCACCTCCAGCGGCGCCGGTTCATCTTGCTTGGCTCGCCCGGGCGGTGCTTCCGCTGCCGCCGGTTCGGCGAGCATGGGTTCATGCGACAGCGGTCCGGCCGACTTCGGCGCCGGCGCTATCGGCAGATGGATCGACACCGTCGCGCCTTGCTCGGCACCCGCGCTCATGACCTCGACGGTGCCGCCATTGGCGCTGATGAAGGCGTTGGCGATCCACAGTCCTAATCCGGAGCCGGACGTGAGCGCGGCGTGGCGGGAGCCGCGGAAGAAGCGCTGGCCGACCTGGCGCTTTTCTTCACCGGTCAGGCCGGCGCCGCTGTCGTGAACCGACAGCACCACCGCCTCGCCGCGGCGGCGGGCGGCGACGCGAATCGAGGCGTCGCTGGCCGAATACTTCGCGGCATTATCGAGAATCTGTACGAGTGCCTGCTTCACCTGCGCGGGATCGACGTGCACGATCGGAAGATCGCAATCCAGGTCGAGCGCGACCGGATGGCCGGTCAGCCGCCGCCGGCGGTGCTCGACCGCGCTGTTGACGATGTCGACCGGCTCGACCCATTGCGGCTTGGGTCGCACCTGCTGGCGGCTGATCGTGGTGGCGTCGAGCAGATTCTGGATGTCGCTGTTGAGCCGCTCGGCTTCGTCGCGCAGCACGCCGGCGAGCGCCTGCAGGCGCTGGTCGCCGGCCAGCGCCGGCGCATTGGCGAGCACGGTCGCGGCGCCAAAGATCGAAGCCAGCGGCGTGCGCAGTTCGTGCGACACCGAGCCGATCAGCGCTTCACGCAGAAGCTCGGTTTCCGAGCGCATTTTCGCCTCGTCGAGCGCGCGCGCCACGTCGAGCCGCTCCAGCGTGGCGGTGGCGTCGGCCAGCGCCTCGTCGATGCGCTGGCGCATCTCGGCCAGCTCCGTGCCGGCGGCGCTGCCGAGATCGACCGCGATGCTGCCGAAATCCGGCGTTTTCGGCGACACCCGGCGAATGAGCCAAATGTTTCCGCCGCCGTCGTCGATGATGTGTTCGGTCGTCTGGTCCCGCTCGGCGCGCGTCATCTGCTGGCGTACGCGCTCGGGGACGTCGCCCGCCTCGCCGGCGTCGGCGGCGCCGAGCAGGATAACCTTGCGCTGCACCAGCATAGCCAGATGATTTTGGATGGCGGCGAAGATCTCAGCGGCGCTCTGCGCCGCCGAAAGCCGCCGCGAAAATGCGTAAAGGTCGCCCATCTCCTGCTCGCGCTTGCGCGCGATCGTGGTTTGGCGTTTGGCCGAGCTGGACAGGTGCGAGATCACGATCGCCACCACCACGTACAGCAGGAAGTTGAGCGCTTCCTGCGGCGAGGCGACACGCAAGCTGTAGAGTTCGGCGAAGAACAGAAAACCGGACAGCACGACGCCGCCGACTGCGGCGATCAGCGCAGGCACAACGCCGTAGTTGTAACCGAGCAGCATGATCGGCACGAGATAGAGCACCGACCCGCGATGGATGCCCAAATACTGCCGCAGCACGACGGCAACCGCCGTCGTTGCCGCAAGCATCACCACGGCCATGCCGATGCCGCGCAATTCACGCCGCACCGTGGATGATATCTGCTGTAGCTGCACCCAGCGCGCCGTTCGTCAAATGAGCAGACTGCACCGCGGTCACGGACTGTGCCGCAGCGAGCCACCTACAGCATTACTTTTGGCGCTCCGGCAGCGTCAGCGCAATGTGCGAGCTGTCGAATCTTTGTGATCGGCGAGCTTCGGCGTCTCATGCGCAATCGCGCATCGGGGATTGGCCGAGCTGATGTTTATCTAAAATTTACGCGGTCTTTCGCGGCAGGGCGTTCTCAACGAAAATTATACCATATTTCCGCGCACAGCGGCGGCGACCCAATTTGCCGCCTTAATTGCGTGGCTTTCTCGCACCTGACCCCTGCAGGAAAGGCTTCGTCACCATCTTCAGCTTTCCTGCGGAGGTTTTTGGGCCCCCGGCGCTTCCCCGCCGGGGGCTGCCGCATTCAGCCCAGGGCCGATGCAGGGCCCGACGCCCGGTTCCGACCCGAGCGCACCGCGTGCCAGCCGCGGTGACTTGGCCGAGCCATTGCCGTCCGCGCGCGCCGGCCAAATGCCGGCCGGCCGGCCGGCTAGGGCAGGTGATCATCCTCTGTGTGGGGCGCCTCGTCATAGCCGTGGCGGCTTGAATAGAACAGCAGCGCCATCAGCCCTATTCCAACCACGAGCGAGAAGACGACGCCAAGCGTCATTGCAAAATAGCCGACGGCCGGCATCGGCGGCCCGCTAAGCACAGTCCAGGCTCGGGATGCGTACCAGATTGCAGCCACAAGCGCCGCGAGGAGCGGCACAATGATGAACGCGATCGTTGCGAGACTGGTCGATTTCCGCGGCTTTGCCATCGTGTCGAACATAGGTTTCGCGCTGCCGATTTCCAGGCAGCTTGCAGGGAAGGTGAGTCAGGCCATTGCGTTGTGCAAGTTCTCGTCCACCTTGTCCAGAAATCCGGTGGTGGTGAGCCACTTCTGCTCGGGGCCGATCAAGAGCGCCAAATCCTTGGTCATGGAGCCCGCTTCTACCGTGCCGACGGTGACTTTTTCCAGCGTTTCGGCGAATTTCTTCAGTTCGGCATTGCCGTCGAGCTTGGCCCGGTGCGCGAGCCCGCGCGTCCAGGCAAAAATAGAGGCGATCGAGTTGGTCGAGGTCTCGCGGCCTTTCTGGTACTCGCGGAAGTGACGCGTCACCGTGCCGTGGGCGGCCTCGGCTTCCACCACCTTGCCGTCCGGCGTGGTCAATACCGAGGTCATCAGCCCGAGCGAGCCGTAGCCCTGCGCCACCGTGTCGGACTGCACGTCGCCGTCGTAGTTTTTGCACGCCCACACGTAGCCGCCCGACCATTTCAGCGCGGCCGCCACCATGTCGTCGATCAGCCGGTGCTCGTAGGTGATCTTTTTCTCGGCGAATTTGTCCTTGAACTCCCTGTCGAAAATATCCTGGAAAATGTCCTTGAAGCGTCCGTCATAGACCTTGACGATCGTATTCTTGGTCGAGAGGTAGAGCGGGTAGCCGCGATTGAGCGCATAATTCATCGAGGCACGGGCGAAGTCGCTGATCGACTGGTCGAGGTTGTACATCGACATGGCCACCCCGCCGCCGGGGAATTGGAATACTTCGCGCTCGATCTTCTGGCCGTCGTCACCGATGAAGGTCAGATAGAGCTTGCCTTTGCCCGGCACCTTGAAGTCGGTCGCACGGTACTGGTCGCCAAAGGCGTGGCGGCCGATGATGATCGGCTGCGTCCAGCCGGGAACCAGTCGCGGCACGTTCCTGCAGATGATCGGCTCGCGGAAGATCACGCCGCCGAGAATGTTGCGGATGGTGCCGTTGGGCGAGCGGTACATTTCGTGCAGGTTGAATTCCTTTACCCGCGCTTCGTCCGGCGTAATGGTGGCGCACTTGACCGCGACGCCGACTTTCTTGGTCGCTTCCGCGGCGTCGATGGTGATCTGGTCGCGCGTCTCGTCGCGCTTGCCGATGCCGAGATCGAAATACATCAGGTTGATGTCGAGATACGGATGAATCAGCTTGTCCTTGATGAGCTGCCAGATGATCCGGGTCATCTCGTCGCCGTCCATTTCGACGATGGGGTTGGTGACCTTGATTTTCGCCATGGAGCTTCGATCCCGTTGGAGCGCGGTCGATTGCAGGTTCGGATTGGCAGTGATTTAGGCGCGCGCTCGGATAACGCCACCCCGGCGGCTGCGGCGCGCTCTATAGCATTGACTGCCTTGTCGTAAAAGCCGCGTTACGACGCGGACTCATAAACTCGGCAACGTATCAGGCCGTTTCGACATGGTAGGGTCGGAACGCTTGCACCAGATGTTGCACAAATGCACTGACACGCGGTCGCGTTGGCTTGGCGTTGCGATAGAGCGCGACAATCGCAGGACTGTTGCCGCAATTCCAGTCAGTCAAAATTTGCACTAGGTCGCCTGAGCGAAGCTCGTCCTGCACGTGGCAGGCGAGCAGCCTGATGACGCCGCAACCCGCCAGCGCCGCCTCACGAAGAGCCTCACCTTGGACCAAAAGCTTGGGAAAAAATTTAACTTTATGGACGACGCCTGCTTTGGAGAAAGGCCATTCGTTTTGCACGTCACGCTCCAGGGTAACCAAAGCAATGCACGCATGACGCGCCAGATCGCTCGGCGTCAGCGGCGTCCCGGCCCTTCTTAGATATGCGGGCGCCGCGCACGCCACTATTCGCGACTGAATCAGCTTGCGCATCACCAAGCCTGACAAGTCCTTGTGTGTACCTCCACGCTTCCTGAAAGCATGAGCGCGCAAGAGCAAATCGATGTTGCCGTTCGTGACCTCGAGGGGATCAGTGATGCTCAGCAATTGAAGTTCAATTTCCGGATATTGGCGTTGAAATTGCGGCAGAGCTGCGGTCACCATTCGCCGAGGGATCGTCGGCGCTAGTCCGATCCTGAGCTCGCCGCGAAGGGTGTTGCCATCATTGCGAAATCTTTGGGCGGCTACATCCAGTCTTTGCAGGATTTGCTGACAGTCACGATAGAATTTTTTGCCTTCAGAAGTGATCTTGGAAACTCTCGTTGAACGCGAAAAGAGCGATACCCCGAGATCGTCTTCTAAACTTCTGATCGTTCTACTGACCGCGGCGGGATCCACTAGAAGGTTTCGGGCTGCGGCAGCAAAGCTTTCGTCCTCAACGGCTCGAACGAAGACCTCCATGCTGCGGGTTGAGAGTGTCATGGGGCATTCTCGTGAGCGACCGGCCAAATTCAGATTATTGATATTTTATCATGACTGTCATGCTTCTGAAAGCTATTCCTGGCCCTTTTCACGACTGTTAATGCGAATACCTGCGGCGGGTCACTTAGGGTTAGACCGGATAGTTTCTTTGGAGGGCGCATGGCATTCCGACGTCCCGAGATTGACATCCCGATTGGCGCCTCAAGGTCGCGGACGGATGCCATAAAATTCTC
The DNA here is from genome assembly GCA_030041005.1 of Xanthobacteraceae bacterium. Taxonomy (GTDB): domain Bacteria; phylum Pseudomonadota; class Alphaproteobacteria; order Rhizobiales; family Xanthobacteraceae; genus BOG-931. The sequence goes on from JASHOR010000130.1 coordinate 8,461, forward strand.
CCGTCGAAAATTTTTGTGTGTGACTGCGGGTGCCGCTGCCCTGCCGACTTTTTCGCGCTTCGCGCGCGCACAAACCTATCCGACGCGGCCGGTGCATCTGATCGTCGGTTTTCCAGCTGGCGGGGTGAGCGACATCATTGCACGGTTGACCGCGCAATGGTTGTCGGAGCGGCTCGGTCAGCCGTTCGTGGTCGAAAACCGGCCTGGTGCCGGTGCCAATGTCGCAACCGAAATAGTGGCCAGGGCGCAGCCGGATGGCTACACGTTGCTACAAGCTCAAGGCTCGAACGGTTGGAACGAGACGCTCTATGACAACCTCAACTTTGTCTTCGTCCGCGACATCGCCCCCGTCGCCAGCGTTGCGCGAACACCTGCCGTCCTGGAGGTAAGCCCAAATGTTCCGGTCAAGACCGTTGCCGAATTCATCGGCTACGCCAAGGCGAGTCCAGGAATCATCAACCTCGCGGCAGTCGGCCAGGGAAGTGCGCCTCAGCTCTATGGTGAGCTTTTCAAGATGATGACGGGCATTGATTTGCCCGAGGTCCAATATCGCAACTCGGGTCCATATACCGACCTTGTTGCCGGCAGAGTCCAGGCGATATTCGACCCGATCGCATCATCGATGGGATACATCAAGGCTGGTCAGTTGCGGCCCTTAGGAGTGACAACAGCGACGCGCATTCAGGTTTTGCCCGATGTCCCGCCGATAGGCGATTTTGTACCGGGTTATGAGGCGAGTGGTTGGCAGGGTCTCGGCGCCCCTGCGAACACGCCAGCCGAAATTATTACCGTTCTCAATAAGCAGATTGTCGCTGCGCTTGCCGACCGCGCATTCACGGCGCGACTTCTCGATCTGGGAATGGAACCCTTCGAAACGACGCCTGCAGAGTTTAGCAAATTCATTGCCGGGCAAACTCAGAAGTGGGCCACGGTAATCAAGACGGCCAAAATCAAGCTAAAATAGGCCAGACTGGCAGTTGGGACATCGGTATTTCGAGAGGTAGCCAAGTAAAACGGGTTGTGCTCCCGCTTTACCCCCGATAGCGCGCCTCGCCCGTCGCCGCCGGATCGCGCGTCACAGCGCGGCGAGCGCGGCGTTGAGCGTCGCGCTCGGCCGCATTGCGGCCGACGCTTTCACAGGATCGGGCAGGTAGTAGCCGCCAAGGTCAACCGGCTTGCCTTGCGCGCCGATCAGCTCGGCATTGATCTTGGCCTCGTTCCTGCTGAGCGTCTCGGCCAGCGGTTTGAAGCGGGCTTGCAGCTCTTTGTCCTTGG
>JASHOR010000007.1 GCA_030041005.1 Xanthobacteraceae bacterium
CGCAACCCCTGCGGCGCCTTTGGCTGGGCCATCGAATCGCATCTCGGCAAAGCCGAGAACGCCTCGATGCGCCGTTGCTACCAGTTCGGCGGTCATAGCTGCGTCGTGCGTGCCTGGGCTTGCGACGAGAGGGGCTGATCGGCCTTCGCCCATCGTGTTTTGCGTGCAGCGGTGGGACGCGACGAGCGGCCATGAGGTCGTTCAAGGTATCGCGCCGTCAACACCAGCGCGTCCCGCTTCGTGCCAAATGGAAGGCTCAGTCTCTGGTGTCGACACCGAGCCGCAGATAAGGCCCGTACCGCTGGTCGGATGTCAGCGCCAGGCCCGTGCCCAACGACCATTCCAGGGTTCGGACGCGCAGGCCGGTCATTTGGGCGCCGACCTCAAGCTCATCGAAGTCCCCGCTCCAGAACTCGCCAATCTCCGGACCGACGAACGCCGACGGAAACAGACGAGCACCGAAGGCGGCTCGCACGTATCCGGTCGGGCCGATCGAGCCGATGGCGCCGTTGAGCGCCGCCATCATGCGCGCGCTGGGCTGGTACCAGATGTCCGCGGCAGCTTCGATGCCGGCGTAAAAGCCATGCAGGCGGCTGCCGGGATCGCTGGGCACGAGCCGGAAGCCCTGCAGGACGGGCCCGGCAAAGACGCTGACGGTGAGGCCATTGTCGGTCACGCGCCAGCCCGGCATCGCCGCAACCGACATGGTCGCGCCGTCGATGTCCCGAGCCAGCGCGCCGGACGTGTAGGTGTATCTGCCGCCGTCGAGCAACATTTTGAGAGTGAAGCCATCTTTGTTCAGGCCCGCAGGCGACCAAAGAAGCCCGCCATAGAGGAAGTCGCCGTACCGCCACAGATCGGTGCCGGAGAACAGCAGAAACTCCGGATTTTGCGGCTCGCCTGCCGCAGCCGTGTCGCCAATGGCAAATACCGTCGCGATCGCGACGGCAAACGCCGCGACAATCTCTTTCAACGCAACCACGGAAGGCCGCTCCGCCGCACGCTCGCGATCAACAATAGCTTCGCTCGTTGCAGCGGTCGACGTCAAAAAATTCGCGGAGAGGTTGCGCGCACATACATCACCGGTTGATCCGCATCAAAAGACGGAATGGGCCGCCGAGATCGCGCGTCGCCACGCCGGCAGTGCCAGGCGGTCGGGCGCTCGTGCTGGCCTGCCGATGCAGCCCGCTCGCGCGGGCCGAAGCTTCACTTGTTGATGCTGGCCTCGAACGCTTGCAGCACCGGCTTCCATTGGGTCTGCTGTGCGTTGATGAATTCGCTCACCTCAGTCGGCGTCATTGCGTCCACGAAAGCGCCGCGCTGCGCGAGCTGCTTGGCGAGGTCTTCTTCGGCGAGCGTCGTCTTGAGCGCAGCGTTGACCTTCTGGATGTCGGCCGCCGGCGTGCCGAGCGGCGCGACCATGCCCTGCCAGCCGCCGGCCGCGAATCCCGGCAACGTTTCCGCTACCGTCGGCAAATTGGGAAAATCGGGCAGACGGTGCCGCGATGCGACGGCAAGCGGAATAAGGCTGTGCCCCTGGATGCCGGCCGCCACGCCGGAATAGCCTTCGATGATCAAGGGCACGCGTCCGTTCATGACGTCGGTCATCGCCGCCGCCGGTCCGCCGGTGTAGGGCACGACCTGCAATTTGATGCCGGCCCGGCTTTCCAGCAGCAATCCGGTCAGGTGGGTGATGCGGCCGATGCCGGTCGCTGCGAAGGAAATCTGGCCGGGATGCGCTTTGGCGCGCGCGATCAGGTCGGGCAACGTTTTGATGCCGGATTTGGCGCTGGCGCAAATAAACATCGGCTGATCGACCAGCGAGCCCACGGGGAGGAAATCGCGCGGCACGATGAGCGGCAGGTTCGGCGCCTTGCCGGGCAGCGAGATGAACAGCGAGATCGCCGGGGCGAACAGCGTATAGCCGTCCGCGATCGCGTCGGACGCCGCATGCGCGGCGATGGCACCGCTGGCGCCGGGCTGATCGACCGGCACCATCTCCTGGCCCAGGACCTTGCCGAGCCGATCCATCACCATGCGGAACGTGACATCGACCGCGCCGCCGGGCGCTGAATCGGAAATGACCCGGATGGGTTTGGTCGGGTAATCAGCCGCCCGGGCCGGCGCCGCCGCTGTGATCGCCAGCAGGCTCAACGCGGTGAGCAGAAAGCGCGCTTGCATGTTGTCCTCCCCTCGACCTCTGGAGCGTGCGTTTGCACGCGCGGCATTTGTTGGCCGAAGGCTATACCAGGAGCGATCTGCGCAACAGGCGCGCGCCTGCGCCGCGACGACGCAGCAGGCTCCGTTCACGCCGGGTTGCGCGCGGCGAATGCCATGCCGATCAGCGCAATGCCGCCGAACAAGAGATTGATGCCGACCAGAAGGCCCAGCGCCCAGGCCGCCGTGCCCGGCAGGCCGGCGATGATGATCGCGGCGATGATGAGATCGATGATGCCGCTCACCAGCATCCAGCCCCAGCGTCCGCTGAGCTGATTGCGATGCTCGATGGCATACATGATGGAGGCGATCCCCTCGACAATGAAGAATGCGCTCAGCACCAGCGTCAGCGACAGCACGCCGGTGAGCGGCCATGCCAGCAGCAGAACGCCGGCCACGATACCGATAAGGGCCGACAGCAGCGACCACCAGAAGCCGGGCACGCGCCGGTGCATCCATAATGTGGTGGCCAGCCCGACGCCGCCCGAGATCAGGAACAGCCAGCCGATGAAAATGGTAAAGGTGATCGTTGCCACTTCGGGGACGAGAATCGCCAACGCGCCCAGAATGACGAGCACGATGCCCTCGATCAGAAACAGCACCCAATGTTTGTGGATCGCGCTCGCCACCGCGCGTTCCATGCCGGCTTCATCGGTGGGTTGAGTGAAGGTCATTTCCCGTCTCCATGAGTTCAGGTCAATGATCGGGAAGGCGGCCGAACCCGCAGTCTGGCACAAAGGGGGCCTTGCATAAATGCCTCCCGCTTCCCATTTGGATGAACAGCGGCGTTGAACCCGAAGGGGCTCCGCCGCTGGACGGCCACGGTTTCGATGGGTGACGCCGGATGTACGCGCACCATGTCGGACGTGGCCGTTGGCATTTTGACACGGCGATGGATCGAGCAAGGGCAGTCGGAGGGGAGGGGGAGATCGCGCATCCGCAGCCCCGTCTCGTCATCCGCGTTTCCCGATCCGTTCGATAAGCGCCATGGCTGCCGCCGGGGCGCGAACCTTGCCCTCGTGGATCACGTAGGCAAACACGTCGCGGCGCGTGGCTTGCGGCTTGTGCGTGCCGGCGACCATCGGCAGATCGGGCGGCGCCTTGCCCTGCGTCCACAGCCGTAGCCGCGCGGCCCAGGCGTCCAATTCCTTGGGCGGGTAGGCGGTCGGAACGCTGTCTTTGCCGCGCTGCAGGCGCGCGTACACGAAGTCGCCGGTCAGATCGGCGATGTTCGGGTATCTGGCGTGGTCGGTATAGACCGCCGGCATGGCAAATCGGCGCAGCAAAGAAATAAAGTCGGGCGTGGCAAAGCTGTCGTGACGGACTTCGATGACGTGGCGGAGCCGGCGGCCGTCGAGCTTGTCGGGCAGCAATTCGAGGAAACCGCCGAAATCGGCGGGCTCGAATTTTTTCGTCGGCGCGAATTGCCACAACAGCGGACCGAGATGATCGCCGAGTTCGCCGATGCCGGAATCGAGAAATCGTTTGATCGAGTCGCCGGCGTCCCTGAGCACCCTCCTGTTGACGGCGAAGCGCGGGCCCTTGAGCGCAAAGACGAAGCCGTCAGGCACCTCGCTCGCCCATTTGCGGAACGTCGCCGGCGTCTGGCTGCGATAGAACGTGCCGTTGACCTCGATCGAGCTTAGCCGTTCGGCTGCGTAGCCAAGCTCCTTCGCGTGCGGCAAGCCCTTGGGGTAGAACACGCCGCGCCATGGTTCGAATGTCCAGCCGCCGATGCCGATATGGATTTGGCCGCTGCGGGCCTTGCCGGATTTCGAAGTCATGTGACTGTCACGCAAGCATGCTAGATGGTCATTGTGGTGGTGGAGACGCGTCATTGTAAGGCTCCATCACCGTGACGGCCACGGTGAGATCAGGGCGACGCCGGATGAACGCGCGCCCCTCGCTCGTGGTCGTTTCTGTTTTTGCGGCTTTGCCGAGCGAACTGTCTGTCGCCGAAGCCCGAAGCTCAACCGCGGTCCGGCTCTGCGCCAGCATAAACCGCACCAAGCGGCAGGGTCAGTCGCAGCTCTTTGAGGTAAATGATTTTGTCGTAGCCGACGACCACGCTGGGAAAGGCCGAAAAACCGGCAGCCTCGCGATACCACAGCCAAGCCTTAGGCTCGTCCTGCGCGAATACGATGTAAGCCTGGAGACTTGGCAGCTTAAGGTACTCTGAGGCCTTGTCGCCGAGATCAATTTTCTCGGTCGAAGGCGAAAGCACCTCAATGAGCAGGGCCGGCGAACTCGTCCCTCGCGTTCCTGAACCCACGCCAGGAACGCGGCTTGGTCCATTTGCAACGGCAGTTGGACGTTCGACCTCTCGAGGCAATATAACTCGCAGCCGCCCATGAAAAAAGGGCGCGGCTCGTGCCGCGCCCTCGCATTCGCCTCGCCTGAAACGCGAGCTTGGAAATCCATCCCGCCGGCAATCGAAATCGGCTGTTGCCGATTTCGACCAGTTTAGATTCCGGCGGCTTGGTGGATGGATTTCCTTAGAAATCCATCCCGCCGGCAATCGAAATCGGCTGTTGCCGATTTCGACCAGTTTAGATTCCGGCGGCTTGGTGGATGGATTTCCTTAGAAATCCGTCCCGCCGGCAATCGAAATCGGCTGTTGCCGATTTCGACCAGTTTAGATTCCGGCGGCTTGGTGGATGGATTTCCTTAGAAATCCATCCCGCCGCCGGGCGGCATGGCCGGCATCGGTTCTTTCTTCTTCGGCAGCTCGGCGACCATCGCCTCGGTGGTGATGAGCAGTCCGGCGACCGAGGAAGCGCCCTGCAGCGCCTGGCGCACGACCTTGGTCGGATCGATGATGCCCTTCTTCACCATGTCGACGTATTCGCCGCCCTGGGCGTCGAAGCCGTAGCCGTACTGATCCTTTTCCAGGATCTTGCCGACAATGACCGAGCCGTCCTCGCCGGAATTGACGGCGATCTGGCGGGCCGGCGCGGACAGCGCCTTGCGCACGATGTCGACGCCGTGCTTCTGGTCGTCGTTGTGGGTGCGCACCTTCTTCAGCGCGTCCACGGCGCGCAAGAGCGCCACGCCGCCGCCGGGCAGAATGCCTTCCTCGACCGCGGCGCGGGTGGCATGCATCGCGTCGTCAACGCGATCCTTGCGCTCCTTGACCTCGACCTCGGTGGCGCCGCCGACGCGGATCACCGCGACGCCGCCGGCGAGCTTGGCCAGCCGCTCCTGCAGCTTCTCGCGGTCGTAGTCGGAGGTGGTCTCCTCGATCTGCGCCTTGATCTGGGCGATACGACCCTCGATGTCGGCCTTCTTGCCGGCGCCGTTGACGATCGTGGTGTTCTCCTTGTCGATCGTCACCTTCTTGGCCTTGCCCAGCATCTGCAGCGTGACGTTCTCGAGCTTGATGCCGAGGTCCTCGCTGATCGCCTGGCCGCCGGTGAGGACGGCGATGTCCTGCAGCATGGCCTTGCGGCGGTCGCCGAAGCCGGGCGCCTTGACGGCGGCGACCTTCAGCCCGCCGCGCAGCTTGTTCACCACCAGCGTGGCGAGCGCTTCGCCCTCCACGTCCTCGGCCACGATCAGAAGCGGCTTGCCGGTCTGCACCACCGCCTCAAGCAGCGGCAGCAGTTCGTTCAATGCCGAGAGCTTCTTCTCGTTGATGAGGATGTAGGGGTCCTCCATCTCGACGCGCATCTTGTCGGCGTTGGTGATGAAGTAGGGCGAGATATAGCCGCGGTCGAACTGCATGCCCTCGACCACGTCGAGTTCGGTCTCGAGGCTTTTCGCCTCTTCCACCGTGATCACGCCTTCGTTGCCGACCCGCTTCATGGCGTCGGCGAGGAAGCGGCCGATCTCCTGGTCGCCGTTGGCCGAGATGGTGCCGACCTGGGCGATTTCGTCGTTCGAGGTGATCTTCTTCGAGTTCTTCTTCAGCTCTTCGACCACCGTTTCGACCGCGAGATCGATGCCGCGCTTCAGATCCATCGGGTTCATGCCCGCGGCCACGGCCTTCGAGCCTTCCTTGACGATGGCGGCGGCGAGCACGGTTGCGGTGGTGGTGCCGTCACCGGCGATGTCGGAGGTCTTCGAAGCGACCTCGCGCACCATCTGCGCGCCCATGTTCTCGAACTTGTCGTCGAGTTCGATCTCCTTGGCGACGGTGACGCCGTCCTTGGTGATGCGGGGGGCGCCGAACGACTTGTCGAGCACGACGTTGCGGCCTTTGGGACCGAGCGTCACTCTCACCGCGTTGGCGAGAATGTCGACGCCGCGCAACATCTTGTCGCGTGCATCGACGGAAAATCTGACTTCCTTGGCAGCCATAGTGGGGTTCTCTCCTGATTTTCAGTCGTCACCCTGAGGCGCGAGCGAAGCGAGCCTCGAAGGGCGACGTGGTTCTGAGCTGCATCCTTCGAGGCTCGACCTTCGGTCGAGCACCTCAGGATGACGGGTTTGGGGTTACGCGGCCTTCTTCTTGGCCACGGGCTCGTCGATGATGCCCATGATGTCGGACTCCTTCATGATGAGGAGCTCCTGCCCGTCGATCTTGACCTCGGTGCCGGACCATTTGCCGAACAGCACGCGGTCGCCGACTTTGACGTCGATGGGGATAAGCTTGCCGGCCTCGTCGCGGCCGCCGGGGCCGACGGCAATCACTTCGCCCTGCGACGGCTTCTCCTTGGCGGTATCGGGAATGATGATGCCGCCGGCCGATTTTTCCTCGGCGTCGATGCGCTTGACGACGACGCGGTCGTGAAGCGGACGAAACTTCATGATGTCCTCCTAAGGTATTGAACAACTGCTGGAAAGTTGTGATGCAAGCGGTCCCGTGCGGTTCCCTCGCCTGACCGCTTGGCGGCCACATAAGGGTGTGGATTTTGCCCCGCAAGGGGTGCCGGGAAGTTTTTTAGCACTCATTAGCGCGGATTGCCAACAGGCGCGTGTGCGGCGGCTCAGTGGCTGCGGTTCCATGGTAAACGCGAATGTCAGCTCCCCCGCCGGGAAGAAACCGTTGCGCCGGGTTCCGGTTGACCCAAGCGCGGAGGCAACGGCGCAAGCGTCGTCTGTTAGCAAGGAAGAAATGGTGCTGCTAATGCCTTGAAGATAAACAACTTATTCAAATTTGAGGCTTGTAATGGGAAGGCGAGTCTCGGAACATTCCCGGGCGGGATGGAGGGCACCATGGTGTCGAAGGAGACTTCAGTTTCAGAGGACTTTCGCCGGCAGCTTGCAGGCTACGGCCTGACGACAGCGCACATTCTCTATCGGATGCCGGATTACCGGGACATCCTGCAGACTTACGTCTGGCAGGACTACGATCTGTGCCCCGACTTCCCGGTGCTGAAGCGGTTTTTGGATTTCTGGGAGCAAGAAATCGAAGGCCCCCTCCATTCCGTGAGGATTGCGCACCATCGACTAATCAAGCCCTCGGACTTTCAAGTCGCCGACGCGCTATACCTTCACTGAGAAAGCCTTGAGGCGGCCAAGGGAGCCGTCCGCGCCACAGCTTGAGCGCGGTGGCGTAGATCCATCGAAACATATTTTTCGACGGCATGGGGCGGATGCAGTCGAGCGGGTGGTTTTGCGTCCAAATATGCCTGGAATCAAAGCCCTTCGAAGCCCTTTGACTTCATCATTGTCTGCGCCGCAGGCGACCTCAGGTAGACGAGAAAGGCCTTGCCGCCATCCCTTTCCGTCCCTGCCTTGACCAGACCGCCGGCATAATAGGTGTAGTGTTGAAGCGACGCAGGAAGAGAGCCCAATGACTCGATTTTCGGGTTGATCACGATGTTGCTCATCTGATCGAAACCGATGTCTGCGGCGCCGTTGACAACCGTCTTGCCTTTGGCGCCGGCCGCGACAAGCTTCGCTTTCGGCTTCATCTCGGCGGCAATACCCAGACGCTGAAGTATCGCCTCGGTGGCGATGCCGCTGGAATCACCCAATTTCGGGTCGCCATAGACGATCGATTTCGAGGCGAGCAGTGTCTTCCTGAGTGCATCAGGCGAGCTGATATCGGGCTTAGGTGCGCCCTTGCGCACGAACACGCCGAGACCGACCTTTGCAACGACAGCTTGGCCGCCAGGAAGGATGAGACCCTGTTTCGTGAGGTCCGGCAGTTTCTTGTCGGTCACGATTGCAACATCGGCTGCATCGCCTGCTTTGAGATGCGCGATGATCGCACCGACCGTCCCATACTCGATGGTGATCTTGTATTCCGAGCCGCTTTCAAACTGAGGAATGAGCGCCGCCATCACGGTTCGCATCGCCGCCGGAGCCAGCGTTCTGATTTCAGCGGCTTTTGCGTCGGTCGCTGAGAACACCAAACAAGCCAGTATCCCAATCGCCAGGCGTTTCATGATGTCCTCCACGGCAGGTCCGACGGGACAATTTCCCCACGGGTAAGGTTGCCAGAGCGGGGGGATGAAAGATAGAGCGGCGTAAGCTGATCCTCTGACAAGCGTCGGATCAGAAAGCGCACTTCGCCCGCCCGAGCGCCGATGTCCGGTCAGTGCCATGCGCCGACACTGATGTCGTGTTGAGTTATTAGCTGACCTGGTTGCCTTGCAATTTGGACACTGGCGACAAGTCGATAATTCTTTGACCTGCGCGCCGAGCAGCACGCCCGGCACAAGGCAACCCGACTTTGATGACTCAAATCGTTTGCGTTTACGGGACAGAGCTTGACAAGCGTCACTATTTCAGTTACTCTTGTCACGAATCGAGAATCCCGCTCGTTCAAGGACGCCTTTCGCGGAGGTATCCCGGAATGCGGAGCGGGTGCGGTGCCCGCGGGCGCGGCCATACACCGCGTTCCCGGGCGGCTCGGGCATCAGCCCGCCGGCATGACGACCGGCGTGTGAGGTGCTCACTGGACTGGGACAGGCGAAGCCGGGTAACGCCCGGCAGCATGTCGAGCAGGCGCGTGATCCTGCCGGGAAACCGGCTGCCACTTTTGCGGATCGCACGTCTAGCCGCGTCCCAGGAAGCCTGGCCTGAGCCGCGCCTTGGGCGACGTAAGTCCCCTTGGCGAGAGCCGTGGTGGAACGCCGGCAGGCGGGCGGGCGCGCTTCGCCCGTCGCCGCGCCGTTTTAGGTGCGGAGGTTTCTGCAACACGCTTGCCGGCGTTCCGCTTCCTTTTCTTCAAACAGTGAGAAGAAGAGAAGGACGCAGCGTAGAGGAAGACAAAAGTCCCCGCATTCGTTCGGGGCGCGGATTTCGACAGTTTCGGTCTGACGCTTCGGCGCAAAGTCGCGGCCGGAGAAAGAAAGAGGTTTGCGTCATTGCGAGGCCCGAAGGGCGGAAGCAATCCAGTCGCGCGATGAAGACCGGTTGCTTCGTCGCTGTCGCTAGGGTCGTCGCCGCCGGTCTGAGCCTGGCGGTAACGCCGCCTCATCCCAACCTTCTGCCCGCACGCGCGGAGAAGGAGGAGAAGCGGCGAGGGGGGTTCACGAAAGGACAGCGCCAATGCCGAAACCGAAACTGACGACGGCGCGCTATGCGGAGCGGTTCGCGGCGGAGACGATCGCGCAGCAGCGCCGCTATTGCGACGCGTTCGGGCAGTGGCGCCATTGCGATGACAAACGCTGCCGACGCCACCGCGCCTGCCGCGGCGACGCCGGCGCCTGCCTCAAGCGCGCCGTCGAGGCCGTGCCGCGCGAGGTGCAATCGCAAGTGCGCACCGCTATCGTTGCCGCCACGCCGGCCAATCTCGGCGGCCCGGAACGCACGGCGCGCGGCTGCACGCCGCTCGATTTCTACGACGGCGCCGCCGACCGCTACGCGGCGCAGGAGATCGAACGGCTTCGCAAGATCGGCAAGATCGTACAGAGAGGGCACAATGCGCATTCGCTTCGACTTCGGTTCATTGACGCTCGACGTTGAAACGCTCGACACGCCGACCGCCAAGGCCATCGAGAAGGCGCTGCCGATAACAGCGTCCGCGCTCACCTGGGGCGAGGAGGTCTATTTCGAGATTCCGGTCAAGGTCGCGCGCGAGGGCGGCGCGCGCGCCGTGGTCGCGCCCGGCGAGATCGCCTATTGGCCGGACGGGCATGCCATCGCCATCGGCTTCGGCCGCACCCCGATCTCCAGAGGCGATGAAACGCGCCTTGCCAGCCCCTGCAACATCTGGGCGACGGCGATCGGCGACGTGAAGGCGCTCGGCAAGGTCAGAGGAGGGACGGCGGTCAAGGTCAGCGCGTTGTGACAGTCCCGCCGGCGGAGGAAAGGACCGTCAGCTTTTCGGTCTCTGTTCCTGCGTCGCCCGCCGCGCCAGCGCAATCATCAGGTCCCACGCGTTGCGGACGTTGACGACGAGGAGCAGCAGCGAGGCCGCGGCGAGCAGATCGAGACCGAGCCGGATGACTCGCGTCAACAAGAGGTAGGCCACCGCCAATCCGGTCGAATAGACGATGACGGGAACCGCACCGTAAGCGAGTCGGTCGGCCAGATCGGGTCCCTCGTGCAGCAGCCGCTGAAAAATGTAGATCGAATAGATCAGGCTGCCGGCCGCTGCGAACGCGATGGTGATGCCGAACGCGGTCGGCGCCATGTCCGGAATAAGAGCGATGAGGCTGAGGAACAGAATATTGCAATAATGGAACACGACCGGGCTGAGATAGGTGCGGGTCGCGCCGGCGCGCTCCGGCGTCAACACGCTCGCTCCGATCGAGGCGGCGACGAACAAAAGCGCCAGCAGCGCCGCCGAAGCGGTGCCGAGCAATCCATAGAATTCGTGCCAGGGCGTAAGCATCGGAGGGAGTTTAGTTGGACACTGTTGATTTGGCGACGCCATCACCTCTCCCCTCGGGGGAGAGGTCGGCGAGCGACGCGAGCCGGGTGAGGGGGATCGGAGGGTGCAGAATTTCTCGGTCGGCTACCCCTCACCCGCCTCATGCGCTTGGCGCATTCGGCGGCCTTTCCCCAATGGGGAGAGGCGAATTTTTGCTTCAGCCTCGCCCGACGAACGGCATCAGGTTCGCCATCACGGTCATGAACAGGACGTTGGTGTCGAGCGGCAGGCCGGCCATGTAAACCACCGCGCGGCCGACGTCCTCCGCCGCCATGCGCGGCTCGATCATCTTGCGGCCGTCGGGTTGCAGCACGCCGTCTCCCTGCACCATGCGTTCGGTCAGCGGCGTTACCGCGTTGCCGATATCGATCTGGCCGCAGCAAATCTGATACGGGCGGCAGTCGAGCGCAGTCTGCTTGGTCAGGCCGGTCACCGCATGTTTGGTCGCGGTGTAGGCGGCGGAACCCGGACGGGGCGCGTGCGCGGAGATCGAGCCGTTGTTGATGATGCGGCCGCCGCGCGGATTTTGCGCCTTCATGATCTTGATCGCTTCCTGGGTGCACAGGAACACGCCGGTCAGGTTGGTGGCGACCACGGCCTGCCATTTGTCGAGCGGCACCTGATCGATCGGCATTGCCGGCGCGCCGATGCCGGCATTGTTGAACAGGAGATCGAGCCGCCCATACGTCTCCTTGGTCTTGGCGAACAGTGCCTTGACCGAGGCCGGATCGGCGACGTCAGCTGGCACCACGAGGGTGGGGCCATTGGCCTCGCGCGCCACCTCTTCGAGCTTGTCCTTGCGCCGGCCGGTCAGCACCACCGCATAGCCTTCGCGCAGCAGAGCGAGCGACACCGCACGCCCGACGCCCGTTCCTGCCCCCGTGACCAACGCGATTTTCTGTGCGGCCATCGGCGCTCTCCTTCGACCCGTCATTCCGGAAGCCGCGACCCGCCTTCGCTCGCTCGGCGAGCTACGGCGGGTTTGAGTCCGCCGAAGCGCGGAGCGCGTAGGGGGAAGCGGCTGTCCGGAATCCATAACCACGGATCGGCAGGCGGCGGAAGAGCCGTGCCGGACACTTCAATGGCGGTGATTATGGATTCCGGGTTCGCGCTGCGCGCGCCCCGGGATGACGTCAGGCACTCAGCTCGCCAGCGCGACTTCCCGGTCGGGGCTGCCGACGCGATAATCGTCGGGCGAGGCCAGCCGTGCGCTGATGCCGCTTACCGACCCGGGCCGGCCGAAGCGGTAGCCCTGCATCGAATGTACGCCGGCGGCGCGTAGGAACAGATGCTGCTCGGGCGTCTCCACGCCTTCGGCCGTCACCTTCATGCCCAGGCCGCGGCCGAGGCTGACCACGGCGTGAACGATGGCGGCGGCTTCGGGCGCCTTCTCGATGGCGCGCACGAAGCTCGAGTCGATCTTGAGCTTGTCGAACGGGAAGCGGCGCAGATAGAGCAGGCTCGAATAGCCGGTGCCGAAATCGTCGAGCGCAAAGCGCACGCCGATCGCCTTGAGCCGCAGCATCGAGAGTTCCGCGGTCTCGAGATTGCCGAGCAGCGTGCTTTCGGTCAGCTCCAGTTCGAGGCGGCTGGCGTCGAAGCCGGTCTCCTTGAGGATACGCTCGACCAGTTCGACGAAGTCGGAGCGGCGGAATTGCAGCGGCGACACGTTGACGGCGACGGTGACGCCCGGCCAGCTGCGGCCCTCCAGACAGGCGCGGCGCAGCATCCATTCGCCGAGCGCGATGATCAGGCCGGAATGCTCGGCGATCGGGATGAACTGCGAGGGTGGGATCTCGCCGATCGTCGGATGGGCCCAGCGCGCCAGCGCTTCGACGCCGACGACAGTGTCGCCGCTTGAGTTGACGATCGGCTGATAGACGGCGTTGAGGCCGTCGTTCTGAATGGCGTGCAGCAGATCGCCTTCGAGCAGCTTGCGATTCGAGAGGTCGGCGTCCATCGCCGCGTCATAGATGCAGGCGCGGTTGCGGCCTTCGTTCTTGGCGCGGTAGAGCGCCATGTCGGCGTAGCGCAGAATGTCGGCGGCGTCGCCGGCGCGGCGATCGATCACGGCGATGCCGATCGAGGCGCCGATGATGATGTTATGGCCGCTGATCATATAGGGCGCGCAGACCGCCGCGATGATGCGGCCGGCGATCGCCTGCAGCGAATAGGAATCCGAGGGGCAGCTGGTGATGATGGCGAACTCGTCGCCGCCAAGCCGCGCCACCAGGTCGTCACCGCGCAGGATGCGGCTTAGCCGTTGCGTGACGTTGAGAATGAGTTCGTCGCCGGTATGGTGGCCGAGCGTGTCGTTGACATCCTTGAAATGATCAAGGTCGATATAGAACACTGCGGCCGATGCGCCGCCGCCGCGGACCTCGGCGATCATTCTCTCGAGCCGTTCGCCGAAATAGATGCGGTTGGGCAGGCCGCAGACCGGATCGTGCATGGCCAAATGCCGCAACTGCGACTCGCCGGCGGCGATCGCTTCGGCGGTACGGCGCATGTAACGCATCACCAAGGCCACCAG
>JASHOR010000008.1 GCA_030041005.1 Xanthobacteraceae bacterium
TGCTCGGTCATCGCATAATCTCGGCTTCGCAGGCGCTCGCTTGCAAACGAGCGCGGCAGGAGGCGACGCGCTCGGCCGCCATCGCAGCGCCGCCGTGCCGCCGGACACACGCAAATCGCGCCTTCCGCAGCCGCGGCGTCCGAAGCGCGCACGCTCTTGCGGCAGAAGCCAGGAAGGCCTTCTGCAGTTCGCTACCCGGCGTGAACGGCGCCGCCGCCCCAGACGTAGATGCAGGCGAACAGGAACAGCCAGACCACATCGACGAAGTGCCAGTACCAGGCGGCAAACTCGAAGCCGAGGTGCTGGGTCGGCTTGAACTGGCCGGCCAGCGCGCGGAACAGGCACACGGTCAGGAAGATCGAGCCGATAATGACGTGAGCGCCGTGGAAGCCGGTCGCCATGAAGAACGCGGCGCCGTACATGTTGCCGGAATAGTGGAACGCGGCATGCGCGTATTCCCACGCCTGGCAGCAGGTGAAGCTGATGCCAAGCGCAACGGTGAGAACCAGGCCCCACACCAGGCCCTTGCGATCGTCCTCCAGGAGGGAGTGGTGCGCCCAGGTGACCGTGGTGCCCGAGGTGAGCAGGATCAGCGTGTTGAGCAGCGCCAGGTGCCACGGATCGAACGTCAAGATGCTCTTGGGCGGCCAGACCCCGCCGGTGAACGCAATCCGGGCAACATCCCTCGCCGCATCGGGGAACAACGCGGTGTTGAAATAGGCCCAGAACCAGGCGACGAAGAACATCACCTCCGAGGCGATGAACAGAATCATTCCGTAGCGGTGGGAGATCTGCACCACGCGCGTGTGATCGCCTTCGACCTCCGCCTCGAAAATGACATCGCGCCACCAGCCGATCATGGTGTAGGCGATGCCGATGACGCCGACGCCGAACACCAGCGGCGCGAAGGCGAGGATGCTGTGCATCCACAAGATCAATCCGACCGCTGTCACGAACGCCGAGGTGGCGCCAACCGCCGGCCAGGGGCTCGGCTTGACCAGATGGTAGTCGTGGTGCGGTTTGGCATGGGCGACGGCATCGGCCATATTCATCGTCTCCAGTTTCGCGTTCGCTTGCGGTCCGCGCTTTGTCTTACTCCGAATCCGCGTTTATTTGCTGGTTTGCGCCGGACGCATGTAGTCGGGACCCGTCAGCACGCCGGAGCCGAGCCTGACCATGGTGACGGCGAAGATCACCAGGACGAAAGCGCCAAGCGCCAGCGCGATTGCGATCGAACGGGAGCGGCGGGCGCGCAGTTGCTGCTCGGTAATCCTGATGCCGATCTCCTGCTTCGCTTCCGGCTCCGGCTCCGGCGCCAGCGGCGGCGAGTAGAAGCGCGGCGCATCCGCCCTCTTGCCGATCTCGCTTATCGTGTCGCGCGCGGTCGTCATGCTGCAAAATGGGCGAACAGCCCCCCCAATGACATCCGATCGATCAGCAGCATGGCGAACAGCAGGAACAGGTAGAGGATCGAAAAAGCGAACAGTTGCTTGCTGGCGGTGTGGCCGACGCGTTCTCTGCGCACGCGCAGCGCCAGCGCCAGCATCGCGGCGCCGGTCGCCAGAGCGGCCGCGCCGTAGATCGGCCCCGCATAGCCAAGCGCCCAAGGCGCAACCCCGAGCGGCGCCAGAACGAGCGTATAGAACAGGATCCATCGCCGCGTCTCGCGGTCGCCGGCGACCACCGGCAGCATCGGCACGCCGGCGCGCGCATAATCTTCGGCGCGGTAGAGCGACAGCGCCCAGAAGTGCGGCGGGGTCCAGAAGAAGATGATGAGAAACAACAGAATCGGCTCGATCGCCAGGCTGCCGGTCACCGCCGCCCAGCCGATCATCGGCGGCAGAGCGCCGGCCGCCCCGCCGATGACGATGTTCTGCGGTGTCGAGCGCTTCAGCCACATCGTATAGATCACCACGTAGAAGAAGATGGTGAACGCCAGCAGCACCGCCGCCAGCACGTTCACCAGAAGGCCGAGCGACACGACCGAGAAGGCCGCAAGCGTGAGGCCGAAGCCCGCCGCCTCGCCGGGCTTGATCCGGCCGCGCGGGATCGGCCGGCCGGCGGTGCGCGCCATCGCCGCGTCGATGTCGGCGTCGTACCACATGTTGAGCGCGCCGGCGGCGCCGGCGCCGACGGTGATGCACAGCAGCGCGGCGAAGCCGATGACCGGATTGACGTGGCCGGGCGCCACCGCGAGCCCGACCAACGCCGTGAACACCACGAGCGACATCACCCGCGGCTTCATCAGCTCGATGTAATCGCCGACGCCCGCCAGGCTCGGCTCGGCATGGGCAACCGTAAGGCTCATCGGATCAGCGGCAGCGTTTCATATTGGTGGAACGGCGGCGGCGACGGCAGCGTCCATTCCAGCGTGGTGGCGCCCGGTCCCCACGGATTGGCGGCCGCCCGTTCTTTGCGCATGAACGCCTGCACCATGCAGTAGAAGAACACCAGCACGCCGACGCCGGAAATATACGCCCCGATCGAGGAGACGAAATTCCAGCCGGCAAACGCGTCCGGATAATCGACGTAGCGGCGCGGCATGCCCGCCAACCCGAGGAAGTGCTGGGGGAAGAAGGTGATGTTGACGCCGATGAACGTGATCCAGAAGTGCAGCTTGCCGAGCGTCTCGTTGTACATGTAGCCGGTCATCTTCGGGAACCAGTAGTACCAGCCGCCGAAGATGGCGAAGACGGCGCCGAGCGACAGCACGTAGTGGAAATGCGCCACCACGTAATATGTGCCGTGCAGCTCGCGGTCGACGCCGGCATTGGCCAGCACCACGCCGGTGACGCCGCCGATGGTGAACAGGAAGATGAAGCCGATCGCCCACAGCATCGGCGTCTTGAACTCGATCGAGCCGCCCCACATGGTGGCGATCCAGGAGAAGATCTTCACTCCCGTCGGCACCGCGATCACCATCGTGGCGGCGATGAAATAGGCCTGCACGCTGGCCGACAGGCCGACATTGTACATGTGGTGCGCCCACACCAGGAAGCCGATGCCGCCGATCGCCACCATGGCGTAAACCATGCCGAGATAGCCGAACACCGGCTTCCTCGAGAACGTCGACACGATCTGGCTGACCATGCCGAAGCCCGGCAGGATGAGGATGTAAACCTCGGGATGGCCGAAGAACCAGAACAGATGCTGGAACAAGAGCGGATCGCCGCCGCCGTTCGGTTCGAAGAAGGTGGTGCCGAAATTCCTGTCGGTCAGCAGCATGGTGATGGCGCCGGCCAGAACCGGCAGCGCCAGCAGCAGGAGAAATACCGTCACCAGGATCGACCACACGAACAGCGGCATCTTGTGCATGGTCATGCCGGGCGCCCGCATGTTGAAGATCGTGGTGATGAAATTGATGGCGCCGAGAATCGACGACGCGCCGGCGAGGTGGATCGACAGGATGACGAAATCAACCGCCGGTCCGGGATGGCCGACTGACGACAGCGGCGCATAAAGCGTCCAGCCGGTGCCGGCGCCGTCGGTTCCCGGTTCGCCGCCGACGAACATCGACATGAGCAGCAGCGCGAAGGACGCCGGCAGCAGCCAGAACGAAATGTTGTTCATGCGCGGGAACGCCATGTCCGGCGCGCCAATCATCAGCGGCACCATCCAGTTGCCGAAGCCGCCGATCATCGCCGGCATGATCATGAAGAAGATCATGATCAGGCCATGCGAGGTGACCAGCACGTCGTAGACGTGCGTCTCGTGGAAAATCTGGATGCCGGGATACATCAGCTCCGCGCGCATCAAGATCGACATCACGACACCGATGGTGCCCGCTACAATCGCGAACACAAGATACATCGTGCCGATGTCCTTGTGATTCGTGGAATAGAGATAACGGCGCCAGCCGTGTGGGATCTCGTGCCCGCCTTCGTCGCCGTGTGCGGCATGTACCATCGCATCCATCGCAAGATCCTTCCCAGATCCTTCATTGTCCCCCGGCTGCCGCCGGAACGAGGTCGTTTCCCTGGCCCGTCATCGCGCCACCGGACCCGCGGCCGCAAACTCCGTCGGCGCGGCGGGCGTGAGCGCGGAGAATTCCTGCTTCGCCTGGGCCAGCCACGCGTTGAAGTCGGCCAGGCTCACGACGTCGACGGCAATAGGCATGAACGCGTGGTCCCGGCCGCAGAGCTCGGAACACTCGCCGTAGAACATGCCTTCCTTCGTCGCCTTGAACCACGTGTCATTGATGCGGCCCGGAACGGCGTCGATCCTGATGCCAAAAGACGGCACGTTGAAGGAGTGGATAACGTCGGCTCCGGTGACCAGCACGTGCACAACCTCGTTGACCGGCACAACCATCGGATGATCGACGGCCAACAGGCGGGGTTGACCGGGTTTGAGGTCCTTTTCCTGCACCATCAGCGAATTGAATTCGAAATTGCCGTTGTTGGGGTAGCTGTAGCTCCAAAACCACTGCTTGCCGGTGACCTTTACCGTGAGATCCGGCTTCGGAACGTCAAGCTGCAGAAACAGCAGCCGAAATGACGGAACCGCAATCGTCGCCAGAATCACCACCGGGACAATCGTCCAGGCCACCTCGAGAAACGTGTTGTGCGTCGTGCGCGAGGGCACCGGATTGGCGCGCGCATTAAAACGCACAATGATGATCAGAAGCAGAATGAGAACGAAGCCCGCAATCGCCGCAATGATCCACAGCAGAAAATCGTCGAACGAAACGATGTCCTGCATGATCGGCGAAGCCGCGTCTTGCATCCCCATTTGCCACGGTGTCGGTTGGCCAAGAGCGGCAAACGCCGCGCTCGCGCTCGCAAGCAAC
>JASHOR010000131.1 GCA_030041005.1 Xanthobacteraceae bacterium
TGCGGAACGCCGGCAACCTCGGATCGCTCAAGCGCGTGATCTTCTCGACGCCGCGCAGCGCGGCGGCGCCCGTGGCGAAGGCGAGCAGGGTGTCCGAGGTCGAGGTGTCGCCGTCGATGGTGACGGCATTGAACGTATCCTCGACGCCTTCGCGCAGAAGCTTGCGCAGAATGGCGGGCGCGATCGGCGCATCGGTGAAAACGAAAGACAGCATGGTGCCCATGTCGGGGGCGATCATGCCGGCGCCTTTGGCGATGCCGCAAATCGTCAGGGCGCTCGATCCCTGCCGAACCATTGCCGCGGCGCCCTTCGGAAACGTATCGGTGGTCATGATCGCCTTGGCGGCGTGTTCCCAGCCGCCGGGCTTGGCGTCGGCGATAAGTTGGGCCATGACGCCTTGGAACTTCGTGGCGTCGAGCGGTTCGCCGATGACGCCGGTGGACGCGAGGAAGACACTATCGGCTTCGCAGCCGGCCGCCGCAGCGGCAATCTCGGCCGTCATCCGGGTCGCGGTCCGGCCCGTCTTGCCGGTGAACGCATTGGCATTGCCGGAATTGACCACGAGCGCGCTGGCTCTGCCATTTTTGATCCGACCGCGGCACCAGTCCACCGGCGCGGACGGGCATTTCGAGCGAGTGAACACTCCCGCAACGGCTGTCCCAGGATCGAAGACTGCGACCAACACGTCGGTGCGCCCGCCATAACGGATTCCCGCAGCCGCGGTCGCCAGCCGGACCCCGGCCACGGGCGGCATTTCCGGAAAAGACACGGGCGCGAGAGGAGAGACGCTGGCGGCCATAGTAAACCCGTTTTCGTCATGGCCGGGCTGACCCGGCCATCCACGCCTTCTGTCAAATATCGGGTGTATAAAGGCGTGGATGCCCGGCACAAGCTTGCAGCCGGGCCGGCCATTTCGGGCCGGACCCTGTTGGCCGGGCATGGCGTGCGGTCACTTCTTCACCGGCGCTGCGGGATTGAGCGTCGGCGAGGGTCGCGGCGGCGGCGCAGGCTGATCCAGGCGCTCGATCGTTGCGGTCTTGCGCAGGTTTTCGACCAGCTCCGCCTGGGCGCGGTGCGCCACGTAGGTTTCGAGCTGCGGTTTGACCTCCTCGAAGGTCGGCGTCGGCTTGATGCGCTTGTCCTCGACTTTGATGATGTGCCAGCCGAATTGGGTGTGCACCGGATTGGAGATCTGTCCCTTGTCGAGCTTGAACGCAGCATCGGCGAACGCGGGCACCATCTGATCCTTGGTGAAGTAGCCGAGATCGCCGCCGTTGGCCGCGGCGCCCGGATCTTTGGATTTTTCCTTGGCCAGAGTGGCGAAGTCCGCGCCCTTCTTCAGTTCGGCCTCGATCTCGTTGGCCTCCGCTTCGGTCGAGACCAGGATGTGTCGGGCGTGCACCTCCTCCTCGGGCGGCATGCTTTTGACCGCGTCATCGTAGACCTTGTGCAGCGCCGCATCGGTCTGTGCCTGCTGACCGACCTTCTGCAGCAGCGCTTCCATCAGCACTTTGTTGTGCTCGAATGCGAGCTGCTGTTTGACGTCGGGACTGTCCGCCAGCTTCTGCTGTTCGGCGGCCTGGGCGAGGACCATGACGTCCGTGAGATAGGTGATGAGGTAGTCGCGCTTCTGCTGCGGCGGCATATTCGGCATGTTGGACCCGATCTCGTCCTCAGCGAGCGCGAGATCGCTTTGGTGAATAGCGGCGCCATTGATGCGGGCGATCACCGGGTCGTCCTGGGCGGCAAACGAGACGGAGGGGCTGCCGATCGCCGCCGCGATGATAAGCGCGCCGATCGTTCGGGAAACGAGCGAGCGAGTTGTGGCCATGGGGCATGATCCTTTGTCACGGGCGCAAATCGCCCGGTTGCGTACAAGCTCGCCGAAGGCCGGTCCACCACCGTCAGCGCGGACGCGCCGCCGTTGTCGGGTCTGGCGGGTACGCTGGTCTCGGCTTTGCCGCGGCCGTTCGCCGCTGCGGGTTTTCGGCGCAAACACTCGCCCAATCGGCCGCCTTTAGCAATGGAAGAGTGGGGTCGCGGACCGAGGCCGCGCGGCTGGGCGGTCGCATTGACAAGAAAACCACCCCCTCTTATCTCTCGCCACAACTGTGGGCGGTCATTGCGTTACATTTGAATGCGCTTGCATTGTCGCCTTGCAGAAGCCCGAATAGCGCCGCATTTTCCGTGAGTTGGACAGTCGTGCCGATCGCGAGAAACCTACAGCATGATCGCGGCGGGCGGCCGGGGATTCGCGCGGAAGCCGGATTGGCGCGGTCGCGAAGCGGAAGGATGATAATGCTATGATCGGCGCAGTCGCCCGCAAGCTCCTGGGCTCCTCCAACGACCGGCGCATTCGCTCATACCGGTCCCGCGTCGCGGCGATCAACGCGCTGGAAAAGGAACTCGAGCAGCTTTCCGACGAGGCATTGCGCGCCCGCACCGAGGAGTTCAAGAAGCAGCTTGCCGACGGCAAGTCGCTCGACGACATTCTGGTGCCGGCTTTCGCCACGGTTCGCGAAGGCGCCAAGCGCACCCTTGGCCAGCGTCATTTTGACGTGCAGCTTATCGGCGGCATGGTGCTGCACGAAGGCAAGATCGCCGAGATGAAGACCGGCGAGGGGAAGACGCTGGTCGCCACGCTGCCCGTCTATCTCAATGCGCTTGCCGGCGAGGGCGTTCACGTCGTTACCGTCAATGATTACCTCGCCAAGCGCGACGCCGAATGGATGGGACAAATCTACAGGTTTCTCGGGCTGAGCGTGGGCGTCATCGTCCACGGCCTCGACGACGATCAGCGCAAGAAGGAATACGACAGCGACGTTACCTACGGCACCAACAACGAGCTGGGTTTCGACTATCTGCGCGACAACATGAAATACCGGCTTGAAGACATGGTGCAGCGCGGCCACGCCTACGCCATCGTCGACGAGGTCGACTCGATCCTGATCGATGAAGCGCGCACGCCGCTGATCATTTCCGGCCCGCTCGACGATCGCTCGGACTTTTACAACACGATCGACACCTACATACCCAGGCTCGAGAAGTCCGACTACGAGATCGACGAAAAGCAGCGCACCGTCGCGCTGGGCGAGACCGGCATGGAAAAGATGGAGCGGTGGCTGAGCGAGGCCGGCCTGCTCAAGTCCGATTCACTTTACGACGTCGAGAACGTGTCCGTCGTCCATCACGTCAATCAGGCGCTGCGCGCACACAAGCTGTTCGCCCGCGACAAGGATTACATCGTGCGCAACGGCGAGGTCGTCATCATCGACGAGTTTACCGGCCGCATGATGCCGGGCCGCCGCTATTCGGAGGGCCTGCACCAGGCGCTCGAGGCCAAGGAGCACCAGCCGATTCAGCCGGAGAACCAGACGCTCGCCTCGATCACCTTCCAGAACTATTTCCGCATGTACGACAAGCTTGCGGGCATGACCGGCACCGCGGTGACGGAAGCCGACGAGTTCATGGATATCTACCAGCTCGAAGTTCTGGAAATCCCCACCAACATGCCGATGGTCCGTATCGACGATGACGACGAGGTCTATCGCACGGCGGTGGAGAAATATCGCGCCATCATCGCGCTGATCGAGGATTGCAAGGCGCGAGGCCAGCCGGTGCTGGTCGGCACCACGTCAATCGAGAAATCCGAGCAGCTTGCCGACTCACTGCGCAAGCACGGTTGGGAGCAGCACGATTTTTCCGATCCGAACGCGTTTTCGGCGCTCTATTCCGGCGATGAAGGCGCCTCCAAAGCGAAGGTGTTCGCCATCCTCAACGCTCGCTACCACGAGCAGGAGGCCTACATCGTCGCCCAGGCCGGCGTGCCTGGCGCCATCACCATCGCGACCAACATGGCCGGCCGCGGCACCGATATCCAGCTCGGCGGCAATGCCGACATGCGCATCCGTCAGGAATTAGCCGATATCGCAGACCCGCAGGAGCGGGAGAAGTCGGAGCGCGCGGGGCAAATCCGCGAGCAGGTCGTGCGGTTGAAGGAGAAGGCGCTGGCGGCGGGCGGCCTCTACGTGCTCGGCACCGAGCGCCACGAGAGCCGGCGCATCGATAATCAGTTGCGCGGTCGCTCCGGGCGGCAGGGCGATCCGGGCCACTCGAAGTTCTTCTTGTCGCTGGAAGACGATCTGATGCGCATCTTCGGCACCGACAAGCTCGATGGCATGCTGCAGAAGCTCGGCCTCAAGGAGAACGAGGCGATTATCCATTCGTGGATCAACAAGGCGCTGGAGAAGGCGCAGCAGAAGGTGGAAGGGCGCAACTTCGACATCCGCAAGAACATCCTCAAGTTCGACAACGTGATGAACGATCAGCGCAAGGTCATCTTCGATCAGCGTATCGAGTGGATGCAGGATGACGTGGTCGCGGACGTCGTTTCCGACATGCGTCATACCGCCATCGATGATCTGGTCGCCAAGCACATTCCGGAAAACGCTTATCCGGAGCAGTGGGATACGCCGGGTCTTCGAGACGAGCTTAAGCGCGTGCTCGACCTCGATCTGCCCGTCGATGAATGGGCCAAGGAAGAGGGTATCGCCGACGAGGAGATTTTCGAGCGCGTGGAGCGCCGCGCCGACGAGCACATGGCGGCAAAGGCCGCGCAATGGGGACCGGACGTCATCCGCTATATCGAAAAATCGATCCTGCTGCAGACGCTGGATCATCTCTGGCGCGAGCACCTTGTCATGCTCGATCATCTGCGGCAGGTGATCGGGCTGCGCGGCTACGGGCAACGCGATCCGCTCAACGAATACCAGGCCGAATCCTTCAGCCTGTTTGAATCGATGAGCCAGGAATTGCGCGAGGCGGTGACGGCGCAGCTCATGCGCGTCGAGATGATGGCGGCGCCGCCGCCGGAGCAGCAGCCGATGCTGCTGCCGGTCATGCAGGCGCACAAGATGGATCCGATGACCGGCGAAGACGAAATGGCGCTGGCGACGGCCGGCGGAGAACTGCTCGCCCGACACGGCATCGGCACCGGGATGGCGCCCGGCGGCGGCGATCCGGTTTTCGCGCCGGCGCCGGCTCGGACCGCGCAGGGGGTTGCGCGCAACCCCCAGGATCCGACGACCTGGGGAAAGGTCGGTCGCAATGAAACGTGCCCTTGCGGCTCGGGAAAAAAGTTCAAGCACTGCCACGGACGATACGTCTGAGCCGGCGCCTCAGCGCGAATAACGGAAACGTCAATCCGGCGCGCAAGGGCGCCATTCGTTGTGAAACCGGGCCCGATAGGCCGGCGCCGTGCACTCGCTTTCGCGGGGCGAGCCGGGTTGCCGCGCTCAAAGCGCCGCCGAGCGGCGCTCACGCGCGCTCGACGATCAAGAGAACTACGCCGGCCACGACTAGAACCATGCCGACGGCCTCGCGTGGCGTTGTTTTCTGGCCGAAGGCGAAACGGGCCACCAGTTGCGCGAACAGAACCTCGACCAGAGCAAGCGTGCGGACGCTGGCGGCGGTAGCCAGCGCAAACGCGAGAAACCAGAACTGTGAGGCGAGTGCGCCCATGAAGCCGGCGAACAGCGACGGTTTCCAGGCGTGACCGATGGCGGCGAGCACGGAAGGCGCGCGCAGCAGCAAATAGAGCGACAGCGCGATGGCCTGCATCACGAGGCCAATCACAAGCGTGAAGGTTGCGGCCATGACGAAATCGGTCAGATGCAGATCGAGGATTGCGCCGCGAAAGCCCACCGCCGACAGCGCAAACATGCCGCCCGAGCCCAGACCAATCAGCGTCGGTCTTAGTCCCCCCACCATGCCGCCCGGCTTGATCGACATGATCAGAACGCCGGCGGTGGCAACCAGGATGGACACCATCATCGGCCCGCTCACCCGGTCGCCGAGGAAGACCAGTCCGAAGATCGCGACCTGAATCGGTTCGGTCTTCAGGTAAGCAATAGTCACCACGAACGAGCGCTCGCCCATGGCAACGAGCATCAGCGCCGTGGCGGCGACCTGCGCGAGCGCGCCGTCGATCACCCAGGGCCAAAAACTCCAACCCGGCCGCGGCAGCGGCACGCCTGTGTCGAGCATCAGCCCGAGGAGGAAGATCAGGGCAAACGGAAATCCAAACAAAAATCGTACATGGGTTGCTCCGACCGTGCCCAAGCGCGGCGTCAGTTCGCGCTGCATGGCGTTTCGCACGGTTTGAAAAAATGCCGCAACCACCGTGAAAACGGCCCAAAGCCAGCCCGCGACGATCACGCGGGCTTCTCCGCGGCGACCATGTAATTGACGTCCATATCGGTCGAAAGCTGGAAACGGTCCGCGAACAGATTATAGATCACGCCGGTTTCGTCGACGACGCGCAGTCCGCTGTCCTCGAGTGCGATTTCGAGTTCCTGCGGCGTGATGAACTTGTCCCAGCGATGGGTGCCGCGCGGAACCCAGCGCAGGATGTACTCGGCGCTTACGATCGCCAGCGCAAAGCTTTTCACGGTGCGGTTCAGCGTAGCCGCGAACATGAGTCCGCCGGGTTTGACCAATGCGGCGCAAACGTCGACGAACAGCCTGAAGTCCGCAACGTGCTCGACGACCTCCATCGCCAGCACCACGTCGAAGGTTTCCGCGGCCTGCGCCAGAGCCTCCGCCGTGGCGCAGCGATAATCGATGGCCAGGCCGACCTCGGCGGCATGGCGCTGCGCAGCGGCAATGTTGCCCTCGACCGGATCGACGCCGACCATGGAAGCGCCAAGCCGAGCGAGCGGTTCCGATAGAACCCCGCCGCCGCAGCCGATATCCAGGACGCGCAAGCCGTCAAGGCTGTCGAGCCGCGCCGGATCGCGACTGAAGTGTGCGGCAATCTGATCGCGGATGTAGCCAAGGCGCACCGGGTTGAAGCGATGCAGCGCTGCCCAGGGCCCCTGCGGATTCCACCATTGCCCCGCAAGCCGCGAGAAATGCGCGACCTCGTCCGCATCGACCGTGTCCGTCGGCTTCTGTCCTGGGTGCATGCAAGCGGCCTGTTCAGCGTCCGGCGAACGACGGACCGACGGCCGGATCGTCGAGCGCCCCATCCATTTCCGGGCGGTTCATCATCAACGATATGCCGCGCCCGTTCTCAAGGAGGGTAATTTTCTGCTGCGTGGCCGCGACCATGGTTCTCTCCAAGCGGGAGCTGCCCATTCAATAGCCGATGGCCGGCGCGACACAAGGCCGACTGTGCGGGCCGCGTCCCACCGCCGGTTCGGATTGCTCCGGCACGTTGCACTTGCTCGCGACCTGAACGAGGATAGGCTTCGACATCGCCTTGATGATCGGAACAATTGGGAGGAAACGATGCAGAGACTGTTAGCGGGCGCCGGCGGCGCAGCGGCGCTGCTGTTGGCTCTGGTCTTGGCGCCGCTCTTGGCGCTGGCGGAATTGCATCCGGCCATTGCGGCGGGCACCGTCAGAATTGCGCTCATCATGTGCTATTCGGGCCAGTTCGCCGATACCGCGACGGAAATGGACGACGCGATCAAGCTGTACATGCAGCAGCACGGCGACACGGTTGCGGGCGAGAAGATCAAGCTTATTCGCAAGGATACCGGCGGTATTGCCCCCGACGCCGCCAAGCGCCTGGCGCAGGAGGCCATCGTGCGTGATCACGCCGATATTCTCGCCGGCTGGATACTGACGCCGAATGCGCTCGCCGGCGGTGACGTTTCCAAGGCGGCCAAGAAATTCATGGTGGTGATGAACGCAGCGACATCAGTCATCATTACCAAGTCGCCATACATGGCGCGCACCTCCTCGACGACACCGCAATTGAATTACACGTTCGGGCAATGGGCGGTGAAGAACGGGAACAGGAAAATCTACACGATGGTATCCGGTTACGGACCGGGAATCGACGCCGAGACCTGGTTCCAGAAGGGCGTCAAGGATGCCGGCGGTCAAATCGTCGGCTCGGTGCGCTTCCCCGTGGACAACCCCGATTTTTCGGCCTTCATCCAGCGCGCCAAGGACGTCAATCCGCAAGCCATCTACATTTGGGTGCCCGGCGGCGCGCAGCCTGCGGCGGTAGGCAAGGCGCTGGTCGAACGCGGCATCGACATCAACAAGACCAAGATTTTGGGACAGGATGCGCTCGCCAGCGAGAGCGCGCTCAAAAGCATGGGCAATCAGGCCTTGGGAATCATCACGGTCTCGAACTACGACTATAATCATCAATCGAAGCTCAACGACGCCTTCGTGAAGGCGTACAACGCCGACTTCCACCGCAATCCCGATTTCTTCTCGATCGGCGGTTACGACGGCATGCACCTGATCTATGCAGCCCTGAAAAAGGACGGCGGCAAGACCGACGGCGCCTCGCTGATTGCCGCCGCCAGGGGCATGAGGTGGGAGAGCCCGCGCGGCCCGATGATGATCGATCCGAAGACCCGGGACGTGGTGCAGACGGTCTACATTCGCCGCGTCGAGAAGGTCGGCAACGAACTGCGCAACGTCGATATCGACAGTGTCCCGCACGTCAAGGATCCGGGCAATCCGATGAAATGATTGGGTCGCAATGAACAACCGGATTAGTCCGATAGTCCCGTAGGCCACCCGCTCATGTCCGCACTCCTCGGCATGTTGTTCGACGGCGTCGCCTACGGGATGCTGTTGTTCCTCATGTCGGTTGGCCTGTCGGTAACGCTCGGGATGATGAACTTCGTCAACCTGGCGCACTGCAGCTTCGCCATGCTCGGCGGATACCTGGCGGTCACCTTGATGAACGGATGGGGCTGGCCATTTTTTGCCACCTTGCCTGTCGCGTTCGTCGCTGCCGCAGTCGCGAGTATCGTGCTTGAACGCTTGTTTTTCCGGCGTTTCTATAATGCCGGCGACTTGCCGCAGTGCCTTTTGACGATCGGCATCGTCTTCGTCTCCATCGCCGGGGCTGCCTACATTTACGGTACCGATCAGCAGCCGGTGCACTTGCCGGACTACCTGAACGGATCGATCGCCTTCCACGGCATGGAATTCGCCGTCTACCGGCTCTTCCTGATCGCCACTGCCGCGCTGGTGACGCTGGTGCTCGCCGTCGGGGTCGAAAAGACCCGGTTCGGCGCGCAGGTTCGCGCGGCGGTCAATAATCAGCGCATGGCGCGCGGGCTCGGCATCGACGTCGACACGCTGTTTGCCGTCACCTTCGCGCTCGGCGGCGGACTCGCAGGGCTGGGTGGAGCGCTTGCGATCAACATGCTCGGTCTCGATCCTTCCTTCGCCTTGACCTACGTTATCTATGTGCTGATCGTCGTATCGATCGGCGGCCTTGGTTCGATCGCTGGAACCTTCGCCGCCGCCATGCTGCTCGGGATTGCCGATGTGGCCGGCAAATATTACATCCCGGCGCTTGGCTCGGTGCTGATCTATCTGGTCATGCTGACGATGATCATGTGGCGGCCGACCGGCCTGTTCGGGAGGCGCTAGTGTCCCGATTCCGAAGTTCGCATCATTATGCGGCACCCTCGTTTGCGAACTTCGGAATCGAAGGACACTCGCAACTTATTGATCTCGTGTGGCTTTGGTTCAGAAATCCGCATGACGAGGTCGCGGCAGGAATGATGCGGATTTCAGAACCGCCACACTAGTGGAGTTTTGGATTTGACCTTCGCTTCACGACCGAGCGGCTTGGGGGTAGCGAATGTCAAATCCGCTCCGCTAGAGGTGACGAGCGAGACGGCTGCCGGACTTCATGACCATCTGCGGGCGCAGGTGCGATGGCGGCTTGCCGAGATCGCTTTTTGGCTCGCGACGCTTCTGCCGTTCGTGCTGGCGCCCGACTATCTGGTGCTGGCGAGTCAGGTCGCCATCGCCGCGCTGTTTGCGCTCTCGCTCGATCTCATCCTCGGCTTTTCCGGGATCATCTCGCTTGGTCACGCCGCCTATTTTGGCGTCGGCGCCTACACGGCCGGCCTGTTGTCGGTATGGGGATGGGGGGAGCCGTTGACGGGGCTGGTGATTGCCGGCCTTGCCGCCGGGCTCTTCGGTTACGTCACAAGCTTCATTGTCGCCCGTTTCCGCCATCTGGCGCTGATCATGATCACGCTTGGAATCGGTTTGCTGCTGCAGCAGGGGGCTAACAGCGCGAGCTGGCTGACGGGCGGTTTCGATGGGCTGCAAGGCATAGACACCTGGCCGATCCTGCAGCACTTCGAGTTCGACCTTTACGGATACACGGCGTATGGCTACTCGCTCATTGTGCTGTTCATCGTGTTCCTGTTCGCGCGTCGGCTCGTGTACTCTCCGTTCGGGCTTGCCTTGCGCGGAATCCGCGAGAACGGAGCGCGGATGCCGGCGATCGGCGCGCCGGTTTACGCGCATATCCGCACCATCTATACGATCGGCGCGATGATCGCCGGTATCGCCGGCGCCTTGCTGGCTCAGACCACCGAAACCGTGTCGCTTGAAGCCTTGGGCTTCCAACGTTCAGCCGATGTGCTGGTGATGCTCGTTATCGGCGGCACCGGCCGCCTCTATGGCGGTCTGGTCGGCGCCATCGTTTACGTGGTCGCCCGCGACCGCTTTTCCGGATTGAACCCCCAGTATTGGTATTTCTGGATAGGCCTTCTGCTGATTGCAGTGGTGATGGCGTTGCCCGATGGCATTCTCGGCGGGCTTGAGCGCCTGGCTCGGCGCCTCAGGGCCAAGCCGTGACAGAGGCAGCTCTTGCCGCCCGCGGCGTCAACAAGAGTTTCGGCTCTCTTGTCGTTGCCGCCGATGTCGAATTGAGCCTGCCGCAAGGCGTGCGTTACGCGCTGATCGGTCCCAACGGCGCCGGCAAGACCACCCTCATCAATTTGATGACCGGAATGCTGCGCCCGGATTCCGGCAGCATCCATCTCGGCGCCGACGATATCACTGCACTGCCGCCCGAGCAGCGCGTGCGGCGGGGACTCGTCCGCACGTTTCAGATCAACTCGCTGTTTCCCCAACTGACTGCGCTGGAATCGGTGACGCTCGCGGTTTGCGAACGCCGCCGGCAATCCCGCATCTTTTGGCGCCCGCTGCCGGCCTACCGCAATAATGTGGACGAAGCCCATGAGATCCTCGCTGCGCTCACGCTTGCGCCGGTCTGTCACCGCCGCACGCGGGAATTGGCCTATGGTCAGCAGCGGCTCCTGGAGATAGCGCTCGCTTTGGCGACACAGCCGAAAGTCCTGCTGCTCGACGAACCGGCCGCCGGAGTGCCGCGCGAGGAAAGCAAGGACCTGTTCGAGGTGATTGCCGGGTTGTCTCGCGACATTACCGTTCTGTTCATCGAGCACGACATGGAGCTTGTTTTCCGCTTCGCCTCGCGCGTGATCGTTTTGGTCGGCGGACGCGTCCTCATGGAGGGCACGCCGGCCGAGATCGCCGCCGACGAGCGCGTGCGCGCGGTCTATCTGGGCAAAGCACACGGGGCGCCGCGCCATGCCTGATCCGTTGCTGTCGCTCGCCGACATCCGCGCCGGCTACGGCGCGGGTATCGTGCTCGAGGACGTGACATTCGACCTGCCGGAATCCGGCAGTCTTGCCGTGCTGGGGCGAAACGGCGTCGGCAAATCGACGCTTATTCTCACCATCATGGGCATGACGCATATCGGTCGTGGCCGCATTGTCTGGCGCGGCGAAGACATTACCGCTTATCCCCCGCACCGGCGCGCGCGTGCCGGCATTGGCTGGGTAGCGCAGGAGCGCGAGATTTTCTCGAACCTGACGGTCGAGGAAAATCTTACAGTCGCCTCCCGCCAGGGTCGGTGGGATCTGCCGTCCGTCTATGACCTTTTTCCGCGCCTTGCCGAGCGCCGCCGCCATCTCGGCAATCAGTTGTCGGGCGGCGAGCAGCAAATGCTGGCAATCGCACGCGCGCTCATGACCAATCCGGCGCTGCTATTGCTCGACGAACCGCTCGAAGGCCTCGCCCCGATTGTGGTCGAAGAGCTTGCCGCCGCCGTCCGCCGCATGACCGGCGAGGCCGCCGGCGCCTTCATCCTGGTCGAGCAACACGCTGATATCGCGTTGTCGCTGACGCAATCCGTTATCGTCCTTGAACGCGGCCGTATCGTCCATTCCGGTCCCTCGGCAGGACTGCTTGCCGATCATGCGGCCATGGATCGGCTGATCGGATTACGGCTGGCGGAGGCCTGAAATCGATTCGTCCGGTCCTCGTCGCCTCGCCGCCTCGGGGCTCGGGCGATGCAGCCGCGGCCGGCAGGAGGTTACGCCGGCGCCTTCATGTCCTCGGGCGTGGCAATGAACTTTTCCATTTTTGGCGGAGCGCCGTTCCTGCGCATCTCTTCGAGCCAGATGCGGTGAATGCGCGGATCCTGATCCTCGTATTCGATCTGGTCGCCGCCCTCTTTGAGGCTCTTCGAGACCGCCGGCTTGTCGTCGCCGCCGGTGCCCAGCAGCGAAATCCGGTTTGCCAGCGTGGTCGGATAGCGCAATCCGCCGACGGCGGTCGCCAGATAGCGTGCGGGTTGCGGGCCGGTATTGAAATGCTGGTGGAATTGACGATCGGCGGGCACCAGGACCATGCCGTGCTTCCAATCGATGCGGCGAAAATCCTTGTCGCCCTCGAACCACATCAGCGAATAGCCGAGCCCGACCACGCACATGACGTGAAAGCTCGGTCCGTGCCGATGGCCCTTCTTGTAGGTTCCGACGGGCATTTCCGAAATGTGCGCGTGCATGGTGCCGTCAGCGAGCACGAACATGATGTTGGTCCCGCCGGCGCCGCGGTCGCCCCAGCTTTTCAATTCGATCGCGGTGAGGTCCGGCACAAAATTGGTTTCCCACATGTGGTTGCCGGGCCGAACCGTGATCAGATCGCCTTCGCCGGAGAAATATTCCTTCTTGCCCGTCCGCTCGGTGAAATCGAACTCGCTGCCGAACACGAAGTCCTCGTTGTGAAAGACATTCATGACCATCGGCAGATTCGTCGTGCTGACGAGCAGCGTCCGCTCCGCGCCGCTGGCGTTGAAGTGGCGGTGCTTGGCGTTAAGCGGAATGGCGAACAGGCTTTTTTCACCCCATTCGAAACTGCGACGGCTGCCGTCGGGGAGTTCGAGCTGAGTCGAGCCGTGGCCTTCGAGCACGTAGACGACCTCTTCATAGAGGTGCCGCTGCGGCGCCGTCGATTTGCCGGGCGCGATTTCTATGACGAACATGTTGGCGAAATCGCCGCGGCCTTTGAGATGCACGGCCGCACCGTTGGCGCCATAGCGCGGCCAGGGCGCCGTCTTCACGTCGAATAGATAGACCCCGTAATCCTCGGTCACCGGGATGCCTTCGCCCTTGAGCCAGTCGAGATAGGGGTCGACGCCGTAGCGTGGTTCTGCCTGCTGCGGAACTTCGCGAATATTCATGACGTCCTCCGGCGACTCTCGGCGAAACCATACTATATCGACGCCTTGACAGTCATCCTTCGACAGCCTAGGCAAACAACAGCGACTTGATAACAACCGGCACCACACCCGGCGGCACGATCAACTCGCCGACATCGACATAGTCGAGTTCGTGCAGTTCCATGCCATCGATGGAGACGATCTTGCCCGCCCAGTGCAGTTCGCGGTGCAGCAGGCGGCCTAGCGATTTTCCGATATCGCCGTCGATCATCAGCAGCAGAAGCTTTATCGCGCCCTCGACCGGATCGAGCGCGCGCAAAATCGCCTCGCCGACGGCCTTCAGGCGGGAATGTTCAGGATCGCCGCGCCAGGAGAAGGCGATTGCCATGCACGGGTTGCGATCGAAATCGAATTCATCGAGCCGGGCGCGAATGTCGGCCGTCAGGCGCCGGGCATCGATCGGGCCTGCGGATTGAAGGTCCACGCGCACGACCGGCACATTGTGCACCGGCAGCACGTAGGGGTCGGGCAGATAAATCGTCTTGCCGCTGACCTGAACGGTGAACTGCGAGGCGCCGATCACTGTGGCGCGGATGCGCTGGCCAGGATCGATCAGCGGCAATGAGCTGCGTCGACTCAGTTCGTGCGCCAGCTCGCCCGCGAGCAGCTTGGCAATATCGCCGTATTCAGTCTGCTCGTGGCCGAACACGTATTCCGCCACACCGCCGGAGAACGTGATTGCGCTTGGCTTGGGGCCGCGCGGCAGCCGCTCCGTCAGCATGAGCGATCCGCCCAGAGCGTCCAGCGGTGCATCGAGAATGACATCGGCGGCAATGGTGGCGAGGCGCCGTGCGATCTTGTCCCGAAGCGCGGGCTCAGCAAACGCCCGCGGCGTGGCCTCCACTGCAAAGTCGTCACAAACGAGCCGAGCCGAATGGTCGATGCGTGTCCAGGCGCCCCGCGCGTCGGTTGCCACGAGCCGGCCGCCGACCGCAAAGGCCGAAAGCCCGAGAATGGCGCCGCGGTCGATCAACGCCAGCTTGGTGGTGCCGCCGCCGATATCGGCGTGCAGGATGCAGGCATCGCGCGTTTTGGATAAGGCCACAGCGCCGGAGCCGTGCGCGGCGAGGCGGCATTCGAGCTTGTGGCCGGCGGTGGCGCAGACGAATTTGCCGGCTTCGCCGGCGAATAGCTCGTCGATGGCGCGGGCATTTTTGCGTTTGATCGCCTCGCCGGTAAGGATCACGGCGCCGCTGTCGATTTCGCTCTGCGCCATGCCGGCATCACGATAGCAGCCGCGAAAGAACTCGCCGAGCGCGCCAGCATCGATCGTGCCGTCGGGGAGAAACGGCGTGAGCAGGATCGGCGAGCGCCAGATGATCTCCCGGCCGATGACCACGAAGCGGCTGGAGAGCCCCTGCGACTGGCGCTGCAAGGCGACCTTGGCGAAAAGAAGATGCGAGGTCGAGCTGCCGATATCGATGCCGACCGTCTTGAACTCGACGTTCTCCTGGCTCCAGATCGCGCGCGACAATTCGGCGCGTTCGGCCTCACTCATTGCGTGTTCGTGGAGAAAATCGGTCTCGTGCATCGTGGTCCCGGATCGGTGTGCGTGCCGCACAATGCAGCGCGCACGGCCAATCTTCAATCGGCCAAGCCCTGCGGATTCGTCATTCCGGATCGCCGCGGAGTGGCGATTCCGGCATAATCACAGGTCTTGCAGAAGGGGCGAATGAGTATTGAACTGCGCCGACTGTGATTATGGATATCGGGTTCGCCTCTTGGCGCCCCGGAATGACGGCGCCATGTCGCTTCTGTCCCTCACCTACGCCAGTTGCCGCTACGATCGCATCGAGCCGTTGCGCATGGGCGAGGTACCGGTCGAAGGCATCGATCTCAACGTCGTCGTCTTTCCCTCGGGCCGGCAGATCTTCGACCGAATGGTTGGCGGCGAGGAGTTCGACGCCTCGGAATTGTCTGCGTCCGAATTCATCAGCCTGATGGGAAACGACAAGACCCGCTTTGTCGCCATCCCGGTGTTCCCGTCCCGGGTCTTTCGCCACGGCTATATCTTCATCAATACCCGGGCGGGGATTCGGACACCCAAGGACCTGGAGGGCCGCCGCGTCGGCGTGCCGCTCTATACGCAGACCGCATCGATCTGGCTGCGCGGACATCTCATGCACCAGTTCGGTGTCGACATCGACGCCATCCATTGGGTGCAAGGGGCGGTCGAAAGCGGCGGCGCTCACGGCAGCCCGCATGTGCTGCCGCTGCTGCGCCCTGTCCCGATCGAGCAAAACCGCAGCGGGCGCTCGCTCGGCGAGTTGCTCGCCGACGGGAAGATCGATGCGTATCTGGGTTCGCGCAAGCCGCCGTCGTTCGGCGTCCACCCGGACGTGGCGCGGCTGCTGCCGAATCATCATGCGCTTGAGCGCGAGCTGTTCGAGCGCGACAAGATCTTTCCGATCATGCATCTGGTCGCCATCCGCCGCGCGCTCTACGAGCGCCATCCCTGGATCGCCAACAGCCTTTACGCAGCGTTCGTCGAAGCCAAACGCATCGCGCGGGCGCGGCTGCGTTATGCCGGCTCGCTTGCCGCCATGTTGCCCTGGCTGCAGGATGAGATCGAGGAAATCGACGAGGTCTTCCCTGGTGGCGACCCGTTTCCCTACGGTGTCGAGCCGAACCGGCCGACGCTGGAGGCGCTGGTGCGCTACATGGTCGAGCAGCGCTTCATTCCGAAGGCGATTCCGGTCGAGCGGCTGTTCGTGCCGCTGCCCGGGGCGACCGGCATGTGACGAAGCTGCTCGGCGTCGGCGCCGCGCGAATGAGCGGCAGGAGCAAGGTCTGAGCGTTACTTCGCGGCCACGCCGTCCTGCAGTAGTCCGGCAATCGTCTTGATCTCGTTGCGGGCGTATTGCGGCAGGCCGGCACTGATCGAGGCGCCGGAGTTGAACGACGAACGACCCATCAGCACGTCCGCCGGTACCAGGTTGCGCAGCACCGGCACCTTCTCGTAGCCGCGCTTCTCGTCGAGGATCGAGGCCTTGATCGCCAGCGCCATGAAGGCGGTGACTACGGTCTTGCCGGGGTCGGTCGGATCGCTCTGAAACACCGCGTAGAACTTGCCGAATTTCATGATCTGATTGACGTGGAAAATGTCCTGCTCGAGCACCCCGGTCACCGGAGTGTCGAGCTTGGTCAATTGCTGCAATGCGGCCTGATCCACATCCGCGGGGGACAGTGCCGAGAACTCGCTCTGGAAATCGATGTGGGTGGAAATCTTCTTGTCGCTTTCGCGCAGCTTGTTCACCAGCGTGATGCCGAGCGGAATCTTGCCTTCCAGTTGGTATGTCGACTGAACGCAGATCGACGTCTGCCTCCCCGTGCACCATTGACGTGCCGGATTTTGATTGCCCGTCCCGGCTTCGTCGTCTAGCGAAGCCACCTCGGTGGGGGCGATGAGCTGGTGTTTGATCTGCGGATCGATTCGACCGAGAAAGTCGAGAGTCACGTAGCGCGACAGATCGATCGCAGACGGCGCCCGATCAAGCACAAAGCGCGCTTGGGCCACGTACATGTACAGCTTCTCGACTTCGGGCTTTCCGCCGGCGTCAGCCTCGTGAACGGTTGGCTCGGCGTAGGACGGATACAGCGACAGAAATTTCTTCTCGTTGGGATGCTTGCTGGCCCAGTCGGAGAAATGGACCATGTCCAGATTGGCATCGGTTCCCGGCGGCGAAGGTTTGTCGCTGAAGGCAATGGTGCCGGGCTTGATGTCCGCAACACTGGTGCTTCTCGCCGAGGCCACGTCATCGATGCGAAACGCCTGCGCGCTCGCGGCGCCGAGCGAACCGATCAGCGCGAAGAGCACGATCGGATGCCTAACCCACATTGAATTTCCCCGTGCGGGAATCAGTCGACACGTCCGCCCCAGTAGTAATCCTGACTGCGGTACGGCGGCGGCTGGCCATCAGCGGGATTATTTCTCCAAGGGGTAAAGAAACCACGCGCCGTGGGCTGGGGCGGCTGAGCCGGCGGCGGCTGCCGCGGGTAGCCGGAATTTCCCCAATTGCTGAACAGGCCGCGCGGCGTGGGCGGCGGCTGGGGCAGCTCCCGCTGCCCGTCCTCATAGGGATAATAGTAACGGCCGCCGTAATCAGCTCCGTCGCTGTTCCCGTAGCCCTGGTAATAGCCGTTGTAGCCGTATTGCTGCTGCTCGCGCTGCTCATCGGCATCTTCACGCGAGACAAGTTGATATTGGGTGTCGGCGATCTGCCCGTCCGGGTCGATACGCATGTGCTCGATAAAGTTGCCGCGGCCGTACGTCGCTGGATCACCGCTCATATAATCGATCGGCACCTCGGCCAGATGACGCGCGGCTGCAGGCGAAGGCCCGCTCAGCAGCGCTTTCGGCGCGATGTTATCCGCCCATACGTCCTCGATGACCGGCTTGAAGATGGGCAGCGCCACTCTCGCCCCATCCACGCCGCCCAGGGCGCGGCGCTTGCCGTTGCCGTTGTCGTAGCCGACCCAGACCGCCACGGTCACGTCATTGGTGAAGCCGATGAACCAGCCGTCGACCGAATTTTCCGTGGTGCCGGTCTTGCCGGCCACGTACGGCGAGAGTGAACTGATCGCCCGTGCCGTGCCGCGCGCTACGACTCCCTGCAATATGCTCTTGAGCTGGTAGAAGCTCGCCGCGTCGGCCGCGCCGATCATCGGAAAATTCGGCGCTTTGGGGAACTGATAGATCGTCTTGCCGTTCCGTTCGATCGAGTCGATGGCGTGAGGTTGTGGTCGAATGCCGCCGTTGGCGATGGCGGCGTAGAAGGCGGCAAGATCGATCATCCGCACCGGCTGCGCGCCGAGCACGAACGGATAGTAGCGGACGCAATCGGTGTAGATCTTTGCGGCCACCGCGGTCGCACAGACATCGTCGAGGCTCTTTTCCGGATCGGCCTCGATGCCGCCATCGAGCAGGTGGGCGGTCACGACGTTGACGGAATTTTCCAGACCGCGCCGCAGGGTGTAAAGGCCGCCGAACACATCGTCGTCGTTGCGCGGCGACCAGTAATCCTGCTCGCGATCGGAGTCGCCATAGGCGATGATGTTGCCGTTCTCGACGCCGCTGCCGATCGGTGGCAGTGTTATCGGATCGTTGAGGACGAGCGTATTGGGCTGAAGCCCCTTCTGCAGCGCGGTCAGGTAGGTCACGGGCTTGACCGCCGAGCCGGGTTGGCGCTGCGTCTGCCACGTACGGTTAAGCTGGCTCAACGGGTAGGAAAAGCTCCCGGTCATCGCCAGGATTCGGCCGGTCTTGTTTTCAAGCACCAGCGCGGCGCCCTGCACGGTCGGCCGCACCCGAATCTCCGCCCGCGTCGCATCGACAATCGTGTCCTTGCCCTTTGCGCGGTATCGCCGCGCCTTGCCCTCGACCAGGTTGACGTAAATGACGTCGTAGAGATTGAGGCTCCGTTTGATTGCGTAGGTGTAGGTGGTCAGCGGGACAATCCGTCCGTCCGGCAGACCGACGTGAATCTGACCGTCGCCTGTCTTACCGCCCTTGCTCACCACGACCGCCGGAGTCCAGTGCACGTCATAGAGCGGCAGGTGGACCGCGAGCAGCGCCTGCTGCCAAACCGGCATTCCGGCGCTCTGGCTGCCGCTGTTGCCGCCGGTCTTGGCTGACGTGAGCTTGGCTGACGTGAGCTTGGCAGACGTAAGCTTCTGCACCGCGTCGGCGAGGTTGGCCTCCGGCCCGTGAAACTCCATGCGGCCAGCGGATAATTCGTATTCGGCCAAGCCTTCCTGCAGCGCGGCTTCAGTCTGGCGCTGCAGTTCCGCGTTGATCGTCGAGTGCACGTCGTAGGAATTCGCGGTGAGACTGTCGACGCCGTCCGCCTTGGCCTCATGGCCGAGATAATCGATGAACTCGAAGCCGCTATCGCGGCGCAGGCTCGTCGCCGCGACGAGGTTAAGAGGCGCAGCGAGCGCCTGCTGCTTCTGCGCGGCGGTGATGAAGCCGTCATCCTTCATGCGGTCGAGCACGTAGGTCAGGCGCTCTCTGGCGCGATGCGGGTGCCGATCCGGGTTGTAGTAGCTTGGACCTTTGAGCAGGCCGGCGAGCATCGCGGCTTGCGGCAGCGTCAGGTTCTTCGCCGACTTGTCGAAATAGCTGCGCGCCGCCATTTCGATGCCCCACGAGCCCCGGCCCATATAGACCGAATTGACGTAGAGTTGGAGGATCTGATCCTTGCTCAGGGTGTCTTCCAGGCGCGAAGCCACGATCATCTCGCGGATCTTGCGTTGGTAGGTCACGTCGTCGCCGACCAGCAGATTCTTCACCACCTGCTGGGTGATGGTCGAACCGCCCTCCGGTCTTCCCGGGTTGGCGAGATTGCCGATGAACGCCCGGATGATGCCGCGTTCGTCGATTCCATGATGCTGGTAGAAGCGTTGGTCCTCGGCGGCGATGAACGCCTTCTGCGCGAAATCGGGCAGATCGGACAGCGGGATCCAGACGCGTCGGTTTCCTGACTGATAGATCTCGGCGTACCTGCTGCCGTTCCCGTCGAGCACCGTGCTCATGCCCGGCAGTTTCTTGTCCTTAAGGCCGACAAGGACCTTCTGGTCTGGCAGGTCGGCGGCCGCGTTATTGAAGAAGTCGATCACCTGGGTGAGGTCGACCACCGGCTTGTCGATCGCTTCGTTCTTGCAGAACTGATGGTACGCGGTGTTGAGGTCGGCGAAGTTGATGCCGTGAAAGACCTCGGCGTTGGCCCCAACCGCCTTCGGGTCGTTGAGCGCGGTAGAAATAAGTTCGTCGAGATTGATCGATTCGAGATCGAAGGCCTTGCGCATGTAGGTGCAGCCGTTGCGCAGGATCTGCACCACTTCGGTCTGATCGGTCGCCGGATCGAACTTGGTCTTCACCGCTTGCGGTTGGGTGAGAATCTCGCTCAGCGCCAAGGCTGTCGCGAAGATTTTGACCAGGATGGTGTCCATGAGGGCACGCCGAGGCGACAATCAAGCCGGGTTGGAGGGCGGCAACCTATAGAGTAGAGAACCGCGAATATAGCGATCCGATCCTTACAAAAGGACTTTTTTTGGGAGACTTCAGGCGTTCCAGCAGTCGCCGGTCCGGCGGTGCCTACGACGGTCCTAAGCTGTTGCTAATCCGTCGATAATTGGTCGAAATGGCGGCGCTTTTGCAGCCACGCGAGCAGGCTCAAACCCGGTATGGCGGCAAGCGCGCAGACGACGAAGAACCACACCCAGCCGGTCCGGTGTTCGACATAGCCGCTGCCGAGCGAGAACACCGTGCGGCCTAGAGCCGCGAGCGCGTTCAAGAGCGCGAATTGAGTCGCGGTATAGAGCGGGTTCTTGCACAGCACCGACAGGTAGGCGACGAAAATCACCGTGCCGACTGCGTCGGTGAAGAATTCGATCGTGGTGGTCACCGTGAGCAAGGGAACATTCATTCCAACGTGCGCCTGCCAGGAAAAGGTCAGGATCATCAATGTCTGCAGCAATCCCCCGATCCACAGGCTTACCGACAGCGGCAGCGCGCGGGCGATGAAGCCGCCGGTAAATCCGCCGAGGATAGTGGCGACGAAGCCGATGCCGTTGCGGATGGTGGCGACCTGAGTGAGCGAAAAGCCCAGTCCGAGCATGAAATTGGTCGACAGCGAAAAGGCCAGCGCGTCGGCAAGCTTGAACAGCGTTACGAAAGCGAGGACGGCGAATGCAAGATCGCGCGACAGGAAGTCGCGAAAGCTGTTGACCGCAGACCAGAACGCGCGTTCGAGCCAATTTTCGCGCGCGGCCTGCGTCGTGTGGGCGGCTTCGGCCTCCCCCGACCTCTCCGGTTCTTCCGCCAACAGAGTGGCAACGAGGCCGACCACAATCAGAAAGGCCATCACTGCATAGCAGGCTCG
Organism: Xanthobacteraceae bacterium; assembly: GCA_030041005.1. GTDB lineage: Bacteria > Pseudomonadota > Alphaproteobacteria > Rhizobiales > Xanthobacteraceae > BOG-931. The sequence continues at coordinate 21,254 of JASHOR010000131.1, forward strand.
CCACGCTCCGATCTGGCCGAATTCGCCGTGCAAGCCGGCCACCAGCAACAGCGCTCCGGCTCCGGAAACAAGGGCGCCGATGCGGTAGGCAGCGATGTAGCACGCCAGGCCCGCAGCCTGCTCGCTTTCCTCGAGGCTTTCCACCCTGAACGCATCGATCACGATGTCCTGTGTCGCCGATGCGGCGGCGACGAACAGCGCACCCAAGGCGATGAGGAAAGGGGAGGTCGACGGGTCGCACAGGCCGAGCAGCACGATTGCCGCCATCAGCCAGAGCTGGCTGAACAAGAGCCAGCCGCGGCGTCGGCCCAAAAGCGGCGACAGCAGCGGAATGTCGAGCGCGTCGGCCAACGGCGCCCACAGAAACTTGATGCTGTAGGGAATGCCTACGGCCGCGAACAGCCCGATGGTTCGCACGTCGAGGCCGCTCTGCGTCATCCAGGCTTGCAGCGTCGAGCCGATCAGCACGATCGGCAATCCGCTGGAAAAGCCGAGCAGCAGCACGATCAGGACGGGCCGCTTGCCATAAACGGCGAGCGTTTCCAGCCAGGACGAACGGGTCTTGCCGGACTCTTTGGTCGCTTCGCGCGTGGCCGTCATGTGCACGGCCTAGTGGTCCGATTCCAACATTCGCATCCCATTTCGGCACCTCTTGTGCGAATGTCAAATCCGCTCCACTGGCCGATTTGCCGATCCGTGCCACCGTGCAAGTATTCGCCAGGACCTCGCCTTCAGCGTGTACAATTTGTCAGGCTGCTGCGAAGATACGTTGCGATTCTTTGAACCCTTTAATGTCCACAATAAGGAGCAGGAACGCGGAGAATAGTCATGGTGGAGATCCTTTGCATCGCGAACTTGGCGCTCGTCTGTATTGCTGCGCTATTTGCGCTTCTCGCTTTCCGACGCGCAGGCAAAACCAAGCCAATCGCAATTGACCCAGTGGTGACCGCTCCGTTAGCGCAACTTTTGCGTGTAGAGACTGATCGGATTACGTCCTCAAGTGAAGATCACAGTCGGAAGCTCCGACAGGAGCTAATCGACAACCTGAGAGGTTTCCAAGAGACGACACTTAGGGGATTTCGCGAACTCGGTGACGCCTTAGGCAATCAAGTGAAGGATTTTGGTGGACGCCTAGATGGTGGGCTGAAAGTGATTGACGCGCGTGCGGAAGCTATTGCCACAAAACTGGACAAGGACATCGCCCAGATGGGTGTCGAGGCCAATCGGCATCGCGACATCCTGCGCCAAAGCATAGAATCCAAGCTCGACGAGTCCGCCGCCAGAAATGCTACTGCGGCGAAAGAGGCTCGGGAAGAAATCATGGGAAGCTTCAGAACCCTTGGCAGTGGCGTTGCGCAGACGCTCGAACGCATGTCGGAACAGCAGAAGGAGCGATTAGATGGAGTCACAAAAGCCCTGGGCTCATTGAGCGATAAAAATGAGAAATCTCAAGAAGCTCTACGAGACTCAGTGGAGAGCAAGCTTGAGTTTATTCGCACCGGAAACGAGGCAAAGCTGGAGGAGATGCGTAAGACGGTTGACGAGCGACTGCAGTCGACTTTGGAGACGCGTCTTGGCCAAAGCTTTCAACTGGTCAGTGATCAATTACAAAAGGTGTCGCTGGGACTCGGTGAGATGCAGCAGTTGGCGTCCGGCGTAGGAGATCTAAAGCGTGTTTTGACGCAGGTGAAGCCGAGAGGAATCTGGGGCGAAGCTCAGCTCGGAAGTCTCTTGGAGGATTTCCTTTCACCAGACCAGTATGTCAAAAATCTTACTGTGAATCCGGGCACACAGGAGAAGGTTGAGTTCGCGATACGCTTACCGCGGCTTAGCGATTCGGATGAAGAAAGATTTCTTCCAATAGATGCCAAATTTCCGCACGATCAATTCGAACGCATAGTTGCTGCTGCGGACGCCGCCGACGCCGTTATGGTCGAGGAAGCTTCGCGGGCTCTCGAAAGAGCCGTGCGAGAACAAGCCAAAAGAATCTCAACCAGATACGTTGGTACGGTGTGCACTATCGATTATGCAATAATGTTCTTGCCATCCGAAGCGCTTTACGCGGAGGTCTCTCGACGACCAGGCCTTGTCGAATCCGTAAACCGCGAGTGCTCGGTAGTAATTTCGGGGCCGTCCACCCTCGCCGCTCTGTTGAATGCAACACGCGTTTGCTACCGCTCTGCCTCGATCCACCACCAAGCCGGCGAAATCTCGAAATTGCTTCAGAAAGTCCGAGGTGAATTCGAGAAATACGGAAAGGCTGTACAAACGGCTTATAATCGCGCTGCCAGCACCGTTGACGCGATATCGAAGCTGCAGACGCGTCAAAACGTCATTGGAAGAGCTCTGAGAGGCGTCGATCTCATATCTGCGGATACGCCCATCGAGGCGACTAAAATGCTGCTGGATTTCGAAACTCAGGAGGACGTTGCCGAGCAAGAAGCAACTCCTACTGAAGGGCAGCTTGCGGCCTCGCTGTAGATTTCGCCTTTTTCTGAGCAATAAGCTATTGTTTTGGCGTTAGATTTTTGCTCAACTAGACGCGCGCATTGACCGCGCTTTGCACACCCCTTACATCGCAAAACATGGCCTTGCGCGAGATCATCACACTGCCCGACCGGCGGCTGCGACTGAAGTCCGAGCCGGTCAAGCGCATTGACGCCGGTATCCGCAAGCTGGTCGACGATCTGTTTGAGACTATGTACGCCGCCCCCGGCATCGGGCTTGCGGCAATTCAGATTGGCGTCGCCAAGCGCGTCATCACGATGGATCTGTCGAAGAAGGAAGAGGATCACCGGCCGCAGGTCTTCATCAATGCGGAAGTCACCTGGAAATCGGCGGAAAAGTCGAAATACGAGGAGGGCTGCCTCTCCATTCCGGACTTCTATGAGGAGGTTGAGCGGCCCGCTCAGGTCAAGGTCAGATACCTCGACCTCGATGGTCAGGAGCACGAGATCGAGGCGTCAGGGCTGTTTGCCACCTGCCTGCAGCACGAGATCGATCATATCAACGGCGTGCTGTTCATCGATCACATTTCCAAGCTCAAGCGCGACCGCATCACCAAGAAATTCGCCAAGGCTGCCAGAAAGGTGGAGGCGTGATTGTTGCTCCGCCTGGTTTTCATGGGCACGCCGGATTTCGCCGTGCCCACGCTGCTCGATCTTGTCGGCGCTGGGCATGAGATAGCCGCGGTCTATACGCGCGCGCCGCAGCCGGCCGGGCGGCGAGGATTGCAGTTGACGCCGAGCCCGGTGGCGCGCGAAGCCGAACGGTTCGGCATTCCGGTCTTTACGCCCAAGAGCCTGCGTGACGCCGACGCCATCGAAGCGATGCGCGAGCACCGCGCGAATGCGGCCGTGGTCGTGGCTTATGGTTTGATCCTGCCGAAAGCGATCTTGGACGCCTTTCCGTTCGGTTGTTTCAACCTGCACGCTTCGCTGCTGCCGCGCTGGCGAGGGGCGGCGCCGATCCATCGCGCTATCATGGCGGGCGATCGCGAGACTGGCGTGACGGTGATGCAGATGGACGAAGGGCTCGACACCGGCCCGATCGCGATGGCGCGCCGCGTTGCTATCGGTGCTGACGCGACTGCGGGCGAGCTGCATGATGAACTGGCCCGGCTCGGCGCCGAACTGATGCGGGTCGCGCTCGGCGCGCTTGAGCGCGAATCCTTGCAGGTGTCGGCGCAAGCCGCTGCCGGCGTGACCTACGCCGGCAAGATCGACAAGTCCGAGACGCGAATCGACTGGCGCAGACCGTGGCGCGATGTCCATAACCATTGCCGCGGATTGTCGCCGTTTCCCGGCGCCTGGTGCGAGCTTCCCGATGTCGGACGCGTGAAAATTCTGCGCACGACGAAGGGCGTTGGCGAAGGGCAGCCGGGACGCGTCCTTGATGAGCAACTGACGATCGCCTGCGGCTCCGGCGCGGTTCGCATCCTGGAGCTGCAACGCGCCGGCGGAAGGCCAATGCCGGCGGATGAGTTCTTGCACGGCGTTCCGGTGGTGCGGGCCAGCACCGTGTCCTGAGCCGAGCAATGCCACGCTACAAGCTTACCATCGAATATGACGGCACGCCGTATGTCGGCTGGCAGGTGCAGGATAACGGACCGTCCGTTCAAGGCGTTCTGACCGACGCGATCGCGGCCTTCGCCGGCGAGCGGTCGGCAGTGCAGGGCGCCGGGCGCACCGATGCCGGCGTGCACGCACTCGGTCAGGTCGCGCATGTCGATCTTGCGAAGGAATGGGACAACGACACGGTGCGCGACGCGATCAACTTTCACCTGCGCCCGCGGCCGGTGGCCGTGCTGAAAGTCGAACGCGTGGAGGCGACGTTCGACGCTCGCTTCTCGGCGACCAGGCGGCATTATCTCTATCGCATCGCCAATCGCCGGGCCGATCTGACCCTGGATCATAACCGGAGCTGGCGCGTGCCGCGTCCGCTCGACGAAGCCGCCATGCACGCCGCAGCGCAGCAACTCGTTGGCCGACACGACTTCACGACTTTCCGTGCTGCCGAATGTCAAGCGAAATCGCCGATCAAGACGCTCGATCGCCTCGACGTGTCGCGTCAGGGCGAGGAGCTGCGCATCATTGCCTCGGCGCGGTCGTTCCTGCACCATCAGGTGCGGTCAATGGTCGGTTCGCTGGTTCACGTCGGCGAAGGCAAATGGGCCGCCGAGGATGTCGCCGCTGCGCTTGCCGCGCGCGACCGCGCGCGTTGCGGTCAGGTTGCCCCGCCGCAGGGGCTTTATCTGGTGCAGGTGGAGTATTGATCGGCATCGTCAAGTGCCGGGGAGGGGACGGCGGCGGCCCCGATGACCGCACCTGCAACAGCATCACGATCGAACGATCGGGCGCGTGCGAGATCACGGTCGACGAAGCGCGCGATCGTCACAGTCCCAGATATGCGCGACGTATCTCCGGCATGGCCGAAAGCTTTGCCGGTTCGCCCTCCGTGAACAACTTTCCTTCGGCGATGACATAGGCGTAATCGGACAGCGCCAGCGCCAAATGCACGTTCTGCTCGACGAGCAGAATGGTAAGCCCCGCCTCTTTCAGCTTCTTGAGCGTTGCCAAAAGCTGATAGACCACGACCGGAGCCAGACCGAGCGACAGTTCGTCGATGATGAGGATGGTGGGGTCCGACATCAGTCCGCGAGCGATCGCCACCATCTGCTGCTCGCCACCCGACAGCGTGCCAGCCCGCTGGCCCTGCCGCTCGGCGAGCCGCGGGAACAGCGCGAAGACCTGGTCGCGGCGGGTGGCGAAGCTGTGGCTGGCGCGCTTGGAGAACGCGCCGAGCTCCAGGTTTTCGGCGACGCTCATCGATGAGAACAGTTGGCGCCCTTCGGGAACGAGCGCAAAACCGCGCGCCGCCTTCTCGTGGGTGGCCAATCGGGTCACGTCCTCGTTCTCGAACGTGACCCGTCCGCGCCACGGCAGGATGGTTCCGGCAACCGCCCGCAGCGTCGTGGTCTTGCCGGCGCCGTTGGCGCCGACGATGGCCGTGAGCGCGCCGCGCCGCGCCTTGAGCGACAGGCCCCACAGCACCTGTACCTCGCCGTAGCCGGCCTCCAGCGCTTCGACTTCGAGGATGGCTTCGCTCATCAGGCGTGCCCTTCCAGTTCGGCGGCAAGCTTCGGGTCGCCGAGATAGGCCTCGATCACCTGCGGATGTGTCGCCACCTCGGCCGGCCGGCCCTCGGCGAGCTTCTCGCCGAAATTGAGCACGACCACGCGATCCGACAGGCTCATGATCGCCTGCATGAGGTGCTCGATCATCAGGATGGTCACCCCGGAATCGCGGATGCGGCGGATGACGCCGATCATGTGCTCGACCTCGGTCGGATTGAGTCCGGCCAGCACCTCGTCAAGCAGCAATAGCTTCGGCCGCGCCGCGAGAGCGCGCGCAAGCTCCAGGCGTTTCTTGCCTGCAATGGTCAGCTGCAACGCCAGCATCTCGCGGCGGTCGTCGAGTCCTGCGATCTTCACCGCTTCGAGCGCGATCTGGCGGGCGCGGTGCAGTGGCAGATTTTCGCGGCCGAAGCAGGCCCCCACGGTGCAGTTGGCGAGCACCGTCATGTTGGTGAGAGGCTGCACGATCTGGTGCGTGCGAGCGAGACCGTGACGCGCGACCTGATAGGGCGGCTGCCCGGTGATGTCGATGCCGCTGAAGAAGATGCGTCCGTCGTTGGGCGGAAACACGCCGTTGATGAGATTGAACAGCGTCGATTTGCCGGCGCCGTTCGGCCCGATCAGGCCGAGAATCTCGCCCTCGTTGATATCGAAACTCAGATTGTGCACGGCCTGCAGGCCGCCGAACCGCTTGCCGACGTGATCGAGCCGCAACAGAGGGGCCGCGTTCGCCGTCATTCGAGCACCTTCTGGGTGCGCGGGAAACGGCTGTAGATGAAACCCATCAGCCCGGACGGGAAGAACAGCACAATGATGAGCAGCAGCACGCCGGCGATCGTCAATTGGAAATCCGCAAACGTCGGGGATGTCAGAAGATAGCCCCGCAGCTCCTCGTAGAGAAAGGCGCCGAGCGCCACGCCGGTCACCGTGCCCTGCCCGCCCAGCATGCAGATGACGATCGCCTCGGTTGACAGCGTTAGATCAAAGGCGTCGGAAGGCTGGATGAATGCGCTCTTGAAAAAATAAAGCCCGCCGGTGATTGCGGGCAAAAACGCGGAGATACAATAGACCAATGCCTTGTAGAACGGGGTCGGCACGCCAAGGATCGCCGCAGCGTCCTCGTTCTGGCCGATGGCGAGCAATCCGAGGCCGAATTTCGAGGATTTGATGCCGTAGCTGAGATAGAGCGACGCGCCCATTACCGCGACCATGGCGAAGTAGATTACCCAGAGCGCTTCCGCCGCCCCGCCAAAGGGCTTGAACACTGCCGGCGAGATGTAAATGCCGGATGAGCCGCCCCAGGGCGAGAAATTTTCGGCAAAGGCCTGCACGCCCTCGACGATACCAATGGTCGCCAGCGCGAAAAAATGACCGCGCAATCGCAGGATGCCAAGACCGAAGATTAACGCCAGCGCGCTTACGCCAAAGCCGGCGGCGAGCAGGCTCGGGAGCAGCGGCCAATTATGGGCATAGACCAACCAGACACAGATGTAGCCGCCCAACCCGAAGAAAACGATGCTGCCGAAATTGATGTAGCCGGCATAGCCCAGCATCAGATTGAGATTGGAGGCGAGCGTGATGTAGACGCAGGCAAGCACCAGGCTCTCGCGCATCTCCACGTTGTTGCCGATAGCGGGCAATGCGGCGAATACGGCGATCACCAGCGCGATGATCCAGAAGAACGGCCGGCGCACCATCAGAGTCCTCCGCGTCGCCGTGTAAAGATGCCGCCTGGAAACGCTATGAGCACAATGACGAACAGGGCGAATTCGATCACCAGCGTCCAGCTCACCGGCACGAACGGCGTCACTGCGCCTTCAAGCACGCCGAGCGCGACACCGCCGACCAGGGCGCCGATCGGATTGCCGAAGCCGCCGAGCACGGTAACGATGAAGCCTTTAAGCTCGTAGCTGTCGCCGGAAAGGATGGTGTACGGAAACAGGGTGCCGATCAGCGTGCCGGACACCGTGGCCAGCGCGACGCCGACGCCGACGGAGATGGCGAGGAGCCGGGTCGTCGGGATGCCGACCAGTTCGGAGGCTTCGCGATTGTTGGCGACCGCACGCATCGCCTTTCCGGTCCGCGTATGGTGCAGGAAGAAATAAAGCCCGACCGCGATTACCGCCGCGAGCACGGCGGCAAGGATATGTGGGCCGGGAAAAGTGTAGCGGCCGAGCGAAAAGCCTGGCACCGACACTTCGACGTTGAACAGCGCGGTTCCCCACACCGCCGTGCCGACCCCGACCAGGACAAGATTGACGGCGAAGGTGGAGAGGAGGCTCATCAGCGGCGGCCGTCCGGTCATGCGGTGGATGGCGATCCAGTACAGCGCAATACCGGCGAAAAAGCCGCCGATCAGCGACGGCGCCAGGATCAGATACGGTGACAGGCCTAGCGCGCTCGCCAGCAGATAGAGCAACATCATGCCGGCCACGATCATGGCGCCGTGCGTCAGGTTGATAACGTCCATGACGCCCCAGATCAGCGTGAGCCCCATGGCGGCAAGGCCATAGACCAGCCCCACCAGCACGCCGTCGATAATCGATGCGATAAATCCAAGCATGCCGGCCTGCGCAGCAGGGGACCGGCGGCGCCGCCGCCGGTCCTTGGCGGATGGCTATTTGCTTGCAGGCATCGGATAGAGCAGATTGGCGGACTGTGCCTCGGTTGGCCACACGACTTGCCGACCGAGCTTGCCGTTGATCATCTGCCACTGCGCCAGCACCATTTTATGCCCCACCTGCAGGCCATGATGGCCTGGATCGGTGGCGAATTTGATGCGCCCGAAGAAAGTGGTCACGTCGATGGCGTTCAGCGCCGCCGTGACCTTCTCGGGATCGACGGAGCCGGCCTGCTCGATGGCGTGTTGCAAGATCATGCCGTCGGTGTAGCCCGACGCGGCATGATAATCCGGCGGCGCATGGAACTTGGCTTCGTAGGCCTTGACGAACTGCGCCGTGGTGGGCCCGAATTGCGGCTTGTACGAAACCTGCACTTCCCATTGCGACGGCACGGTGACACCCAAAGCTGCCGGCCCAAGCTCGGCAAATTTGTCGTCCGCCGGCGCCACCAGGATCGACATCCATTTCATATTGGCTTTTTGGTCGTGCATTTGCCGCGCCAGCGTTGCGCCATCCGAGTAATGCCCGCCGCCCAGGAACGCATCGGCATTCGAGGAGATGATCTTGTTGACGACCGGCCCGAAATCGGTGGTGGAGGGCGAGTAGGACTCGTCCAGCACCACATCGAGGCCCGCCGCTTTGGCCTGCTGCGCAGCCGCGGCCAGAACGTCCTTTGAGAACGGATCGTCCGAGTAGACCATCGCGAGCTTGGCGTGCGGATCCTTTTCCTTGAGCGCCTCGATCGCGCCAGAGAGGTAGTGAGTTGCCGAGGTGATGACCATGAACAGATATTTGTTACCCTGCTCGAACGGCTTCTCCTCGGCGCCGCCGGAATCGATCATGATCTTTCCGTACTGCTCGGAGATGACCGCAGCCGGGGCAGTAAGTCCCGACGAATAGGGGCTGAATAGAAAGTTTGCCTTGTCCTGATTGATCAGCCGCGTATAGAGCTGCTGCACGCGCCCGCCCACCGATTCGTCGTCGTAGCTGACGAACTTGACCTTGTAGCTTTTGCCGCCGGCCTTTATGCCGCCCGCCGCATTGACTTCATCGCGCCAGAACTCATAGCCGCGGGTCTGTCCCAGCGAATCGACGTTGAGCGGACCGGTCACCGAATCGGTGAAGCCGATCGTGATCGTGTTCTGAGCAAAGGCAGGCGTCGCAATCAATGCCGCCGCTGCGGCAAGCAAGTAGAGTCGCTTCATCGTTTTCCTCCCTGATCGCCCCCGGAACTCTCACCGCGGAGTTGTCACCGCGAACTTATAGAGTAACTACCCTCTGGCGCTTGGCCAGTCACCGCGTGGCGGCACGGCAGGCGTCCTTTTGCCATAAGCGCTTCCGCCGCAGCAAGTCTTGCGAATTATAACGCTAGGGATAATGAAAGCATCCCGCAAGTCGGCGAAAGGTCCCTTTGGCGGAGCCGGCGGCATGGGTGGGGGGGTGCTCGCTCCGCTCGTTCGGCGCACCCCCGATGGCCCGCAGCAATGCGTCAATCGGCCGCTGCGGTTACCTCTTCAGGCGGCGCGTGCTCGTCCTGCGCCCGCTGCTCGACCGGCTTTCTGCTCCGCGTCAGATTGTAGGCGCTGTTGACGAGCGCGAGGTGGGAGAAGGCTTGCGGAAAGTTGCCGACCAGCCGCTTGGCATGCGGATCGTATTCCTCGCTGAGAAGGCCTACGTCGTTGCGCAGTGTGAGAAGCCGTCGGAAAAGCTGCTCGGCCTCTTCGCAGCGCCCTTGCAGCATGTAGACATCGACCAGCCAAAAACTGCAGGCGAGAAACGCGCCTTCTCCCGGCGGCAGCGCGTCCCCGCCGTCGCCGGTGCTGTAACGCATGACGAAACCGTCGTTAAGCAGGTGGCGTTCGACCGCGGCAACCGTGCGCTCGATGCGTGGGTCCGTCGACGGCAGGAAACCGACGCAGGGCAACAGCAGCAGATTGGCGTCAAGCTGCTTGGAACCGTAGGCCTGCATGAACGTGCCGCGGTCGGGGTCGTACGCGCGCTCGCACACCTCGTCGCAAATCCGCTCGCGAAGCTTCCGCCATTCGTCGAGCGGTCCTTCAAGGCCGAACGTTTCGGCGCTTTTGATCGCCCGATCGTAGGCGACCCAGGCCATGACTTTGGAGTAGGTGAAATGCTGCGGCGGGCCGCGCATTTCCCAGATGCCGGAATCGGGTTCCCGCCAGATCTTATTGAGATGCTTGAGAAACTCGATCTGGGTGTCCCAGCCCGATTCATTGGTCGAAAGGCCGCCGCGACGCGCCTGGTGATGCACGTCCATGATCTCGCCGAACACGTCGAGCTGCAGTTGAGTGTGCGCCGCGTTGCCGATGCGCACCGGCGAGGAATTCTCGTATCCTGGCAGCCACGGCACGGTCCACTCGGCGAGCCGCCGCTCGCCGGCGATGCCGTACATGATCTGCAGTTGATCCGGGCTGCCGGCGACCGCGCGCAGCAGCCATTGGCGCCACGCCTGCGCCTCGCCGAAATAGCCGGCGTGCATGGAGCCGAGCAGCGTCAGCGTAGCGTCGCGCAACCAGCAGAAGCGATAGTCCCAATTGCGCTGTCCGCCAAGCCGCTCCGGCAGGGACGTGGTGGGGGCGGCGACGATCCCGCCGGTCGGACCGTAGGTCAGCGCCTTGAGCGTGATCACTGAGCGGCGAACCGCCTCGGTCCAGTGTGCGGCGTGCCGGCATGTGCTGGACCATTCGCGCCAGAAAGTTTCGGTCGCGGCGAGAGCGGACGCGGCGTCGATCGGGTCCGGCAGCGGCCGGTGCGAGTGCGTATAAGTGAGGACGAAAGGAATTGTCTCGCCGCGGTTTATGGTGAACTCGCCGACCGTGGTCAGGTCTTTGCCCCGCATATGCACGGGGGTGTTGAGAACCACCATGTCGGGGCCGGCAATGGCGCGCAGCGCACCGCTTTCGACCCTGCTCACCCACGGCACGACGGCACCGTAGCCGAACCGCAAGATCAGCTCGGTGCGCATCGCCAGTTGGCCACGCGTGCCGATGACGAAGCGTATGACGCTCGAATGTCGCTCGCCAAACGGCATGAAATCGACCAAAACGGCGGCGCCGTCATCGCTCTCGAAATGAGTCTCCAGTACCAGCGAGCCCGGTCGGTAGCGACGGGTAATGCGGGTCTTGCCGCGTGGCGCAATCAGCCATCGCCCGTGCTCTTTGCCGCCGAGAATGGCGGCAAAGCAGGCTTCGGAATCGAAACGCGGCCAGCACAGCCAGTCGATCGAACCGTCGCGAGCGACCAGCGCGGCGGTATGGCAGTCGCCAATCAGGGCGTAATCTTCGATCCTGGAGGGCATATCAGATGGGCTGCGGCGGTGGCGCGTTCGTGGTCTTGCAATCCTCGACTTCGCAATGCTTGGCTTCGCCGCAGCTTGGCGACACGGCGAAGGACGGCGTCAAAGGAGCAACAGTGAGATGCGGATGCAAGTCGCGTTCATGGTCGTTGTGGATTGCTTCTATCATCGGCGTTTCGTTGGCATCGGTCCCGCACGTTCAAAATCAGGAAAAATCGACGATCACCTTGATGTCGTCCGGCTGTTGCTCAAGGGCCTGCGTCCATTGCTCGGGCGGCACCCGCCGCGTGATCAGGCGACTCAGCCACGCCTTGTTGGCCCGCCGTAGCGCATCGACGGCATCCTCATAATGTTTGCGGTTCGCATTCACCGTGCCGAATACGGCGTCGTTGTCGAGCACCATGGTGCGATTGAGCGCCCCGATATCGAGGTCGAACTGGTGCCCAGGAGCGCTCACTCCGACCAGACAAACAATACCGCCTGACGAGGTGCGGCCCAACGCGTCGCGCGCCACGATCGGCGCCCCGGTGCACTCCATCAAAATATCAGGCTTGAAATCATCGAGCTCCGACAAGCTGCCGAGATGGAACGTGCCGCCGAGTTCGCGCACGATCAGTCTCTTTTCCAAGCTGTCACGGTTGTCGAGCACGTGAACGTCCAGTCCGCGTTGCGCGCCCAACAAGGCGGCGAGCAGTCCGACCGGCCCGGCGCCGGTTACGAGCAGCGTCTTCGGCTGCCAGGCACGTGATCGGCGGCCGATGCGTTCGGTGTGGTCCCACGCCTTGGCGACGACGCTGGCGGGCTCGACCAAAACTCCTTCGGCGCCAAGCCCGCGATCGAGTTTGACGAGAAATTCCGGCTCGATGCGGAAGTAATCCGCCCCAAATCCGTTGCGCTCCTTGATGCCGCGTTCGGTGTAGCGGCCGTTGCGGCACATATCCCATTCGCCGACGGCACAGGCCGGACAAGGAACGGGATCGGGCCGACGGACAATGCCGACAACAAGATCGCCGGCAGCAAAGCCGCAGTTGGCGGGCGCTTCCTCGACGTGCCCGAGAGATTCGTGGCCGATCACTAGCCGCTTCTGCCCCGGCGGCGCCCAGCCGTAGGCGCCGGATACGATTTCGCGGTCCGTGCCGCAGACACCCAGCGCCAAGCTGCGCACCAGTACGGCGCCATCGGATTCAGGGGGCGGCGGTATGTCTTCAATCAGGGCCGAATTGGCGACGGTCGGCGCCACCGTAAGCGCGCGCATTGTCCTGTCCCACGGTTATTAGCCGCCTCGACCGAGGTCGGTCGGCGGGGTTTGGGTCCAGTCAGCCCGCCCTCCAGCTGACGTCGAATTGGGAGTATAACCCGACGGATGAAAAAAAGTTCCAATTCGTGGAACCAACCCCGGAGCCTCTGCGTTCTGAGCTCGCCCTCCAGGCGGCTCGCCCCCCACATCCCAGCCAAATCATCAGCAGGAAAAGCCAGCCCATGGAACCCATCGGACATAAGCGTTGGGCTATCGCCGAAGGACATATTCCGGCGCAAAGCTCGTTCTCGGAGCGCGCGCTTATTTCCCATGAAACTGCGTGCATTCTCAACGCCGGTGACAGGGAAGCGCACGTCCAGATCACGATATTCTTCGCCGATCGCGAGCCGGTCGGCCCTTATCGCGTGACAGTGGCTCCGCGACGGACGCTTCACCTGCGCTTCAACGATTTGACGGACCCGGCCGCCGTTCCGCGCGACACCGACTATTCCTCGGTATTCGAGTCCGACGTACCGATCGTGGTGCAACACACGCGCCTCGATTCACGTTACGCTGAAATCAGCCTGCTCTCGACTACGGCTTATTCAGAAGCCTGAGCAGGCGTTACGGATTCGCAACCGGTTCCGCCAGATGCATCAGGTGTCGAGGGTCCACCGCAAGATATCGCCGAGATCTCGGCAGTTCCAGAGTTTCAGTTGCAGCACTGCACCACAGGAACCAACAGCCCATCGGCTGTGTTGTCGCAACAGTCTCATTGGAGAATTCGTCCTGTGAAAATCGTCGTCGTTTCCAACCGCGTTGCGCGGGCAAGAACGGATGAACCGATCGCCGGAGGGCTGGCGTCGGCATTGTTCCCGATGGTCAAGGAGTCCGGCGCGATCTGGGTCGGTTCCAGCGGCCACGCCGGAGATGCGGCTCAAACGAGGGATTCATTCGCAAAAATCGAAGCGCTCGGCCGCGGTGCATTGGCTACTGTCGATATGCCGGCGAGACATTATCGCGGCTATTACGAGGGATTTGCCAATTCCGCTCTTTGGCCGGCGTTGCATTCGCGTCCGGATCTCATCCAGGTAACGGCGGACGAATATTCCTCGTATCGCGAAGTGAATGCTTTCATGGCGCGCTCTCTCTTGCGCTTTGGTGGCCCGGAGACTGTCTTCTGGATACAGGATTATCACTTCTTGAGCCTGGGCGCAGAATTGCGCCACCTGGGAATCAAGCGGCCGATCGGATTTTTTCTGCATACGCCCTGGGCGGAACGCAGCACGATGGCCGCGGTGCCGCACCATGGCGATCTGATTTCCGCGATGCTCGCCTACGATCTGATCGGCTTTCAGACCGAGGATGACCAGCGGAATTTTGAGGATTATCTCCGACTTGATCTGGGAGTCTCGATCATCGACGACGTCGTAACGTCGAAATACGGAACGACCCGGCTCGCCGTCTTTCCGATCGGAATCGATGTAGACGAATTTGCCAGCCGCGCCGCCAAGGCGGTGGCGCGTCCGGAAATCATGCGCCTGCGCGCAAGCCTGCAAGGTGCCAGGCTGGCGCTGGGCGTCGACCGTCTCGACTATTCGAAAGGCCTGGCGAACAGACTGCGCGCTTTCGACCGCCTGTTCGAGCTGCAACCGTCCGCCAAGCGCGCGGTGTCGCTGCTGCAGGTGGCGGTGCCGACGCGCGGCAACATTCGCGCCTACCGCGAACTGAAAAACGAACTCGCTACCCTGGTCGGCGAAATCAACGGCCGTCACGGCGAAGTCGACTGGATCCCGATCCGCTACCTCAACAGGGGATTTGCCCAGTCAACGCTTGCCGGCTTCTATCGAGTTGCACATGTGGGCTTGGTGACGCCGCTGCATGATGGCATGAACCTGGTCGCCAAGGAGTATGTGGCGGCGCAGAATCCGTTCGATCCAGGCGCGCTCGTGCTTTCGTCGTTTGCCGGAGCGGCGAAGGAGCTCGACGCCGCGCTGATCGTGAACCCGCACGATGTCGATGCGATGGCCAAGCAAATCTCCCGCGCGTTTTCCATGAGCCTCGAAGAGCGGCGCGAGCGTTGGCAGAGCATGATCGCCAGGCTGCGGGAAGGCTCGGTGCAGAACTGGTTCTCCGATTTCCTGCAGGCCCTCGCCGGTGTCGAGCTGGTGCCGGCACGCGTTGCCGCGTCGGACGCCGCTGTCATGCCGATCATCCTCGATGTCGCCGAAGGCGGCAGGACGGCGCACAGCGGTTGATCTCGGCGACAGGCGCGAGCCTGTTCGACGGGCTGGCGCGGAGGCGAGCTCAGCCTTCCTCTTTTGTCCGCCGCAAAGTGCTGCGCTTGACCGAATGGATGGCGTGCAATCCGGCTTGGCGTGCCGCCTGCTGCAGCGCACGACGGATCTGGTCGCGCTTTTCGTGGATCGAAGCTATCACCGTCCCGACCGGGCGCCCGAGCCCGATCAGAGCCGCTTCCGAGAGTTGCAGGCTTGCCTCGATCGTCTCCGGCACGGCATCGCTCGCGCCGAGGCTGTAGAGATGGCTCGCGTGCGCGGCATCGCGGGCTCGGGAGACGATGAGAATGTCGGGCCGCCGCGTGCGAACGTGCGCGACGACTTCATCAATGACGTTCTGGGTGTGGATCGTGATGATGACGCCGGCGGCAGCCGAAAGACCGCATGCTTCCAGGAACCGCGGATCGGCGGCGTCGCCGTAAAAGACGTCGTGGCCGCTGCGGCGATCGCGCGTCACCGTCGGAGCATCGAAGTCGGCCGCCACGTACGCAATGCCATGCTCTTTGAGCAAATCGCAGACCACCTTGCCGACGCGACCATAGCCGACCACGATCGCATGGTTCTCTCCCGCGGTCGGCAGCACGCTCAACTCGGCGGCCGACGCCCCGAGCGGTTGAAGGAGAGACGCAAAACGTCGGCCGACCAAGGAGAGCAGCGGCGTCAGCAGCATCGTGACCGAGGTGACGGCAAGCGCGAAGGTCACTGTGCTCGGATCGATAAAGCCGGCGACGCCCGCCATTCCGATGCCGACGAAGGCGAATTCGCCGCCCGGCCCGAGCAATAAACCGGTCTCGATCGCAACCGGCCACGACAGTCGAAACGCCCTGACCAGTGGGGTGAGGATGAGCGTCTTCGCGGCAATGACGGCGAGGACCGCGCCGCCCAGCCGGAGCGGCTCGTGGACAATCTCGCGATAGTCGATCTCCATGCCGACCGTGAAGAAAAAAATGCCGAGCAGCAGCGACTTGAACGGCTCGAGCGTCGTTTCGACCGCTTTGCGGTACTCGGTTTCCGCCAGCAGGAGGCCGGCCACGAAGGCGCCAAGCGCCATGGACAGGCCCGCCTCATTGGCGACGACGCCGGCCCCCAGGATCACGAATAAAACAGCGGCGATGAACAGGTCGCGGGAATGCGTCGTCGCCACCAGCCGGAACAACGGACGCATCAGCAAGCGGCCAAAAACAACGATCACGGAAAGTGCCGCTGCCGCGGAGATGAGCGCGCTGGCGAGACTGGCAAGGACCGAGTTGCCCGGCCCCACCGCCAGGATCGAGACAAACATGAGGATCGGAATGACGGCGAGATCCTGGGCCAGCAGCACGGAAAAGCTGGCACGTCCGACGCTCGTGGTGAGGCGCTCCTGGCGCGACAGCAGTTCGAGCACGATCGCGGTGGAGGACAGTGAGAGGCTGGCACCGAGGATGACTGCAGCTGCCGGCTTCTGGCCCATGATCGCTGCGCCGCCAGCGAACAAGACGGTGGTGAGAAGCACCTGCAATCCGCCAAGACCGAAGACGTAGCGCCGCATCGTCAGCAGGCGTTGAAACGACAGCTCGATGCCGATAAGGAACAGGAGGAAAACGACGCCGAGTTCGGCGATCCCGGCGACGTTTCTGGCGTCGCCGACGGTAAACCAGTAAAGCCACGGAAACGTACGGATAAACGAACCCAGGCCCAGCGGGCCCAGGATGGCGCCGGCCACGAGATAGCCCAGTATCGGGCTGAAGCCCAAGCGACTGACGACCGGGACCAGAATTCCCGCGGTACCGAGCACGACCAGTGCGTCGCTGTAAGCGGCGATATTGATCGTCGGGGGCACACAATCTCCCGATATGCGATGGCAGCCGCAATCTTATCGAGCTTGCCGATCGATTACGAGACGCGTTGACGGCAGGCGAAGCTTTGCGCAGGTTCCGCTTGCCGGGATGAAGCAGCCCGCTCGATCGGGAGGAACCGAGTCCATGTCTGACATGACGATCAAATCCGTGCGCATAACGATGCTGCGCGTGCCGTGGCCGCACAGTCGCTGGCTCAAGGGCCACGCCTTCGGCGAAACGCGAAACTTTCTGGTCCTGGAGGCCGAGACGCAGGGCGGCATCGTCGGCATGGGCTATCTGTTCCTGTTCCGGCCCGCCATGCGGACGATCGCGGCGTGCCTCGACGAGTGCATCGTCCCACATGTCATCGGCAAGGACGCGAGCGAGGTCGAGAGAATTTGGCAGGACCTATGGCACGCGACGATGACCTACGGCCGCGGTGGCATCGCTATGATGGCGATCTCGGCGCTCGACATCGCGCTGTGGGATGCTGTCGGAAAGCATGCCAAGCTGCCGCTGCATCGGCTGTGGGGACATTATCGCAGCGACTTGCCGGCCTATGGCAGCGGCTGTTTTCGCGGCTCCGGCGGCGATGGAATGATCGCCAAAGCGCTCAACTACAAGGAGCGCGGCTACAAGGCGATCAAGATGCAGGTCGCACATGTCGGCAGCCTCGCGAGCGATCTCGACAACGTCAAACGCATGCGCGAAGCGCTGGGGCCGGATATCGCCATCATGATCGACGTCAACATGGGATGGACCGCCGACGTTGCCATCCAGATGGGCAGGAAGTTTCAGGATTACGACGTCTACTGGCTGGAGGAACCGGTCGTCGCTGACGATTTCGCCGGATACCTTCGCATCGCCGAAGCGCTCGATCTGCGCATCGTCGGCGGCGAGACGCACTTTACCCGCTTCGATCTCAAGCCGTTCTTCGAACATCCCCGCCTGCCCATCCTGCAACCCGATCCGATGCGCGGCGGCCTTACCGAGCTGCGCAAAATTGCGACGGTCGCCGATACCTGGGGCATGACGATCGCGCCTCATCTGTTTCCCGAACTCAACGTGCAACTGCTCGCGTCCATTCCGAACGGACTATGGATCGAGGATATGGGTTTGGCCGACGACCTCTGGCTTGATCCGGTCCCGGTGCACAACGGCATGATCACGGCGCCGGAACGGCCGGGTCATGGGCTCGCCTTCAGGCCCGAGATCGTCAAGGATTGCACGGTGACTGCGTGAGCGGCAGACGAGGGGGTCGGTACGGCCCGTCGCCAACGGTCATCCGCCGCATGCTTGACGCAGCGCGGCGGATGGCGGGTATGGTGTTGCCCCTCCATGAAGCTGTATTCATTGCATTCATTGCAATGACGGCCGAGGCACCTTGAAGGCGTATCCATTCGACTATGTCAGGCCGCGCTCGCTGGACGAGGCTTGCAGCCTGCTGGCCGGTGACGATGGCGCGCGCGCCATTGCGGGCGGGCAGACGCTCGTGCCGATGATGGTCATGCGGCTTGCCCGCCCGGCGCGATTGATCGACATCAGCCGAATTGCCGTGTTGGCCTACGTCCGCGCCGACGAGTTTGGCATCTCCATCGGCGCCACCACGCCGCAAGGGGTGGTCGAGCGCAATGCCTTGGTCGGCGCCAAGGTGCCGCTGCTGGCGCGCGCCATTCCGCATATTGGACACGCCGCGACGCGCGCGCGCGGCACCGTCGGCGGCTCGCTGGCCAATGCCGATCCGGCAGCGGAACTGCCGCTTGTCGCCGTCACGCTCGATGCCGTGTTGAGTTACCGCTTCGGCGCGGCAACGGCGGAGGTCCCGGCGCGCGATTTTTTTGTCGGCCCGATGACCACGAGCCTGCCGGCTGGCGGATGTCTGGTGAATGTCGGTTTCCCGGTCTGGAAGGGCGACAGGATCGGTGTCGGCTTTCGGGAAGTCAGCGCGCGGCGCAGCGATTTCGCCTTCGCGGCGGCAGCGGCGCAGGTCGCTCTTGGCGCCGACGGCAGGTGCAAGCGCATCGCCATCGGCGTCGGTGCGGTTACGGATTTTCCCATCCGCCTGGCCAGCGCCGAACGCGCGCTTATTGGCAGTGAACTGCGTCCCGAAGATGTTAAGGCGGCGGTGCGCGATGAACTCGACGGCCATGAAATGCTGGCCGACCTGCATGCCTCGTCCCAGTACCGACGCCGGGCCGCGGTCGCGCTTGCCGCCCGCGCGGTCGCCGATGCGCTGTGCGAGGCGCAAACGAGCAGAACCGATGCGCATTGAACTTGACGTCAACGGCACGAAGCATGAACTCACGGTCGAGCCGCGCACCACGCTGCTCGACTGCCTGCGCGATTGCCTCGATCTCAAGGGTGCGCACGCCGGCTGCGAGCACGGCGTGTGCGGCGCCTGCACCGTGCTGTTCGACGGCGCAGCGGTGCGCTCCTGCCTGATGTTTGCAGTCCAGGCGGAAGGCTCAATCATTACCACGATCGAGGGCGTGACGCCCGCTCCCGGCGAACTGTCGCCGGTCCAAGACGCGTTCTGCGAAACTCACGGCATGCAATGCGGATATTGCACGCCGGCCATGATCCTGGCCGCGCACGCGCTGCTTGCCGACAATCCGCAGCCGACGCGCGAGCAGATCGTCGAAGCGATTTCAGGCAACATATGCCGCTGCACCGGCTATACGCAGATCGTCGAAGCGATTGCGCTGGCGGCCGAGCGAATGCGCGGCGCCAACCGACCGCAGGCCTGAACAAATGAACGGCGGCGCGCATCACCGTTATGTTTCAACCGACCGCCGGGTGCGGGAGGATCGACGTTTTGTCGCCGGCAAGGGGCAGTTCGTTGCCGACGTCAAATTGCCCGGCATGAGACACGTGGCGGTGGTCACCTGCCCGCACGCGGCGGCGCGCATCCGCCGAATCGACAAAGCGGCGGCGCTGAACATGCCCGGCGTGCATTACGTGCTCGACGGCGCGGAATTGGCCGCAGCCACGCAGCCGCTGATGAACGGGCTTGAAACGCCGCATGTGCCGCGCCGCCCGCTCGCCCATGAGACGGCGCGCTACAGCGGCGAATGGGTCGCGGCCGTGGTGGCGGACAGCCGCGCGCTCGCCGAAGATGCCGCCGAGGCGGTCGAGATCGAGTATGAGCCGCTGCCATTCGTGCTCGATGCCGAAGCGGCGCTCGGCAAAGACAGCCCCTTGGTGCACGAAGCGCACGGCTCCAACGTGCTGCTCGACAAGACCTTCGTCTGGGGCGAGGTCGAGAAAGATTTTGCCGCCAGCGCCCGCAGATTGTCGCTGCGCGTCAAATGGGGTCGCTCGTCGACCGTGCCGATAGAGACATTCGGCGTGGTCGCCGCTTGGGATCCGTGGCGCGACATACTCGACGTCTATGCCTCGATTCAGATGCCGCGCTACGCCGAGCAAATTGCTGCGGCATTGAAGATCCCCGGCTCTTCGGTGCGGGTGCACTACGAAGTCGATGTCGGCGGCAGCTATGGAGTAAAGCGCGGCATCAAGCACACGGTGCTGTGCGGCTACCTGGCGCGGCGCCTTGCTTTCCCGGTACGGCTGATCGAGGACCGACTGGAGAACATGCGCGGCGGCGATGCCCACGGTCCGGAGCGACTGTTCGACGTCGAGGTCGCTTTCGAAGACGACGGGATCGTCCGTTCCATGAAAATGCGGGCGCTGGAAAATCTCGGCGCCTATGCAGGCCGTTCTCCGTTCCAGCTTGGCAAGCCCATCGGCGCCATTGTCGGCCCGTATAAGATCAAGAGCGTGCAATATCGCGCCCTTGCCGTGGTCACCAACAAGACGACTCAGGAGGCGGTACGCGGCTTCGGCCAGGCGCCGACCAATCTCGCGCTCGAACGCTGCATGGACGAAATCGCCGCCGTGCTCAAACTCGATCCGTTGGATGTTCGCCGTCGCAACCTGATCCGCCACGACGAATTTCCCTACCTGATCCCGAGCGGCACCACCTACGACAGCGGCAATTACGAGACGGTGATCGCCAAGGTGCTCGCCGACGCGCGTTATGAGGAGCTGAAAGCCGAACGCGACCGGCTGCGGCGCACGGGCAAGCTCGCCGGTATCGGCATTGCCGCCTGCCTGGAGCCTTCCGGCGGCAATGCGACATTCGAAGCGCTGCTCAATCCGGCCATCACCACGTCGACGTTCATGGAGTCCTGCCGCATCAACGTGGATGGGACGGGCACGGTCACTGCCACCATGCACACGACCTCTTCCGGCCAGGGCCACGAGACGCTGGTCGGCACGGTCATCGGCGAAGTGCTCGAACTCGATCCGGATACGGTACGGGTGACGCGGCCGGATTCGCTTAACTCCTTGCCGAGCGGCACTCCGGTTGGCAGCCGCATGGCGATCTCGCTTGGCGGCGCGGCGTTCCATGCGGCGCAGAAGCTTAAAGCCAAACTCACGGCCATTGCGGCGCACGACCTCGGCATTGCGCCGGATCGCGCGGTCTACGAACGCGGCGAAGTCTACGACGGTCAGGCGCCGGCGCGCCGCCGCACATGGGTCGACCTCGTCGGCATCGCCTACCGCAACTACCACCGCATGCCGCCCGGCTTCGAGCCGGGGCTTGCGGTTGAATACGTCTACCAGGTGCCGGCCGGCGGGGCGCTCCCGGACAAAACCGGCCGCGTGCAGATGTATCCGTGCTTCTCTTTCGAATTTCATGTCTTGCTGCTGTCCATAGACCCAGATCTCGGTCAGCCGCAGATCGTGCGCTATCTGCTCGGCCACGATTGCGGCACCCAGGTCAATCCGAAAATCGTGCGCGGGATGACGATGGGCGGCGTCGCCCACGGCATCGGCGCGGCGCTCTTCGAGGAATTCGCCTACAACGAAGATGGCCAGCTCATCGCGCAGACCTTCATGGACTACCTTCTGCCATCGGCGCATGAAGTGCCGGCGGTGGAGATCGTCGATCACGAGACGCCATCGCCCCACACCGTGCTTGGTCAAAAGGGCTCTGGCGAGAGCGGCTATCTCGGCGCACCGGCCGCGCTCGCCAACGCAGTTAACGATGCGGTTCGTCCGCTCGGCATTTTCGTCAATACGCTGCCGATCAGAATGGCGGCGCTCGGCGACCTGATCGCCGGCGCAGTGGAGCGACAGAAGGAGTGATCGCCGACTGCGACTCCGATCCGTCATCCATCGCCGCGAACGCTGGTTGATCAACACTGCCGCAGGTGCAATTCCTGGAAGAATCATGTCGTCTTGAGACATCGCCTGACAGCAAAATTTTTTTTCGATGAACGGTATTGCGTTTCGGCTCGGGGCGATTTTATTCCAGTAAAACCAATGAGATGATTGAGGCGGGCTGATGCTTCCGCCGGGCGTATGTCGGCGATGAGCAAACTGGAATTCCCAAGTTCGACTCTGACAACCAATCAGTGGGAGCAGATCGATCGGCTTGCGACCTCGCTCAGCCACGAGCAGGCGATCTGGATCAGTGGCTACTTCGCCGGCCTCGGCCACCAGGCGCGCACGGCGGCGGTCGGCGCGGAGTCTGCTGCCGAGCTGGAGCCGCCTTTCGAGGTGCGGCCGGCCGCCGCGTCGTCCCGATCGCTCACAATTCTGTTCGGCAGTGAGACCGGGAACGGCAAGAGCCTTGCTAAATTGCTCGCCGAAGCCGCCAAGGCTCGAGGTGTCGAGGCGCGGCTTTCCGACATGGCCGATTACAAGACGCGCGGCCTGAAGGACGAGCAGGATCTGCTTATCATCACCAGCACGCACGGTGAGGGCGATCCGCCGCAGACCGCTCGTGGCTTCTTCGAATTCCTGGAAAGTCGCAAGGTGCCGAAGCTGCCGCAATTGCGGTTTGCGGTTCTGGCGCTGGGCGATTCGACCTACGAGCGCTACTGCGAGGCCGGCAAGCGGATCGACCGGCGCATGGCGGAATCGGGGGCAGAACGCCTTGCCGATCGCGTGGATTGCGACGTGGATTATGAGGAGGCTGCGGCTGCCTGGATCGCGGCCGTCGTTGCCAAGGTGGCGCCGACCGGGCAGGCATTGCCGCCCGTCGCGCGGTCAGCAATTGCCGCGCGGGCCGACGTTCCAGCTCCGGCGACGTTCGACAAGAGGAATCCGTTCAACGCGCCGGTCATCGAAAACATCGTCCTGACGGGGCGGGGCTCGACTAAGGAGACCCGTCATGTCGAATTGTCGCTCGCCGATTCCGCCTTGACCTATCAGCCCGGAGACGCGCTCGGCATCATGCCGCGCAACGATCCCGCGCTGGTCTCAACGCTGCTGGAGCGGCTGGCGCTGTCGCCGGATGCGCCGGTGACGGTGAACAAACGCACGATGGGTCTTGGCGAAGCAATGAGCGGTTCGCTGGAAATCACTGCAGCCACACCACGATTTCTCAACCATTGGGCGGAGATCACCGGCGCCGAGGAATTGCATGTTCTGTGTGCGAGCGATCAAGGACAGGCGCGCACTGCCTTCCTGCAAGGCCATCACATCCTCGACATTGTCAGCCGCTTTCCCGCCCCGGGCATCGACGCCGGGCGGTTTGTCGGCGGTCTGCGGCCCTTGCAACCGCGACTCTACTCGATCGCATCGAGTTCTGTCGCGGCGCCGGACGAGGCACATCTCACCGTCACGACCGTGCGCTATACGCTGCATGGCCTGCCGCGCACCGGCGTCGCCTCCGGCTATCTCGCCGCGAGCACCGAGGCTGACGCCGCGATTCCGGTCTATATTCAGACTAACGACCATTTCCACCTGCCGGACGATGACGTTCCGATTCTGATGATTGGCGCGGGTACGGGCGTCGCTCCCTATCGCGCTTTCATGCAGGAGCGGGAGGCACGCGGCGCCGGCGGCCGCTCCTGGCTGTTCTTCGGCGAGCGCAACTTCCGCAGCGACTTTCTCTATCAGGTCGAATGGCAGTCGCTGCTCAAGACCGGTGTGCTGAGTCGGCTCGATGTTGCCTTCTCGCGCGACGCCGCGCCGAAGACCTACGTCCAAAACCGGCTGCGCCAGCAAGGACGCGACGTCTATGCGTGGCTGGAGGAAGGCGCGTGGCTTTATGTCTGCGGCGACGCTGCATCCATGGCGCCGGATGTCGATGCCGCGCTCACCGATATTGTTGCCGAGCACGGCGGTCTCGATCGCGACGGCGCACGCGCGTATCTGTCGGAACTGCAGCGCGACCGCCGCTATCGGATCGACGTTTATTGAGGCCGGGCGGATGGACGCGAGGACACAACCGGACCGCAGCCGCGACCTCTCCCAGCCGCTCGACAAGCTCGGCCCGGACGAGACGTTGAAGGCCAACAGCGACTATTTGCGCGGTACCATCAAGGAGAGCCTGGTCGACGAGGTGACCGCCGCCGTGGCGGCGAGCGACGCCAAGCTGATGAAGTTCTTCGGCATCTATCAGCAGGACGACCGGGACGTTCGGGACGAGCGCCGGCGGCAGAAACTGGAAGCGGCGTTCTTCTTCATGACTCGCGTGCGTCTTCCCGGCGGCGTCTGCAGCCCGAGCCAATGGCTGAAGCTTGACGAACTGGCGCGCGCCTATGGCGGCGGCACGTTGCGCCTGACCACACGGCAGACGTTCCAGCTTCACCGGGTCATGAAGCAGAATCTCTGCACCGTCATCCAGGGCCTGCGCGACGTGCTGCTCGACACCAAAGCGGCCTGCGGCGACGACACCCGCGGGGTGATGTGCACGGTCAACCCCAGTCTGTCGAAACTGCATCGACAGGTCTATGCGCTCGCCAAGCAAGCGAGCGACCACGCCACTCACAAAACCGGGGCTTACAGCGAAATCTGGTACGGCGCGGAGCGCCAGGATACGGACGGCCCGGAAGAGCCGTTCTACGGACGCACCTACATGCCCCGCAAATTCAAGATCGGCTTTGCGATCCCGCCCAGCAACGACATTGACGTTTACGCCCAGGACCTCGGATTCATCGCCATCGCACGCCGCGGCGCGCTCAAGGGCTTCAACGTCGCCATCGGCGGCGGCCTGGGTCGCACCGATCAGGCGCCAAAAACCTATCCGCGTCTGGCCAGCGTGATCGGCTATATCGATGCCGACAAGCTCCTGCCGACGATCGACGCAGTGATGTCGGTCCAGCGCGACTACGGCGACCGGGTCGATCGTTCGCACGCCCGTTTCAAGTACACCATCGACGACAAGGGCCTCGACTGGGTCAAGGCGGAGATCGAGCGGCGCCTTGGCCGCGCGCTGGCGCCGGCGCAGGCCTATGCGTTCACCTCCAACGGCGACCCGCTCGGCTGGGTCAGGGGCGAAGACGGCCGCGAGCACTGCACGCTGTTCGTCCAGAACGGCCGCGTCATCAACACGCCTGACCATCCAATGATGGACGGGCTGCGGGCCATCGCCCGCGTCCACAAGGGCATGTTCCGGATAACGCCGAACCAGAATCTCATCATTTCCGACATCGCGCCCGAGGACCGCCCCGCCATCGAGGCGCTGATGCGTGAATACGGTCTGGACGAATTCGAGAACCGCAGCGGACTGCGTCTCAATTCGCTGGCCTGCGTGGCGCTGCCGACCTGCGGCTTGGCCATGGCCGAGAGCGAGCGCTATCTCCCCAACCTCATCACCAAGATCGAGTCCATCCTCGATGTCCACGGTCTGAAAGACGACCCGATCACGATCCGCATGACAGGATGCCCGAACGGCTGCGCACGGCCTTATATCGCCGAAATTGGCCTGACCGGCCGAGCGCCGGGCAAGTACAACCTCTATCTTGGCGGCGGTTTCCACGGCCAGCGCCTGAACAAGATGTATCTTGAGAACGTCGGCGAGGGCGCGATCCTCCAAGCGCTCGACAAGACGCTCGGCCACTACGCCCGCGACCGCAGGCCCGGCGAACGCTTCGGTGATTTTGTGATCCGAGCCGGTTACGTGGTGGAAGTGAAAGAGGGCCGGTACTTCAACGATTGAGAATGGCCGTCGCGCTGTCGCCCGCAGGCGGAGTTTCCGTGCCGCAAATTTTCGAATCAGCGCGTTATTCCATCTGATAGGCAGCGGAGCATCCCGCTGAAGCTGAATCACCTCAGGAGCCGAGAAATGCCGTCGCGATCGACGGTGGCAATGTGCCAATGCTGAAAGACGGCGAAGTCGTTGGAGTGATCAACCTTTATCGACAGGACGTCCGGCCGTTCATCACTGCTCAGGCCGTCATCGCCACCGAGAATGCGCGGCTGCTCAATGAACTGCGTTCTCGGACCGATGAACTCGCTCGCTCGGTTGGCGAGCTGCGGGCGCTCGGCGAAGTGTCGCAGGCGGTGAATTTGACGCTCGATCTGCAAACCGTGCTCTCGACCATCGTCGCGGTGCAGCTCGCCGGCGCCGAGGCGGCGTTCGCGCAGGAGAGCGCCAAGCTTTTTCCGGTGCGGCTCGACGACACGCCGCTACCGTTGCGCTTCATCCACGTGCACACGCTCAATCTTTCCGATTGGGACGGAAGCGCCGCACACGCCAGCGTGCAGGCGCTCGTTGCCCATCTAGTGGACGCGATCGGCAGGCCGGCGGCGGACGATGGCGTGTAGCGTATCCCCGCGCGCGTAAAGCTCGGCACGAGTATGGCGGCTGCCAGCACACCTCCAGGGAATTCAACGCGCACGGGACTCTCCTCGTGACCTTGATTTCTGGAAGCGACCGTCACTCGACCGTGAGGCCCAGCTTTTTGATCAGGGCGGCCCATTTGCCTTCCTCGCGCTTGATGTTGGCGGTGTAGGCTTCGGGCGTGCTTGGCGCCGGATCATCACCGGCCTCAACCAACCGTTTCTTGAACGCTTCGGAGGCCAGCGCCGTGCGCAGGTCCTTGTTGAGCCGATCGACGATCGGGCGCGGCACGCCCGCCGGAGCAACCAAGCCATAATAGAGCACCGCATCAAAGCCGGGCAGGCCGGATTCGGCAGCGGTGGGCACATTGGGCAGCGCCGCGGAACGCTTTGTGTCGGCGACTGCGATCGCGTGCAGTTGTCCACCCTGCACGTTGCTGATCGCCGCCGGAATCGTGTCAAAGCCGATCGGCACATGATTGCCGATGACGTCCGTCGTCAGCGGCGCGGTGCCCCTGTAGGTAACGACAGTCGTGTGGACGCCGGCGACCATGTTGAACAACTTGACTGCGAAGTAAAGCAGCGTCGGCGAAGGCGGAGTGCCGATCGCGAGCTTGCCCTGCTCTTTCTTCGCGAGCGCGATGACATCGGTCAGCGACTTCGCTGGAAACGACGGATTGGAGACGATGAAAACCGGCGTCGAGGCGATCAGGCCGATTGGGGAAAAATCCTTGTTGACGTCATAATCCGCGTTGGGGCTTAGGCCGATGCCGGTCATTATGATTCCCAACGTGTAACCATCCGGGGCGGCATTGGCGATGTCGCGTGTTCCTATCATGCCGCCGGCGCCACCGCGATTTTCGACGA
Organism: Xanthobacteraceae bacterium; assembly: GCA_030041005.1. Lineage (GTDB taxonomy): Bacteria > Pseudomonadota > Alphaproteobacteria > Rhizobiales > Xanthobacteraceae > BOG-931. The sequence continues at coordinate 48,626 of JASHOR010000131.1, forward strand.
TCACCGTCTGGCCGAGCGCTGCCGACAGGCGCTGCCCGACCAACCGGCCGACCAGATCGACGCCACCGCCGGGTGGAAAGGGCACGATGAGGGATATCCGCCGGGCGGGATAATCTTGTGCAACCGCCTGCGTGAACGGTATGAGAGTCGAACCGATGACGAGCGCGCTCGCCGCAAGGCCGGCGCGAAACATACTCGACGCCATGATGATTTTTCTCCAGCGTGACTCGAGACTACCGAGGACGAGCTTCATTGCGCGGCCACTTGCGGTAGTGCGCGGCCGGTCGCATCGGTCGGTAACCGCAGGAATTCCGCGGCCGTAACGCTGTAAACGCGTTGACGCTGCTCTGCGGTCAGCGATTGCTGGGTTTCGATCTCGGCGACCGGCGACGTTGCGTTCATGTCGAAAGGAAAATCGGTGCCGAACATGACGCGTTCGGCGCCAACGGTATCGATAAGGAATGCCGATGAGCGAGCAGAGTGAATGATCGTGTCGTAGTAGAAGCTTTTGAGATAATCGCTTGGCGGACGTTTGATGTTGCGGCGACATTCCGGACGCGCCCGGTAGCCGGCATCGAGGCGGCCGATGATGTAAGGGAGGAATCCGCCCGCTTGACCGAGACAAATCCGCAGGCGGGGAAACCGATCGAGCACGCCGGTGAAGATAAGTTGCGCGGCGGCGAGGGTGGTGTCGAGCGGGAATCCGATCAGATTGCGCAGGTGATAATCGGCCATCCGTTCTTGGCCGGCGACGTTGTGGGGATGAATGAGCAGCGCGAGACCAAGCGACTCTATTGCGGCGTAGAAGTCGAAATGTCTGGCGTCGTCCAAACCGAGGCCGTTAACGTTGGATCCGATCTCGACGCCCAGAAGGCCAACCTCCTTGATCCGCTCCGCCTCGCGGATGCTTCCCGCTACATCTTGCAGCATCACGGTGCCGAAGCCGAGCATCCGGCCCGACCGATGCCGCACCGCTTCGGCGATGCCGTCGTTTTCCAACGCCATCAAGGCGCGCGCTTCGGCGACGTTGGACCAGTAATAAAAGACGAACGGCGGCGCCAGCAGCACCTGTCGGTCGATCTGCTCGCGGTCCATATGCGCAAGCCGCAGGTCAATGTCATAGAAGGTCGGCTTTATGGGCCCGTAGGGCCGCTCCGGCGTATGAACGAAAATGCCGACCCCGGCGCGATCCTCATACGGTGTATCGCAGTGCGCACCGACCCGCCGGATTTCGGCGAGCACCGCCGGGGAAATATAGTGGCTGTGGATATCGATACGCGGCATCGGTTGGTCTCGAACCGCCATACCGTGATCTTCACGGCCAACGGCGCGGGGCAACGGTCAGGTCATCTTCCCTTGCGTCTCCGGCACAATAATCGCGCCGACGATATAGAGCGCGATCGCCACCAGGAGAAACGTGATCACCGTTGATGGGATATGTTCCACGGTCCCGCTCGCGAGCGTGACAAAGGTCGGCATCATGCCGCCGAGAGCGAAACCGGCGTTCCAGGACAGCGACGTCCCGGTGGCGCGAAGCTTCGTCGGGAAACGTTCATTGAGGAAGATGATGATCGGAGCCAGCACGGCATTTCCGCAGAACGTCAGTATCAAAGCATACAGGTAGATCAGGCCGAGTGAATCCGACGACAGTCTTGCCAGCAGCATATAGCAGGACGGTATCAGAATCAGGTTCGCCACGCCGAGGAACAGAAAGACGCGCTTGCGGCCGAAGCTGTCGGAAAGATGGCCGAATATCGGAGTTGCGGCAATCGCGGCGAAATTGGCGATGACCAGGATGCCGCCGAGTTCTTGACCCGGAACTTTGTTGATCAGTTTCAGGAATGCAGGCAGGTAACTCTGGGTTAGATAGATCTGTATTCCCGCGCCGATGACGATCATCATGTTGACGACGTTGATGCTCGCATATTTCCGGGTGAAAAGATCGCGCAACGGCGAACGGCTCTGTTGTCGCCGCTGTTCGGCAGCGAGCCAAAGCGGCGACTCTTCTACGGCGCGATAGATGAACGCGCTGAGGATCGCTCCGACGAATCCACCAAAGAACATCACACGCCATCCCCAGGTGAGAAAGCTGTCGCCCGGGAAAATGTGCGAAACGATGAAATACATGGCGGAGGCGAGAAGCGAACCGATAGCTGCGCCGGTGCCGATGATACCCGATACCAGCCCGCGCAAACGCGGCTCGACGGTTTCGGTGCCGATGGTGTGCGACGACGACACGACGCCGCCGACAAAGATGCCCTGCAGCACGCGCAACAGGATGAAAAGGATCGGCGCCAGCAAGCCGACCTGATTGATCGTCGGCAGCAGCCCCATCAGGCCGGTAACGGTGCCAATGCCGCCAACCGCGACGATCATCGCGCGCCGTCGGCCGTTGCGATCGGCATAGGGCCCGAATATTGCGGAACCCAGCGGACGCATGACCAGTGTCACGGCATAGGCGGCATAGACGGCCGCCAGCGAGAGAAGCTGGCTATTGCTGGGAAAGAAGATCGCGCCGATGGTCGGAGCGACGAACAGGATAATAAACAGATCGAATAGATCGCAGGACCATGCGAGTGTCGAGCAGATCGCAGTATTGATGACCTGGCGTTGGCTGGGGCGACGGGGGGTACCTGAAGGGTTCGCAAGATCGGTGCTCATCGCCGGGGCCCTTGTTTGGTATGCGGCTTCGATCAGGCCGTGATCGGTTGGATCAATGGATCGTAGAATTGCGGGCGGCGGTTGCGGACGAGGTCGGTCCCGGGTCGAATCTGCTTATCCCGGGCCCATGCAAGATTGAGGTAGGAAAACACGTAGTCGCCCTGATCGGTGCCGGCCTTGTTCGGTGTCGCGGCATTGGGGAAGATCACCGTGCTGCCGCCCGGATGCGAGGCGTCAGCGCGATTGGCGGCGACCACGAAAATCTTGTTCTCCAGGGCTCGCTCGCGCGCAAACAGATCGGCCTCCCGCGGGGCGCGGAAATTCGACGGGAGCGCGACGATGTCGGCGCCCATGCAGGTCAGCACGCGCGCGACCTCGAAGAAGCAGACTTCGTGTCCAATCATGAGGCCGACATTGCCGAACGGAAGCTGCAATACGCGATAGGCCTCGCCGGGCGTGGCCCAATCGCGCTCCTGATCGGTGAGATGGACCTTGCGGTACCTGTCCGCGACAGCTCCGTCCGGTCCGACCACGAAAACGGTGTGGTAGAGCTTTCCGGCTTCGGCCTCGACGAGATCGAGGACGTACCAGGCGTTCCAGCGTTTTGCGATTGGACCGAATGCGTTGAGGACGCTCGCGGTCTCGCCGGCCGATTGCCTCGCCTGCGCCGCTGACGGCCGCGGTGCGGTCATGAACAGCTCCGGAAAAACGACAAGTCCGGAGTTTTCCTTGCCGGCCTCATCGCCATGCTTGAGTGCGCGCTGCAACGTCTCGGCGCTGTTACCGTCGTGATTGCAGACCTGCGCCGGCGAAGCGAGCACCGCGAGGCTGGCCGACACGATGGGTGTCGCGGCGACTTTCGCATATGGCAGGGCTTCGTACTTCTGGGTCAGCAGCTCGTAGGTCTTGGGCCGTCGGCCGCGCATCAGGCTGTCGGCGCGCTGCCGTACCGCCGCGACGTCCTCGGTATCGACGTCGGCATAAATAATCTCGTGATTGTGTTGGCTGCCGCGCACGACAATGCTGCCGTCGGGGTGAATGATCTGGCTGTACCCCGGATAGGTAAGCCCTTCCTCGCGTCCGGCCTTGTCGGCGCAGACCATCCACAGCTCGTTCTCGCTGCCGCGGGCCGGCTCGTGGATTTCGTGCTGCTCGTGCGTCGTCGAGTTGGTGATATGGAGCAGAATTTCGGCGCCGTTGAGGGCTAGTATTCTCGCGCCTTCGGGAATACGCGCGTCGGCGCAGATGAACATGCCGATACGGCCGACCGGGGTATCGAACACCGGATAGCCGGTGTCCCCGACCGTGAAATAGAACGGGTCGAAATCGAACAGAAAGTTCTTCTGATATTTGCCGATCAACCCCTTGGGGCCGACCAGTACCGCAGAATTGTAAACCTTGTCACCGTCCTTTTCCGAAAGGCCGATCGCCACGTAAACCGACAATTCCTTGCAGAGCCTGCCGATATTCTCGGTGAACTCGCCGGGGATCGCGTCGCTGCACGAGACCGCATGGGCGCGGTCGCGCCAAACGTAGCCGGCATTCATGCACTCGGGGAACACGACGAGGCTGGCACCGTTCTTCGCCGCTTCGCGGACGTTGCGCAACACGCCGTCCAGGTTGAATTTTGTACGGTCAAGTTCCGAATAGGTCTGAATCGCGGCTACTTTGATTTTTGGCATCTCTGCCTTACCTGCCCCCTGGCGACGGGAGAATTTGGCAATATAGTGTCCTTTTGGACACCAAGTGTCAACAAGCCTGAATGAGCCTTTATCCCGTGTCAACGATCATTTTTGCAGGGCTGAAGACGCGCCACCACAGGCGGCGGTCGTCGGCATTTTTTCATTGAACGTCATGCGTGACACAGAGTGTCTTGGATGATAAAATACTTCAAAATTAACCGTCGCAATGGAAGGATTGCACCATGAACGTCATTGTCAGAGACAAAGCTGATTATCATGAGCAGACGACTCAACGGATGCAGCAGCATTTCGTTGTGCCGGAATGGACGGTGCGGCAGAAACTCGCGCTCGCGTGCCGGATGCTGGCGGCCGACGGTCACGATTCGGGGCTCGCCGGGCAGCTTTCTGCACGCGCCGCCAAGCCCGGCACCTATTATATGTTGCGCTTCGGCCTGGGGCTGGAAGAAATCACCGCAGAAAACCTGCTGCTGGTCGACGATGACCTTAACGTGCTTGAGGGCGAAGGGATGCCCAACCCCTCGAATCGCTTTCATCTTTGGATCTACCGGGCGAAGCCGCGCGTCAACGCGATTACTCACACCCATGCCCCTCACGTGTCGGCATTGTCGATGATCGGCGTTCCCTTGGCCGTCGCCCACATGGATACAAGTCTTTTTCATGAAGACTGCGCCTGGCTGCCAGTGTGGCCCGGCACGCCGATCGGCGACGACGAAGGCCGTATCATTTCGGAAGCAATAGGCGACAAGCGCGCTATCCTGCTCGCCCACCACGGCCAGTTGACGGCCTGCAGCAGCGTCGAGGAAGCGGCTGTTATGGCGATCTTCATCGAGCGCGCCGCACGCCTCCAATTGATGGCCATGAGCGCCGGGAAGATCCAATCAATCGACCCGCAACTTGCTGCCGAGGCGCACGATTATCGTCTGAAGCAGCGTGCGATTGCCGCGACCTTCTACTACTACTCGCGCCGGGTCTTGCGTCAGGACAAAACAGTCATTGCCTGAGCGAACCCCGACGGCAAGGAGGCAAAACGGCGTCCTTGCCGGCAACCGCGCCGCGCATCACCACGTCACCACAGAGTACGCCGATGACTCGCCATGCCGGTCGTCATTTTCTGCAAATCCCCGGCCCGACCAATACGCCGCTCGCCGTTCTTGCAGCCATTGCCAAGCCAACGATCGATCACCGCGGCCCGGAATTTGGTCTGCTCGGGCGCAGCGTGTTGGCCGGCATCAAGACAATATTCAAGACCAGCCAGCCCGTGGTGATTTATCCGGCATCGGGAACGGGCGCCTGGGAAGCGGCTCTCGTCAACACGCTGTCGCCAGGCGACAAGGTGCTGATGGTCGAGACCGGGTGGTTTGCGACGCTGTGGAAGAAGATGGCGGCGCGCCTAAAGCTGGATGCGGAATTCATCCCCGGCGACTGGCGCTCGGGCGTCGATGCGGGCAAAATCGCTGCTCGGCTGGCCGAGGACAGACAGCACCACATCAAGGCGGTGGCCGTTGTGCACAACGAGACATCGACCGGTGTGACCTCGGACATTGCTGCGGTCCGCAGCTCGATGGACAGCGTCAAGCATCCTGCCTTGCTTCTCGTTGACACCATTTCTTCTCTCGCCTCGATGGACTACCGTCATGACGAATGGGGAGTGGATGTCACCGTTGCCGGTTCGCAGAAGGGGCTGATGCTGCCGCCTGGTTTGTCGTTCAACGCCCTATCGGAAAAGGCCCGTAGAGCCTCCAGGACCGCCGGCCTGCCCCGCTCGTTCTGGGACTGGGAAGATATGCTGGCAGCCAATGAGACGGGCTATTTCCCGTACACCCCGGCAACCAACATGCTGCAGGGCCTGCAGGTCGCGATCGACCTGCTGCATGCGGAAGGTCTCGATTCCGTATTCGATCGCCATAAGCGCGCCGCAGAGGCGGTCCGGCGGGCGGTGCAGCATTGGGGCTTCGAAATTCAATGCCGCAACCCCGCCGAATATTCCTCTTCGCTGACCGCGGTTATCATGCCGCAGGGGCACTCTGCCGACCGATTGCGAGCTGAAATCCTTGAGCGCTGCAATATTTCGCTCGGCAACGGATTGGGACCCTTGAGCGGCAAGGTCTTTCGTATCGGCCACCTGGGCGATTTCAACGATCCGACGATCACGGCAACGCTGACCGGCATCGAAATGGGATTGCGCGTGGTCGGCGTGCCCCATCGTCCTGGCGGAGCCGAGGCAGCAGTGGCCTATCTCGCCGGCAACGGCCCCCCGGTTGCGCAAGCTGCGGAATGACTGCCGATCTGATGTAGAGATACGAGCCTCCGGACGGCGAGCGTCATCACGGCCATCGCATCAAACCTCACTGAGCCGCTTTGACGGTGAGACAGGGTCGATCCGGATCCGCTTGGGCCCATCCTGGCATTGTTCAGTTCGCCGTCGGGTTGACTTGCGCGCGAGACGGCGTACGAACGCGCGGTGGCGTACGCCCGGGGTCGCCATTCGTCCAGATTTCCGCTTACACGCGGTGCAGCCGTATCTTTCCTCGCCGAACCCTATTCGGCGCGCATTAATCGTAAGGGACCCTAATTGGGACAAAGTGATAGTGGTCAAGCGAACTGACAACCGAATATCCGACGTCAAAGCGCGGAAGAAGCCTGGGCAGAATTATCGCGCCTTGGGTTTCAGGTCCGGCGGGGAAGGGATCGGCGCGCGCATCCGATTTCTGCGGCAGCAAAGAAACATGACTTTGGAACAATTGTCTGCATCGTCCAAACTGACCAAAAGCTTCGTTTCCAAAGTAGAACGCGGCGTGTCAGTCCCCTCGATATCGACTGCAATGAGGTTGGCTGAAAGCTTCAAGATCACGGTCAGCCAACTTCTCGGCGAGGATCACTACGACGATGCCTTGTCGTTGGTCCGCAAGGAAGAACGGCGTTCGTTTATGCGACCCGGCAGCTCCTCCGGATACAATTATGAAATGGTTGCGGGCCCCAAGCGGTTTAAGCGCATGGAGCCGTACGTCATGCGGCCTCCACTCAAATTTCAGAACAAGCGCCTTTTCAAGCACGTGGGCGAAGAACTCATGTTCGTCTTATCGGGAAGGGTCGAGGTCGAAATCTCGGATCAGATCATCGAGCTGCGGCACGGCGATGCGCTTTATTTCGATTCGCATTTGCCTCACCGCTCGCGGTCGCTTGGCGGAAAATATGCCGAGGTTCTCGTCGTCGTCACGGAAGCATGAAACCTTGGCGTCAGCTTCAAGGTTTTGTGGAACAAGCAAATGCCGGGTCAACGTTAACTGAAGCGTCGCGCCGGATCGCCGGCCTACTCCGGCATAGGCTCATGCGCCGTCTCGCGCGTGGATAAAACCGCCGTCAGGCTGACAAGAGCGAGCACCATGAGGTATGTGGAGATCGGCCAGGTTGCGCCGCCGAAATAATTCACCGAGACGGCTGCAATCAGCGGCGTTATGCCGCCGAAGATCGCGGCCCCGATCTGAAAGCCGATGGAAACGCCGCTGTAGCGCGCGTTGGTGCCGAACAGTTCCGGCATCAGACTGGCATGCATCGAATACATGATGCCTTGACCGAGGCTGATGCCCAGCGCCAGCGCCGGCAGGATCACCGCCGGATTGCGCGTGTTGAGCAGCCAGAACATCGGGAAGGCGGCGATCAGGCAGAAGATTGCTCCGGTGGCGAATACGGTGCGCCGGCCGAGCTTGTCGGAGAGGTAGCCGGCCAGCGGCACGACGACGATTCCGCATGCCGCTGCGAGCAGAATGGCGTCGAGCACGAACTGCCGCGGCATATGCAGACGATTGGTGAGATATGACACTGCATAGATCGCGAACATGCCGGTCCACGCCACCTCGCAGGTCTTCAGGCCGATCGAGGTGTACATCGCACGCCGGTAGGTCGTCAGCACTTCCACCAACGGAACCTTCGCCTGCCTGCCGGCTTTCCGCATTTGTACAAAGGCCGGCGTTTCATGCAGCCGGTAGCGGATGAAAAGCCCGACCGCGACGAGGAGGATGCTCAGCAAGAATGGAATCCGCCACGCCCCGCTTAGAAAGCTGCCAGCGAATATCAGCGCCGTGAGGGCGAAGACGGCGTTGGCGATCAAGCGCCCGACCGGATTACCCAGTTGAACCAAGCCGCCGAACCAGCCGCGCCGATTGGCCGGCGCTGATTCGGCGACCATCAGGACGGCACCGCCCCATTCGCCGCCAAGGCCAAGCCCTTGTACCAGCCGAAGCGCAACCAAAAGAACAGGCGCCCAGATGCCGACCTGCTGATAAGTGGGGAGGCAGCCGACCAGGAAACTCCCGAGGCCCATGATCGTCATCGACAGCATCAGCATGTTGCGGCGACCAAAGCGATCGCCGAAATGCCCGAAGATGAGACCGCCCAGCGGTCGCGATAAGTAGCCCACCGCATAGACGCTGAAAGCGGAAACGACGCTGATGCGCGCGTCCGCCGAGGGAAAGAACAGTTTGCCAAACACCAGCGCGGCGGCAGTGCCGTAAATCAGAAAGTCATACCATTCGATAACTGATCCGATGAGGCTCGCGGAGATGACGCGACCCATCGGAACCTCGGACTTGGCTTCCGGAGGAAATCCGGAACGGGCGAGATTGGTGACCGCCATGATCGAGTCCTCCCCAAAAGCCTTGCCGATCGAGCCAAAACGGGCGCGCGTTCTACGCGCGATAGCCGTTCGGCCCGAGCCTTAATTGATTATGGTTGGGTCGCGCCGGAGCGAGCGTCGAGCGTAGTAGAAGAAAGTCATAGCAATCGCCCGCGCCTTCAACCGATAATCGTGAGCCTCCGCAGCCAAAGCCGGATCGATAGCTTGGATTTTGCCGGCGCTCATCGCCATTAATTGCAGCCGCGCGGCGCGCTCGATGAAGAGCGCCATGACAGCCGCTTCCTCGACGCTGCCGCAGGCCGTCAACTGGCCGTGATGAGCGAGCAGAATGGCACGCTTGTTGCCGATCGCCTCAGAGATGATGCGGCCTTCCTCATCACCGATTGGCGTGCCCGGCCATTCCGACAACCAGGCGCAATCGTCGTGAAACAAGCTCGTGTCCATGTGCGCAACCGCAAGCGGCACTCCGATCATTGACAGCGCCGACACATAGGGCGCGTGCGTGTGGGTAATGGCGCGCACATGCGGCTTGGCACGGTAGATCCACAGATGAAAGCGGTTTGACGGATTAGGCATGCCGTCGCCTTCGAGCACGTTGAGGTCATCATCGCAGAGCAAGAGGTTTGCCGCGGTAATCTCCTCGAGTCCGAGGCCGAAGCGGAGCATGTAATAAGTGCCCGGCCTGTCGGCGCGGGCCGAGAGCTGGCCGGCAAGACCTGAATCGTGCCCGTCGGCCGCCAGCATGCGGCAGGCGAGCGCCAGCTTCTGCCGGGCGGACCATTGCGGCACGACAAAATGCTTGTCCATCCGTTCGGTCGTCTGCTGGTGATAGTCGGCCTTGTCGCGAACGACAACGTTCATGCGAAATCCTTTCGGTCATGCCACCTCTTATCCCATGTGACACAATGTGTCCGCAGGCACGCCCTGTCAAGGCGCGCCGGAGGCGTGTCGTCTTGTCGCGGAACCGCAAAGGTCGTCGCAGCCGCTGCACTTGGTGCGCGCCGAAATCTTCATTGAGTCCACAAGGTTGGGCCGATGTGATGGTCCCGCCGTGCCGCTGATGAGCTGCCGCTGGAGCGGACACGGTAGATAATTACAGCGTGCCAAAAGCGACATCGCGCCTCACCCAGCGTTGAACCCACTGGTGTACGTTGGCTGAGAGCTGGTGGCGACGGGACATGCCGCGATCCCGCAAGTGACTGCTGGCGTTGCTGCCTGCGGCGGGCAATGAATTCTTCCAGACTTCTCAATCAGCGGCGCGGTTCTGTCAGAGCGAATCGTCGTCCTTCAACAATTCGAATGGAAGCGAGCGAAGTAATGTAAAATCGGCCGGCGCGCGCCGCACAAGGGAGGGCAGTCGTGAAAAGGATCGCAATGATTGCGCTGGTGCTGTCTGCAATTGCCGGCAGCTCCGTCGGTTACGCCGCCGATTATCCCTCGCATTCGATCCGACTGATTGTCGGCTTCCCGCCGGGATCGGCCGCCGACCTCACCGCGCGCTTGGTGGGGGAACAGATGAGTAAGATCTTGGGTCAGCAACTCGTCGTGGAGACCCATCCCGGAGCCTCAAGCAGCATCGCCGCGGAGACCGTCGCTCGTGCGTCGCCGGATGGCTATACGCTCTACATTGGCACATCGACGAACGTGACCGACGCCGTCACGAATCCCAACTTGCGCTTCGACTTTACCAAGGATTTCGCTCCGATCACGCCGCTGACCGCGCTGCCGCTCGTCCTTGCAGTCAATCCCTCGCTCGGCATTTCGGATTTCCAGGGGCTGATCGCGCTGGCGCGGTCGAAGCCCGGCGCACTCACCTATGCGTCGGTCGGTATTGGCTCCGTTCCTCAACTCGCCTGCGAACTCATCAGTATCCGCGAGCACATCAAGCTCGTTCACGTGCCCTATCCGGGCAGCCCGCAGGCGGTCACCGATCTGCTGGCCGGCCGGGTATCGATGATGCTGGGCGTGGCTTCGACGATCATGCCCTTCGTCGAATCCGGTCGGCTGAAAGCGCTCGCCGTTAGCTCCGCAAAGCGGGCGCGGACCGTCCCAAATCTGCCGACAATCGAGGAGCTCGGCGTGCCCGACTTCGATGCCACGGTGTGGTTTGGTCTCATGGCGCCAGCCGGCACGCCGCGCCCAATCGTTGACAAGCTCGCCGCCGCGGCCAACGCGGCGTTGAAATCGCCACAGGTGGATTCAAAGCTCGCCGCCGCGAAGTTCGAGCCGCTCGGCGGCTCACCCGACGAGTTTGCCGCCTTTATCGCGCGCGAGACCGCCAAGTGGCGCGCGGTCGCCAGGGCCACCGGCTTGGCAAAATAAATAAAGCGGCTCCTCATGCCAGGCGCGCTGGGACACTTTACCCTGCGAGGATGAATTGACTTCGCGCATCGTGCCTATTGTTGGACCTTCGCATGAGCCGCGTCGTCGCGTCTATGAAGGCGCGAACTTTTGGCTGATTCCGAGTCCTGTCCGGGAAGTAAGGAATCCGGCGACCGGAATACGTGCTACAAAAGCGAAAGAGCTAAATCCCGGTCTGTACTCAGCGTCTGCACTCGGCGCGAGGCCAGGAACACAAAACATCCCGGGCATCAACGTATCAGGGTCATGTCCGCGCCCAGCATTGCCAGACTAGCAGGTCGTCGGGTCTTCGGCCTCGACCCGGCCGGCTATCACAGCGCGCGGCCCGATTATCCGGGCTGGGTGTACCAGACGCTGCGCTCTCGACGCGGCCTGACCCGCGGCGCGGCGGCATTCGAGATTGGCGCGGGAACGGGCATTGCAACCCGCCATCTTCTTGATCTCGGTGCGGAGCCCTTGGTCGCCGTAGAGCCGACGCTCGCCTCGCTGGCTTCCTCCAACGCAACAATCCGGACTCAGCGTTGAAGGTCCTCGTCTGCGCCTTTGAGGATGCGGTGCTTGAAAACTTCGCTTTTGACCTTGGTGTCTGCGCTACCGCATTTCACTGGATTGAAGAGGATACAGCACTTGCCAAGATCGCACGACTTCTTCGTCCCGGCGGCTGGTGGGCGGCGTTCTGGAATGTGTTCGGCGATGACAGCCGGCTCGCAACCGGTCCCGATTGTGACACTATTACGACGTTGGATCAGGGGCTATCAAACCAAAGTCCCCTGCGCAAGCGATGTGCGAATTCGCGCTGCAATATGGAATAGGACTCGTTGAATGCCGTTCGACCGGACGTGGAATGGTATCCGGGCCGGACAAGGCTGAGAGTGGTAGCGGAGGACGGATTTGAACCGCCGACACACGGATTATGATTCCGCTGCTCTAACCAGCTGAGCTACTCCGCCATTGCAGGGCCCAGCCGGAAGGTCGACCGGCCATGCCCGAGCCGGGCAAGATTTAGGGCAGTTCGGGGCGCTTTTAAAGGGCCGTCCGGGGGGCTCAGTACGCATCCGCTCATCGTCTGATGCGGTCTCGCGATAGGCATCGGCAGTTCTCGCGCGACATCCAAGCGACCGTAGGAATGCTAGGTCGATGCGGGCGCTAGACCCTCCCCGTCGGCGAAACCGCCGAGCTTGGCAAATCGGATCAGTGAAAAGTGGCCGAGCGGCGGCATCGGGCGGCGTTCGACGATACGCACGCCGTGATGGTGCGCCGCCCACGCTACCAGGCGTTCCCAGCGAAATTCCGGTTGCCATCCGAGCCGCCGCGCGAGCGGCGCAAGCCAGGCTTCGAGGGTTGCGCGAAACCCCGCCTCGGCGCCGAGGTGGTTTATCAGAATAATCTCGCCGCCGGGCTTCACGACACGCGCAAATTCATCGAGGGTGGCTTCCGGCTCCGGCACCACCGTAATGACGTACTGGGCGACCACGACGTCGAATGCCCCGTCCGCAAAGGCGAGATGCTGCGCGTCCATGACCGCGAGGCCCTCGACGTTGACGAGCCGGTGCTCGTCCACGCGGGCCTTGGCCTTGCGCAACATCGGTTCCGAAAGATCGATGCCGGTAATTCGATTGGTCCAGGCATATTCAGGCAAGGACAGGCCGGTTCCGACGCCGACTTCGAGGATACGGCCGCCGACGCGCTCGGCGGCGGCGACAGAGGCCTTGCGGCCACGCTCGAACACCGAGCCGAACACCAAGTCATAGACCGGCGCCCAGCGCGCGTAAGCTCTTTCGATTTGACCTGTTTCAAGTTCCGCCGGCATGGCAACGGTCGCTGTCTTGCTGCCAATTCCTTCCAGCGCACTTAGCGAGCGGCGGTCAACGCCGCGGCGCTTTCCTTCCCTGTCTCGGCCGCCGCCGTGCTCGCGATGATGCCGCCGCCCAGCACGCGCGCCTGGCCTTCGGCTGCGTCGTAGAATACGCACGCCTGTCCGGGCGAGACGCCGTCCTCGCCGGCGATCAGCTCGACATCGACGTCGCTGCCGCGACATGACGGACGCAGCCAAGCCGGCTGCGGCGGTCTTGTCGAGCGCACCTTGACGTAAATCTCGGCGGGACGGCACGCTGCCGCCTCTTCGATCGAGCCATCGCCAAGCCAATTGATTTCGCGCAGCTTGATCCGACTCGTGCGCAGCGTCTCGCGTGGTCCGACGACGACGCGGCGAGCCGCCGCGTCAAGCCGCACCACGTAGAGCGGCGAGCCGGTGGCGATGCCAAGCCCGCGGCGCTGGCCGACGGTGAAATGAATGATGCCATGGTGATGGCCCAGAACGTGTCCATCGAGGTCAATGATTTCACCTGGCCCTGAAGCGCCGGGCCGCAGCCGCTCGATCACTTGCGCGTAATGGCCGGTCGGCACGAAGCAGATATCCTGGCTGTCCTGCTTGTCGGCGACGGGAAGGCCGAAGTGGCGGGCAAGCTCGCGCGTTTCCGCCTTGGTGCGGTCGCCGAGCGGAAAGCGCAGCAGCTCAAGTTGAGCGCGCGTCGTGGCGAACAAAAAATAGCTCTGATCGCGTTCGGCTTCGCGAGCCCGAAACAGCCCGCGGCTGCCATCCGGCAGTGACCGCGAAGCGACATAGTGGCCAGTCGCCAAAAACTTTGCCCCGAGCTCGCGCGCGGTCTCCAGCAGATCGCGGAACTTGATCGATTGATTGCATTCCACGCATGGAACCGGCGTTTCGCCGGACACGTAGCTGTCGACAAAGCGGTCGATGACCGCTTCCCTGAAACGGCTCTCGTAGTTGAGAACATAGTGCGGGATACCGATGCGCTCGGCGACCGCCCGGGCATCATGGATGTCGCGTCCGGCGCAGCAGGCGCCCTTGCGGTGGGTGGCCGCACCGTGATCGTAGAGCTGCAGGGTGATGCCGATGACGTCGTAGCCGGCATCGGCAAGAAGCGCCGCGGTGACCGACGAATCGACGCCTCCCGACATGGCGACGACAACGCGCGTATCGGATGGCCGCCCGCCAATGTCGAGATCATGCAGCATCATACCGCGGACATGCTCCTGGACGCTCCGTCGCGACCACATGGCACCAAGCCTAAGCCACAAGGAAGGCATCCAACCATACTACATACTATAAGTGGGGTCGGTTGGCTCCGCCATGGTTGCGGTCCTCCGGCAGCAATAGCCGTCGGCTGCTTCGGTCGCGGGCAAATTTTGCCCGGTTGCAGGCGATGGGAGGCGCTTTATGCCGCGCGCAGACGAGGCCAAGTTATTGTGTTGTCGCAACTTCTCGCCGCTGGATGCGTGGCCCGCGGGTTGCAAGCGAAGTTGGGCTTGTCGCCCTCTCCGGGAGCGCCGCAGTGCCGAGTTCTCCGAGTATCACGTCAGACCCCGGCGCCACACCCCCGCTTGCGTCGCCGCGATCACAGGTCGGTGCGGCCACCGTGCAGGTGGACATGCCGTTTGCCGACCTGCTTGAGACCAACGGCGCGCCGCCCCTTACGACCAATGGGTCTGCCGCATCGTCGCCGTCAGAGTCCCAGACGCCGCAGCCTACGGTGGCGGATGGAAACGGTCGCGCGTCGGCCAGCCTTGCGGCCGATAGCGTGAGTGCGGCCGGCGGTACGCAACAAAATGCCCGAATGGGCACCGCACTTGCCGGAACATCGCGTGCGAATGGGGCAGCCGCCAATTCGGCCGCGCGCTCGGCCCAGTTTCATAGCGCGAGATGGAGTCGGTCGCGTGCCGCGTCGGCGAATTCGAACGCCGCTGATGCAAACACCACCGCCACCGCCGCCGACTCTGCGTCCGACTCGTCGGGCGGCGGAAGCGACGCGCAAATCGCTGCGAAAGCGAGTGATGGGTCAACAAACCCCTCAAACGATTCGGCGGCGCAAACTGACGCGCGCGATTCTCTGGCAGCGAGCGTCAGCGCCGCGGCGGCAGCCGCCATGGCAGCAAACGCTGCCAACGTTTCCGCCGGCTCCGGCGCAATAGCGGCGCCGAAGGTAACCTCCGCCCGCTCGGGAAAGGGCAATGGCAGGGACGGCGTAGGCAAAGACGGTCCGGCGTCGGGCAATACAGGCTCGCCCGCGGCGGCCGTCGTCGTCAATGCGGATATCGGTGGGACAGTGTCGGCGGCTGCAGGATTGGCGATCGGCGACGGCAAAAGTCGCGGCACGGCTTCCCTGACGTTCGGCAGTCAACAGAATTCGCAAAATTCGCAGGACGCGCGGGCCGCACATTCAACGGCGGCAACATCGCAGGCAGGGAATGCAACTGCAGCGAGCGCCGCCAACAACAGCGATTCCGGATCGGTTGCTCAGTCGGCCAGTACGCCAACCACGGCTGATTTGCTGCAGCAAGCGCAAACGCAAGCGACTGTAGCCGCATCTTCCGCGAAAGACCCCACCTCCACAGGTGGGTCGGTGCGCGCCACGTCGATCATTGGGGTCACCATGGCGGCTGCGCAGTCCGCATCG
This sequence comes from Xanthobacteraceae bacterium, assembly GCA_030041005.1. GTDB lineage: Bacteria > Pseudomonadota > Alphaproteobacteria > Rhizobiales > Xanthobacteraceae > BOG-931. The sequence goes on from JASHOR010000131.1 coordinate 64,462, forward strand.
CTTGCGCAGGCTGCAACGGGGGCGAAAGCGACCGAAATCCCCAATTTCGGCCTCACGGCAGCAGGCGGGTCGGGAACGGCTTCGGGAACGGCCGCAACCGCTTCGGGCGGCGTGCCCCTTTCCGGTCTCGCCGTCGCCATCGCCGCGCGCGGTCGCGCCGGCTCCAAGCAGTTCGATATCCGGCTGGATCCACCGGAACTTGGCGCCATCAACGTGCGACTCGGTATTGATCGCAGCGGACAGGTGACCTCGCATGTGACCGTCGAGCGCGCCGATACCCTGCAACTGCTGCAGAGCCACCAGCCGCAGCTCGAGCAAGCGCTCCAGCAGGCCGGATTGAAGACCGCCGCCAACGGGATGCAGTTCACGCTGCAGAATCAATCCTTCGCCGGCCAGAACGGCGGCGGGAACAATAGCGCCAACCAACAGAATTCGCCTCGGCCCGTGATAGCGGACCCGGAGGTTGCCCCGATCGGCAAGGCCCAGGCCTATTCCCGCGTGAGCGTAAGAAGCGGCATCGATATCCGCGTTTAAGTGCAATCGTGTGAGGGCGAACAATGACGACGACCAATCCCACCACCTCGACGAGCACCAGTGCGGCCACCACTGCCGCGCAGGCTGCCGGTACGGCCGGTTCGCAAGAGCTTGCCGGCAACTTCGACACGTTTTTGCAGCTTTTGACCACGCAACTGCAGAACCAGGATCCGTTGAATCCGCTCGACACGAACCAGTTCACTCAGCAGCTCGTCGAGTTTGCCTCTGTCGAACAGCAGATCAATACCAACAGCAATCTGCAGACGTTGATCTCGCTTCAACAGGTATCGGAGGCGACTTCGGCGATGCAGTTGCTTGGCGCCAACGTGACTATAAGCAGCGCAACCGCGGCGCTATCGAGCGGAACGCCGGCGACGTGGAATTTCTCCGTTCCTTCGCCGGCAACCGGCACGGTCACCATCACCAATTCGTCCGGGGAGACGGCGTACACCGGAACGGTCTCGCTCAATGCCGGAAACCAGAGCTACACCTGGAACGGCACGGGGACGAACGGCGTGACCTGGCCCGCCGGCAATTACACGCTGTCGATCAACGCGACCGGCGCCAATGGCCAGGCGGTGACTGTCTCGACGCAAGTGCAAGGCGTCGTTACCGGGGTCAACGTCACCCAGAGTCCGCCGCAGGTCACGGTGGGGGGCGAGAGCTATCCAATCAGCTCGATCCAATCGCTCAACAATGGCAGTTCGAGCAGCATCACCGGCGGTACGAGCAGCGCCATCAGCAATCTCAACACGAGTATCGGCAATCTCAACACCACGATCAGCAATCTCATCCAATCGCTCTAGTGTGGCGGTCCGCACGACGGGTTTGTCGCAAGAATGATGCAGACTTCAGAATCGCCACGCCGGCGATCATTGCCCTGCAAATAGCGCGCAGGACCGCCGGCAGCGTCCGGCCCGGCCCTTTCCGGCGACTTTTTGCATAGCGAAAAGCCCGCACGCTGTACGGCGGCGCGCCGAAAAAGGCCAATTGGCCCCCGCGCTTAGGCAAATCTTAAGCCGCCATGCGTAATCTCAGAACTGTTCGCGTTGTCGAGTTCGTGAGAGTGAGATTATGACTGAACCCCATCGCCCGAGGGTCAAGTACGTCATCGGGCCGGACGGTTCCCCCCTGACGATTGCGGATTTGCCGGCGCCCGGCACGAAGCGTTGGGTCATCCGACGCAAAGCGGAGGTGGTGGCGGCGGTCCGTGGCGGGTTGCTGTCGCTTGAGGAGGCGTGCAGCCGCTATACCCTCACGGTCGAGGAATTCCTCTCTTGGCAATACTCGATAGACCAGCATGGCCTTGCCGGTCTGCGCACGACTCGCATTCAGCAATACCGCCAGTAGCAGCCTCCGTCTTCGACCCGGAGGGATCGTCAACGCCGGGCGATCGGGCCGGCGTTTTCGTGTGACGACTCGCCGTCGGGCGGCTGCGGATCGCGAATAAGAAGCCGCCGACGCTGCGGCGACGTCTCCAATTCCCTGCCAAGCAGACGATTGATGCCGCCGGGCGGGCGGCGACAGTTTTGCCAACGAATGGCCCTGCATTAACCGGGCGCTAACCATCCGGCAGGCAAATCTTGCCGGTCGCGCAGCGATGCCTGGGGATGATGCTGGTGCAGAATCTGGTGGAGTTTGTCAAAACGCTTGGCGTCCCGCGCATTGCCGCGATGGGCGTTGTCGCGCTGGCGCTCATTGGGTTCTTTGCCTTTCTCATTCTGCGCGTCACTGCACCCGAGATGACCCCCTTGTTCACCAACCTGACGTTGGACGATTCCGCTGCGATCGCCAAGGAGCTCGACCACGAGGGCGTGTCGTACCAACTGCGCGGACGAGGCGACGCCATTCTTGTGCCCAGGGACCGCGTCGCCCGGCTGCGGATGACGCTCGCTGAAATCGGCCTGCCCAAGGGCGGAGGCGTAGGCTACGAGATTTTCGACAAGTCGAATGTGCTCGGCACCACCAGCTTCGTGCAGAATATCGATGCAGTGCGCGCGCTGGAGGGCGAACTCGAACGCACCATCCGCACTCTTGACAGCGTCGAAGACGCCCGCGTGCATCTGGTGATGCCTCAGCGGCCGCTGTTCTCCCGCGACAAGGTCGAACCCTCCGCCTCGATCGTGCTGCGGGTGCGTGGGACGCTTGAGCCCGGGCAGGTGCGGGCGATTCGCCACTTGGTCGCCACGGCCGTCAACGGCCTGCGCCCGCAACGCATCTCGATCGTTGACGAGGCCGGCCATTTGCTGGCGGACGGCGCCGACGACGATCCGAACGGCGGGGTCGCCGCCGACGAGCGGCAAACCGCCTATGAGCAACGGCTGCGCAATCAGGTTGAGGCGATCGTCAGCTCGGTGGTCGGGCCCGGTCATGCGCGGGTCCAGGTCAACGCCGATTTTGATTTCGACCGCATAACCGAAACGTCGGACACCTACGATCCCGACAGCCGCGTCGTGCGCTCCAGTCAGACCCGCGAGGAGACCTCCGCCACCACCCAAGGCAACAACGAGGTCACGGTTGGCAACGAGATACCGCAAGGAGCGCAGGCGCAAAATTCGGGGACGGGAGATTCCACCCCGGCACCGCGCGACCAGGCGAAAAAATCCGAAGAAATCGTCAACTACGAGATATCAAAGACCACCAAGACGGAAGTGACCGAGGGCGGCCGCCTCAAGCGCGTCTCGGTTGCCGTGCTGGTCGACGGCACCTACGTCAAAAACGACAAGGGCGAGTTCGTTTACAAGCCCCGCAGCAAGGAAGAGATCGATCAGATCGCGGCGGTTGTGCGCTCTGCCATCGGCTTCGACAAGAAGCGCGGCGATCAGGTCGATGTGGTCAACCTGCCCTTCGCCGAACCGCCGCCCGAACCAGCCGCGCCGCCGCGCAGTTGGCTCTCCGCCCTGCATTTCTCCAAAGACGACATCATGCAGGCGATCGAAATGGTGGTGATGGGACTCCTCGGGCTCGCGGTGTTGTTCCTGGTCGTGCGGCCTCTCGTGCGGCGCATCCTCGCCCCCGTCGAGAATGCTCTGCCGGCGCTGCCGGCCGGCGCATTGCCCGCCGGCCCGCTGGCGGCGGAACCAGTCGCCGGGGTTGTCGCCGAAAGCGGCCCGCAATTCAAAGGGGAGCGCAGCGAGGCCTCGAAAATGATCGATATCGCGCAAATCCAGGGCCAAGTGCACGCTCAATCAGTGCAAAAAGTCGGCGAAATCGCCGACCGCAATCCCCGCGAAACAGTTTCCATCATCCGCCAGTGGCTGCATGAGACCGCCGCGGCCTGATCGAGCGCCCAATGCCGTCCGCCTACGACGACAAATCCGAGAACGCCGCGCAACGCGAGATTTCAAGCGCGCTCGCCAGCTTGGCCGGAAATCCCAGCGCGCCGCCGGGCAAACGCAAGCTGACCGGGCCGCAGCGCGTCGCGGTGCTCATGCTCGCGCTCGGTGAACAGCACGGCTCCAAGATCTGGAGCATGCTTGACGACGATGAACTGCGGCAGATCTCGATCGTGATGTCGACCATTGGCACAGTCGAAGCCGAGCTGGTCGAAAACCTGCTGCTCGAATTCGTCTCGCGCATGTCCGCGTCGGGCGCGCTTATGGGCAATTACGATGCGACCGAGCGCCTGCTGCAGCAATATCTGCCGCCTGAGCGGGTCGGCAACATCATGGACGAGATCCGCGGCCCGGCCGGGCGCAACATGTGGGAGAAGCTCTCCAACGTTCAGGAGGAGGTGCTCGCCAACTACCTGAAGAACGAGTACCCGCAGACCGTCGCCGTCGTGCTTTCCAAAATCGGACCCGAGCACGCCGCACGCGTACTGGCGATCCTGCCGGAAGAGTTGGCGCTGGACGTCATCAATCGCATGTTGCGCATGGAGGCCGTGCAGAAGGAGGTCCTCGAGCGGGTCGAGCAGACGCTGCGCACGGAATTCATGTCCAACCTCTCGCAAACCCGGCGCCGCGACGCCCACGAGGTCATGGCGGAAATCTTCAATAATTTCGATCGACAGACCGAAACGCGGTTTCTCACCGCGCTCGAGGAGGAGAACCGCGAGAGCGCCGAGCGCATCAAGACTCTGATGTTTACGTTCGACGACCTCACCAAGTTGGACGCCGCGTCGTCGCAAACGCTGATGCGGCATGTGGAAAAGGACAAGCTCGCCGTTGCACTCAAGGGCGCGGCCGAGCCGGTACGCCAGTTCTTCCTTTCCAACATGTCGACTCGCGCCGCCAAGATGCTGATGGACGACATGCAGGCCATGGGGCCGGTGCGCTTGCGCGAGGTCGACGAAGCGCAGGCGCTCTTGGTCAATCTCGCCAAGGACCTTGCCGCCAAGGGCGAGATCGTCATCTCCAAGAGCCGCGGCGAAGAAGAGCTGGTTTATTGAGGGCGGGGATGAGACAGGATTCAACGTCGGGGCAGTCGGCTTCTTGCAGGCGGGAAAAGGTCTCCGCGCGACGAGTTGCATGCTGCCGGCCCGGTATCGAATCGCCTCGGGCCGCCTCGCGGTCGATCTTTCCGCAGACGACCCCGGCGAATGCGGGAGCGCATGCATGAGCGCGCCGACCAAATTCCTGTTCGACGTCGATTTCGCCGGCGGCGGCGAGCGCAAGCAGACGATCGCGCTCGCCGAACACGCGCGCAAGCTTGCCGACGCGGAAGCGGCCGCGCACCGCCGCGGCTATGCCGCCGCGCAGGCCGACGCCAAGCTGCAAACCGATCGCCGCATGGTTGCGGCGCTTGAACGCCTCGCCGCGGGCGTCGCCGAAACGAGTGCGGCGCTCGGTGCGATCGAGGCGCGCCTCGAGCGCGATGCGGTCGAGGTCGCGATCGCGGTGGCGCGAAAACTCGCCCCGGCGCTGATCGCGCGCCAGCCGCTGGAGGAGATCATTGCATTGGCGGGTGATTGTTTCCGCCAATTGGTGTCGTCGCCCCATATTGCCGTGCGCGTGAACGATAATCTTTACGCCGCCACCCGGGAAAAGCTGGACGAAATCGCGCGGGCGCGCGGATTTGAGGGTCGCTTGGTCGTGCTCGCCGAGCAGGATATGGCGGCCGGCGATTGTCGTATCGAATGGGCCGACGGCGGCATCAACCGCAGCCAGGCGTCGGTCGAGGCGGCGATCGGCGAGGCGGTGGTCAACTACCTCGGTGCACGGCGTAACTCTGTCGAAGCCCATGCAAAGGTGCAGGAGACGCGGGAATGAGTGACGATGGCAAGGTCTCGCTTCCCGATCTGAACGAAGACGCCACGGGGCCGGAAATGGCCGTCGCCTCCGAGCCCGAAGGACCGACATCGCGGATAGCCGGCGACCTGGAAGCGGTGTTCGACGTGCCCGTTCAGGTCTCGGCAGTGCTTGGCCGCGCGCGTATGGAAATCGGCGACCTGCTCAAGCTCGGCCCCGGCGCCGTGCTCGAACTCGATCGCAAGGTCGGCGAGGCGATCGACATCTACGTCAACAACCGGCTGGTTGCGCGCGGCGAAGTGGTGTTGGTCGAGGAAAAACTCGGCGTGACAATGACGGAAATCATCAGGGCCGAGCGCACATGACACGCGGATGGCAGATAGCGAAGTGGCGTTTGGCGAAGAAGACAAGTCCCGACCTGTCGGCTGTTCGCTGCTCCCGCTTTCCGCTTGCTCGTCGTCCGCGGTGAAAAAGGAATAGACCCATGCGGCTTCTCATCATCGGTACGCTCAAGGGCCAGCTCACGACTGCGACCAAGTTGGCGATGGATAAGGGGGCGACCGTAACCCACGCGGCGGACAACGCTCAGGCGCTCGCGGTCCTGCGCGCGGGCCGCGGCGCCGACCTGTTGATGGTCGATGTCGCCATCGACATTCGAGCCTTGGTGCGCGGGCTCGAAGCCGAACACATCCATGCCCCGATCGTGGCCTGCGGCACCGCCACCGATGCGCGCGCCGCGGTCGCCGCCATACAGGCCGGCGCCAAGGAATACATCCCGCTGCCGCCCGATCCGGAATTGATCGCCGCCGTGCTCGCCGCCGTGGCCGACGACCAACGCGAGTTGATTTACCGCGACGAGGCTATGGCGCGCGTAGTCAAGCTCGCCCAACAGGTTGCGCCTAGCGATGCTTCCGTACTGATCACCGGCGATTCGGGAACTGGCAAGGAAGTTCTGGCCCGCTATGTGCACGCCCGTTCAAGCCGCGCCAAGAAGCCTTTGATCTGCGTGAATTGCGCGGCGGTGCCGGAAGCGCTGCTCGAATCGGAATTGTTCGGCCATGAGAAGGGCGCGTTCACCGGCGCCGTCGCGCGCCGGGTCGGCAAATTCGAAGAGGCCAACGGCTCGACGCTCCTGCTCGATGAGATCTCCGAGATGGACGTGCGGCTGCAGGCCAAACTGTTGCGCGCCATCCAGGAGCGGGTGATCGATCGGGTCGGCGGCACCCGGCCGGTGCCGATCGACATCCGCATCATCGCCACATCCAATCGTAATCTCGCTCAGGCCGTGCGTGAAGGCGCGTTCCGCGAGGATTTGCTGTTTCGGCTGAACGTCGTCAATCTGAAAATCCCGCCGCTGCGCGAGCGACCAGCCGACGTACTCGAACTCGCCGAGTATTTCATAAAGAAATACTCGGCCGTGAATGGCGTACCGGCGCGACCGCTGTCCGCGGAGGCACGGCGCACGCTGGCGATCAACCCGTGGCCGGGCAACGTGCGCGAGCTGGAAAATACCATGCATCGTGCCGTGCTGATGGCGAGCGGCGCCGAGATCGGGTCTGAGGCGATACTCGCGCCCGACGGCGCGCGGCTCGACCAGCAGCGCGGTCCGGCGGCTGTCGCGCATGCGGCATTTGCCGCCGAGCAAGTCTCGCGGGCCTTGGTCGGCCGCACCGTCGCCGAGGTTGAGCGCGACCTCATCCTGGAAACGCTCAAGCATTGTCTCGGCAACCGGACGCATGCCGCAAACGTGCTCGGCATCTCCATCCGCACGTTGCGCAACAAGCTCAACGAATATTCCGCCGATGGCATACCGGTGCCTCCGCCAGGCGGCGGCTCGGGCGGGGAACGTTTCGCTGCGGCGTAGGCGGCATTCCGGGGCGCGCCAAGCGCGAGCCCGGAATCCATAATCACTATCGGAGCCAGTCCCCCGCGGCGTCAGCGGATGTCGATTCCAGGCCCGCGGGCTGCGCCCGCGTCCCGGGATGACGATCACTTGGTCGCGTCGCCGCCATCGACCATGATGGTTTCGACCTCGCCGGCGCCGTTCCTGCGGCGGAAGGCGGCGGCCTTGTCGTATTCATCGGATTGGAAGCAGGCGACGCCCTGCTCGAAGGTCGGAAATTCGATCACCACGAAGCGGGAAAACTTGTGCGGGCCCTCCATGATCTGAAAGCGTCCGCCGCGCGCCAGAACTTTGCCGCCGTATTTGGCGATGATCGCCGGCACCAGGTCGGTGTATTTCTTGTACTCGACTGGGTCGTTGATCTTCGAACGCGCAACCCAATAGGCCGGCATAGGAGTCCTCCACATTGTCATTCCGGGACACGGCCGTAGGCCGCGGGTCCGGAATCCATAATCACAAACGCCGGGGCTATGGATTCCGGATTGCCGCTCCGCGGCAATCCGGAATGAGGCGCCGGAGAATGCGCGCCTACGTCTCTGCGAACAGGCCACGCAGCGCCGCTGCGGCAGTGCGCCGCGGCTTCTGGGCGGGCCGCTTGGCGCCCACCATGCGGCGGCCGAGCAGGCTGACGAATTGGTCCTTGGCCATGGGCTTGGCGAACAGGTAACCCTGGCCGATGTCACAACCAATGCCTTGCAGCTTGTGGCTCTCGTGGGGGGTCTCGATGCCTTCGGCTACCGTCTTCAGTTCAAAGCGCTTGGCGAGTTCGATGATGGTTTCGCACAATCCGGCGTTGGTGCGGTCGACGTGGCAATCGGTGACGTAGCTCTTGTCGATTTTCAGCTCGCTGAATGGCAATTGCCGCAGCCGCGCGAGCGACGAATAGCCAGCGCCAAAATCGTCGAGCGCCAGCGAGCAATGAAGCGCGCGCAGCTCATCGGCAATCTCCTGCGCGATTTTCAGATCATGCATCGCCTCGTCCTCGGTGACTTCAAGGATGAGGCCAGGCCAATTGGCGGCCGTCGGCCGCTCCTCGCGCAGCATTCGCGCGATCGGCAATTTGATGAAGGCCGAAGCCGGAACATTGACCGAAAGCTTGATACTGGCGCCGAGCGCCGCGCAATCCTCGTAATCGCGGAGCGACGTAAGAATGACGCGTTCGGTCAGCGCCAGCATGTCGGCTTCGCTGGCGCCCGGCAGGAAGGAGCCGGGGCTGAGCATGGTTCCGTCGGGGCGTCGGGCACGCACCAGCGCCTCCGCGCCGACCAGACGTTTCGCGCGCAAATCAATTTTCGGCTGGTACCACAGCTCAAACCAGTCTCGCCGCAGCACGTCGCCGAGAGTCACCCTGCCATTAGGCGGTTCGGGCTCGGCTGGCCTCGGTGGGAATAGCCTTTGCAGCCTTTGCAGCATAACGACCCGTGATCGTCGATATACGCTGGATATGGCCCACAATACCGGCCGCTCCGTTAATGCGGGCGTGCTCGGACGCAATATGCTTTCCCGTGAGTAACGCCGGCCAGATTCTCGCGCGGCGCGGTAAGGAATCATTAATAAGCGCGTAGCCGCGCAATGCGCACGTGAGCGCGAAAATTGTTGCTGCGCCTACTCCGCCGCACGCCGCGCGGCGATGATCTGGTCGGCGGTCCGGCCGGTCAATTCCGCCATGTGGTCGAACTTGAACGTGAACGTGCCGGCGCCCGCGGTTGCCGAGCGAATCTCCACGATGAGATCGCCAATCTCGGACTCCGGCATCATCGCCCGCACCGCGTCCCAGCCTTCCCAGCCTTCGCGCGTATCAAAGCCGAGGATCTGCCCGCGTCGGCCGGAGAGCAGCGCATTGATCTTTGCCGTTGCTTCCGAGGGGCAGACGATCTCGACTTGCCCGATCGGCTCGAGCAGCACCGGCTGGCACTGCGGCAAGCCTTCGGTAATGCCGATGCGGCCGGCGGTGCGGAACGCCATGTCGGAGGAATCGACCGTGTGGTAGGAGCCGTCGATCAGCGCCACGGCCAGATCGACCACCGGAAAGCCGAGCGGTCCGTGCTTGAGCGCGTCGATGACGCCTTCCTCGACCGAGGGAATGTAGTTGCGCGGCACGACGCCGCCGGTGATTTTTTCTTCAAAGGTAAAGCCGCTACCGCGCGGCAATGGCTTGATATCGAGTACGACATCCCCGTACTGGCCGTGGCCGCCCGACTGCTTCTTGTGCCGACCGCGCTGCACGATGCCCTTGCGGATGGTTTCGCGGTAGCCGACGCTTGGCTGGCGCCGGTCGATGGCGACGCCGTAGCGGTCGCTCAATCGTTCGGTGGCAACGCGCAGGTGCATCTCGCCCTGGCCCCACAGCACCACCTCGTGCGTCTCCGGATTGTGCTGAATGGTGATCGAGGGGTCTTCCTCGGCCAGCTTGGCCAGCGCCTGGCCGAGCTTGACATCATCCTTGCGCTCCTTTGCCGAAATGGCGATGGCGAGCACGGGCGAATACGGAACGACCTTGGCAAGCGCCGGATGCGGCTGTTTGCCCACAGTCAAGGTGTCGCCGGTCTTGGCCTTTTCCAGCTTGGCAAACGCCACCGTTTCGCCGACGCTCGCCGGTCCGCGCTTCTCGCTGTTCTGTCCGACGAGCTTGAACACGCCGGCAACCCGGCCGGCTTCGTCGCCGCCGGCGAGAAACGTCGCGCCGTCGCCTGCTTGGCCGGCAAGCATACGCACAATCGACAGGCGCCCGCCGTGGGGGGTGTTGACCGTCTTGAGTACGTAGGCGACGGCATCGCCGTCGGCTTTCACGCCCAGGCGTTTGGCGGTTTCCGCAATCCCCGGCGATTCGTGGCGCAGCGCTTTCAAGAGCCGCAAAACGCCGTTGGCGCGCGTGGCGGTCCCCATCAGCACCGGGCACACCAGCCCTTCGCGCAATTCTCGCGTCAGATCGTCGAACACCTTGTCGCGCGGCGGCTGTATATCCTCGAGCAACTGCTCCATCAGTTCGTCGTCGTGGTCGGCGAGCGATTCCAGCATCGAAAATCGCGCGGTCTTTTCGCGATCCGCCAGTTCGCCTTCCAGTTCGACAACCTGCGAGGCGGCATGTTCCTTGTAGACGAAGGCTCGTTCGAGGGCGAGGTCGACAAATCCGCTGATCAAATCGCCGGAGAATGTCGGAATCTGTCGCAGGATGAGCTTGGTGCGCGAAGCCGGCTGCAGAAGCTTGAGCGCGTCGTGAACGCCGGCGTCCGCCTTGTCGATCTTGTTGAGAAACAGCACGCGCGGTATCTTGCGATCTTCCAGCTCGCGTAAGATTAGCTGTAGCTGCGGAATCTTTTTCTCATCCATTTCGCAGACGACGACCGCCGCGTCGATTGCGGGGAGCACCGCGCGCATATCGTGGACGAATTCGACCGAGCCAGGGCAATCGAGGAACGTGTAGGCATCGCCCATGAAACTCGTGGTGGCCGCGGTCAGTTCGACGCTCATGCGGTGATCGCGGGCTTCCTTGCTGGCGTCGCCGAGCGTGTTGCCGGCCTCGATCGTACCTTGGCGCGCAATAACACCTGTGCGCGCAAGGATTGCCTCGAGCAATGTGGTTTTCCCGCTTTGGAAGGGACCGACCAGCGCAACGGCGCGGGGACCCGTCGCGCGCCCGCTATGGTTGCCGTTTGTCGCCATAACTTCCTCCCGCTGTTGGCCGTTGGCTGTGGCCGTGCCGCCGATGGGAGCGGCCGGACAAATGCCAATCTATGCTTTCAGGCCTGGGCCGGGGAGGTCAAGGGGCGGGACAATGTGTGCCCGGTTCGCAAAGATAAAGCTTGGCTGCGCCGGCTGCGATGCTCAGGCCGACTTGCCCTTGAAACGAAACCGGCTGCAACGCCACCGAACCGTTGGAACCGCCGACGAGAACGTTGGCGCCGAGGCCGACTGCGATGGATGCTTCCGCGGTCGCGCCGACATAAGTTCCATCGAGCATTCCGGCAAATCGATTCGTGCCGGCAAAGACCGCCCATACGATTTTGCCTCCGGAGGTCGCCCCGAGATCGACGCCCACTCGCGTCATCGTCCCCGAATAGTTCTCGTCCGGCGCGTTATCCGAATGAAGAATGCAATTCACATTGCGCTCTGAACCCAACACGAGACCGACATTGGCCGACAGCGAACAATTGAGACTGCCCACTTGGATCCGGGCTGATTGCGCATTGGCGGGCAACGCGGTTATCACGAGCGCTGCGGCAGCCGTGCAAGCGGCCGCAAAGGCAGTGCGAAACATATGCATTCTCCCTCACGGGCCCGTCTTATGGGCCTTATCATTGATTGTAAGCGAGAATCAGGCAGGCGTCGCCTGCCATTGATATCCGGTTCGTTCGCGCCTGCCGTCGTTTTCGCCGCACGGTCTATCGGAAGCGCTCCTCGGGACCTTGTCGGCCCGACCGGAACCATCGGGCGGTGGATGCCCGGCCGCCTACCTGCTCAGCCGCCGGGACCGCCGGCAAAAGTCATTTCAAATTGCCGCAGAAGCGCTGAATGCGCGCACAGGCCTGCTCAATCGCACTCGTCGCAGTTGCGTATGAGATCCGAAACGCCGGGCCGACGCCAAACGGCGTTCCTTGGACCACCGCGACGCCCTCGGCCTCAAGGAGTTCGGTGACGAAATCCTCGTCCGTGACGAGTTTCCTGCCGGTCGGCGCCGTCTTTCCGATCGTGCCAGCGCAGGAGGGATAGACGTAAAAGGCCCCCTCGGGCTTCGGGCAACGGAGGCCGCTTGCCTGATTCAGCATCGATACGCAGAGATCGCGCCGCTCCTTGTAGATTTTGTTGTGCTTTGCGATGAAATCCTGCGGGCCATCGAGCGCCTCTACAGCGGCCCACTGTGCCACGGCGGTCGCGTTCGAGGTTGACTGCGACTGAATCATCGCCATGGTCTTGATCAACGACTCCGGTCCGCCGCCATAGCCGATGCGCCAGCCGGTCATGCAGTAGGTCTTCGAGACGCCGTTTATCGTCAGCGTACGTTCGTAGAGGCGCGGCTCGAGTTGCGCCGGCGAGTAGAATTCAAAGTCGTCGTAGACGAGATGCTCGTACATGTCGTCGCTCATCATCCAGACATGCGGGTGACGGACCAGCACATCGGTGATCGCCTTCAATTCGTCGCGCGTGTACGCGGCGCCGGTCGGGTTGGACGGCGAGTTGAATAGAAGCCACTTGGTCTTCGGCGTGATCGCGCGTTCCAGCGCCTCCGCCTTCATCTTGAAGCCGTGCTCCATTTTCGTCTCGACCGCCACGGGCTCTCCACCCGCCAGCAGCACCATGTCGGGATAGCTGACCCAGTAGGGCGCGGGAATGATGACCTCATCGCCCGGGTTGAGCGTTGCGAGGAAGGCGTTGAACAGCACCTGCTTGCCGCCGGTGCCAATGATGACCTGCGACGGTTTGTAGTCGAGGCCGTTCTCCCGCTTGAACTTGCGAACGATCGACGCCTTCAGTTCGGGAATGCCCTCTACAGCGGTGTACTTTGCCGACCTGCCGTCGCGGATGGCCTTGATCGCCGCCTCCTTGATGTTGTCCGGCGTATCGAAGTCGGGCTCGCCGGCGCCGAGTCCGATGACGTCGCGGCCGGCCGCCTTGAGCGCGCGCGCCTTGTCCGTCACCGCCATGGTGGCTGACGGTTTGACGCGCAATGTCCGGTCCGCGAGAAAGGCCATTTTGTTTCTCCACTTGCCCGCTTCGCTTCGGGGCGCGAGCTTCCTAAAGCCCCGGTCGCGCTCAGGCAAGAGTAAAGCGCGGCAGAATCGGCGATAATTCTACGATCTCCAAAACCGGTCGAACGCAACGCTCCGTTAAGGCTCGACGGGCCTAATGTCCCGATCAGGGTTTCGAGCAGGGAACCGCATGTGCCGGGCGTTCGAGGTCTTGCGGAGCGGTGGTTGGCTCACCGGCGAGCGCATCCGCATCATTGCCCTCACGCTGTTGGTGGCCTCTGCCGCCGGCTTTCTGTTTCTGGTCTTGACCGCCCATGGCGGCATCGATCGCCAGGGTCGGCCACTTGGAACCGATTTCTCCGACGTCTACTCGGCGGGCACCTACGTGCGACAAGGCCAGCCCGCATTGCCGTTCGATCCGCCACGACAATACGCCCGCGAGCAGGCGATATTCGGACCGGCAACGCCGTTCTACGGCTGGCATTATCCGCCGTACTTTCTTTTCATCGCGGGCGCCTTGGCGGAAATGCCTTACGGGATCGCCCTTGCCGTGTGGCAGGCGGGTTCGCTCGCACTTTATCTGTTGGTGATCTGGGCAATCGTCGCGCCGCTGTCGTCCTCCCCCTTGCGGGGAGGGCCGAACGGCCAAAGGCCGTTCGGGTTGGGGGTCGCTGGGCAGAAATTTGAATCTATCCCCCCGCCTGCGGCGGCGACCTCCTCCATAAGGGGGCAGGCCAGTCCTCTTTGGCTCCTTCTCGCGCTCGCATTCCCGGCGGTGCTGATCAATATCGGGCACGGCCAGAACGGCTTTCTCACCGCCGGACTCCTCGGGGGTGCTCTCCTCGCCCTCGATCGCCGGCCGCTTCTCGCCGGCACCCTGATCGGTCTTCTGGTCTACAAGCCGCAATTCGGGCTGATGATCCCGCTCGCGCTCGCTGCCGGCGGATACTGGCGGAGTTTTGTCGCGGCCGTCGTAACGGTCGCGCTGCTCACAGTGTTGACCGTCGTCGTCTTCGGGCCACAGGTATGGCAAGCGTTTCTGATCTCGACCGAATTTTCGCGCACCGTGGTGCTCGAACAGGGCGCGACCGGCTGGCAAAAGATACAAAGCCTGTTCTCGTGGGCGCGCATGTGGGGGGCGCCAATTCCGCTCGCCTATGCCTTGCAGGCCGCGCTGACCGTGGCTCTCGGCGCCTCGATCGTTTGGCTGTGGCGGAGTCCTGCGTCCGCGGCGCTTAGGAACGCTGCGCTCTGCCTCGCGGCGATCCTCGCCACGCCCTATTCGCTGGATTACGACATGATGGTTCTGGCGCCGGCAATCGCCTTCTTCGCGCTCGACGGCTTCGAGCGCGGCTTCCGTCCGTGGGAGAAGACCGGGCTCGCCGTGCTTTGGCTTGCGCCCCTGGTCAGCCGGAGCGTCGCGCAGGCGACGCTGATACCGCTTGGGGTTCCGGCCATGCTGGCCGCGTTTGTTCTGGTCCTGCGGCGTGCAGAGCTGGCACGACGATTTCCGGTAGCTTTGCCCGCGCAACCCTCTACAATCATGACAGCAGTCCCGCCGGATGGTCATGACATCGCCGCGTTCGAATAATACTGGCGACATCGCAAAGCGGTCGTGCCGGCGGGATAACTGGAGCGGCGATGTTCACGCTCTATTCAATGCAGCGGTCAGGCAACAGCTACAAGACGCGGCTCGCCTTGGCTCAGCTCGGCATTCCCTATCGCCTGGTCGAAATCGACATCCTCAAGGGGGAGAGTCACACGCCCGAATTCCTGGCGAAGAATCCAAGCGGCCAGGTGCCGCTGCTCGAAGTCGCGCCCGCGCGCTATCTCGCTGAATCGAACGCCATTCTCTGTTACCTCGCCGGCGGTACGCCGCTGGCGCCGGCAGACCGGATCGAGCACGCCGGCGCCTTGCAGTGGATGTTCTTCGAACAGCATAGCCTGGAGCCGAATCTGGGTGCGGCCTATTTCTGGCTCACCCTGGTCAAAGGTGGTCGCGAGTTGCAGAGCCACGCCATCGAAGACTGGATGGAGGAAGGCTATCGCGCGCTCGGTCTCATGGAAAAACATCTTGCGCTGCACGACTATTTTGCGGCCGACCGTTACACCATCGCCGACATCGCCCTCTATGCCTATACCCACATCGGGCATCAGTGCGGTTTCGATCTGGCCCAATTTCCGGCGTTACGGGCATGGTTGGCGCGCGTGGCCGCCCAGCCCGGGCATGTGACGATGGAATTCAATCCGGCGGAGGCCGTTGCGGCTGTCTAGGGGGACGACTGGCGGTGCGCTCCGCCCGGACCCGCTGGGGTTATACGCTTCACAAAAAGCCTCGCCGTCGGGCGAGTGCTGTCTCACCAGAGACGGCGTGCAATTTTGCTCGAAGTGAACGGTTGTTGCGGCGCGAGAGTTCTCGCTTCGCATGCGAATGGAGCCGACCGCGAGCCTGATTGCGCAAGCGCCGACGGAAATATATCTGCCCTGGAAACGTGCTAGGATGCCGCCTTGGATGTTGCTTCAGGTTGTTGCCGCAGAGAGTAACAATCGGACAACGGCCCGGACCGTAACAGCATGGACCGCAATTCTGCGGCGACGTGAATTCAGGCGATGAACTGGATTTCCCAGGTACGACCGAAGATCCGCAGCTTCCTCAGGCGGGAAGTGCCGGAAAATCTTTGGATCAAGTGCCCGGAGACGGGCCAGCTCGTGTTCTACAAGGACGTTGAGGCCAATCAGTTCGTCATTCCGGTCTCGAACTATCATATGCGCATGAGCGCGATGGCGCGGCTCAAATCGATGTTCGACAACGAGACCTGGTTCGACGTTGCGGTTCCAGACGTGCCTGCGGACCCGCTGAAATTCCGCGATGAACGTCGCTACGCGGATCGACTGAGAGACGCGCGAAGCAAGACTGGACTTCAGGACGCTGTGAAAATCGGCTACGGCAAGCTCGATGGACTTGCCGTCGTCATCGCCGTGCAGGATTTCGATTTCATGGGAGGCTCGCTGGGAATGGCGGCGGGCGAGGCGATTATCAAGGGTCTCGGCACGGCAGAGCAAAAGAACTGCCCGTTCGTGCTCTTCGCGGCCTCGGGCGGCGCGCGCATGCAGGAGGGGATCCTCTCGCTGATGCAGATGCCGCGTACCACCATTGCGGTGCAGCGGTTGCGCGAAGCGCGTAAGCCATACATCGTCGTTCTCACCAATCCGACGACCGGCGGCGTGACCGCATCCTACGCCATGCTCGGCGATGTCCACATCGCCGAGCCCGGTGCGCTCATCGGTTTCGCCGGACCTCGGGTGATCGAGCAGACGATTCGCGAAAAGCTGCCTGAGGGTTTTCAGAAGGCCGAGTACCTGCGCGATCACGGCATGGTCGATATGGTGGTGCACCGGCACGATTTGCGTGCCACCATCGGCCGCCTCTGTCGGCTGTTGATGAAGGCGCCCGCCAGTCCCGGACAACAACCTCGCTTGCCGCTTTCGATGGCGGGAGCGGCGGCCACATCGTCGGCGGCCACGTGAACGTTCCGCGTCCCAAAGCGGCGGATTTGGCCTCGGTTGCCGCGCGCCTTCTGGCGCTGCATCCCAAGCGCATCGATCTCTCGCTCGGCCGCATCGAACGTCTGCTTGCTGCGCTCGGTCATCCCGAGCGGCGTCTGCCGCCGGTCGTTCATGTCGCCGGCACCAACGGCAAGGGCTCTACCGTCGCCTTCGCGCGCGCCATTCTCGAAGCCGCCGGCAAGATCGTTCACGTCTATACCTCCCCCCACCTGGTTCGTATCAACGAGCGTTTCCGCCTCGGCCGGACCGGCGGTGGCGTCTTGGTCGATGATGAGGAACTCGCTGAAGCGCTTGCCGAATGCGAAGCCAAGAACAACAACGCACCGATTACTGTCTTCGAGATGGAGACGGCGGCAGCCTTTCTGCTTTTCTCTCGTTATACGGCCGACGTTCTTCTTCTCGAAGTGGGTCTTGGTGGCCGGCTGGATGCGACAAATGTCGTCGAACGGCCGTTGGCGAGTGCGATCACTCGCGTCTCGATCGACCACCGTGAGTTCCTCGGCGACACGCTCGAACGCATCGCGGCGGAAAAGGCCGGCATCCTCAAGCCGAACGTACCAGCGGTGATTGCGAGTCAGGCGCGCGAGGCGCTCGGCGTCATCGAGCGGCAAGCCGCGCGCGTGCGGGCGCCGCTTTCCATAGCCGGCGAGAATTGGACAGCGACCGAAGAGCATGGCCGGCTTGTCTACCAGGACGGCGACGGACTCCTCGACTTGCCGGCACCCAAGCTGTACGGGCGGCACCAGTTTGAGAACGCCGGCGCGGCGATTGCCGCCTTGCGGGTTAGCGGCCTGAAACTTCCGGCCGCCGCTTTCGAAGACGGCATGACCCGCGTCGAGTGGCCGGCCCGCATGCAACGGCTGTCGCAGGGTGCGCTGGTATCGCGGCTTCCGCCCGAATGCGAATTATGGCTCGACGGCGGCCACAATCCCGACGGCGGGCGCGCCATCGCCGCCGCGCTGGCCGATCTGGAGGAGCGTGTTTCGCGGCCGCTCGTGCTCATCGTGGGCATGCTGACGACCAAGGACGCCGCCGGATTCCTGAAGAATTTCTCCGGCCTCGCCAGCCGCGTGATCGCCGTGTCCATTCATCAGGAGAAAGCGGTTTCGGCGTCCGCGCTTGTCAACGTCGCGCGCGACATAGGCATTCCGGCGATGGCGCGCGATGACGTGGGAAGCGCCGTTGAAGTGGCGGGCCGGCTCGACCTTCATCCGGCGCCGCGCATCCTCATAACCGGCTCCCTCTACCTGGCCGGCGAGGTGCTTGCCGCCAACGGAACGCCGCCGCAGTGAGCGTTTTGGGCTGTTGTGGAGCCGCCCATCATCCGCTAGGTTCCGCGCAAATTTCGGCTGCGGCGCCGGTCATCCCAGCGGTCGGACCGCGGCAACTTCGGATAGCGAATGGCGAAAGAAGAACTCTTGGAATTTCCCGGTGTCGTGACGGAGTTGCTTCCAAACGCCACCTTTCGCGTCAAGCTCGAGAACGAGCATGAGATCATCGCCCACACCGCAGGCCGCATGCGCAAGAACCGCATCCGCGTGCTCGCCGGCGACAAGGTGCTCGTCGAAATGACGCCTTACGATCTGACCAAGGGCCGGATTACCTACCGGTTCAAATGATCGGCCGCCCAAAATTCGTGCTGGCTTCGGGTTCGCCGCGGCGCCTGGCGCTGATCAACCAGGGCGGCATCGACCCCGACGCGCTACGCCCGGCCGATATCGACGAGACACCCAAACGTGGTGAACTGCCGCGCGCCTGCGCGGTGCGGCTCGCCCGGATGAAGGCGGAAGCGGCGCTTGCCGCGGTGCGCCTCGACGACGAGCTTAAAGGCGCCTACATCCTTGCCGCCGACACCGTAGTCGCAGTGGGTCGCCGCATCCTGCCCAAAGCGGAAATGCTCGACGAAGCGGCCCAGTGCTTGCGGCTTTTGTCCGGCCGCAATCATCGCGTCCATTCCGGGGTCTGTCTGGTGACGCCGAAAGAGACGTTTCGCCAGCGGCACGTCGAAACCCGCGTGCGGTTCAAACGGCTCTCCGACGAGGATATCGAGGCCTATCTCGCCTCAGGCGAATGGCGCGGCAAGGCCGGCGGCTACGCCGCGCAGGGGATTGCCGGAGCGTTTCTGGTCAAGATCGTCGGGTCCTATTCCAACATAGTCGGCCTGCCGCTGTACGAGACGATGGCGCTTCTCGGCGGCGAGGGCTACCCGATCCATTTCGGCTGGCTCAACGCCACGGCCTATTAGCCGCTGCGTGGGCTGTTGGCGCGGCGGCGCGCCCGCCCCATATTCGGTTCATGCCGGATCCTACCAGGCGCCGATGTCCGATCTGCGGAAATCCCGCCGATGCGCGGTTTCGTCCGTTCTGCTCTCGCCGCTGCGCGGACGTCGATTTGCACCGATGGCTGTCGGGTATTTATGCGGTACCGGGGGCGGCGGACGGGCAAGAAGACGAGCAGCCACCGACCGACAAAGAAAAGCAATAGAGGCCGACGCGATCCTTGATTTGTTGAAACCGGGCAATTCTGGACAGTCGGAACATGAACCTCTATAAGCACGCTCGCTCGGTCGGCTTGGCGCAAAGCGGCCAAGAGAGCCCAGGTAGCTCAGTTGGTAGAGCACTGCACTGAAAATGCAGGTGTCGGTGGTTCAATTCCGCCCCTGGGCACCATCCGTTCAATTTCACCATCGATCGAACTACGGTTCGCGCTTTGCGGTATCTGCATCGCGCGAATTTTTGTTAGCTGAATTCGGTCATGAGGCCTTTCCGCATCATCGTGACGGTCGGCGCGATCATCGGTGCGACTGCGCCCGCTGCCGCCGCGGAGATCACCGGCGCTGGTTCGACATTTGTCGATCCGTTGCTGGCCCAGTGGTCCGCCGCGGCAAGGGCTGTCATCCACGCGACCCTCGATTACCAAGCGGTAGGCTCGGGCGCCGGCATCCGGCGGATCGTCAACAAGACGGTCACGTTTGGCGCCACCGACATGCCGCTCATGCCGGCGGACATCAGGGCAAATCAACTCGTTCAGTTTCCGCTCGTCAGCGGAGCGATTGTTCCCGTTTTCAATTTACCGGGCATTGCACCGGGTGCGCTCACTCTCGACGGCCCGACCATCGCCAAGATTTTCCTGAGCGAGATCACCCGCTGGGACGATCCGGCCATCAGGCGCCTCAATGCGCGCATCGCGTTGCCTCACTCCGCCATTGCCGTTATCCACCGCTCCGACGCATCCGGCACGACTTTCATCTGGACCGACTATCTCGCGAAGGTCAGCCCGCAATGGCGAAAACAAATCGGCGAGAGCATGGTCGTCGATTGGCCGGTCGGCGTTGGCGCCAAAGGCAACGAAGGGGTTTCATCCGTGGTGGAGCGGACCATTGGCGCGTTCGGTTACGTCGAATACGCCTACGCGCGGCAAAAGGACCTGAATTTTGCCAAGGTGGTCAACAGAACCGGAAATGCCGTGTCTCCTACGCTTGCGGCATTCCAGGCGGCTGCCGCCGGCTCCGATTGGAGCGGCGTTCCGGATTTCAGCGTAGTCATGACGGACGCGCCCGGCGTCGCCTCATGGCCGATCGCCGGTTCAACGTTCATTTTGATGCCATCCGTTCCGCACGATCCAGCCGGTTCAGCGGCTGCACTTGAATTCTTCGATTGGGGCTATCGCCATGGAAGCGAGCAGGCAGCCGCTCTCGGCTACGTTCCAATGCCCGAGGCGGTGGTGACGTTGATCGAGAAGATTTGGCAACAGAAATTCAAAACCATCCGCGGCGGCCCGGTCTTCCCGCCTTGATCGGTCGCTAGAGGCCATCAAACAGTTTCTTCGCCGAATCGGTCGATGCGCTGGAATTCACTGCGGACCGGGTCTATTTACCGGACCGGCGGCTGTTTCCAAACTGAGAATAGGCCGTGAGCCCTCCATGGCCGACGTTAACTTGAAGGCTGGCGACGCGATGGGAAGCATCGTACTCCTCGATCTGATGGGCGGCGTGGCGCTCCTGCTCTGGGGGCTGCACATGGTGCTCACCGGCGTGCTGCGCGCGTTTGGTCCGGACTTGCGCCGCGTCCTCGGCAAGGCACTGCGCAATCGCTTCACCGCTTTCGTCGCCGGCCTTGGCCTGACCGCGCTGCTGCAGAGCAGTACGGCGACCGGACTGATGACTGCCTCGCTTGCTGCCGAGGGCATCGTCAGCCTTGTTCCCGCGCTTGCGATCATGCTCGGCGCCAACGTCGGCACCACGTTGATTGTCCAGGTGCTGTCCTTCGACATATCCGCGGTCGCCCCGGTGCTGCTGATCATCGGGGTGGTCACGTTCCGCGTCGGCAACGGCAGCGTCACGCGCGCAGTCGGCCGCATTGGGATCGGGCTTGGATTGATTCTGTTGGCGCTTCACATCCTGCTCGACACGCTGGTCCCGGCAGAACAGGCGCCGGCAGCGCGCGCGCTTCTGGCGGCGATCACCAACGATCCGGTCCTCTGCATCGTGATCGCCGCGGCGCTGACCTGGGCGGCCCATTCGAGCGTTGCCGTCGTGCTGCTGGTGATGTCGCTTGCCTATTCGCAATTCGTCTCGCCCGAGGCGGCGCTGGCGCTGGTGCTCGGCGCCAATCTCGGCAGCGCCATCAATCCCTTGATCGAAGGGGGCGTTCGCGGCGATCCAGCAAGTCGTCGGCTGCCGCTCGGCAACCTGATCAATCGGCTGATCGGTATCCTTATCGTGCTGCCGTTCCTGGGGCCTCTTGCGCGAGACATGACAGCGCTGCAGTCCGACGCCGCCAAGATGACGGCCGAGTTCCATATGCTGTTCAATGTGGCGCTGGCCGCGGTGTTCATCGGCCCGCTCGATGTTGTCGCGCGGGTCCTGGAGCGCATCCTGCCCGAGAAGGCGAAGTCGACCGACCCCGCAGCGCCGCGTCACCTGGACGAAGCCGCGCTGCAAACCCCCTCGCTTGCGCTGGCCAACGCGGCGCGCGAGACGCTGCGCATGGGCGATGTGGTCGAAACCATGCTGCACAACGTCATGACGGCGATTCTCAACAACGATCGCAAGCTCGTCGGCGATGTATCGCGCATGGACAACATCGTGGATCGGCTGAACGAAGCGATCAAGCTCTACGTGACCAAGCTGACGCGCGACAGCCTCGACGAGCGCGAAGGCCGGCGCGCGATGGAAATCATATCGTTCACCATTAACCTCGAACACATCGGCGATATCATCGACAAGAACCTGTGCGAACTGGCAGCCAAGAAAATCAAGAAGCGCTATCAGTTCTCAGCCGAAGGAGCCGCCGAACTGAGTGCTTTCCACAAACGAGTGGTGGACTGCCTGCTGGCCGCGTTCGGCATATTCATGACCGGCGATATCGAAGCGGCTCGCAAGCTGCTGCGCGAAAAATCCGAGCTGCGCCAGGCGGAGCTGGAAGCAGCCGATCGGCATCTTGAACGGTTGCGCGAGGGCCGACCTGAAACTTTGGAGACCACCTCGCTGCATCTCGACATCCTGAGCGACCTCAAGCGGATCCATTCCCACATCTGCTCGGTCGCGTATCCGGTGCTTGAAGCCGCAGGTGAACTCAGACCGAGCCGCTGGGAGGCCCCCAGTATGGGGTCGGCCGCCGCCGGAACCTCACACTTCCTGCCGGAGCCGCCCCGTTCGTCTTGATTTCGTTTGTGGGTGCAAGGCAGGCTTGCGGCAGCGGAACTCGACAGCTCTGCATTTGCGCGTGATTGCTGCAGCGCCTGATCCATTCGGGCTCTCCCGTCACCGGTGTCGGCTCACGATGGAGGGATCAGGTAGGCCGGCCGTCCCTCCGCCGACCACGCCCTTTGCCCTTTGCTCGACGTGCCCTTCGGTCGCTGCGCCATCGCCCGGCGTCCTTCGGCTTCTGGCAGTGATTTACGCAACGTAAATGGATGTTGAGTATGCAGCCGACGGACAACCATTCGCTCCGTCGCGAGGCCTTGATGTCCGCAACCGCCATTCATTTTCTGACGGAGAACCTGTGGTGGTTCGCTTCCGGGGGCTTGGCCTGCTTCTTGGCCGGCATTGGTGCGGCGATCGCGCTCCGCCATATGCTGTCCACGGTCGACGCGATCCACGGCAACGCGCCGCTGCTTGCGCTGGCACTGAACAACATGACACAGGGTGTCGTGATGTTCGACGCCGCCAACCGGCTGGTCGCTTTCAACAAGCGATATCTGGAAATCTATGGACTGTCACCCGACGTTGTAAAACCCGGCGCCACTCTCACCGACATCATCCGTCATCGATTCGCGAAGGGCAATTTCGGCCGCGATTCGGTGCAGTACGCCGATGAACTCAAGAATCTCATGAGCTCGGGCAAGGTGTTGAGCTTCGTCTCGGAACTGGCCGACGGGCGCTCCATCGCCGTTGTCAATCGGGCGATCCCCGGCGGCGCCTACTGGCTGGGTACGCACCATGACATCACGGCGCGGCGCGCGGCCGAGAAGAAAAGCGCGTTATTGAACGAGCAGGAGGCGCGCCGTGCCATCGTCGAGGATGCCATTGCCTGGTTTCGGCAAAGCGTCGAGGCCGCTTTGCAGACCGTGGCCGAGGGCGTCGCGGTGATGAAATCGACAGCGAGCGCACTGTCGGCATGCTCGAACGACACGACCGCGCATACCACGGCGGTGGTGCAGACCTCGAATGACGCGTCCGGCCGCGTCGACAGTGCTTCTACTGCGGCGGAGGAATTGTCGAAATCGATCTCGGAGATAAACCATCAGCTGATGCGCGCAAGCGATGTGGTGCGGGCCGCTGCCGTGGAAGCGCAATCAACCAACGCCGAGATCGCCGGGCTGGCGCAGGCGACCCAGAAAATCGACGACGTGGTCAAACTCATTCAGAGCGTCGCGGGGCAGACGAACTTGCTGGCCCTCAATGCCACCATCGAGGCGGCGCGCGCGGGAAACGCCGGCAAGGGCTTTGCCGTCGTCGCCTCCGAAGTGAAGGCACTGGCGGTACAGACGGCAAAGGCGACCGAAATCATTGCCGGCCAGATCGCCGCCGTGCAATCGTCCACGCAGAGCACGGTGCGTGCGATCGCCAGCATCACCAGCCGCATGCAGGAAATTCAGAAGTTTACGGCGGCCATTGCGGCGGCGGTCGAACAGCAGCACACGGCCACCGCCGACATTTCAAACAACGTCGCCGCGGCCGCCTCGGGAACGAAATCAGTCGCCGGTGACCTGCAGCGCGTCTCCACCGCCATCGGCGAGATGGGCAATGCGGCCGGGACTGTGGCGTCGGCGTCGGCCGCAGTCGAGCGCGCCGCGGACAGTCTGCGCGGCAATATCGAGGACTTCTTGCGCAAGGTCGCGGTGTGAGGCCGCTCGCCCGGCGCTCACATCGATTCCTGACCGAATGATGTGCGTTCGACGGTGTGCGGGGACAGGATCCAGCGCTCCAAGAGCCCGATCAGCAGGAACAGCACGACGCCCAATATCGTCAGCGCCACGATTCCGGCGAACAGCAGCGCCGTGTCCATGTTGCCGTTGGCAATCAGAAGCAGATAGCCGAGTCCACCCTGGCCGCCGACGAATTCACCGACGACGGCGCCTACCACGGCGAAGGTGATGGAAATTTTCAATCCGGCGAAGATCGACGGCAGCGCATTGGGCAATTGAATCTTGAAGAAGGTGGAGAAGGGCCCAAGCCCCATGGACCGCGCCAGGTAGACCTTCTCGCGTTCGAGCGAGGCCAGTCCCATGGCGGTGTTGATGACGACCGGGAAAAAGGCGATGAGAAACGCGATCAGCACTTTCGGCATCAAGCCGAAGCCGAACCAGACAAGAAACAGCGGCGCTACCGCTACTTTCGGCACCGCCTGCGAGGACACCAGGACCGGATAGACGGCGCGGGCAAACGGTCGCCACAGGTAGATGGCAAGCGCCAACGGCATTCCGACGGCGACGCTGAGCGCAAAGCCGAGGAGGATTTCGACGGTTGTTCCCAGGCTCTGTTTGATCAGAACCGCCGAGTTGGCGATCATCGAACGCACGATCTCGCTTGGGGCCGGAAGCAGGTACGGAGGAATCGAAAATAGGCGGGCGGTCGCCTCCCAGACCACGAGCACCCCCACCATCATACCGATCGGATAGAGCAGCCCGTCAATGCGCTCGCGCCGGACGCGCCGAAGCCGGCGCTGGCGAACGCCGGCCTCAAGCTCACCGTTGGCCGCGGCGGCAGGCGCGGACACGGGGTCCGGCGAGTTCACTGTTTCGGCCATGGTCGTGACTCCTCGTCGGCGCCGGCTCGGTGCTCGCGCAAAACGCCGCGCGCCAGGAACAAGTCCAGTATCTGCCGGCTATATTCGGCAAACTGCCGCGTTTCGCGCATCGCCAAGGTCCGCGGTCGCGGCAGCTCGATATCGATGATGCGGTCGATGCAACCCGGCCGCGGCGTCATGACGATGACGCGGTCGGACAGGAATACGGCCTCGGCAATGCTGTGAGTGATGAACAAAACCGTCATCCGCCGCTCGCTCACCAGCGCCTGCAAATCCAGGACGAGCTGATCGCGGGTCAAGGCATCGAGCGCGCCGAACGGTTCATCCATGAGCAAATGATCCGGATTATGGATCAGCGCCCGGCAAATCGAAACCCGCTGGCGCATTCCGCCGGAAAGTTCGTGCGGATATCTGTCCTCGAAGCCCGAGAGCCCCACCGTCGCCAAGAGCTGCCGCGCGCGAATTCCGGCTTCCTTGCGGTTCATCTTGCGGGCTTCCGCCTGCAACATGACGTTGCCGAGCGCGGTGCGCCAATCGAGCAGCACCGGACTCTGAAACACGATGCCGATGTCGGTACGCGGCCGGTCAACGACGCGCCCGTTGACCTCCACCGTTCCGCTCGACGATGGGATGAGCCCGGCCGCAATCATCAACAGCGTGCTTTTGCCACAGCCGCTCGGCCCGACATGGGAAATGAACTCGCCGCGCCGCTGCGTGAAGGAAACGTTGTTCAGGGCGCGTACTTCGCCGTCGCGCGTGCCGTAAACCTTGCACAGATTCTCGATGCGCAGATATGCGGGGTCGTGTTCGGGGGCTTCGTTCACTATGTCACAGCCGCGTGGAATTTCTGCGCTGGCATATGTTCGGGATCGTCAGCGCGGTCGCAAACAGCATAAGGCCAAGTTGCCGCGGCTGTCATGAGCCGTCGTATCGCCCCTTCGATTGCCCGGCCGATGTCGTTTGAACTGACGATCGGCTAGGCCGGCTGCGGCGGTACATAGGCGGCGCCGCTCGGAATGAATGCGTTGGTATACAGATCGCTCGTGGTGAGCGGCGTGGTGACGCCGCCGTACTGCTTGAGTACCGAGACGGTCGCCCGCCAGTCGACATCGGAACCCCAACCGAGCGGCTTAGCCCTGGTGTTGGGCGTCACCCAGGTCTCCCACGATAATTCGAACTCGCGCTTGATGATCGCGACGTCGACCGTCGGCGAATACTTCTTTACGGTGGCTGCCGCCTCGTCGGGATGTTGACGGCCGTAGAGGAATCCCTTGATCGCGGCGGGTACGAAAGCCCGCAGGAGCGCAGGGTCGCTTTTGATCAGGTCGTTGTGGGTGATGATGCCGTTCGAGACGACCCTGACATTGTAATCGGAAAACCAGAAATAGCGCGCCTTTTTATTGCCGCGGATCTCGATGGCGGGCACGTAGCTCTGTACGTAAGCACCGATCGCATCCACCTTGCCGCTGATCAGGGCCGGTCCAAGGCTCGGCGGCGTCAGATTGACGATCTGGATTTTCGAGGCGTCGAGGCCGGCGCCCTTGATGAAGGCCGGCCACTCCTGGAATTGGCCGCTGCCGGCGATCATCGCCAGGGTCCTGCCCTCCAGGTCCTTCGGCGATTTGATCGGTGAATCCGCGAGCACGATGATGGCCGACGGGTTGCGGCGGTAGATGCTGCCGATCGTCTTGATGTTCATGCCCTTCGAGATGCCCCTGGCGACGGCATAGCCGTCGGAAAAGCCGACCTGGGCCGCCTTGTTGGCGATCAACTGAGCCGTATTGCCAGAGCCTGTCCCGGCCGTGATGGAGACATCAAGTCCGGCGTCGCGAAAATAACCCTGATCGTGCGCGATCAGGAATCCGACATTGGGTCCCTCATAGACCCAATCGAGCGTCATGCTCACGGGCTTGAGCGCGGTTGCGGCGCGGCCCGGGAAAGGCGCCAGCGGCAGGGCGAGGCCAGCAGCCGCGCCGGCCGTTCTACTGAGGAGCCGGCGCCGCGAAAGCGGCATGCGCTGAGAAGCAGGTTTATTCATGAGGTCCTCCCCGGAGAGTGCTGGACGGCTCCGCAGCATACAAGCAAGCCGCCGGTGCTGTCATCAAGCGCCCGCCGCCGCCCGCAGGCATGACGGACGAGGCACGCGGACCTTCAAATTTGCGGTTGCCTTGCGGCGGAAATTCAGGACCATGGCGGCGCGCAGGACGCAGAGGCAGAGGAACTTATGGCCAACAAGGACCTTCGCGATTGGATCGGCGCCATCGAAACCGCCGGACAACTCAAGCACATCAAGGGAGCCGAACCCAAAGAGGATATCGGCGGCATTGTCGACATCTATCAGCGGAAAATGGGCAATCCAGCCCTGATGTTCGATGACGTGCCGGGATTTCCCAAAGGATATCGCGTGGTCGCCAACATGATCACCTCGGTGCCGCGGATCAATGTCGCGCTCGGGCTGCCGCCGCAGGCGTCGGAAATGGAGCTGATCCAATGGTGGCGAAACTACATGAAACGCGCGCCATCGCATTTGCCGAAGCCGGTCAACGGCGGTCCACTCCTGGAAAACGTGCTCGAGGGAAAGGACGTGAATATCAAAAAAATCCCGACGCCGGTGTGGCATGAGCGCGACGGCGGGCCCTATATCGGCACCGGCTGCATGGTGGTGATGAAGGATCCCGATTCGGGCTGGCTCAACTACGGATGTTACCGCGTTCAGAGCATAGAGCCGAACGTGGCGGCGATCATGATGTCGCCGGGCAAGCACGGACGCATCATCATGAGCAAATATCACGACCGCGGCCAGCCCTGCCCCGTCGCCGTCATTGCCGGGATGCATCCGGCGCTGCTGATGCTGGCGGGGCTCGAAATTCCGTACGGCAAAAATGAGATGGAGGCCGCCGGCGGAATTTTCGACGAGCCGATCGAGGTATTCAACATGCCGCGCACCGGTCTGCCGGTGCCGGCCAACGCCGAGATCGCATTCGAAGGGTTCATCCACCCGAAGGACACGGTGCAGGAAGGACCGCTCGGCGAGTGGACCGGCTACTATGCTTCCGGCAGCGCGCTTGAGCCGGCCATCCGCATTGAGACGATGATGCATCGGAACGACCCGATTCTCACCGGCGCGATTCCGGCCGTCCCGCCCAACGACAACACGTTTTACCTCGGCACCTATCGCTGCGGCGCGGTCTGGAATCAGCTTGAGGCCGCCGGCATCCCGGAGGTGAAAGGCGTGTGGGCGCACGAAGCCGGCGGCAGCCGATTCATGCTCACGGTCTCGATCAAGCAGCTTTACGGCGGGCACGCCAAGCAGGCCGGTATGGTCGCCTCGCATTGTCATGCCGGGGCCTATTGCAACCGCTGGACCATCGTGGTGGACGAAGACATCGATCCGACCAACATCAACGACGTCATTTGGGCGATGTGCACGCGCTGCGATCCGCGCCTGCAGGTCGACATCATCCACGGCGGCTGGAGCTCGGCGCTCGATCCGATGTGCTACGACACGGAAAAGGATCGGCGTAATTCCCGCGTCGTGATCGACGCCTGCATACCATTCAATCGGCAAAAGACATTTCCCGCGATTGCGCGATCCAGCAAAGAACTGGATGCCCGCATCCGGGCGAAATGGGCGCATGAACTGCCCCAGGACTCCTGAGCGCCGCGGAGGCGCCGCGTCGCGGCTTTGCCGCCGATGTCATGCACCAGGCGCTTGCAGGGATTGGCGCCGGATAGTTTCGGCGCTGTCATTTTCTTCGGCGAGTAAGCGATGAACGTCTTCCAGGCGCGGAAGCCGGACTCGCTCAAGCTCCTTCGGCTCGAATTTCACCAAGCCGCCCGCATAGACCCGGCCACCGGCTGTGCCGGTGTGCCGCCGCAGATAGGCGAGGATCGCTGCCAAATCGCGGTCGGAGAAGGGTTCGCGGGGGTAAAGGCCGTGGGCAATATTGAGGTGGCGGGCGCCAGCGCGGTTGAGCACGAACGCGGGGGCTCGGCGGGCCATGTAGGTGCACAGGATGACCGCCGGCTGTTTGAGGCCAACCGACCACCACGCGCGGCGGTGCGTGGCGATGAAGCTCTGATGGGCTTTGAGGCGCTTGGCCCACACTAGAAACTCCTCGACCTGAACGCGCTCGCGCGCAGTCAATTCGTCGAGGTCGACGGGAAGGTCGATGACGGCTTTGAGATGCGCGGCGCTGATAAGCGCGTCGCCGGCGGCGAGCAGCTCGCGCGCCTTGGTGATCGAGGGAAACAGAAAGCGCGCCGGCACGCTCGGCGCATTGGGTCCGACAATCCAGACGGCGTTGCAGCCCGTCACCTGGCCGCGATGCACCCGGAAGAACTCGCCAAGCTCGATATCGTTGTGGCGTGCCGGGGCCGCGCGGCGGAGAAAGGCAGACCAGCGCGGGGCGGATTCCACGTCGTTCCAGTCGACGGTCGCGCCCTGCGAAAGCGGGGCGAGCTGGTCGAGCGTGCCGATGTTGCGAAACGTAAACCGATCGGGGCGACGACCGACGCGGAAACACGTGATGGCGCCGGTGGTGAAGGTGCCGGAGAACGGCAAGGCCTTCGGATCGATAACGTGCAAGGCGGTGCCGCCAAGCTCGTCGGCGAGCATCCGGCGAAGCACGGAGCCGTAATTCACGTCGAGCCATTCGGCGGCGGTGATGAAGGCGCCGAAATCGCCCGGCCGGGCGAGTTGGCGCGTCTTGACAAAAAAATGGACGTGAAGGCCGGCGAGGCCGCTTGCGGCGAAGCCGAACGATCGCGCGGCGTCGGTAAACCAGGCTTTCCACGTTGGCGCGATGTCGTGATGGCGGACGTAAGGCGGGTTGCCGACAAAAAGGGTGGGGCCGTCAATCGCCGGCAAGGCGAAATCGCGATAGTCACCGAGTTGAACCGTCAGGCGCCTGGCGAAGCCGAGTACGGCCGCGTTGGCGCGCGCCAGCAAGGACGCGAGCGGATCAATTTCGACCGCGATGAGATCCGCCCTTGGAAACGCCCTTGCGGCGGCACAAAGGAAGCGCGCGCTGCCGGCGCCCGGGTCGACGATGCGTTGCGGCGTGCCGGTCGCAGCCGCCCATGCGATCATGGCATCGACGATCGGCTTCGGCGTGTAGGTGGCGCCCTGACTGCGCCGTTCCCCGGGTGTGCGGATGCGGCAGAAGGCTTCGCCGAGCGGATCGTCGCCGGCGCGGATCGCTGCACGGATAGCTTTGAGCGTTCGCGTCGGGACTGCGGACCTTCGCGGCACAAGGTGCCGCTCGGCCGCCGAAAGTCGGATCGCCTTGCCGATAAGCACACCGGCAACGCTTGCAAGATCGCGTTCGGTCGCGATCATGGCCGCGCCTCGGCGTTGGGTCCTAGTGTCCCGATTCCGAAGTTCGCATCATTATGCGGCACCCTCGTTTGCGAACTTCGGAATCGAAGGACACTCGCAACTTATTGATCTCGTGTGGCTTTGGTTCAGAAATCCGCATGACGAGGTCGCGGCAGAAATGATGCGGACTTCTGAACCGCGACACTAGGCTTGCTGGGGCGGCACGTATTGCGCGCCGGTTGGGACGAATTCGTTGGTGTAGAGTTGGCTGGTCTGCAGCGGGGCCGTCACGCCGCCGTATTGCCTGAGCACTTCGATGGTGCCGGCCCAGTCGGTCTCGGACGCCCAGCCGAGCGGCTTGCCCTTGGTGTTGGGGCTCACCCAGGTCTTCCACCCAAGCTCGCATTCGAGCCGGGTCACTTCCGGATTGGCGGTGGGCTGGTATTTCTTCACGGTGGCGATCGCTTCGTCGATGTGCTGGCGGCCGTAGAGAAAGCCTTTGATCGTAGCCGGGACAAAGCCGCGAAGGATGTCGGGGCTGCTCTTGAGCGTGTCCAGATGCACGATGATGCCGTTGCTCACCACGGTCACGCCGTAATCCGCGAACCAGAACATTCGCAGCTTTTTCTTGCCGCGAATTTCGATGCTCGGCGCATAGCTGAAGACATAGCCACCGATGGCATCGACTTTGCCGCTGACCAAGGCCGGGCCGACGCCGGCTGGATCGATGTTGATGATCCGGATTTTGGAAGGATCGATGCCGGCGCCTTTTGCGAAAGCCGGCCATTGCTGAAACTGCGCGCTGCCCGCCGTCATGGCGACGGTCTTGCCTTCGAGATCCTTCGGCGTCTTGATCGGCGAATCATCCAACACCATCAGCGCGGCGGGGTCGCGCCGATAGATGCTGCCGACGGTCTTGATCTTCATGCCTTTGGCGATGCTGTTACCGACGACATATCCGTCGGAAAAGCCGATCTGTGTCGCCTTGCTCGCTACAAGTTGAGCAGTCGTTGCCGAACCGTTTCCCGGGCTGATCGATACGTCGAGCCCGGCATCGCGGTAATAGCCCTTCTCCTTTGCCACCAAAAATCCGACGCTGGCGCCCTGGTAGAGCCAGTCGAGCGTGAACGTTACGGATTTGAGAGGTGCTGCCGCGCGAGCACGTAACGGCGCCGCCTGCGCAGCGATCGTTCCCGCCGCCAGTGCCGAATTTTTGAGAAAGCGACGGCGCGACAGTGGTGCGCGGGGAAAAAGCTGCGAATTCATGAAAGTACCTCCCGGCGGATGTCGTTGCGGCACGGAGACAACATACAGGCAGGCGAAAGGGCGTGTCATGCCTCGCCTCGGTTAGCTCCTCAGCAGCAGCCACGCGCCGCCGCGCGGTTAGCGTAATTCTTCTGCCGCGGGATCGCGATCCATCACGCCTCCTGCGGCGGGACGTATTCGGCTCCGCTTGGCACGAACTCGTTCGTATAGAGCTCGCTCGGTGCAAGCGCGGCGGTGACCCCGCCATATCGCTTAAGCACTTGAATGGTTGAAGCCCAATCGGCATCCGAACCCCAGCCGAGCGGCTTGCCCTTGGTGTTCGGCGTCACCCAGGTTTTCCATGAGAGCTCCAGCTCGCGCCGGGTGATCGCCGGTGTGATGGTCGGCAGATACGCCCTGACCGCAGCCACTGCCTCGGCGGGGTGTTGCCGCCCATACAGGAAGCCTTTGATTGTCGGCGGCACGAAAGTGCGCAACAGGTCGGGATCGCTCTTGATCAGGTCCTGGTGCACGATGATGCCGTTTGAGACGACGGTGACGCCGTAATCGGCAAACCAGAAGATGCGCACCTTTTTCTTGCTGCGGATTTCGATCGCCGGCACGTAACCCTGGGCAAAGCCGCAGATTGCATCGACCTTGCCGCTCACCAGCGCCGGTCCGACCCCGGCCGGATCGACATTGATGATCCGGATCTTGGAATCGTCGACTCCGGCGCCTTTGACGAAGGCCGGCCACTGCTGAAATTGCGCACTGCCCGCGGTCATGGCGACACTCTTGCCCGCGAGATCCTTCGGCGTCTCGATGCCGGAATCGGCCAGCGTTACGACGGCGGCTGGATTGCGCCTGAATATGCTGCCGACGGTTCTGATCGCGATGCCTCTGGCAACGCTGTTGCCGACGACATAACCGTCGGCAAACCCGATCTGAGTTGCCTTGCTGCCGACCAATTGGGCCGTGGTGCCCGAGCCCTTTCCGGAGTTGATGGTGACATCAAGCCCCGCATCGCGATAAAAGCCCTTCTGCTGGGCCACCATGAAGCCGACATTTGGACCCTGATAAATCCAGTCGAGCGTCATCTCCACCTTCTTCAGCGTGGCCGCGCCCACCCGGCGTGAGATCGCCGGCAGGACCAACGCACCGGCGGCCAGCGTGGACTTTTTCAACACGCGGCGGCGGGACAGCACTGAGACCTTTGCATCACCAACGGCCATGGAGTCACCTCGGGAGACCGACCTGACGGTTTATCGAAGCATACAGGGGAGCTCGCTTCGATGTCACGCCGTACTGCCGCGCTCCACCTCGCGGATAGCGAACAGCGATGAGCTGCTCTTGACAGCGGGACAGCAGATCGGTCGTCGGGATGTGTGGCGGATGATCAGTCGTCGGAGCTAGGTGCGCTCTCCGACTTGGTGACGATGTCGGTCCAACGTTCGACCGCCTGCCGCGCCTGGCGTACCGCTTCGGCAAACGTGTCTTCCTTATAGAGAAGGCGCCATTGACCGCTGTCATAGAGTTCGACGAGATGGTTCAATGCCCGTCGGGCGCCGAACAGTTGCCGTTCGGCATTTTTGCGCTGGACCTCGGCGGTCAGGGTCTTGGTCATGTGTCCATTCTGGTCGGAAGTCGTAAAAATAAGATCAAAACAGCGGTATCATTCTGTCTCTTGACGGGCGACGAGTTGCGGGCGTGTCGCTATTTCGGTTACACGAGATGGCATATCGCCAACGAGACGGTCACCTGGGCGCGGGTCGCGCGCTCAAAATGCGCCTTCGGCAAAGACCGGATCGACCGAGCCGTTCCAGGTTCCGTTGAATTTCTCCAACAGCTCCTGTGCGGGGGTGGTGCCACGCACGACAAAATCATCGAGGATATCGAGGTAGCGCGTCTCGTCCCGTCCTGAGGCATCGATCCGTTTGCGGCGAGCCAGTCCGGCGCGGGCGAATTGGAGAATTTCGCTGGCCACGGCGAAGACCGTCCGACCGTGGATCGTCGCGGCAAGTCCAAGCCTCGGCACGTCATCGCGCAGTCGCTGCCGCTCTTCGGCGCTCCAGCTCTTGACCAGGTCCCAGGCGGCGTCGAGCGAGGCGTCGTCATAAAGGAGGCCGACCCAGAGGGCCGGCAACGCCAGGAGGTTCGCCAGCGGGCCCGAGTCGGCACCGCGCATTTCCAGATAGCGCTTCAGCCGCACCTCCGGGAAGATCGAGCTGAGATGATTGGCCCAATCGGAGATCGTGGCGCGGGCGCCGGGCATTGCGGACAGCTTGCCGGCCATTAGGTCACGAAATGATTGCCCGCTTGCATCGACATACTCGTCGCCGTGCTTGACGAAGTACATCGGCACATCAAGCGCGTAGTCGACCCAGCGCTCGAAGCCCATTCCAGGCTCAAATGCCCACGGCAGCATTCCGGTGCGGTCGCTGTCGGTGTGCCGCCAGATTTCCGCGCGGAACGACAGGAAGCCGTTGGGCTTTCCCTCGGTGAACGGCGAATTGACGAATAACGCGGTGGCAATCGGCTGCAGCGCCAGCGAAACGCGCAGCTTCTTCACCATGTCGGCTTCGGATGAGAAGTCGAGATTGGTCTGCACCGTGCAAGTCCGATACATCATATCGAGACCGAGTGTGCCGACCTTCGGCATGTAGCCGGTCATGATCTTGTAGCGACCCTTCGGCATTTTCGGCATTTCCGCGCGCGTCCATGTCGGCGCCATGCCGATGCCGAGGAAGCCGATGCGCAAAGGGCGCGCCACCTCGCCCACTTGCGCCAGATGCGCCACGATTTCGCGCGACGTCTGATGCACGGTCTCCAGTTGCGCGCCCGATAATTCGAACTGGCCGCCGGGTTCGAGGGTGATGGCGCCGCCGCCGGTGACGTCGTAAAGGCCGATGACGTCCGCGCCTTCCAGGATGGGATCCCAGCCCAGGATGTGCTGCATGCCTTCGAGCAATTTGCGAATGCCGCGCGGTCCCTCGTAAGGCACCGGGTGATGCCCTTCGAGAGTGAAGGCGAACTTTTCGTGCTCAGTGCCGATGCGGAACTGCGACTTCGGCTTGGCACCATGCTCAAGCCACGCGACGAGTTCGTCCCGCCGCTCGATAGGCGTCAGGTCGACTTGATCACGCGCCATGCCTTATCCCGGAGAAAATAGGCCGCGACCTTACACGCGGCGCGCGGCGAAGGCCAATGCGGGCTGTGCGTCGCTCATGCCGCTGCCTCGCGTGCTTTCGGCGGGAAACGAAGATAGAAGGTTTGACCGTTTTTCGCCATGTCGACCAAGAGTTTGCAAGGCTTGAAGCGATCACCGTAGCGCGTCGCGAAACCGTTGCACAGCGTGACGAACGCTTTTGCGCCCATGCCGTCGATATAGGAAATCGTGCCGCCGGTAAAAGGCGCGAAGCCGAATCCGAGAATGGATCCGACATCGGCCTCGCGCATGTCGGTCACAACGCCTTCCTCCACGCAGCGGGCGGATTCAAGCGCCTGGATGGCGAGAAGTCTCTGCTTGAGCTGCGCCACGTCGATCGTATCCGGATCAAGCTGCTTCGGCTGCAGGTTGATCAACCCTGGCCACAGCCGTTTTGGGGCGGCTTGCGGATAGTCGTAAAAGCCCTTGCCGTTCTTGCGCCCGAGGCGGCCGTATTTTTCCACCATATCCCTAAGCAGCGACTTTTGCCGCGGATCGACCGCTTCGGGACCAAGGTCGGTTTCGGCGGCCTTGAGAATCTTCCAGGCCAGATCGACTGCCACTTCGTCGTTGAGCGCGAGCGGCCCCACCGGCATGCCGGCCATGCGTCCGACATTCTCGATCATCGCCGGCGGCACGCCCTCGCTCACCATTAGATGGCCTTCGCGCAGGTAGGTGCCGACCACGCGCGAGGTATAGAAACCGCGCGAATCGTTGACCACGATCGGGGTCTTGCGGATTGCCCGCACGAAATCGATCGTGCCGGCAAGCGCCTCGTCGCCGGTGTCCCTGCCCAGGATGATTTCAACCAGATTCATCCGTTCGACCGGCGAGAAGAAATGAATGCCGATGAAGCGCTTGCGATCCTTCGCCGCGGCGGCGAGCGACGTGATCGGCAGGGTCGAGGTATTCGAGCCGAAAATCGCCTGGTTGCTGATCACATTGCGCGCCCGCCCGATCGCTTCTTCCTTGACCTTGCGGTCTTCGAAAACCGCCTCGATGAGGAGATCGCAACCCTGCAGCGCCACATAGTCGGCGGTCGGCTCGATTCGCGCGAGCAAGGCATCGCGGTCGGCGGAGCTGGCGCGGCCGCGCTCGACCTGTTCGTTCATCAGCGCTTCGGAATGCGCTTTTCCCTTTGCAGCCGTTTCCGGATCGCGGTCGACGAGCACCACGTCGAGACCCGCAAGCGCGCTAACATAGGCAATGCCGGCGCCCATGAAGCCGGCGCCAAGCACGCCGATCTTCTTCATCGGCCGTTTTGGTATCGCCGCGGGACGGCGCACGCCTTTGTTGATCTCCTGCAACGACACGAACAGCGAGCGGATCATCGCCGCCGCTTCGGGCGAGCGCAGTATTTTCGCAAAATACCGCGATTCGACCCGCAGCGCCTGGTCCATCGGCAGTTGAAGACCCTCATAGACGACCTGCATGATGGCGCGCGCCGCCGGATAATTGTCGTATGTCTCGCGCCGGTAGAGCGCGTTGGCCGGCGTGAACACCATCATGCCCGCTTTCGAGTAGACCGGCCCGCCCGGCAGCCTGAAACCTTCACGGTCCCAGGGCGCCTTGGGGTCGCCGCCTGCGGTGATCCACTCCTTCGCCGCCTTGATAAGATCGCCGAGCGGCACCACCGCATCGACGAGCCTCATCGCCTTGGCGCGCTCGACGTTGATCTGGTCGCCCTTGAGCAGAAATTGCAGCGCATCGGCCGGCTGCAGCATGCGCGCGATCCGTTGCGTGCCGCCGGCGCCGGGAAACAGGCCTACTTTGATCTCAGGCAAACCGAGCCGGGTCTTGTCGCTTTGCGCGGCGATGCGACGATGACAGGCGAGCGCCAGCTCGAATCCGCCGCCGAGCGCGGTGCCGTTGATCGCCGCGACCCAGGGCTTGCCGCAGGTCTCGATGCGGCGGCAAAGCTGCGACCACTTGCGGCTGTCCGCGAAAAGGCGCTCATTCGCCGTCTCCTCGCCTGCCGAGGCCGCCAATTCGGTGAAGCTGCGGCTCAAAGTCTCCAGCACCGCGAGATCGGCACCCGCGCAGAACGTATCCTTGCCTGAGGTGATGACGGCGCCCTTAACCGCAGGATCGCCTGCGAGCTTCTCGACGATGGCCGACAGTTCTTCGGTCGCGTCCGCATCGATGAGGTTCATCGAGCGCGCGGGCGCGTTCCAGGTG
This sequence comes from Xanthobacteraceae bacterium, assembly GCA_030041005.1. Classification (GTDB taxonomy): domain Bacteria; phylum Pseudomonadota; class Alphaproteobacteria; order Rhizobiales; family Xanthobacteraceae; genus BOG-931. Next base: position 101,542 of record JASHOR010000131.1, read on the forward strand.
ACCAGAGCGATGCCGTCGCTGCCAATGTCGAGGATGAAATCATTGCCGCTCATCGATAAAGGTCGCCGTTCTTGTGTGTGTAGCGCATGCCTTGCTCGTCGCGGACGACCGCGAGATCGACGTCGGAATACTCGACGCGTTCGTGTTTCGAGCGTGTGCCCACTTCGAGATAAACGACGTCGCGATCGGACTTGTTGAGAAGCTGATGACCGTTGCCGCTGTTGGCCTGAAAGCCGGCGGCGTCACCTGCTCTCAGCAGCGTCTCGCCGTCGTCTTCAACAAGCACGACCTCGCCTTCGAGAATGAAGACCAACTCGTCTTCCCGTTGGTGCCAGTGGCGCAGCGCGGAAGCGGCGCCGGGCCGAAGCCTCGTCAGATTGACTCCGAACTGGTCGAGGCCGGCAGCATTGCCGAGCCGCTTGCGTTCGCGACCGAAAACGACACGATCGAACGGCGGCGGATAGCCGGTGCGGGTGTCCACCGGAACATTGGCGATGTCGATCTTGGGCATGAGCTTCACACCCGCTCGATAATCGTGGCAGTGCCCATGCCGGCACCGATGCACAGCGTCACCAGAGCGGTCGCGGCACCGCGCCGCTCGATCTCGTCGAGCACGGTGCCGAGAATCATCGCGCCGGTGGCTCCAAGCGGATGTCCCATGGCGATCGCGCCGCCGTTGACGTTCACCTTGGCCGGATCGAGATCGAACGCCTGCAAGTAACGCAGAACCACCGAAGCAAACGCCTCGTTGATCTCGACGAGATCGATATCGGCAAGGCGCATATGTGCTTTCCTGAGGACCTTTTCAGTGACGTCGACCGGCCCGGTGAGCATCAGCGCCGGCTCCGAGCCGATATTGGCGAAGGCCTTGATTTTCGCGCGCGGCTTAAGCCCCGAACGCTTGCCGGCGCGCGCGCTGCCAACCAGCACAGCGGCAGCTCCGTCGACGATGCCCGAGGAATTACCGGCGTGATGCACGTGCCTGACGGACTCGACCTCCGGATGCGCCTGAACGGCGACGGCATCGAATCCGCCCTGGTCTCCGATCTGCGCGAACGATGGCTTCAAGGCGGCGAGCGATTGCATGGTCGTGCCCGGCCGCATGTGCTCGTCCTTGGCCAGAACGGTCAATCCGTTGACATCCCTTACCGGCATGACCGAGCGCGAAAAGCGGCCCTCGTCCCAGGCCGTCGCCGCGCGTTTTTGGCTCTCTACTGCGTAGGCATCGACGTCGTCGCGCGAGAAGCCGTACTTCGTGGCGATCAGGTCGGCGGAAACCCCCTGCGGCAGAAAGTAGTGTGCTACCGCGATCGAGGGGTCGACCGACCAGGCCCCGCCGGCCGCCCCGATGCCGACCCGGCTCATCGATTCGACGCCGCCGCCCACGGCCAAGTCCTGCTGCCCGGCCATGATCTGCGCCGCCGCAAAGTTGACGGCGTCGAGGCCGGAGGCACAGAAGCGGTTGATTTGCACCCCGGCGACGCTGTCGCCGTAGCCGGCGACCAGCGCAGCCGTGCGAGCGATATTGGCGCCAGCCTCGCCGACCGGATCGACCACGCCCATCACCACGTCGTCGACCAGGGCGGTGTCGATCTCATTGCGGTTTTTGATCGCGCCAAGAACCTGGCTCGCCAAGCTGAGCGCAGTCACTTCGTGCAACGCGCCGTCGGCCTTGCCGCGGCCGCGCGGCGTGCGGACGTGATCGTAGATGAAGGCGTCAGGCATGGCCTCTCCTTGCGCGAGGGCTGCAGCGCGGTTCCCAACCCTCGATCGACAGATTTCCATTCATACCAGCTATTGCCCGAGCTGTGGACCAGCCGAACGCCTCGCTGGGAACAGCCGCGATGCCGCGCCGGTGCAAGGCGGGTGCCGGGAAGCGATTCTCGCTGCAGAAATTGCTCGCGGATCAAGGCGGCGATTTCGACGATTCGGCTTGGCGGCGATTTGGCTGCAGCTTGGGAGGCGCGGCTTGCGCGATGACCGCAGTCTGCCGCATTCGGGCAACGATACCTGCGCCGCATTCGGGCCGATCGTCGCCGCGCTAACCCCGGCCAAGCTTTCTATAGAACGAGCTGTAGATATGGCGCAATTCGTCCAGCGCCCGCTCGATACCGCGCTTCTGTCGTTCCAACATGTTGATCTGCTCAACGCAAGTCTGGCGGGTCAAACGCAGCTTGCTGCCGTCCGGTCCGTCGACGAGACGCTTGATTTCCGCAAGCGTGAAGCCAAGCCGGCGGCCGGTGAGGATAAGCGCAATGCGCTCGCGATCGCGGCGGCAGTACAGGCGAAGCGCTCCTTCGCGCTGTGGCGCGACTAGGCGCTTGGATTCGTAGAACCGCAATGCGCGCGGCGTTATTCCGAATTCGCCCGCAACTTCGCCGATGGTCATGGGCAGGTCGCGTTCGCCCGCCCCGCCGGGGCTGCCGAAGCGATGACGCGGGGCATCCCGGATTGTCACCGGATCAGGCATTGGGGCAATCGTGCTCTGCGCCATGAGCTATTCCGCGGATTCATGAGCCATTCCGCGGATTGATGGTGTCGGTTGGCCGACCGTTGCATGAGCGGCGTTGTGTCGGGAATGATTAACAGGTAACCGTAACGGTTACGCGCAAGCGATTCGTCGTCCGTCGGGAGACTTGACGGGTTGCAGTCCTGCGTAGCGCGGCCTGCGTACACGGATTGCGACAAGTCCGCGCGCGAGAAGCGCGCGCCGAGTAGCGGTGCCGAGTAGCAGTGTGTGGATTAATCAGTTGTTTACCCTAATCCGGAAAAGTCCCCGTGGGGACAGAGGATCGTGCCGTGCATCCGCATCTTACGGGTGCCGGCTTGAGGCAGGGCAAGTTCTGCCTCCTTCGATTTGGCCTGGGCGCGAGGATGAAATCTGGCGGTCCATGGAGCTTGTTTGGTCTTCGCCCGAAAACGCGCGAGGTCGGGCGCGAGCCTGCGCGACCATCAGATGTGTCTGTCGGCCAATGGCTGAACGGCGTCATTCAAACAACCGAGAGCGAGGATTCGATGGATGGCCGAGCGCGCCAGCCGCTCCCTCGCGAAGGCAGCGGGCGCAATCGCGACGGCAAGTACGCCGGCCGCCCCTATCGCGGCGATCGAGGCCATGGAGAATCGGCGCGTGTCGATGCGGCGCTGCCCGTAAGGTCCAATGGCCTACCTGACAGCGGCCAACAGTCCCGGAAGCCCGAACCGGAAGCGACGGCGCGCGCGCGGGAAAAGCTGGGCGACTTCCACGCACGTCTCGACGATCTGACGCGCCAGCTCGACCGGATGTCGCTCGCCCAAATTGCGCGGCGAAGCTCCGCGTCGGCGAGGTCCGAACCGCCCAATGAACAGCCCCAGCGACAGGACGGTGGCGAGGCGACTGGCAATCCGGCGGAGCCGCAGCGCACGCACGAACAGGTGCTACTGATCGATCAGGCCGTCGCCGAGATCACGGCACGGCAGCGCGCGTTGGACGGCGAGGCCACGATGCCGTCGCCGCCAGTGGCGCACATTGCCGAGACGGATGAGACGGCCGTTGTCACATCCCCTCCCGCCGACGCGGGCGGTCCTCCTGCGATGGATTTTTCGGGGTTGGAGGAGCAGTTGCGTCGCATCACGGCGCAGATCGATGCTTTGGCGCCGGCACGTGACCTTGAAAAAGCCATGGCGGCGATCCGGGCAGATCTCGCGGAGATCGGCCACCAACTCAATGAAGCCTTGCCGCGGCGCGCGCTGGAGTCGATCGAAACGGAGATCAAGGCTCTCGGCGAACGGATCGATCATAGCCGCCAGTCCGGCGTCGATCCGAGCGCACTGTCAGGCCTCGAGCGCGGACTTTCCGAAGCCCACCATGCCTTGCACGCGCTGACGCCGGCCGAGAGCCTGGTCGGTTTCGAGGAGGCGGTGGATTCGCTGACGCAAAAGCTCGATCTCATTCTCGCCAGGGACGACCCATCGGCCCTGCAACAGCTCGAAGCGGCGATCGGCGGTTTACGCGGAATCGTTGCGCATGTGGCGTCCAACGACACGCTGACGAAAGTCGCGGAAGACGTGCGGACGTTGGCGGCGCAGGTTGACAGCCTCGCCGATAACGCTGCGACCGGTTACGCCGTATCGGCCCTCGAACAACGCATCGACACGCTGGGAAGCGCGCTTGCCGCTCAAGTCGACGGCATCGCCAATCATGCGGCATCCGGCCAAGCCATCTCGGGGCTCGAACACCGCCTCGACACCCTCGCCGCCGGGCTCTCGGAGCGGGTTGACGCCATCGCCAACAATGCGGCCACCGGGCAGGCCGTTTCGGCGCTCGATCAACGTCTCGACACGCTCGTTGGCGCACTCACCGCATCGAGCGAGGCCGGCCACGCAGTGCCGCGCGACCTGGAAACGCTGCTGGCGGGGCTGATCGAAAAGCTTGAATGGGTGCAGTTAACGCATACCGATCACGCCGCTCTCGCGCATCTGGAGGACCGGATTGCCACCTTGGTGCAACGGTTCGATGCATCCGACGCGCGGCTTGGCCATTTGGAAGCTATCGAGCGCGGCCTCGCCGATCTCCTGGTGCACATCGAACAGATGCGCGACATTCACGGTCTGATGCCCGCGGCAGCACAAATCGTCGGGCAAGGTGGCGCCGGAGCGAGCGAATTTGAGCGGCGGACGCAGGATTCGCTTGAAGTCATCCAGGGCACCGTGGAGCGCGTGATTGAGCGCCTGGCCGTAATTGAAGGCGGCTTGCGCGGAGAGCCGACACGCCGCTCGGGTGCGGCCAACCTGCCGGTGCCGGCTCAGTTGCAGTCGCCGGAGTCGACTCCAACCGTTTCCGAAGCCACTCCGATTGTGCCGGAACCGCCGTCGTCGAAGACTGCGGATGCCAACAACGCGGCGGCGCCACGTCACCCGCTCGATCCGACGCTTCCTCCCGACCACCCGCTCGAACCCCGTTCCGACGCAGGCCGCTCGCGAAGCAGTTTGACCTCCGAAACCGCAGTCGCCGCGGGAAAGCCACCCGTCATTGCGGATGCCGAGCGGCCCGATTTCATTGCCGCCGCGCGGCGCGCGGCTCAGGCCACGGCTTGGGAGGGCTCGGGGCAAAAAGTCGGTGCGGGAGTGGTTGCGCAGCCGGCCGGAGGGACGGGGCGGCTGTCGCAGCGTCTGCGCAAGTTGCTCGCCGCAGGCGGCGCCATTCTCATCCTGATCGGCGGCGCCAGCATCGCCACGAGGTTGTTCAACGGATTCGGTCCCGTCTCTTCCCCGCAGACTCGTGCGGAACAAACGCCGTCGTCTGCCGGTGCGCCACCAACCGCAGTCCCGGCCAAGCCGGCGTCGGTGCACGGCTCAGCGGCACCGCTATCCAATCCGGCGCAAGCGGCGCCGGCGGACGGCACGCCCGCCGCCGTAAAGTCAAAGCTGGAACGGCAATCGATGGCGCCGGTAGAAGGCGCGGCGCCGAAGACCGCATCGGTGCCGGTCGCGGCCCCGGTCAGCGGGCCAGCCGCGGCCGCGATGCCGTCGTGGGCGACGCCTGACATCACCGGTGCGTTGCCGCAGCAGGACTCTGTTGCGGCGGTCACACCATCGACGGATTCCACGTCTGCTTCATTCGAGGAGAAGCTCCCCGACACAATCGGCAATCCGGCGCTGCGCAAGGCGGCCCTGGGCGGCAATCCTGCCGCCGCTTATGTGGTGGCAATACGCTTTGCTGACGGTCGCGGCGTGCTGCAAGACGACGAAGCGGCCGCGTACTGGCTGGAGCGCGCGTCCAAGGCAGGCTTGGCGCCGGCGCAATTCCGTCTGGGCGGATTCTACGAAAGGGGTATCGGCGTCACCAAGAACCTCGCCGTCGCCCGCGACCTCTATCTTTCGGCTGCGCAGAAGGGCAACGGCAACGCCATGCATAATCTGGCCGTGCTTTACGCCGAGGGTGTCGACGGCCAGCCCGATTACGGCAAGGCCGCGGGTTGGTTCCGCAAGGCTGCCGATCACGGCATCAAGGACAGCCAATACAATCTTGGTATCCTCTACGCGCGCGGCGTCGGCGTCGAGAAAAGCGACACGGAATCCTACAAGTGGTTCGCACTCGCGGCCAATCAGGGCGACAAGGATGCCGCCAAGAAGCGCGACGAGATCGCGTCGCATCTCGACCCGACATCGCTCGCCGCGGCACGCCTCGCGGTCAAAAACTGGTCACTCGAACCGCAGCCGGAGGATGCCGTCAACGTCAAGGTTGAAAAGGCCTGGACCCAAACGGCAAACACTTCCCGCAAGCAGAAGCCGAAACCGCCTCCGGTCTCGATTCCAGGGTAGGAACCGGCATTGCAGCGGCAGCGCGTCGATCAATCCGGCAGGCAGCGGACGGCGGCAACCGCATAGAGGCGACGTTCGCCGAGCAAATGCGCGGTGATGGGCCGACTGCCGAACAACATCGCCACCGCTCGATCACGAACATTGAGACCGCCGGCGTAAGCGCCGAACGCGGGCATCACCAGACGTCGTCCGTCACCGACGAAGCAGCGCCGGCTCACCGCGTGACCGCGCCGCGCCACGCGCGCGAGCGGATGCAGGTGACCGGCGATTTCGCCATCGCAGGCAGCGGGCGAGGGCTTATGGCGGAAGGTGATCGGCCCGAGTACCAGTGTCTCGGCGAAGCGTCCGCCGACGTTCACGGCGGGATTGGGATCGTGATTGCCGGCGATCCATAGCCAATCGCGGCCCCGTTGCAAGGCCTGGAGCGCGATGCGGTCAACCATGGACATGCGGGCGGCCCCCTCGCCGTCGTGAAAGCTGTCGCCGAGCGCGACCAGGCACTGAGGGGCATATCGCCCAACAAGGCGAGCAAGTCGCGCCAGCGTCGCTGCGGTATCGTAAGGGGGCAGCAGCACCCCGCGCGCCGCGAACGCGGAGCCCTTCTCCAGGTGCAGATCGGCAACCACCAGGAGCTTCTCCTCCGGCCAGTACAGCGCTCCGGCCGGATCGGCGTGGAGGGTCGTCTCAGAAATGACAATCGCGTGTTCTTTGCTTCCTTCACCCTTGCGGGAAAGGTCCCCCGAAGTTCGCGACACGCGCGATGCCTGGGCGCTCATTGCATCGCTTCCCGCGCCAGTTCGTCCGCCGCTTCGGCGAGCAACGACTCGGCTGCCTCGCCGTAAACGGCCTCGCGCCCGATTTCCAGCATCACCGGCACCGCGAGTGGAGAAACATGGTCGAGCGGCTTATGGACGATTCGCCCCTTGATGCGCGAGAGCATTTCGCCGAGGCGGCGCACGTCGAGCAGCCCGGTCGCCGCGTCGGCGCGCGCCGCGCGGAGCAATACGTGATCGGGTTGATGGCTGCGCAGCACATCGTAAACAAGGTCGGTCGAGATCGTGAGCTGCCGCCGCGACTTTTCCTGGCCGGGGAAGCGGCGCTCGATCAGGCCGGCGATGATCGCGCAATTGCGAAAGGTACGCTTCATCATCGCCGACTCGGCAAGCCAAGCGTCGAGATCGTCGCCGAGCATGTCCTCGTCGAAAAGGGCGGCAAGGGAAGGCTCACCGCGCTGCAGACACATCGCGACGTCACCCAGCCCCCACACCGCGAGAGCATATTCGTTGGCGACAAAGCCCAGCGGCCTTAAGCGCGCGCGCTCGAGTCGACGCGTCAGCAGCATGCCGAGCGTCTGATGCGCAAGCCGTCCTTCGAACGGATAGCAGACGAGATAATGCTTGTCGGCGCGGGGGAAGGTTTCGACCAGAAGCTCACGCCGGCCCGGCAGCCGCGACCGCCATTTTTGTATTTCGAGCCATTCGCGCACTTGCGCCGGCAGTCCGCGCCATTGCTGCGGGTCGGAGAGGATGCCGCGCACCCGTTCCGCCAGATAGGTCGAAAGTGGAAATTTGCCGCCTTCATAGGCCGGCACTTTCGGGTCAGTGGACGCCGAGCGCGAAACGTAGACTTCCTCCTCGACGAGAGCCTCGTATTTGAGGACCTCGCCGGCAAACACGAACGTGTCGCCGGGCACCATCGTCTCGACGAAATATTCTTCGACCTGGCCGAGCAATCGACCGCCGCGCGGGATCAATTTCGACGCACGCGAGCGCACGAGGCGCACCTTGAGCATGTCGGCTTCGACAATGGTGCCGACATTGAGCCGATAACGCTGGGCAACGCCGGGATGAGCGATCCGCCAGCGTCCGTCCTTGCCCTGGCGAATGCGGGCGAAACGGTCGTAGGCCCTGAGCGCATATCCCCCGGTGGCGACGAAATCGACCACGGCGTCGAAGTCCCTACGCGTCAGTCCCCGATAGGGCGCGGCCGTCTTAACCTCGGCGTATAGATCGTCGGCAAGAAACGTCCCGGCGCAGGCACAGCCGAGGATGTGCTGGGCCAACACGTCGAGGGCGCCAAGCCGCAGGGGCGGCGTGTCTTGCGCGTTCTCGGCGATAGCATCCAGGGCGGCGCGGCATTCCAGCACTTCGAAGCGGTTGGCGGGAACGAGCACGCCCTTCGACGGCTCGTCCATGCGGTGATTGGCGCGGCCGATACGCTGCAGCAGCCGCGAGGCGCCTTTCGGCGCGCCGACATTGATGACAAGATCGACGTCCCCCCAATCCACGCCAAGGTCAAGCGACGATGTGCACACGACCGCGCGCAGCCGGCCGCTCGCCATCGCGCCTTCGACCCGGCGCCGCTGCGCTACATCCAGCGAGCCGTGATGAAGCGCAATCGTCAGATTGTCGTCGTTGAGGTGCCACAGGTCCTGAAAAATTCCTTCGGCCTGGCTGCGGGTATTGACGAAGATCAGCGTGGTGCGGTGGGCCTTGACGAGCTGGTAGATCTCGCCGAGCGCGTAGCGCGCCGAATGGCTCGACCATGGCAGTGGTTCGCGCGTGTCGAGTATCGATACGTCAGGCGCCGCACCGCCCTGGGCGATGACGAGGTCTGCGCGTGCTTCACCCTGCTGCTGCGGCACCATGAAACGGCACAGCTCGTCGGGTTCGGCCACTGTCGCCGACAGCCCGATGCTGGTGAGGCACGGCGCCAGGCGAAACAGGCGCGCGAGATCGAGCGAGAGAAGATCGCCGCGCTTGGAGGTGACCAGCGCATGCAGCTCGTCGAGAACGACGCGCCTGAGCGATCCGAACAGATAAGGCGCGTCGGCGGACGCGAGCAGGAGCGCGATCTGCTCGGGCGTGGTGAGCAGAATATGCGGCGGGTCGCGACGCTGGCGCGCACGCTTGGAGGGTGGCGTATCGCCGGTGCGCGTCTCGATCCGGATCGGAAGTTCCATTTCCGCCAGCGGGGTTTCAAGGTTCCGGGCAATGTCAACCGCCAGCGCCTTGAGCGGGGAGATGTAGAGGGTGTGCAGCCCGCCCTCGCGCCGAACGCCGCGGCCGGTGGAGAGGAGGCGCCGAGGAGTTTGCTCAATAGAGACGCTGGCACTACCTGCTCCTTCCCCCCTTGAGGGGGAGCGTTGGGGAGGGGTGTCAGCAGCATCTGGCCGATCAGTCCCCTCCCGACTCGCTTCGCTCGGCGACCGCCCCTGCAAGGGGGGAGGGAGCAGCGGGCTGCGGGTGGTCGGCAAATCTTGGCGTGACTCGGCAGCTCCACTTAACTCCACCAGGCTCGGCAAAAATCCGGCGAGCGTCTTGCCGCCGCCGGTGGGGGCGATCAGCAGCACCGAGCGGCCGGCGCGCGCCTTGCCCAGGAGTTCAAGCTGGTGCGCGCGCGGTGTCCAGCCGCGGCTCTCAAACCAGCGCGCGAACCGTTCCGGCAGGACGGCGGGGCGTTCGATGACGGTCACGGGCGAGACGTAACCGGCGAGCGTGGTGCGGTCGAGGCCTGGGCGACCACCACGAGACTGTCCACCGGCACCCCTCGCTCGCTGCGCACGGCCGCCCGGACGAGAGAGACGACCGTCAGTCCGCGCGTGGCGAGCAGGTCGCGAACGTGCGATTCGCTGTGGGCGTAGCGCAGCGTCGGCAACAGCTTGACGCCGTCGCTGGAAAACGTCTCGACGGTGAAGGCGAACAAGCCGCCGGGCGCCAGCACGGTCGCAACGCCGGACACGATCGGGGCGAGATCGTTCACATAGACGAAGACGTCGGCGGCAAGCACGAGCTGATATGTTCGCGGCGCAGCCGCTTCTTCCTGCAGCGCCTCGACAAGATCGGACACGATCAGTCGGTCGTAGATGTGCTTTGCCGCCGCCTGATCGATCATCGCCGGCGAAAGATCGACGCCGGCAAGCTGTTCGGCGAATGGCCGAAAGACGGCGCCGGCGAGCCCGGTGCCGCAGCCGAGATCGAGCACGGAGCCGTAACGCATCGGCTGTCCCGCTTGGCGCATCACCACGCCGACTGCGTCGCCGAGCAGCGCCGGTGCGCGATAGCAGAGGCGCGCGGTGAGCGCCGCGTCATACCGTTCGGCGTATTGATCGAACAGCCGGCGGACATAGGTCGGCGTCATGGCCGGCGTGGCATCGCCGGCTCCGAGCCGCGCGAGTTGCAGCCGCGCGCCGTGGTAATCCTCAGGGTCGGCCGCGCACACTTTCTCGAAGGCGGCGACGGCGCCGGCGCAATCGCCGAGGCGGTCGCGAATGGCGCCGAGCGCAAACCATGCGGTGGCGAAGCCCGGTGCGAGTTGGACGGTCTGCACGAGGATGTCGGCGGCAGCGGCAAAATCGCCGCGCGCGGCATGATCCAGCGCCCATTTGTAGCGCCGGTCGAGGATAAGATCGCCGGAGGAAACGAAGAGCGGCCCGGTATCAGTCATGGCTGGCATTCCGCGGGCGCGCGTTGCGCGAGCCCGGAATCCATAACCACTGACTGCGAAGACATTGCAAGGACACGGATTATGGATTCCGGACAGCCGCTTCGCGGCTTCCGGAATGACGCGCAGCGTTTATGTATCTCCCATGCGTCCTGAAAATATTCTCGCGCTGACGCTGGCCGGCATCTGCTGCAAACGCGGGTCATTTCACATCGATCCGACACGGCCGGTCGAGCGCGCACTCATCACGCATGCGCACTCCGACCATGCGCGCGCCGGCCACGGTGCGGTGCTGGCGACACAGGAGACGCTTGATCTCATGCGGCTGCGTTACGGCGAGAATTTCGCCGGCTCAACGCAGGCGGTCCGCTATGGCGAGGCTCTGGCGCTCGACGGCGTAACGGTGACGTTTCATCCCGCCGGTCACGTGCTCGGCTCGGCACAGATCGCAGTCGAAGCCGACGGTCTGCGCATCGTCGCTTCCGGCGATTACAAGAACGTCGCCGACCCGACCTGCGCGCCGTTTGCGCTTGTACGCTGCGACGTATTCATCACCGAGGCAACCTTCGCGCTCCCGGTGTTTCGGCACGGCGACCCGGGTGGCGAAATCGCAAAGCTGCTGCACTCGCTCGCCGTGTTTCCCGAGCGGGCGCATCTTGTCGGCGCCTATTCGCTCGGCAAGGCGCAGCGGTTGATCGCGCTCCTTCGCCAATCCGGCTACACCAACCCAATCTATCTGCATGGCGCGATGGAGAGTATCACCCGTTACTACGAAAGCCGCGGCATCGCGCTCGGCGCATTGCGCGCGGTCCGCGGCGCCGACAAGGCCGAGCTTGCCGGCACGATCACCATCTGTCCGCCATCGGCGCTCAACGAGCCTTGGGCACGGCGCTTCCCAGATCCCGTCAATGCGTTCGCATCGGGGTGGATGCGCGTGCGCGCGCGTGCGCGCCAGCAGGGCGTGGCGCTGCCGCTGGTCATTTCCGATCACGCCGATTGGGACGGCCTGACGGCAACGGTTGCGGCGACCGGCGCCAACGAAATCTGGGTTACGCACGGCCAGGAGGATGCTCTGGTGCACTGGTGTGGGACGCGCGGGCTGAAGGCTTGTCCGCTCGATATTGCCGGTTACGGCGAGGAGGAAGACAACGGCGAGGCGACGGAATGAACCGCTTCGCCGAACTTCTGGACCGTCTCGCCTACGAGCCGGCGCGCAACAACAAGCTGCGGCTGATGACGGACTACCTCCGCTCGACGGCCGACCCGGAGCGCGGCTGGGCCCTGGCGGCGCTCACCGGTTCGCTCAGCTTCCAGCACGCCAAGCCCGGCTTGATCCGCCAGCTTATTGCCGAGCGCACCGATCCGGTCCTGTTCGAATTGTCCTACGACTATCTCGGCGACCTTTCGGAGACCGTTGCCCTGATGTGGCCGGCACAGCATTCGCCTCTCCCCTCGGAAGGGAGGTCGGCAAGCCGCGACGGCGGCAAGCCGGGTGAGGGGGGACATGATGGCGAGGTGGGCAACCCCTCACCCGACCTGGCTGATGCTCGGTCGACCTCTCCCTCCGTGGTGGATGTGCAAGAACTCACGCTCACCTCGGTGGTCGAAACGCTGACCACCCTTGGCAAGGCGCAGTTGCCGCAGCAACTGGCACGCTGGCTCGATTCGCTCGATGAAACCGGACGCTGGGCGCTCATCAAGCTCGTGACCGGCGGTCTGCGCGTCGGCGTATCGGCGCGCCTTGCCAAGACGGCGGTGGCGGCGCTCGGAACGGCCGATGCCCAGGAGGTCGAGTTGCTGTGGCCCGGGCTGGTACCACCCTATGTCAATCTGTTTGCCTGGCTGGAAGGCCGCGCGGGCCGGCCGACGAATGCCGACCCGGCGCCGTTCCGGCCGCCGATGCTTGCGCACGCGCTTGACGATTCGGATCTGGCCACGCTCGATCCGGCCGATTTCCTGGCCGAATGGAAGTGGGACGGCATCCGCGTTCAGGCGGTAGCCGCGGCGCGTGACGGGAGACAAATTGCGAGGCTCTATTCCCGTACCGGCGAAGACATTTCCGCGAGCTTTCCCGATCTGATCGACGCGTTGCACCTGCCGGGAGCGATCGACGGCGAGCTTCTGATCCGCCGCGCCGGCCGGGTTCAGCCTTTCAACGTGCTGCAGCAGCGGCTTAACCGCAAAACCGTCACTCCCAAGCTTTTGTCCGAATTTCCCGCGCATCTGCGGGCGTATGATCTTCTCGCCGACGGCGACCAAGACTTGCGCGGGCTGGCGTTCGCTGAGCGCCGGCCGCGGCTTGAGGATTTCGTCGCCCGGCTTGGCGAGGAACGGGTCGATCTCTCGCCTCTGGTGGCGTTCGCGAACTGGCAAGACCTTGCCGCTGCGCGCGCAGACCCGACGGCTGCGGGAGCAGGCGCGGATGCGCCGGCAGTCGAAGGCCTCATGCTCAAGCGGCGCGAGACGCAATATCTGCCGGGCCGGCCGAAAGGCCCCTGGTGGAAGTGGAAACGCAACCCATTGATCATCGATGCCGTGTTGATGTACGCGCAGCGCGGCCACGGCAAGCGCTCCTCGTATTATTCGGACTACACCTTCGGGGTGTGGGCTCAAGGGGACAGCGGCGACGAACTCGTGCCCGTCGGCAAAGCCTATTTCGGCTTTACCGATGAGGAGCTGGTGCAGATCGACCGCTACGTCCGGCGCAATACGACCGAACGGTTTGGCCCGGTGCGGGAGGTGGTGCATAAGCCGGATCAGGGACTTGTCCTGGAGGTCGCATTCGAAGGATTGCAGCATTCGACGCGTCACAAATCCGGCCTGGCGATGCGATTCCCCCGGATCAACCGGCTGCGCTGGGACAAGCCGCCCGCCGAGGCCGATCGGCTGGAGCGCTTGCAATCTATGATCGCGCAGATCGAACGGGGCTTGGCAACGTGACGGAGGAAGCGAGCCGATCGTTGCCGCCGGCGAGGCTGCGGCCGGGGCGGATGGCCGATCTCGACGCTCTGCTTGCGCTCGAACGCGAATTCTTTACGTCGGATCACGTCATTTCGCGGCGCGGCTTCCGCCATTTCATGTCGTCGCCGAAATCAACGCTGATCGTCGCCGATATCGGTGGCAAGGTCGCCGGCTGCGCGCTGGTGAATTATCGGCGCGGCTCGAAGCGGGCGCGGCTGTACACGATCGCCGTTGCCACCGCGTTCCAGCGTCGCGGCATCGCCCGCCGGCTCCTGGCAGCGGTGGAGAAAAGCGCAAGCGAACGCGGCTGCCGGTTCATGCGGCTTGAGGTCCGGGCTGACGACGCCGGCGCCATCGCGCTTTACGAGTCGTCGGGCTATGCGCTATTTGGCAGGCGCAGCCGCTATTATGACAACCGTATTGATGCGCTGCGGTTTGAAAAATCGCTCAGCCGCCCAAATCCCGCCTGACTCGCAAGCCCGAATCGGTTTTGATGGTGGACATCGCGGACGGCGCAGTCGCCAATCGTGGCCCTTCAGGTTATGACAATTCGTGCGGTGCCTGATTTCGAATGCATGATCGGCCGAATACGACATTCCGCCCCGGATAGGAAAGGGACCCGCCCATGACCGGCTGGGTCATCCTTGTCGACCAGCCCCGCGATCTGCCCAACGCCGAGACTCCGCACAAGGTCATCACCACGAGCGAATACCTGGCTCGGCCTCGCCTGTTTGACATGGGCCGGCCCAAGCTCGTCAACCTCGCCCGCTCCTACGCCTACCAGTCGAAGGGCTATTACGCCTCGCTGCTTGCCGAGGCGCGAGGCCATCGCGTGGTGCCGACGGTCGAGACCATGCTGGAACTGCGCGAGCAAAAGCTCTACGAGCACGCGCTGCCGGAACTCGAGGATGAGCTGAATCGCTGCGCGCGCCGCGCGGATTTCCAGCCCGATGGCGAGTTCAAGGTCCTGGTCTGCTTCGGCATCGCCCGTGACAGCCGCTTCGAGCCGTTTGGCCGGCTGCTGTTCGATTGGTTTCGCTGCCCGGCGCTGGAAGTGATCGTCGACGCCGGGGAGTGGCACTCGATCGACCGCATCCGCCCGCGCAACATCACCCGGCTCGCCAACGGCGAGGCCGAGTTCTTCCGCGAGTCGCTGCACAATCACACCAAGCGGGAATGGCGCGATCCGAAGGCGCGCACGGTCGCCAAGTACGACCTTGCCGTGCTGTACGATCCCAACGAAAAAATGGCGCCGTCCTCGCCGAACTCGATCAAGCACTTTGCGCGCATCGCCGAGAAACTGTCGGTCGACGTCGAGCCGATCACCAAGCGCCAACTCGCCGAACTGGCCGAATACGACGGATTGTTTGTTCGCGAAACCACCTCGATCGACAACCACACCTACCGGTTTGCCCGGCGCGCCTGGCAGGAGGGCATGCCGGTCATCGATGATCCGATTTCGATGATCCGATGCACCAACAAGGTGTTCCTGATGGAACTGTTGCAGCAGAACCAGGTGCCGACGCCGCCGACGGTGATCATCGCCGAAGATTCCGACCTCACCAAAGCGATCGACGAGTTGGGCCTGCCGCTGGTGGTGAAAATTCCGGACGGCTCATTCTCGCGCGGCGTGCACAAGATCGAATCGGCCGCCGAATTCAAGCGCATTTGCGACGAACTGTTCGAGGAAACGGACCTGCTGCTGGCGCAAAAGTTCCTGCCCACCGAATTCGACTGGCGCGTCGGCGTGCTTGCCGGCGAGCCGCTATTCACCTGCCAGTACCGCATGGCGCGCGGCCACTGGCAGGTCGTGAAGTACCGGCCCGACGGCTCCTCGCGCGAGGGCGGCTTCCGCGCCTTCGAGCTTGATCAGGCGCCGCGCGAGGTGATCGATGTCGCGGTGCGCGCGGCACGGCCGATCGGCGAAGGATTCTACGGAGTCGACCTCAAGCAGACCGACAACGGCGTCGTGGTGATGGAAGTCAACGACAACCCGAACCTTGAGCACGGTATCGAGGATGCAGTCGGCAAGGACGAGATTTGGACCCGTCTGCTGCGCTGGTTCATCGAACGGTTCGAGCAGTAGCCACCGTAGCCCTGGTGTTCCGGGCGAACAGCCGGCAGATAGCCGCCGGCGACGATCTACCCTGATGCCATGGTCGTTGTTTTCGCCTTCGCCGCCTCCTCCAGAGGCCAGCGCGGGCGCGGAGCGAAATCGAGCGAATCGACGCGCCCGAGCGCCAGCCGTTCGGCGCCCGCCCACGCGACCATCGCCCCGTTATCGGTACACAGTGCCGGCGGTGGCGCGACGAGCTGGGTGCCGGCCTCGAAGGCGACCCGATGCAGGATTTTCCGGATCGCCTGGTTGGCCGCCACGCCGCCGGCGCAGACCAAAGCATTGGGGGTGCCGATGCGCTCGCGGAACATGCGCAGCCCCATCCGCAACCGGTCCATGACCACATCCACTACGGCCTGCTGGAACGACGCGCACAAGTCGGCAACGTCCTGATCGCTAAGCGGAGCAACCTTCTCGGCCTCCAGGCGAAGCGCGGTCTTCAGCCCGGAAAGGGAGAAATCGGCATCGTGCCGGCCACTCATCGGCCGCGGCAGGGAAAAGCGCGCCGGATCGCCGCTTATCGCCTCCTTCTCCACCAATGGCCCGCCGGGATAGCCCAACCCGAGCAGTTTCGCGGTCTTGTCGAATGCCTCGCCGATGGCATCATCGAGCGTTCCGCCCAGCCGCACGCAGTCGCCGACCCCACGCACGCCAAGGATTTGCGTGTGGCCGCCGGAGGCAAGAAACAGGCAGAAAGGAAAGTCCGTTGCGTCGGTCAGCCGCGCAGTGAGCGCGTGGGCTTCGAGGTGGTTGACCGCGATCAGCGGTTTGCCGTGGACCAGCGCGATCGCCTTGGCGGTAGTCAGCCCGACAATGAGCCCGCCGATGAGGCCGGGGCCGGCCGAAACGGCCACGCCGTCGAGCGCGGCATAGGTGCATTTCGCTTCGGCCAAGGCCTTGGCGATGATGTGGTCGAGAGCCTCCACATGGGCGCGGGCCGCGATTTCAGGTACGACGCCGCCGAACGCCGCGTGCTCGCTGATTTGCGACAGCACCACATTGGATAAGATGCGTCCGCGGCCGCTTTCTGCCCGTTCGACCACGGCCGCGGCCGTTTCGTCGCAGGTTGTCTCAATGCCGAGGATCATCATGGGTGTATTATATGCGCCGAGGCGCCTGAACGCGTAATGTCCCAATCCTCCTCAACAGCGACCGCGTTGCGCATCGGTTCGCGTGGATCGCCGCTGGCACTGGCGCAAGCGCGCGAAGTGCAACGTCGGCTCGCCGACGGCTGCGGCCTTGCCGCCGACGCCATCGAGATTATCACTATCCGCACCACCGGCGATGCGATCGTGAACCGGTCGTTGGCCGAGGCCGGGGGCAAGGGGCTGTTCACCAAGGAAATCGAGGAGGCGCTCCTCCGCAAGACGATCGATCTCGCCGTGCACTCGTCCAAGGACATGCCGACAGTTCTGCCGCCGGGGCTCGTTCTGTCAGCCTTCCTGCCACGCGAGGACCCACGCGATGCATTCATCAGCCAATGCGCCGCAGGCCCGCGGACGCTGCCCCAAGGGGCCAAGGTGGGCACCGCCTCGGTGCGTCGGCAAGCGCTGCTCAAACGGCTGCGACCGGATCTGCAGGTCGTTACGTTGCGCGGCAACGTCGAGACGCGGCTTCGCAAACTAGCCGCCGGCGAGGTCGACGCCACCTTGCTGGCTGTCGCGGGCCTCAAGCGTTTGGGGCTGCTGCCGGCCGCGACCGCCGTGCTCGACATCGAGGAGTTCGTGCCCGCAGTCGGCCAAGGCGCGATTGCAATTGAGAGCCGTGCCGATGAGGCCGCCACAGCCGCGCTCCTGGCCAGGGTCAATGATGGCGATACCGCAACCGCGCTTGCCGCCGAGCGCGCCTTCCTCGCCGCGCTCGACGGTTCCTGCCGGACGCCCATCGGCGGCTACGCGCGCGTGACCGGTGGCAGCGTTCGCTTCCACGGCATCATCATCAAGCCGGACGGAAGCGAGGCCTACGAGGTTTTCCGAGAAGGTCGCCGCGAGGAGGCGCCATTGCTCGGTGCAGATGCCGGTCGCGAGCTGAAAGGTCGCGCAGGCGTCGGCTTCTTCGCGCAGGATTGAGCCGTGCGACTCCTCGTCACGCGTCCGCAACCCGACGCCCAGCGCACAGCCGAAGCGTTACGAACGTCCGGGCACAGCGCCATCGTCGCTCCGCTTCTGCATATCGAAGCCGTGGCGAACGTCCAGTTTGGCGCCGGGCCGTGGGCGGCAATCGTAGTCACCAGCGCCAACGCCGCGGCCGCAATCGCCGCGCACGAACGTCGTGCTTCGCTGCTCCACCTGCCGGCCTTCGCAGTCGGCGACCGCAGCGCCGAAGCCATGCGCGCCGCAGGCTTTGCCGATGTAATCTCCGCCGGCGGCGCGGTCGACGATCTCGTGCGCCTCGTGGCTGCGCACACGAAACCGGGCTCGCGGCTTCTCTATCTCGCCGGCGAGGACCGCTCCGGCGATCTTGCCGGCAACGTCGGCAGGCATGGATTGACGCTGGAGACAGTCGTGCTCTATCGCGCGGTCATGGTGGAGACGTTGCCGCAAGCTGCGCTTGATGCATTGAGCGTCGGCTTGGACGGCGTGCTGCACTTCTCGCGCCGCAGCGCCGAGGCTTATCTGCGGGCGGCACAGGCCGGGAGCATCCTTGAAGCGGCGCTGACGCCTGCACATTTCTGTCTGTCACCACGCACCGCGCAGCCGCTGCAGCGGGCCGGCGCCCGACGCGTGCACGTGGCGCGCCAGCCGGACGAGGCGGCGCTGATCGCCATCGTCGAGTCACATTCGCGATAGTGTGGCGGTTCTGAAATCCGCATCATTTCTGCCGCGACCTCGTCATGCGGATTTCTGAACCAAAGCCACACTAGATCAATAAGTTGCGAGTGTCCTTCGATTCCGAAGTTTGCAAATGAGGGTGCCGCATAATGATGCGAATTTCGGAATCGGGACACTAGGTGCGCCGCTTTGACCCGTGACGGAGGTTCGATCTGTTGCCGCAATCATGGACGCGTACTATGGCGTGGCGGCGAGTGGGACCGCTGGACCATTCGCCGCGGCGCCTTGGAGACAGCATGAGCGAGCCTGACAGCACCCGCCGCCGACGGCCCCCGACTATCGATCTGACGGCGACCGAAATCGGCACCGAGAGCCCGGCGTCTGCGACGGGGTCCTCGCAAACGGCGGACGGCGGCACTCGGCAGGGTCGGAGCGGACCAGCGGCGGGCAACCCTGCTGCCGGCGCAAACACTGGCGCGCGGCTATGGGTCCCTGCTCTGGCGGCGGCAGCGGGCGTCATTCTTGGCGCGGCCGTCATTTTTGCCCTATCGGTTTCGGGCGTGCTCTTCCCGCAAGGCTCAACGCCGGCGCCGGCAAACAGCGCGATGGGCGCCATCGCGACGCAGCTCGACAAAATTCAAACCCAATTGCAATCGCGGCCGGCTGACGCGGCTGCGGCGGCTCGCCTGGCGAATGTCGAAACGCAGACGAAGGCGCTAAGCGACTCGCTTGCCGCCATCAATCGGCGGCTCGATGAGATCGCGAGCGCGGCGCAGAAGGCGGGCCGGCGCGCCGACGCCGCGGCCGCTACGGCGAACGGTGCAGCGCAGAACGCCACTACCGCGTCAGCGGCGGCAAAGACCGCAACGCAAGACGCCAATGCCGCATCGCAGGCGGTGAAGGGCGCAGTGCAGAATTCAATTGAGCGCAGCGATCTCGATGCGCTTGCGGCTCGTATCGCGACACTCGAGGATTCGATCAAGGCACTCTCGGCCAAGACTGCGAACTCGTTGGCCGGCGCCGAGGACCACGCGGCGCGAGCGGCCGTTGCCGCGTCGGCACTGCGCGCAGCCGTCGAACGCGGTGCGCCCTATCAAGTTGAACTGGCGGGCATGAAATCGCTCGGTGCGGATCAATCCGTCATCGCCGCGCTGCAACCGTTTGCTGCCGGCGGAATCCCGACTGACCGCGCGCTGGCGCGCCAGCTTGGGCAACTGACTGGATCGCTGCAATCGACGCATCAGCCATCAAGCGCGCCTGACAGCGGCGGCGGTTTCCTTGGCCGCCTCGAAAGCAATGCCAGAAATCTCGTCCAAATCACGCCGGTCGGTGCGCCGGCCGCCGCCAACCCGTCTTCGTCGCCGATGTCCCGAGTCGACGCCGATGCCGCCAACGCCGATATTGCCGCCGCGCTGGCCGACATCGCCCAACTCCCGCAATCCGCTAAAACGCGGCTCGAACCGTGGGTGCAGAAGGTGACCGCGCGCAATGCCGCCGTAGCGGCGAGCCGGCGCATCGCCGCCGATGCGCTCGCCGCGCTGACCAGCGTCAAGACCCAATGATTCGCGTCGTCGTATTCCTCATCGTCGTTGGCGCGCTGTCGTTCGGCGTGTCTTGGCTCGCGGATCGACCGGGCGACGTTGTCATCACCTGGCAGGGTTTGCGCATCGAAACCTCATTGATGGTTCTGGTCGGAGTGGTCGCGGTGCTCGTGGCGCTTGTTGTCGCGATCTGGAGCGTGATCCGCGCCTTGCTCCGCTCGCCGTTCGCGTTCGCCAATTATCGGCGCAATCGTCGCGGCTCGCGCGCCTATGAAGTGATCTCGAACGGGCTCATTGCCATCGGCGCCGGCGATACCGCCGCTGCGCGCAAGCACTCGGCCGCGGTCAATCGCATCGCCTCCGATGAGCCGCTGGCGCTTCTGCTCAGCGCGCAATCGGCCCAGCTTTCCGGCGACCGCGAAAGCGCCGAGCGCGTGTTCCGCGCCATGGCGAGCCGCACCGACACCAAAACGCTTGGCCTGCGCGGCCTGTTCATCGAGGCGCAGCGGCGCGATGACGTCGCCGGCGCCCGCGCTTATGCCGAAGAAGCAGCGCGCACTTCGCCCTCGCTTGGCTGGGCCGGCCGCGCGGTGCTCGAATTTCGCTGCGCGGCTGGCGATTGGGCAGGGGCGCTGGCGCTGCTCGAACGCGGCAAAGCTGCGCTCGACAAGGCGATCTATCGCCGGCAACGCGCGGTCATGCTGACGGCCTGGGCGACCGACATCGAGGAAACCGACCGTGACATGGCCAAAGCCCATGCGCTTGAGGCGGTGAAGCTGGCGCCGACCTTGGTGCCGGCGGCGGCGCTGGCGGGGCGCATGCTGGCCGAGGGCGGCGAGTTGCGCAAAGCCTCGCGCGTCGTCGTCAAGGCTTGGCGCGCCAATCCGCATCCGGATCTGGCGCAAGCCTATGCCGAATTGCGCTTCGGCGACGCCGCGCGCGATCATCTGGCGCGTGTCGAAGCGCTGATCCGAAAAACGCCGGCTCAGATCGAAGGAGCGCTGACGGTGGCGCGTGCCGCGCTCGACGCGCGCGAGTTCGGCAAGGCGCGTGCCGCGCTCGCCCGCTACCTCGCCGCGCCGACGAAGCGGGTCGCACTGCTGATGGCAGACCTGGAACGGGCCGAACACAACGACGAAGGCCGCGCCCGCGAATGGCTGGCTCGCGCTCTCAACGCCGCGCCCGACCCGCAATGGACCGCCGACGGACATGTTTCCGATCGCTGGCTGCCGATATCGCCGGTCACCGGCCGTCTCGACGCGTTCGAATGGCGCGTGCCGTTCACCGGTACGGTGACCACGCCCGTGATCGAATCCATGCCGCAGCCTGCATCTTCGGCTGCGGCTGAAACGGAGCAACAGCCGCCCGCGGAGCGCGAGGCAGCCCGGCATGAGCCAGAACCGCATGAGCCGGCGCGCGATCAGCCCGAGCCGGCGGCGCACGAGAGCAAGGCGTCCGCGCCATCACCTGAAGCTGCCGCTCCTTCCGCAAACGCTGCTGGCAAATGGCGGGCGCCGGCGAGTTCGCCAGTCATTCCGCTGGTCCACGCGCCGGACGATCCCGGGCCGGACAACGTCGAGGATAGTGAGTCGCCGCCGCAAGCCTCCGGCTGGCGGAAGGCCGTCGAGTGAGACGTGGCTGTAGAGAAGACCGAGTGCTGCTTTGAGTGAAGCCGGCCCGGGCACCAATTGTTGTCAAGTCGCCCGTTGTAATTGAAATATAGTGCAGGACAGAGCCGTGCATGGCTGAAGGCGTCGCCGACGATGTGAACGAGAAGGCTCGCTCCCTGCCGCAACGCGGCAGCGCGGTGAGCACCGCTGCGGCGTTTCTCGCCAGCATCGGGCGCGAGGTGCGGCGCAACCGCGCCAAACGCGGGATGACGCGACGGCAATTGGCTCACGCCTCGGCCACGTCCGAGCGCTATCTGGCCCAGATCGAGAGCGGTGTCGGCAATCCTTCGGTCAGCGTGCTGCGCGCGATCGCGCATGCACTCGGCGTCGAGGCATCCGCGCTGTTGACGGAACCCGGCACGCGGCCGGCGGTGCTGGCGAACATCCTCGGCCTGTTGGCGCAAGTCCCGGAGCGCGAATTGACGGCGCTCGCCAAAGAGATCGAGGTTCGCGTGGCGGGCTTGGATGGTGCTGACCGCGCCCGGCGCATCGCGCTCGTTGGCCTGCGCGGCGCCGGCAAGTCAACGCTGGGGCGATTGCTCGCCCAGCATTTCGGCTGGCCGTTCATCGAGCTGGATCGCCTGGTCGAGGAGGATTACGGCGCCAGCATCCCCGACCTCATCGAAATGGCCGGCACCGCGACGTTCCGCCGGCTGGAACGGGCCGCGCTCGAACGGGTGATTGCGCAGCACGCCGCCGCCGTCATCACCACGGCCGGCGGCATCGTCGCCGATCCGGAAACTTATGCGCTGCTGCTTCGGCGCACCCACACGGTCTGGATCAAGGCGCGTCCAGAGGATCACATGAGCCGGGTGATGGCACAGGGCGACTTCCGGCCCATGGCGCAAAACCGCGAAGCCATGGCCGACCTGATGGCGATCCTCGAAGCCCGCCGTGCCGATTATGCTCGCGCCGAGGCCGAAATGGATACGTCGGGCGACGGCGTGGAGCGGAGTTTTGCGAAGCTGCTTGGCATCGTCACGTCGTGGCTTGGGTCGGACCAAGCGGTGTGACACTGCCGCCGACGTATCGACAGAGTTTTGATCATGAGTCTTGCAGACACCGGCTTTCTCGATCTTGCGCCGATGCGGCTCGAATACCGCATGATCGGGCCGCGACCCGAGTCGGCGCCGACCGTGGTCATGCTGCACGAGGGGCTCGGTTCGGTGGCGCTGTGGGGCAGTTTTCCGGAAAAACTCGCAGCGGCCACCGGGCTCGGAGTTTTTCTCTACTCGCGCGCCGGTTACGGCCGATCGAGCCCGGGGCGATTGCCGCGCTCGGTCTCATTCATGCATGAAGAGGCGATGGACGTGCTGCCGCGCGTGCTGGCGGCGATCGGCTTCCAGCGCGGCCTCCTGTTCGGCCACAGCGACGGCGCCTCGATCGCAGCCATCTACGCCGGCTCGGTTCAGGATCACCGCGTGCGCGGTCTGGTGCTGATTGCGCCGCACTTTTTCACCGAGGACATGGGGATCACCGAGATTCGCCGCGCCCGCGAGGCCTTCGATTCTGGGGTGTTGCGCGAGAAGCTGAGCCGCTGGCACAGCGATGTCGATTGCGCTTTCCGCTCCTGGAGCGAACCCTGGCTCGATCCGCAATTTCGCAGGTGGGACATCACCGAAGCGCTCGGCTACATCCGCGTGCCAATCCTGATCGTGCAGGGCGAGCAAGACCAGTACGGCACCCTCAAGCAGATCGAGACCGCGAAGGAGGAGTGCTTCTGTCCGGTCGATGCCGCGGTGCTGCCGGGTATCCGCCACGACCCCTGCCGCGAAGCGCCCGAACTCACGCTCACGGCGGTGGTGGATTTCATCAATCGGCTCTTGCACGATCATCGCGAAGGTCTGAGCCGCTCGGGGGCGAGGATTGCAATCATGTGAATTATAATCACGATATGTGACTTGCCGTACCCACCACAAAATAGGGCGCGACGCGCGGCACGTTTTTTAGAAGCTAATCGCCTTTTGGGTTGCGCTGTTGGCGCGCCATTTCGCGGACGATCCGATCAAAGGCGTCGGATCGTTCGTCGGCGCCGACTTCCCGAGCGGCTTCCTTGAACCGCTCGGATTGGCGCTTGTCACTGATCTTCGGCTTTCGCTTTTGTTTCTCGCCGCGTTTTCCCATAGGGCCTCTCAGTGATGAGGCGTTCGATATGTCAGGCGCTTGCCGACGATGCCCTTGAGTGCGCGGTCTGCCCGCGCCACGTCGTTAACGCCCAACCCGATTCGGTTGCTGTAGCGAAAATCAAATTCTGCCAGATAGCGATGCAAATGCTTTTCCTTGCAGTGCTGATACACGCCCTTCATGCCGCGCTTGAAGACAGAGTAGTAATTTTCGACCGTGTTGCTGTGGATGTTCCCGTCGCGGACGTATTCGCCGATGCTGTGGCGGACGGCATCATGCGCCGCGAAGTCCTTGCCGATTGCGTTGTAGTGCCGCGCCTCATCGGTCATCAGGTGAGTCTCACGTAACACGTTCGCGCGCACGATGGGTGCGATGTCGTCCATCTTCATGCCGTCGATATGGAAACTGCGGGCCGATCCGCCACGTTCCACCAGAGTCAGCACAGCGTTTTTGTGGTGTGCGCCACCGCGCTTCACCGGCTTACCTTCAATCCGGCCAATGTAGGTTTCGTCAGATTCGACGATCTTGCCCGCGCCGCCCATTGGCTCCATGCCCAGCACGCGCATGGCCTCACGCACGCGGTGCGACATGAACCATGCGGTTTTGAGGGTGACGCCCAAGGTCCGCGAAAGCTGATTCGAACTGATGCCCTTTTTGCTGGAGGCCATCAGGTGCACGCATTGTAGCCACAGGCGCAGCGGTAGGTGAGAGGATTCGAACACGGTCCCGACAGTCACCCGGAAGGGCTTCCGGCATTGGTAGCACTTGTAAACACCAACGCGGGTGCTCTTGCCGCCCATCTTGCTGATTCGGTCGTGCTGGCCGCAGCGGGGACAAACCGGGCCGTTGGGCCACAGCCGTGCCTCTAGGTAAGCATACGCGGCTTCTTCGTCGTGGAAGTGTTTGGCGTCCAAAACAGAGGCCTGCATGACAACCACTTTCATTCGCTGAAATCGAGATAACATTGACTGTTGGGTACGTCAAGTGCTGACAAAAAAATAAATGAGCGGAACGTTGATTCAATGGCAAACGTTGAGTTTTTCACCATATCTTGCTAGGCCCTAGACGCAGCAACACCCCCGCCGCGATGCATCTTGGTCGGGGGTGGTGCTTCCTTCTCCGCCATACCACGGCGGCGGCGCTAGCGGGGGTCGTTACTTCCCACCATTTGGGCCACGGGAGATCGCCGTGGCCCAAACTCTATCCGGGGACCGCAGGCTCCTTCCAAGCACCTACACCGGCCTCCACCAGGGGACCTAAGCGGCCGTGTCCCCTGAAGCTGCTTTCGACGGTTTGAGGCGGTAATTGCCCTTCCCGTCGCCTTCCACAGCATCCTTCATCCGCCAGAGGCGCTTGCCGAGCGCCTTCTTAGGGTCATCGGCGTCTTTCATCAGACCCTTTGATTGGAGATGGGTGAGGATCGTTTTCTTTTGGGTAAAACCTCGATGGGTGAGGAAGGCTCGGATTTCCTTGTGCGTTGCATCCTCA
Source organism: Xanthobacteraceae bacterium (assembly GCA_030041005.1). Lineage (GTDB taxonomy): Bacteria > Pseudomonadota > Alphaproteobacteria > Rhizobiales > Xanthobacteraceae > BOG-931. The sequence continues at coordinate 126,956 of JASHOR010000131.1, forward strand.
TCGCCCGTCTCGCCAGGGCTCCCACCATCACTCGGCGCTGGCGTCCCCTCAGCGGCGAAGCGCTTCAAAACCTCGCGAAGTAACTCAGCCTGCTTCCAGCGGGGGTCCTTTTGGAGTTCCCGCTCTAGCCCCGCGAGCTTCGCCTTGGTCGCCTCGATGAAAGGATCGATTCGTTCCATGTCGCCTCTGTAGCGCCTCAGCTTCGCCGCGTCAATTTCAAACGCGGCGAACTGAGGGGCGACTTCGGCGACGGTGCGGCGACCTGAGGTGTCTAGGGTGTCTAGGTGTCTAGGGTGTCTTGTTTCCGGCAGCAGCCGCAGTAGGGGAATCCGCCACTCAGCTCCTACCCCTTGTGGGTGGGTACGCCATCGACAATATCGGCATTATAATTCATATTCAGAATTGATAAGCTTGACTACAGACTAATGTAATGCATTATATTTCATAATCTTGCAGCCGAGGCTTTATGGCTGACCCCGCAAACAACGGCCGCGTTTTGGCGGACGGCAAGCAGCGGATCGACTTCCAGACCGAGCCCGCGCGCTACCGCCACTGGAAGCTCAACGTCGACGGCGACGTCGCGACGCTGACGATGGATGTCGACGAGAAGGGCGCGCTGTTCGACGGCTACGACCTGAAGCTGAATTCCTACGATCTCGGCGTCGATATCGAACTCGCCGACGCGTTCGAACGGCTGCGGTTCGAGCATCCGCACGTGCGCGTCGTGGTGCTGCGCTCGGGCAAGCCGCGGGTTTTCTCCGCCGGCGCCAATATCCGCATGCTCGCCGGGGCGACCCACGCGCACAAAGTCAACTTCTGCAAATTCACCAACGAGACGCGGAACGGCATCGAGGATTTTTCTGAGAATTCCGGCGTCGCCACCATCTGCGCCATCAACGGTACCGCCGCCGGCGGCGGCTACGAACTGGCATTGGCGGCCGACCATATCATGCTGGTGGACGACGGTTCCGCGTCGGTGGCGCTTCCCGAACTGCCGCTTCTCGCCGTGCTGCCCGGCACCGGCGGCCTCACGCGCGTCTCCGACAAACGCAAAGTGCGCCGCGACCATGCCGACGTCTTCTGCACCACCGAGGAAGGCGTCAAGGGCCGGCGCGCGCTCGATTGGCGGCTCGTGGATGAGCTGGTGCCCGGCTCCAAATTCGAGGAGGCGATTGCGGCGCGCGCGCGCGAGTTTGCCGTGAAGCCGGCGCGCGAGCGAGGCGATGCCGGCATCAAATTGACGCCGCTCGCGCGTGCCTTCAGCGCCGACGCGGTCGAATATGGTTCGCTTACCGTCGAACTCGATCGCCCGCATCGGCTCGCCGCCATCACGCTGCGCGGGCCGGCGAGCCCACCACCGCGTTCGACCGAGGCCATGGCTGCGCTCGGAGCGGACTTCTGGCCGCTCAAGCTCGCGCGCGAACTCGACGACGCCATCCTGAATATCAGGCTCAACGAGCTTGATGTTGCCGCGATCGTGTTCAAGTCGGCCGGAGAGCCGGAGCAGGTGCTTGCCTACGAGCGGTTCCTGGACGACAACAAGGACTATTGGCTGGCGCGCGAAATCCGTCTTTTGTGGAAGCGCGTGCTCAAGCGCGTCGATCTCACCTCGCGCTCGCTTGTCACGCTCATCGAGCCGGGGTCCTGCTTTGCCGGGACGCTCGCGGAATTGCCGTTCGCCAGCGACCGATCGTACATGTTGATCGGCGCCCGTCAGGGCGACAACAGGCCAGCGGCGGCGCTCGCGCTGAGTGAGGCGAATTTCGGCGCCTACCCGATGTGCAACGGGCTTACGCGGCTCGCCAGTCGTTTTTTGGCAAGGCCGTCCGACCTCGATGCGGCAAAGGCCGAGTGCGGCAACAAGCTCGATGCGGAGACCGCACAAAAACTCGGGCTTGTCACTTTCGCGCTCGACGATATCGACTGGGACGACGAGTTGCGGGTCTTTCTCGAAGAGCGCGCAAGCTTCTCGCCCGACGCGCTCACCGGCATGGAAGCCAATCTGCGCTTCGCCGGGCCGGAAACGATGGAATCGAAAATCTTCGCGCGCCTGACCGCATGGCAGAACTGGATCTTCCAGCGCCCCAACGCCATCGGCGAGGACGGGGCGCTCAAGCGCTACGGCAGCGGGCAGAAGCCGGCATTTGATACGAGGAGAGTTTGAGCCAATCGCCTCTCCCGCAAGCTGGGAGAGGGAGAGGACACTGGAGCACAGCACCAGGAGCGGCCGATGGATATTCAACACGTCGATTACACCACCCTGATCCCTAACAACGTCAATCTCGCCGAAGACCGGCAGGTTCTCCGCGCGCTGGAAAACTGGCATCCGGGCTATATCGATTGGTGGATGGACATGGGGCCGGAGGGGTTCCAGCAGGCGCTGGTCTATCTGCGCACCGCCGTCTCGGTCGATCCGAAAGGATGGGCGAAGTTCGACTACGTGAAAATGCCCGACTATCGCTGGGGCATTCTGCTGGCGCCCAAAGAAGAGAACCGCACCATCGCGTTCGGCCGTCACCGTGGTGAGCCGGCGTGGCAGGACGTGCCCGGCGAATATCGCGCCATGCTGCGACGGCTGGTCGTCATCCAGGGCGATACCGAGCCCGCGTCGGTGGAACAGCAGCGCCATCTCGGCCATACCGCCCCGTCGCTCTATGACCTGCGCAACGTCTTCCAGGTCAATGTCGAGGAGGGACGCCATCTGTGGGCGATGGTTTATCTGCTGCAGAAATATTTCGGCCGTGACGGCCGCGAGGAAGCCGCCGAGCTGCTGCAGCGCCGGTCGGGCGACGCCGACAAGCCGCGCATGCTCGGCGCCTTCAACGAGGCAACGCCGGACTGGCTGTCGTTCCACATGTTCACGTTCTTCACGGATCGTGACGGGAAGATGCAATTGGAGAGTCTGGCGCAGTCGGGCTTCGATCCGCTGTCGCGTACCTGCCGCTTCATGTTGACCGAGGAGGCGCATCACATGTTCGTCGGCGAGACCGGCGTCGGGCGCACCATCCAGCGCACCTGCGAGGCGATGAAGGCGGCCGGCATCGAGGACCCTAACGATATCGATAAAATCCGCGGTCTCGGCGTCATCGACCTGCCGACCATGCAGCGCAAGCTCAACCTGCATTATTCGCTGTCGCTCGACCTGTTCGGCTCCGAGGTTTCGACCAACGCCGCCAACACGTTCACCGCCGGGCTCAAGGGCCGCTTCCAGGAAACGAAAATCCAGGACGATCACCGGCTGGAGAACGCCACCTACCCGGTGCTGAAGCTCGTCGGCGGCGAGATCAAGCGCGTGGACGAGCCGGCGCTGACCGCGATCAACATGCGGCTGCGCGACGACTACACCGCCGATTGCCAGCGCGGTCTCGACCGCTGGAACAAGATCGTCGAGAGGATCGGCGTCGCCTTCAGGTTCGAGCTGCCGCATGTCGGCTTCCACCGGCGGATCGGCGAGTTCAAGAACGTCAAGGTTACGCCGACCGGCCAGATCGTTGACGAGGTGGGCTGGAAGCGCGACCGCGACAAGTGGCTGCCGACCAGCGATGATGGCGATTTCATCGTCAGCCTGATGAAGCCGGTCACCGAGCCCGGCAAATTCGCCAGTTGGATCGCGCCGCCGCGCGTCGGCATCGACAACAAGCCGGGCGATTTCGAATACGTGAAGATTGCGGCGTAGCGTCATTCCGGGTTCGCGCTTCTCGCGCCCCCGGAATGACGGCTTACAAATCCTTCGGCTCCGCCAGCGGCCCTTCGCGCAGCCGTGAAAGGTCGAAGCGGTCGATTTCGCGAAGGAGTTCCACGAAGGCCTGCGCGCCTTGCGCCAGCGCCGCTTCTCCCTTCGCCGCGTTCGCCAGCGTGGCGTTGCCGACCGCGCCGGTCGGATGCAGGTCCTGGGTCATCCAGGCGAAGCCGGCCGGCCGATAAGCCCCGAGCCACTTGAACTCGCGCGCCATGGCGATGCTTTCGGGTATCGCCTGCGGCGCCAAGTCCATGTGCACCGTCTCCGGCCGGGCCGCGAGCATCAGCGAGGTCTCGATGTCGCCGGCGTGGATGCCATGCTTCTTCTCCTCGCCCGAGAACGCGCTTTCGGGATAGCCGAACCGGTGCCAGCCGATAGTGACTGCGAGCATGCCGAGCCGCGCGCGCAGGTCGCGCGCCACCAGTTCCATCGCCGCGACGTTGCCGCCGTGACTGGTGACGAGCACGAGCTTGCGCACTCCGGCGCGGGCCAAGCTCTCGCCAAGCTCGGTCCAGGCGGCAATCGCGGTCTGTGCCGAGATGGTCAGCGTGCCGGGATAGGACAGATGCTCGACCGAGACGCCGATCCGCTGCACCGGCAGAACCGTCACCGGCAAATCGTCCGGCAGCAACTTTTGCACCTGCGCCAGATAGGCATCGGCGATAAAGGTATCGACGCCAAGCGGCAGGTGCGGGCCGTGCTGCTCCACCGCGGCGAGCGGCAGCACCGCGATCCAGCGCACGGTCGCCGCGCCGGCGGCGGCGATCTCCTGCCAGGTCATGTCCATCCAGTTGCGTTTGGGCAGCGTCATTCGACTTCACTCGCCATCGGGTGCACGCTCACTGTGGGCGGAGCGCGTTCATTCGTAAGCATACTCTGGTCCGGCTTTCGCGATCGTGTTCTATTCTCGCCCCGCCGCCGCAGAGGAGCAACCAATGCCGTTTACCATCACCCGAAGAGCGCTGCTCGGAGCCGCCGCAAGCGCCGCCGCGGCGCCGCAATCGGTCTCGGCGCGGCGTCTCGACAAGGTCTCCTTCGGCACCAACTGGGTCGCGGAGGCCGAGCATGGCGGCTTCTACCAGGCGCTCGCCGACGGCACCTATCGGGGCCACGGCCTCGACGTCACCATCGTGCAGGGCGGGCCGAACGTGAACAACCGCATCCTGCTGACGGTCGGCAAGCTCGATTTTTTCCTCTCGGCCAACAATCTCGAAGGTTTCGATGCCGTCGCGCAGAATCTCCCGACCGTCGAGGTCGCGGCGTTTTTCCAGAAAGACCCGCAGGTGTTGATCGCGCATCCCGATGCCGGAATCGAAAGATTCGCCGACCTGAAGAAGCTGACCCTGTTCATTTCGCAGGAAGGCATGGCGACCTATTACCAGTGGCTCAAAGCCGACTACGGCTTCAGCGATTCCGTGGTCAAACCCTACACGTTCAACCCGCAGCCGTTCCTCGCCGACAAAAACAGCGCCATGCAAGGCTATGTGACCTCCGAACCGTTCGCCGTCGAGAAGGCGGCGCACTTCAAACCCAAGGTGTTTCTGCTGGCGGACCAGGGTTTCTCCGCCTATTCCACGCTGATCGAGACGCGCCGCGATCTCGTCGATAAGAAGCCCGACGTGGTGCAGCGCTTCATCGATGCCTCGATCATCGGCTGGTACAATTATCTTTTTCACGACAACCGCGCCGGCAATGCGCTCATCAAGAAGCAGAATCCGGAAATGACCGACGACCTTCTGGCCTACTCGGTCAACACCATGAAACGATACGGCATCGTCGATTCCGGTGACGCTTTGACGCTTGGGATCGGCGCCATGACCGATGCGCGCGTCAAGGGCTTTTACGATGAAATGACGCGCGCCGGCGTGGTCAAGCCCGGTCTCGACTGGCGCAAGTCCTATACGCGGCAATTCGTTGACAGGAAGATCGGGCTCAACCTGCGGCCGACGCCATAATGCGGCCGGCAATGAGCATTCACCCGGACCCGGGGTTCCGCTGATTCGGGATCAGTTCAATCATGGCGTTGCCGTCCTCCTCAGCAAATCATGGCGGGTCGCTCGTTGCTCTGCGTGGCGTCGGTAAGACCTTTGCCAATGGCGTGCAGGCGCTGGCCGGGCTTGATCTGGGCGTGCGCAAGGGCGAATTCCTCTCGCTGCTTGGTCCCTCGGGCTGCGGCAAATCGACGGCGCTGCGGATCATCGCCGGCTTGAGCGCGCCGACGCAGGGCGCCGTCGAATGGCCGGCAAGAGCGGACTTGGCGCCGAACGGCGGCCGTATCGGTTTCGTATTCCAGGAGCCGACGCTGATGCCATGGACCGACGTGTTCAACAACGTGCGGCTGCCGCTGAAGCTTTCTCGCACGCCCGCGCAGAAGGCCGCGACGCGGGTCGAAGCGGCGTTGGAGCGGGTCGGCCTGCAGAATTTCGGCCACGCCTATCCACGCGAACTGTCCGGCGGCATGCGCATGCGCGTCTCCATCGCGCGCGCGCTCGTGACCGAGCCTGAAATTTTGCTCATGGACGAGCCGTTCGCGGCGCTCGACGAGATCACGCGCTTCAAGCTCAACGACGATCTGTTGACGATGTGGCAGGCGCTGCGCACCACGGTGGTATTCGTCACCCACTCGGTCTTCGAGTCGGTCTATCTGTCGAGCCGCATCGCGGTGATGGCGGCGCGGCCTGGCCGCATTTTCACCGAGCTTGCCATCGAGGCGCCGTATCCGCGGGACGAAGAATTCCGCACTTCGGTTGAATATGCGGGCTTCTGCCGGCGCGCTTCGGAAGCGCTGGCGCGCGCCATGGCGGCGGGAGGCAAGCCATGACGACGCCTCCGTTCGCCCGCGAGCGCCTGCTGCGCGTGGCGCTGCCGTTTCTCCTGTTCGCGTTCGCCGTCGCGATCTGGGAGGCAGCGGTGCGGATCGAGGGGATTCCGCCCTATGTGCTGCCTTCGCCGGGGCTGGTCCTGCATACGCTGGTGACCGACCGGGTCCTGCTCGGTCAATCGCTTCTGGTGACGCTGCGGACCACGCTGGAAGGCTTTTTGCTCGCGGCGGCCGGCGGCGTCGGATTAGCGGTGCTGTTCAATCAATCGCGCTTTCTCGAATACTCGCTCTACCCCTACGCGGTGATCCTGCAGGTAACGCCTGTCATCGCCATCGCCCCGCTTCTGCTCGTCTATCTGCAGCAGCCCACGGCGGTGCTGGTCTGCGCCTGGATCGTGGCGTTCTTCCCGGTGCTCGCCAACACCACGCTGGGTCTCAATTCGGTGGATCGCAATCTCGCCGATCTCTACGCGCTCTACGGCGCCGGACCTTTCGCGCTCCTCTGGAATCTGAAACTGCCGTCGGCGCTGCCTTACATTCTCGGCGGTTTGCGCATTGCCGGCGGGCTTTCGCTGGTCGGCGCGGTGGCCGCGGAGATCGCCGCGGGCTCCGCCGGCGCCGGTTCCGGTCTTGCCTACCGCATCATGGAGTCCGAATACCGGCTCAACATCCCGCGCATGTTCGCCGCGCTGCTGCTGCTCTCCGTCGCCGGCATCGTGATTTTTTATCTGCTGGCGCTCGCCAGTCATCTGGCGCTGCGGCGCTGGCACGAGAGCGCGCTGGCGCAGGAGCGGTAGGCGCCGTTGATCCCGCCGCGGCGAAGGCGTCGCTCAATCTTTCGCGACCGAGGGAGGGTGCTTCACTCTGGCTGATCTGTCGCGATGCTCGCCGCCAGCACGCGTGCGACATGGACAGGCTCGCGGCTGGCGCCATCGCGGATCTGCTGCCGGCATGAGGTCCCGTCGGCGACAATGAGCGCATCGTCCGAAGCCTTGCGCACGGCCGGCAGCAGCGACAGCTCGCCCATGGCGTAGGACACATCGATCGTGTCGGCCGCATAGCCGAATGCGCCGGCCATGCCGCAGCAGCTCGATTCGATCGCCTCGATTTCCAGTTCGGGAACGAGCCGCAAGGCCGACTCGACCGCGCTCATCGTATCGAACGATTTTTGGTGACAGTGGCCGTGCAGCATGGCCCGCCTTTTGGCCGGAGCGAGTTTAAGGGCGAGCCTGCCGGCTGCGGCTTCACGCGCCAGGAATTCCTCGAACAGCATCGCCTGACCGGCGACCTGACTGGCCCGGTCGCTCTTGACCAGCGCCGGGATTTCATCGCGGAAGCTGAACAGGCAGCTCGGCTCCAAACCAATCACCGGCACGCCTTCGGCGGCAAACGGCGCGAGCGCGTCGAGCGTTCGCCGTGCTTCGCGCCGCGCTTCGTCGACCTTTCCTACCGACAGGAAGGTGCGGCCGCAGCAAAGCGGGCGCCCGCCACCGGCCGGCACGGCAAAATGAACGGCATAGCCGGCCGCTTCGAGCACGGTGCGCGCGGCATCGATATTTTCTCGCTCGAAATAGCGATTGAAGGTGTCGGCGAACAAGACCACGTCTCTGCCTGTTCTCTTCCCGTCAAGTGGGGAGGGAACGGCAGTGGCGTCGTCGCGGAAATAATCATGTCGCCACTTCGGCAGGCTGCGGCGCGCGCTGAAGCCGGTCATGACTTCCGATAAGCGCGCCGCGCCGGGCAAGCGGTCGCGCAGATTCAACAGCCACGATACCTTCGCCGCATGGGGCGCGTAGCGCGGCAGATAGCCGACCAGCCGGTCGTGCAGCGACAGACCGCGCTTTGCCGCGCGCGCCGCGAGAAACTCGATCTTCATGCGCGCCATGTCGACGCCGGTCGGACACTCGCGGCGGCAGGCTTTGCACGAGACGCAGAGCTTGAGCGTTTCCGCCATCTCCTCGGAGACGAACGCGTCGGGTCCGAGTTGGCCGGTGATGGCGAGGCGCAGCGTATTGGCGCGGCCGCGGGTGACATCGCGCTCGTCGTGCGTGACCCGATAGCTCGGACACATGACGCCGCCACGAAGCGCGCGGCAGGCTCCGTTGTTGTTGCACATCTCGACCGCGCCCTGAAATCCGCCGCCGGCGCCCGGATAGGCTGACCAGTCGAGCGCGGTCGTCATGTCCGGGGCGCGGTAATCGGGGCCATAGCGGAACAGGGTACGATCGTCGAATTTCGGCGCGCGAACGATCTTGCCGGGATTGAACAGGCCGTGCGGATCGAAGCGGTCCTTGACCTGCTCGAACGCCCGCACCAGTTCGGGGCCGAACATCGTCGCGTGGAATTCCGAGCGAACGATGCCGTCGCCGTGCTCGCCGGAATGCGAGCCTTTGTATTCGCGCACCATGGCGAATGCTTCCTCGGCGATCGCACGCATCGCGCGTACGTCCTTGTCGAGGCGCAGGTTGAGCACCGGGCGAACATGCAGGCAGCCGACCGCGGCATGCGCGTACCAAGTGCCGCGGGTGCCGTTCTTTTCGAAGATGTCGCCAAGCCGCGCCGTGTATTCGGCAAGATGTTCGAGCGGCACGGCGCAATCTTCGACGAAGGAGATCGGCTTTCCCTCCTGCCTCATCGACATCATGATGTTGAGGCCGGCCGTGCGTACCTCGGAGATTCCGGCTTGCAGCTTCGGATCGAGCACTTCGACCACGCCGCCCCATTTCGCGCCGGTCTTGTTGAAGGAAAGGCCAAGATCGCCGAGGAGGTCTTCGAGCCGCTTCAAGCGGCGAAGATTTTCGTCCCAATCGTCCTCGGCAAATTCGACGAACAATATCGCTTCCGGATCGCCGCGCAGAAATGCCTCCACCGTGGCGCGATACATAGCGATATCGCGGGCGAGACCCAGCATGGTCCGGTCGATCAACTCGACGGCAATCGGCCCGAGGGCGACGATGTGCTGCGCCGCCTTCATCGCCTCTTGAAAGCTGGCGAAATGACAGGCGCCGAGCGCCCGACGGCCAAGGAGCGGCGACAGCTTCAGTTCGATCTTGTTCGAGAACGCCAGCGTGCCCTCGGACCCGACGAGCAGATGCGCGAGATTTATGTCATTGCGGGAGGGAAGGAGTGCATCGAGATTGTAGCCCCCGACACGGCGCTGCACTTTGGGGAAGCGCCGCCCGATCTCGGCGGCCTCGCGCTCGGCGATGGCGAGCAGGTCACGCTGCAGCGCCGGCGGGACACCGTTCGCGCCGTCGCCCAGGCGGCCGAAATGCGCGGCCGTGCCGTCGGCCAGAATGGCGTCGATGGACAGCACGTTCTCGCGCGTATTGCCATAGCGGAGCGAGCGGGCGCCGCAGGAATTATTGCCGACCATGCCGCCGATCGTGGCGCGCGAGGCGGTCGACACGTCCACCGGAAACCACAAACCTGAGGATTTGAGCCGGCGGTTAAGCTCATCAAGCACGATGCCGGGTTCGACGACGCAACGCCGGCCGGCGGCGTCCACCTCGATGATCCGCGTCAGGTGCTCCGAACAGTCGATCAAAACCGCGCTGTTGACGGTTTGCCCGGCCTGCGAGGTGCCGCCGCCGCGCGGCGTCACCGGCACGCCTTCGGCGCGACACACGGCGAGCGCGCGCTCCACCTCCTCGGCGGTGCGCGGCACCACCGCGCCGATCGGCATGATCTGGTAGTGAGAGGCGTCGGTGGCGTAGCGTCCACGGCTGAAAGCATCGAAGCGCACGGCGCCGACGCGCTCGGCCTTGAGCCGCCGTTCGAGCCCCGGCATCAGGCGTGCAGCCAATCCGTAACTCCGTCCAGCCAAGAAGCTTGACCGCAATCTCGCATTCGCTATTCAACCCGACAAGCTGCGCCCTAGAATTGCGCCGCCTGAATCATACCTCCTTCCGCAGGAGTGCCGAAAATGCCGCAACAGAATGCCTCGCGCGCCGCCGGGCGCCACTTCCTGCAGATTCCGGGGCCGACGCCGCTGCCCGACCGGGTGCTGCGCGCGATGGACACGCCGATCATCGATCATCGCGGGCCGGAATTCGCCAAGCTCGCCAAGCGCTGTCTTGACGGCATCAAGACGATTTTCAAGACCACCAATCCGGTCATCATCTATACGGCGACCGGGACCGGCGCCTGGGAGGCGGCTTTGGTCAATACGCTGTCGCCGGGCGACCGCGTGCTGATGGTGGAGACCGGACAGTTTGCCACGCAGTGGAAGGACATGGCGCGAAAGCTCGGGCTCAAGCCGGAGTTCATTGCCGGCGATTGGCGCACCGGTGTCGACGCTGCGAAGGTCGAGGAGCACCTGCGCCGCGACAAGGCGCACGAGATCAAGGCCGTGTGCGTCTTGCACAACGAGACCGCGACCGGCTGCCTGTCGCCGATCGAGCCGATCCGCAAGGCGATCGATTCCGCCGGTCATCCGGCGCTGTTCATGGTCGACACCATCTCTTCGCTGGCATCGGCGGACTATCGTCACGATGAATGGGGCGTCGACGTTGCGGTCGGCGGGGCGCAGAAGGGTTTGATGCTGCCGCCGGGCATGTCCTTCAATGCGGTGAGCGATAAGGCGCTGGCCGCCGCCAAAACGTCGAAACTGACCAAATCGTTCTGGTCGTGGGATGACATGCTCGCCATGAACAAGGTCGGCTTCTTTCCGTACACCCCGGCCACGCAAATGCTGCAGGGGATGGCAGTGTCGATCGACATGCTGCACGAGGAAGGCCTCGACAACGTGTTCGCTCGCCATGCCCGGCTTGCCGAGGCCACGCGGCGCGCCGTGCGCGCCTGGGGCCTCGAAATCCTCTGCCGCGACCCGAAGTATTATTCACCGACGATCACCGCAGTGCTGCTGCCGGAGGGCCGCGACGCCGACGCCTTCCGCGCCCTGGCGCTGGAGACGTTCAATATTTCCTACGGCTCGAGCTTCGGCCCTTACGCCAAAAGATATTTCCGCATTGGCCATCTCGGCGACATCAATGACGGCTGGCTGATGGGCGTGTTGGCAATGACCGAGATGGCGCTATCCCTCGCGCGCATCCCGCACAAGAAGGGCGGCGTACAGGCGGCGATGGACTACATCGCCTCGGTGCACGCGAGTGGGGCCCGCGCCGCGGCGGAGTAGCGCCATTCCGGGGCCGGCCGCAGACCGGAGCCCGAAATCCATAATGACAGAACAAGTCGAGCTGTCCGAGCCGATCCTGCAAATGCGGTTGTCATGGATTCCGGATTTGCCGCTTCGCGGCAATCCTGAATGACGCGCTACGTCAGCGGCACGGCGCCGACATGGTTTTTGAATGCCTGCCGCGCCGAGATCGCCGCATACCAGCGCTCGAAATTCCGCAGCGGCGGACGATCGGGAACGAGCTGCCGGTAGCGGTACGCCATGATGCCGACCGGGATATCGCCATAGGAGAACGCCTCGCCGGCGAGATAGGCGGTCTTGCCGAGCTGCTCGTCGAGCATGGTCATCGCCGCCGTAGTGTTCTTCTTTCCGGCTTCAATCGCAGCGTGGTCGCGCTTTTCCGGCGGCGTGCGGATCAGCCCCCAGAACACCGGCGTGATGGCCGGTCCGGCAACCGACAATTGCCAGTCCATCCATTTGCCGGCGAGTGCGCGGGCGCGCAGGTCGGCCGGTTCGAGCACGACGGCGTGGTGCTTGGCGGCGAGATAGCGCACGATCGAATTCGATTCCCACAGTAGAAACCCGTCCTCCTCCTCGAGCGTCGGCACCAATCCGTTGGGATTCATCGCGAGATAGGCCGCTTCGCGGTTTTTGCCGAACGGCCCGCCGATATCGATGCGCTCGTGTGGCAGTCCGATTTCGCCGACCGCCCACATGACTTTCTGCACATTCGATGAGGTGTTCCGTCCCCAGATTTTGATCATTGCTTGTCGCTCCACGCATTTCCATTATTCGTCATGGCCGGGCTCGTCCCCGGCCATCCACGTCTTGAACCCGCGCATCCTGAAAGACGTGGGTGCCCGGCACAAGGCCGGGCATGACGGCTCAGGATCAGCGCGCTGACGGTCACTCGAGCCGGCGCGCTTCTTCCGCAAGCATGATCGGGATGCCGTCGCGGATCGGATAGGCAAGCTTCGCCGCGCGCGAGATCAATTCCTGCTTCTCGGCGTCATATTCAAGCGGACACTTGGTCACCGGACAGACCAATATTTCAAGGAGCTTCGGATCGACGGCATCGGTGGCGGGACGGTCGGCGGGCGTGGTGGACATCGGCTTCTCCAATCGGCTTGAGCGCTATTGCAAGGGAGTCTCGCCCGGAGTCTTGCTCTTGGCGAGTTCGATCTCGGTGACGGCAATCAGGATTTCCGCCCGAGTCTTCAAATCGGGTGCCTCCAGCAAGGCCTGCTTCTCGGCGGTATCGTAGGGCGACATCATCGCCAGCGCGTTCACCAGCGCTTCATTGGGGGCCTTTTCGATGCCTTCCCAATCGGCCTTGAGATTGTTGGCCTTCAAAAAATCCGACAGCGTGCGCAGCAGCGCCTTGCGGTCGACTTCGTCCTCGCCCTTGCGCGCGACGAAATCGTCGATGAAAGAATGGAAATTCACCCGGCATTGCCGGTAGGGCGTGGCGACGGCAAGCTCCTCCTCGACGCGAAAGCGCGCGATCCCGGTCAATTGGATGAGATAACGTCCATCGCCGCTCTCGGCGAACTGGCTGATGCGGCCGACGCAGCCCACGCTGAACAGATGCGGCTTGCTCTGGTCCGGTCCCGGGTGGGCCGGATCGGGTTGGATCATGCCGATCAGGCGATCGCCGGAGCGCAACGCATCGTCGATCATCGTCAGGTAGCGCGGTTCGAAAATATTCAGCGGCATCTGTCCGCGGGGCAGCAGCAACGCTCCCGGCAGCGGAAACACCGGAATTATGTCGGGCAGCACGTCCGGCCCCCGATAAATGGCGTTTATCGGCATGCCGCACTCCACTCCGCCACCGCATCGAAACTCATCAGCGTGACGAAGCTATGCAAACAGAATCGACGACAGCCGCTTGCGCCCCTCGATGGTGGCTTCGTCGGTCGGGCCCCAGGCGTCGAAAAACTGCACGAGTTGCTTGCGGGCGCCGTCGTCATTCCATTTGCGGTCGCGCTTGACGATAGCGATCAACTGTTCGAGCGCGTCCTTGCGCCGCCCATGGCCGTTGAGGGCGAGCGCCAGATCGAAACGCGCCTGATGATCGAGCGGGTTGGCGGCAACCTTCTGTTCGAGTTCGCCGAGCGGCCCCACCGTCTTGGCCTGCTCGGCAAGTTCGAGCGCCGCGCGCGCCGCCGCGACAGATGATTCATTGCGCTTGGGCTCGGGGACCATGGCGAGTGTCTGCCGCGCCTGGTCGAGAGCGCCGGTCTCGACATAGCAGCGCGCCAAACCGGCGAGCGCATGCACGTTGCCGCTGTCTTCGGCAAGCAGTTGCGCATACAGGTCGGCGGCGCCGGCGGGATCGCCGTCGACCAGGGCGGCGTCGGCTGATTTCAGCAGATCCTGGGCCTCGCCGCCGATGCGATCTTTGGTGAGCCGCTCGAGGAAAGCCATGACCTGACTCTCCGGCAGCGCCCCCATGAAGCCGTCGGCCGGTTGTCCGTTGACGAAGGCGATGACGGCCGGAATCGACTGGATTCCCAGTTGCCCTGGGATGGCGGGGTGCTCGTCGATGTTCATCTTGACGAGCTTCACCTTGCCCTTGGCTGTCCTTACCGCCTTCTCCAACACCGGAGTAAGCTGCTTGCACGGGCCGCACCACGGCGCCCAGAAATCCACCAGAACCGGCTGACGTTTGGATTCCTCGATGACGTCCTTCACGAAGGTCTGTGTCGTTGTGTCCTTGACGAGCGCGTCCGCGGCGGTGGTGGCGGCGGTTTGAGATGGCTGCAACATTTGGCTTGATACGCTTTCCCGTTAGGCCCCATCGGGGCGCAACACGCCTCCTGCGGCGGGCTCGAGATATGGCCGTCGGGCGGGCAGAGCGGCCATTCGAAACCCAAACCGCAGAAAAATCAGCTTCTTACCCGTACCCCCGATACGAAGCTCGCAACCAAGCGCCCCTCGCCCCGCGAACTTTGGTATCGGTGTACGGCTTGCCTGATTAAATGGGAAGACAAGGGGTGAATGCAATTGCGGTTTTCAAGCCGTTCCCCCGGCCAGGGGCTCGATCCGGGGCTCATGCCCGGTCGCCGCCAGGAACCTAAGCAGGTCCTGGCGCGAAATCGTCGTCGTGGCGGTATTGCGCAGCGGATGAAAATTGAGCACCTCGTGCGCCATCATGGTCGCGTCCAGCACGACGGTCACCTGCAAAAGCGTGTCGTTGATGACGGCAAACGGAGTGACCGAGCCTGGCTCGACGCCGAGCAGGTTGCGCAGCAGCTCGGCGGAGCCGAAGGAAAAGCGGCCGGAGGCGCCGAGCGGCCGGTGCAGCGATTTCAATTCGACCGCCGCATCCTCGAGCGTCACCAGCAAAAATGCGCTGCCCTTCTTGTCGCGCACAAACAGGTTCTTGGAGTGGGCTCCGGGAATTCGTCCGCGCAGCGCCCGCGATTCCTCAACCGTAAACAGCGGCGGATGACTGACGGTCCTGTGGCCGATGTGAAGACGATCCAGATAGGCGAACAGATCGTCGGGCGAGGTGGCCATCGGCATTCATGAACCCAACGGCGTCTCGACCCCCAAGCGGGTCCGCGCCTGCGGCGGGCGCGGGAACGAAGCTTGAGGGGATAGAGACAATGCCATTATCCGGCTGCGGCTTTCGATCTTGAGGGTTGGTAAAGGAGT
Organism: Xanthobacteraceae bacterium; assembly: GCA_030041005.1. GTDB lineage: Bacteria > Pseudomonadota > Alphaproteobacteria > Rhizobiales > Xanthobacteraceae > BOG-931. Next base: position 142,313 of record JASHOR010000131.1, read on the forward strand.
TCGCGATTGAATTCCAGCGACCCGGCGCGCCGGACGGCAGTTGCAAAACGCCGCGCTCTTTGGCATAGAGCTTGGCAGCGGCATGGCGCCAACGGGCGGCCGTCCTACTCTCTTTGGATGCGGGTGTAGCTCAGGGGTAGAGCACAACCTTGCCAAGGTTGGGGTCGAGGGTTCGAATCCCTTCGCCCGCTCCAATTCCAGCGGATATGTCGGCGACGCCGCCAGATGAAGTGCTGCGCGACGATATCACGCACAACATGCGGAGCTCTGCGGCCTTACGTTTGCAGCTTCGGTTTTCGATATTAGCCAAACAACAGCAGACATCGGGAGGACCTGGTCATGGCAACAAGGCGCTCATTATTGCTGGCTAGTCTCGGCTCGCTCACCGCGGCCGCCGGCGCGCGACTCCCGGCTCGCGCAGCGCCTGCTCTGCAAAAGATAAAGATCGTCATTCCACAACAGAGCGTGTTCGTCTTGAACTATTTCGGCGCCAAGGACGCCGGAGTCTTTGCCAAGTACGGCATCGATCTGGACGTCGATGCTCGTCCTTTCGCCGGGTTTCTGGCCGGCCTCCCGAGCAAGGAATGCCTGGCGGTGACGTACTCAGGCATCGACGCCATCGAGAAAATAAACGAAGGTATCGATTGGGCGATCATCGGCGGTGGCCTCACCGTGGTGCAGAACGTGCTCGTCCCCAAAAATTCGCCTTTCAAAACACCTGCCGATCTTCGCGGCAAGCGGTTCGGCACGTTCTCCACCGGTGCCGGTTCTTTCAAGTGCGTTAGGGCGGCCCTGATCGACGGTTACAAGGTTGACGTCATCAAAGATACCAAGTTGCAGCAGGTGGCGGGGCCGGCGCTGACCAAGCTCGTGGAGGACGGACAACTGGATGCCATGATGAATATCTCGTCGCTCAATCTGGCGGCGGAGGCACAGACCGACAAATTCCGTGTTCTGTTCTCGCCAAACGATTATTGGAAGCAGAAGACGGGTTATCCGATCGTGTGGGCGGCGCCCCTTGTCGCCTGGCGAAGCTGGATCAACGAGGACAAGACGCGGGCGGAGAATTTCGCCAAGGCGACGGCTGCGTCGTTCCAGTGGCTGGAAAAGCCGGAGAACCTTGAGACCGCCGTGAAGAATCACGGCGCGCTCGCCGGGGTGACCAAGCCCGAAGATGTCGCCGAATACAAGGATTGGCTGCAGCATAAAGACATGTTCATGACCGACTGGAGCCGCAAAGCCGTCGATGCGCAATGGAAATTCCTGGAGGTATGCCAGCGGGGCGGCGTCATCACCAAGGTTCCGCCCGAGAACAAATACGCCGTGTTCGTGGAGAGCTGAGTGCACGGAAAGCTGCCACCGGGAAAAGCCAAGCGCGGCCTCCTGTCCGGTTCGCTAGGGCGAATGTTGCCGGGCGCGCTGACGCTCGCCGGCTGTGTCGTCGTGTGGGAAGTGATTTCCCTGTTCTTCTTTCCGGTCTTTTTCCCCGGCCCGGCGACGCTGCTGGAACGGATGGCGGCGATCTATAGCAGTCCGGCGTCTTACGTCGTGGTGGGGCAAACGCTGGCGCGGATATCCGAGGGCTTCGTCATATCCATGGTGATCGGGACCGCGCTCGGTCTCGCCATGGGACTCAAGCGCAGCATCGAGGTGTTCTTCGACAGCTGGATCATGGTGCTGTTGACATTCCCCGCGATCTGCTGGGCTTTTCTTTCCGTGCTGTGGTTCGGCTTGTCCGAGACCGCGCCGATCTTCACGGTCGTTCTCATCGTTTTTCCCTATGTCGCGATGAACATATGGGCGGGCACCAAGGCGGTGGAGAAAGACCTGATCCTCATGGCGACGGTCTATCGCGCCGACCGTTCGCTCATGCTGCGCAAAGTGCTGATTCCCCAGCTCATGCCTTACGTGTTTTCGTCGCTGCGCATATCGCTGTCATTGTCGTGGAAGATCGTGCTGGTTGCCGAGGCATTCGGGGTGGGCAGCGGGGTCGGTCAGCAGTTGACTTATTGGTTCCAGGAGACGCGGGTGGACATGATGCTTGCCTGGGGCGTGAGTTTCATGATCGTAATGGTTTTGATCGATCTTTTGGTCTTCAGAACCTGGGCACGCCGCGTTTTCGCCTGGAGACCGCAACTTGCCGCATGAGCTGCAGCCGGAGCCGGATCCTGATCTCGGGAGCCGGGGTGCAAACAAACGTCAGGATTGAAAATGTCCGCGTATCGTGCCGATAACGTTCGCCACATCAGAGCATCCGCGGGGGAGCCCATGAGGCAAAGTGTGGTGGCGTCATCAGCCATTACCATCGACAAGTTGACGAAACGGTTTCCGTTGCCCGGCGCGGAAGAGAACTTCGTAGTCCTGCAGGATATCAGTCTGGGGGTGGACGAAGGAAAATTCGTCAGCATTGTCGGTCCTTCGGGCTGCGGGAAATCCACTCTGCTCAACGTGATTGCCGGGATTGAGACTTACGATGCCGGGTCGGTGATCATCCATACGGGATCGACCAGAGCCGGTGCCGAGCCGCGCATCGGATATGTCTTCCAGAGCCCCCGACTGCTGAATTGGCTGACGGTGGAGAACAACCTTCACTTTGTTCTTGAAGCACAGAAGGTGCCGCGGCAAAGGTGGCGCGAACTGGTTGCCAGGAACCTGGAAATGGTCGGTCTCGCCGGACAGGAACGCAATTATCCGCTGAACCTGTCGGGCGGGATGCAGCAGCGCGTGGCGATCGCCCGCGCGCTGGCCATCGAGCCAGATATCCTCCTGATGGACGAGCCGTTCAGCCATCTCGACGCAATCACGGCGCGGAAGATGCGGCTCGATCTCATGGAGATCCTGCAGCGGGCAAAGCCGACGATCCTGTTCGTGACCCACGACCTTTCCGAGGCCGTGTTTCTCTCAGACAGCATCTACATGATGAGCACGAAGCCGGCGCGAATCTTCAAGCGCGTGTCGATCGATATTCCGCGGCCGCGGCGGCCGGAAGACACGGTGATTCTCGATCTGGAAAAGACCCTGGTGCGCGATTTCTTCAGCGTTGTGGAGGCGAACGATTAGATGGAGCTCCGCCTCAAAAACATCGGTCTGCGCGTAAGCTCGATCGTCGTTTTGCTGCTGCTGTGGTGGGCGGCGGCCATGCTCATGCGCGACCCCGAAGTGCTGCCCGGACCGCTGGCGATCGCCCACACCATCGTTACCGCCCTGAACAGCCGCGGGCCCGAGGGGGAGTCGGCCTATTTCGACATCGGCATCACGTTGGCGCGCATTTTCATTGCGTTTTGCGCCTCGATGATTGCGGGCGTCGGCATCGGTCTGGCGATGGGATTGAACCGGCTTTTCGAGCGTTCGCTCCTCGCTGTCATCCCGCTCATGCTCACGGCTCCGACTCTCCTGATGGTGTTCGTCGCCATCATGTGGTTCGGCTACAGCGAAGCTGGCGGTTTGATCGCCGTCATGGCCGTGGTCACGCCATTCGTCGCGGTGAACATGTACGAGGGCACCAAGGCCATGGATAAGTCCCTCATTGAAATGGCGGTAACCTTCAAGGCGGGACGTTATCTTTTGCTGCGCAACGTCTATATTCCGCAACTCATGCCGTACATCTTCTCTGCTCTCCGCTATGCGTTCGGCCAGACCTGGAAGATCGTGGCACTGGCGGAAACCTTCGGTCTCAAATTCGGGATCGGTTACATGTTCTTTTTCTGGTTCGAGCAATTTGACATCAAGCAGACGTTGGCCTGGATCATGATCTTTGTCATTTTGATGCTGGTTTTGGAGCATGGCGTGTTTGCCCGCCTGGAGGGCCGGGCGTTCGCGTGGCGAAATTCGTCACTGGTGCGCGGACGAGCGTAATATCCCGTAAGCTTTTGGCTCGGCGGAGCCCGTTCCTGATCGAAAAATCATGCCCGTCGTTTCAGCCAGCCGTCAGTTCGGCATGCTCCTTTTGCTGTGGCTTGCCGGCGTGTGTCTGCGGGTCACCGTACTCGCGATCCCGCCCGTCGTGCCGCTGCTGCACGTCGACCTGCATCTGTCGGAGACTGGAATTGGCTGGCTGTCGAGCCTGCCGCCGATGCTGTTTGCCATCGCGGCGGTACCCGGTTCGCTGTTGATCGCGCGGTTGGGGCTTGTACCGGCGCTGTTGATCGGCCTGCTGCTCAATGCGTTCGGTTCGGCTGCGCGCGGCGCGATTGCGCAAGTGCCGTTTCTTTATGGGGCGACGATGGTGATGGCGGCCGGCATTTCGATCACGCAGCCAACCCTGCCGCCGCTGGTGCGGGCCTGGTTTCCTGACCGCGCTGCCTTCGCCACCGCCGTGTACATGAACGGGCTGCTGCTGGGCGAAATCCTGGCCGTCAGCCTCACCATCCCTGTTGTGCTGCCGCTGGTTCACGAGAGCTGGCGTTGGAGTTTCGTCGTCTGGTCGGCGCCGGTATTGGTGACCGCGTTGCTCTTCGCCTGCTGCGCGCCGCGCGGTGCGGTTGCCAAGCCCGAACCGGACGCCGCGCCGGCGGTCTCGAGGGCGGAGCAGGCGAGGGCGCAAGCCTGGTGGCCGGATTGGCGCCAGCCGGTGATCTGGCGGCTCGGCCTCATTCTCGGCAGTGTCAATGCGACCTACTTCGTCAGCAACGCCTTCCTGCCCGACTATGTGACCGCTGCCGGCCGGCCTGATCTGATCAGCAGCGCTCTGGCTGCGATCAACATTGGTCAATTGCCGGCATCGTTTCTCGCTTTGGCCTTTGCCGACCGGCTGGTGACCCGGCCATCGGCCTACATTGCGGCCGCCCTGCTGTCCCTTCTCAGCGTGCTCGGCATGATATTCATGAGAGGCGACTGGATTGTCGTCTGGTCGGGCGTGCTCGGCTTTACCAATGCAACGACGCTGATCTTGGCGTTCGCGCTGCCGTCCATGCTCAGCGCCCCTGACGAGGTGCACCGAATCTCTGCCGGCATGTTCACCATCAGTTACGGCATCGCGATGTCGCTCTCCGTGCTGGGCGGCTGGCTCTGGGACGCTACGCGGTTGCCGGCCGCGGGCTTTGCGCCCATCGTGCTTTGCGGCCTTGTCATTGTCGCGTTGTCCTCCACAGTGCGGCGCTCCGGGAGCCGACCCGGCCCTGCATAGGGCATCGGCTGGCGATGGTCGATCATCCGGATCGCCTTCCCGCCGGAAACGATTAACCGCGAGGCGCTCCAAGTGCCCCGGACCGGGTCAGATTTATGAGTTTTGACCCTGGTCCTGTCCCCAGCCCATCGGTAATATCGCCCCAGTCATGAAGGACCTGACTGCAGCGATTTCGAGGGGACTGGCGCGATCGGCCTTGCCTGTCGCCGTTGCGGTGGCCGTCGTATGCGTCCTCACCGCGATCCTTTGGTACACCGGCCGGATTGGTGTTTGCCCGCACGATCCGGTGTTTTTCTTTTTGCTTCCTGTAACTCTGGTGGCGCTGCGCTACGGCACCGCTCCGGCGATCGTCGCCATCCTTGCGTCATTTGCCTGTGCTGACTTCTTTCTTTATCAGCCTCTATATACGCTGGACATCTGCAGCCGCGCCGAACTCGGCGATCTGACGATCTTCTCCGTTTTGGCGGCGCTCTCGGTGAAGGCTGCAAGCGAATTGTCCGGGCTGTTCCGCAAAGCGAAGGACAGCACGGGCCTCGGCTGATCTTACGTGGCGCCCGTGAGGAGCCCGGGCCAAGAGCCAGGAATGGACCGCTTCAACCTTGGTACCCATTCGCGGACGATTTCTACGAAATCGCCGGAAGCGCAGCGCTGGTTCGATCTCGGACTGAATTGGTGTTTTGGATTCAACAAGAACGAAGGCATCAAGTGTTTTCGCCAAGCTCTCCAGTTCGATCCCACTTGCGCGATGGCGCTTTGGGGAATCGCTTACGGCAGCGGGCCATTTTATAATCTGACCTGGCGCGAGCACGGCGAGGAGGAGGCGAATGCCGCCACGAGAGCCGGCTTTGAGCACATTCAGGCTGCGCGTGCCCTTTCGGCGAAGGCGACTGAGGTCGAGAACCGCCTGATCGAGGCGATGGCCTTGCGCTTCCAGAAGCCGCATGCCGTCCCTGCAGAAGAATTCGATCGTTGGGACGATGATTACGCAGCCGAATTGCGCAGGGTTCATACCCATTATCCTGACGACCAGGATGTCATGGCGCTTTTTGTCGAGGCGTTGATCATGCGAACGCCGCGACGATTGTGGAACGTCAAGACGGGCTTGCCGGCCGTGAACTCGGATGTGATCGAGGCACTTCAGGTGTGCGATCGGGCGTTCGAACTCGCCGACCGGAGCGGGAGCCAGTTGCATCCCGCAATTATCCACCTGCAAATTCACGCTCTGGAAATGTCGAACACGCCGGAGCGCGCGATGCGCTCGGCGGACAACCTTGCCACGATGTGTCCCGACGCTGGCCACATGAATCACATGCCGGGGCATGTTTACATGCTGTGTGGCGATTATCAGAAGGTGAGGGCCACCAGCGAAAGGGCGATCGCCGCCGATGACAAGTATCTCGATTATGCCGGGCCATTGACGTTCTACACGGTCGCCTGCGCGCATGACCTCCATTTGATGATGTATGCCTGCATGTTCATGGGCAGGTACAAGGACTCGATCGACGCGGCGAACAAGCTGTGCCGGCTGCTGACCAAGGAGGTCCTTGGCGCCAAAGGGCGCCCCAAGTTCACGATGAGCCTTGAAGGCTATTATTCGATGAAAACGCACGTCATGGTGCGCTTTGGTCGCTGGCGGGAGCTCGTCGACGAACCATTGCCGGACGATCCGGACTTATATGCCGTGACGACGGCGATGCATCATTATGGCAAAGCCATCGCCCATGCGACTCTGAAAGAGTTCGACCACGCCGACCGAGAGCGGGAGCGCTTCGCCCAGAGCGTCCGGCGCATTCCCGATCATTATCGGTTTTTCAACAACGGGGCGCACACGATTCTTGCGGTCGGCGAAATGATGATGGAAGGAGAACTGGCCTATCACAAACGCGACTATGAAGTCGCTTTCGTCCATCTGCGGGAAGCCGTGCGCCGTGACGACGATCTCGAATATATCGAGCCGTGGGCTTGGATGCATCCGCCGCGGCATGCGCTCGCGGCGCTGCTCCTCGAGCAGGACCAGCTCGACGAAGCTGAAGAAGTTTATCGTGACGATCTTGGGTTAAGCGGCAAAATTCAGCGTTGCGCTCAACATCCTGACAATGTCTGGGCGCTCCATGGATTGGTCGAATGCTTGCGACGGCGTGGCGAGCGGGCCGAACTGTCGGCATTGCAGAAGAAGCTCGACATTGCGCTCGCCTCGGCGGACGTGCCGATTACATCCTCGTGCATGTGCCGCACCAGCGTCGCATCGCTCTCCGGCCACTGTTGTCATCAGGGTGTGAACGGCGATCCCCAGATCAGCCGCAAGGCTTGAACGGGCGCGATCGCTAAAACTCACCCGTCGTCATCGCAACGCCGAGCCGGCGCTCGATCAGCCACTCGCATGCGGCGAGCATCGCGTAGAGGCCAAGGCCGATGCAACAAAGCAACGCGATGCACGCAAACACGAGTGCCGTGTCGGCGTCGGAGGTGGCCAGGATGATGATGTATCCGAGCCCTTGCTGCGCCATTATGAACTCGCCGATGATGACGCCGATCATGGCCATCGTCATCGAGACCTTCAGGCCCGCGAAAATGTGCGGCAGAGCATAAGGAAGCCGCACAGACCATAAAATCTGCCACTGCGAGGCTGTCGCCGCTTCGCATAGACGCAGCACTGTCCGATCAACGCTGAGCAGGCCCGTCAGCGTTGAAACGACGACCGGGAAAAATGCCATGAAGACCGCCAGCAACAGCCGCGAGGATTCGCCAACTCCGAACCAGACGATGAAGAGCGGCGCGACCGCAACCTTGGGGATGAGCTGGAAGAAGAGGATATAAGGGCTCAGCGTCTGCTGCGCACGGCGTGACAACATAATCGACGTTCCGAGCCCGAAACCGAGGACGGCGGCCAAGGCGAATCCGTAGACCGTCGCGGTGAGCGTCGGGATCGTCTGTACCAACAGGATCGGATAGGCTCTCCGCAGCGAAGCCCAGACCGCGCTGGGCGGAACGATTGTCATGCTCGATATGCTGCTGTTCCGAAGCCCATATTCCCAAGCCAGCGCCAGGATGATGGCAAGTCCCGTCGGCAGCAGGATTTTCCGCGCAGCGCGAAACGCCGCCCAGGCTTTGAGCCTGCTGCGGCCTGATCCTTCGTCCCGGGTGACCGGCTTGATCGCGCCTGCGGCCTGGGTGAGGCTGTATTTCATCAGCCCCGCCACCAGCGTTGAAGCCGTCGTTCGGCCGCGAAGGCTACCGCATAAAGCAGCAGGCCGACCACACAGAGGACGGCGAGTCCCGCAAAGACGTTTGCCGTTCGGCCGAAAGACCCGGACAGCAGAATGTAATATCCAAGTCCCTCCTTGGACGAAATGAACTCGCCGATGACGATGCCGATCACCGACATGGTCGCGGCAACCTTCACGCCGGTCATGAAGTAAGGAAGCGCGTATGGCAGGCGCACCCAAACGAAGGTCTGCCAGGCACTCGCCCCCACCGCGCGGCAGAGTCGCAATGCATTGGCGTCGGTGCGCGAGAGGCCGGTCATGGTCGCGAGTGCGACCGGAAAGAAGCTGATGAAGACGGCATAGGTTAGTCGCGACGTGGCGCCAAGGCCGAGCCAGAAGGTGAAGAGCGGCGCCAAGGCGATCTTCGGCGTTAGCTGAATGAGCAGGACGTGGGGATAGAAGGTCTCGAACACAATCGCCGAAGAGGACAGCACTACGGCGGTCACGAAGCCAAGGGCGACAGCGATGGCGAACGCAGCAACCGAGTAGCCGCCCGTCACGAGCGCATGGTGCATCAGAATGCCGAACGTGCCGGGAATGACATGGGCGACGTCGCTCGGGGCCGGGAGGATGAGTTGCGGAACGTGTCGCAGGCGCACAAGCACCTGCCAGGCCGCAAGCACGAAGATGCCGAACGCGAGTGGCAGTCCAATCGTCGCGCCTGCGCCGCGAGGCAGGCGCCGGTGACGGACGCTGGGCACGACGGCGATTTCGCTCACGCCGCCTTGCCGAGCCGGGCGCCGCCCGAACGGCCGTGGTCGATAAGGCCGCGCAAATGAGAGCACATCTGATTGAACTCTTTGGCCTCGCCGATCGCCGGATCGCGCGGGCGAGTGAACGGCACCGGGCAGTCTTCGACGATCGTCGCCGGCCTGCGTGTCATGACGAGCACGCGATCGGCGAGATAGACAGCCTCGCGTATGGAATGGGTGACGAAAAGCCCGGTCTTGGGAATTCTGGCCCATATGTCGAGCAATGCATCGTTCATCTCGTCCCGCGTCATGGCATCGAGCGCGGAAAACGGCTCGTCCATGAGAAGAATGTCGGGATCCGTAACCAACGCGCGGCAGATCGCCACCCGTTGCCGCATTCCGCCAGAGAGTTGCATCGGTTTCGCTTCGCTGAACCCGCCTAGTCCGACGAGTTCGATCAGTTCGAGCGCCCGGTCCCTGCATGCCTTCGATGCGCGCCCCTGAATGCGCGCCGGGAAAAGGATGTTCTCCAGGGCCGACTTCCACGGCAGAAGCGTCGAGTCCTGGAACATGATGCCGACGTTCCGGCGCGGCTTCGTAACCGGCTCGCCGTCCAGGGTTATGCTTCCGGTAGTGACCGCTTCAAGCCCTGCACACATCATGAGCAGCGTGGACTTTCCGCAGCCAGAGGGGCCGAGGATCGAGATGAACTCGCCCTTGCCCGCGGTGAATGATACGCTGGAGATGGCCTCGATCCGATCCGTCCTCGTTTCGAAGACCTTGCTGACGTTCTGGACCTGGATAGTCCCACCCATTATCAGCAACCGAGATAATCAGTAACCGAGATATTTGCGGGAGGGATCGGCGATCGCCTGGGCCTTTTTCCACTCATCTGGCGTGAACGTCACATTGTGGACAAACGCGTTGCTGAACAGGTCCGACGTCTTCGGGCGCTTGTCGCTCGGGCTTGCGACATATTTCATGACCAGATCGGCCATCGATTCGTAATCGGCCGGTTCGGAGTAACCCAGCCCGCTCTTTAGCGTCGGGCCGTCGATGATTGTCGCACTGGTCATGCAGAGGCCGAGCCGAGTCTGCTCTGCAATACCTTTCGTCAATGCGACCTCGGGCAACTGTTTCAGGAAGGCCTTCACAGTCGCATCCGGATCGAGCATCGAGTATTTGATCGCTTTCAATAGTCCGGCCGTGAAGTCGGCGCAAAGCTTGGGCTCGCTCTTCAAAAGCTCAGGCTTCGTTATCAAGGCATAGTTATAGAGTCGCAGTCCGGCCTTGTGGAACGAGAAGACGCGAGGATCATAGTTATTGTAAACAAGTGAAGGCACGACCGAGATCGCAAAGCAGGAAATGGCGTCGACCTGCTTGCTCACGAGCAGTCGGTTGCGGACGATCGCATCGGTCTGCTCGAAATCGATACTCTTGAAGTTGAACCCGGCCTTTTCCGCATAAAGGGGCAGGAAAGGATACTCGCCGGATGTCGTCGTCACCGCCATCTTCTTGCCGTTGAGGTCCTTGGGCGACTTGATGGCGCTGTTGCTGGCGAGCGAAAGAATGCACATGGTGGCGTCGTAGCCACAGGTCGCAAGCGAAATCAGCGGCAGCCCTTTCGCGGTCTGCTGGATGGCGGACGAGGCCGCCGCCAGGCCAAACTGGAACTGTCCGGTTCCGACCGCTTGTGCCGCAGCAACCGAGCCGTAGCCGCGGCTCACTGTGACGTCGAGACCCAGATCATCCCAATACCCGAGTTCCTTCGCCACATAAACGTAACCGTTGGAGCCATCGGGTACCCAGGAGAGAGTGAATGTAACCTTGCGCTTGGCCTGCGCGTGCGCACCTCCAAGACTGACGAAGGGCGACGAAATAACACCGAGCGCAACAGCGCGACGTGAGAGTTTGACCATGACGTTCAGATCGAGTTTGAGGAAGAAAAAAGGCACATCAGTCTAGGTGTTTGGCAAGCGCCATGTCAACATTATGCGGCGGTGCGCGTCTTCGAACAAGCGCGTCGATGAGGCCTTGAAGGTTTTCTGCGAAATAGCGGCCTTCGATGACTAACGCCGCCTTCTTCGTGATGATATCGATCTGCCGGATGCAACTCTGCGTCGGTTGAACGCTGCCGCTTACAACATCGAGGGCAGCACGCGGTCGGGCGGGCGATGACCGTCCAGGAACGTCTTGATGTTGATGATCACTTTCTCGCCCATGTCGATCCGGCCTTCGAGCGTGGCCGATCCCAAATGCGGCAGCAGCACAACCCTTCCCGTTTTGGCGAGCTTGACCAGCTTGGGATTGACCGCCGGTTCGTGTTCGAACACGTCAAGTCCGGCACCGGCAATTTCCTCGGCCTCGATCAGACGAGCGAGGGCGTTCTCGTCGATGACCTCGCCGCGGGCAGTGTTGACCACGTAGGCCTCGGGCCGGATGAGCTTCAGCCGTCGCGCCGACAGCAAATGATAGGTTGCCGGCGTGTGCGGACAATTGACCGAGATGATGTCCATGCGCATGAGCATCTGGTCGAGACTTTCCCAGTAGGTGGCTTGCAACTCCTCCTCGATGCGCGGCGCCGTCCGGCGACGGTTGTGGTAGTGGATTTTGAGGCCGAATGCCTGTGCGCGGCGGGCGACTGCTTGCCCAATTCGCCCCATGCCGACGATGCCGAGGCGTTTGCCCCATATCCGATGCCCGAGCATCCACGTCGGGCTCCAGCCGCCCCAGTCGACGTCGTCGATGAGAACGCGGGAGCCCTCGGCCAGGCGCCGCGGCACCGCGAGGATGAGCGCCAAAGTCATATCAGCAGTGTCTTCGGTCAGCACGCCCGGCGTGTTGGTCACGGTGATTCCCCGCTGCACCGCGCTCGCTACGTCTATGTTGTCGACGCCGTTGCCGAAATTGGCAATCAGGCGCAAACGCTCGCCCGACTGGCTGAGGACCGTGCGGTCGATATGATCGGTGACCGTCGGCACCAGCACATCGGCAGCCTTGACGGCCTCGACCAGTTGCGCCTGCGTCATCGGGGTGTCGTCGGCGTTGAGGTGAGTGTCGAAAAGCTCGCGCATCCTCATCTCGACGCTGTTCGGCAGCCGTCGCGTGACGACGACGAGCGGCTTCTTGCCTTGTGCCATCTCTTGCCTCTTGGACGTAAGCCTGAAAACGCGCTTGTGCTGCGGCAGCGGCGGCCTCGTCGTGGTCCCTTCCAGTCGGCCCGGCATGTCTGGAGCGTTTGCCGCATCCCGCGTTCAGGTCTCCTTAACTCCGCTCGCCGACACTGGCGGCCGGGAGGCGGTTTGTCATTTTTTCTCTAGCAGACGGACTGCGCTCTCACCAAATCGTGCCGGGTTCCCCGGCCTGATTATATACCAACCACGATCGGGCATGCCGCGAAGCCCTTGCGGCATGGGAGGCTGATGATCGCGTGGCTCCGTGGCCTGTTTGCGGCCTTGCTCACACTCGCGTCAGCCGTGGGCCCCTCCCATGCCGGAAATGAATCCGCGACGAGCAGCCTGCCGGTGCCGCGGTTTGTCAGCATAAAGGCCGACCGCGTGAACGTGCGCGGCGGCCCGGACAGGAACCACGACGTCTCGTTCATCTTCACCCGCGTCGGCTGGCCTGTCGAAATCACCGCCCAGTTCGAGAACTGGCGGCGTATTCGCGATGCGGATGGCTCGGAAGGCTGGGTCTATCATTCCCTGCTGTCCAGCAAGCGCATGGCCGCCGTCGAGTTGAAGCGAAATACCGATCTCGCGCCGCTCTACGCCAAGCCCAATACCAACAGTCCGGTCATAGCGAAGCTGGAGGTCGGCGTGCTCGGGACGGTTAAGTCCTGTACCGGCGACTGGTGCCACCTTGCCGGCAAGAATTTCGACGGTTGGGTCGAGCAAGACGACCTTTGGGGCGTCTATCCGCATGAGAAGATCGACTGATGTCGATTGCCTCTTCTTCAGCTAGCGCCACGCGCGCACGTCCACGAAGTGGCCGGCGATCGCAGCAGCGGCGGCCATCGCCGGCGAGACAAGGTGGGTGCGGCCCTTGTAGCCCTGGCGGCCTTCGAAATTGCGGTTCGAGGTCGAGGCGCAGCGCTCGCCTGGATTGAGCTTGTCGGGATTCATGGCAAGGCACATCGAGCAGCCGGGCTCGCGCCATTCGAAGCCGGCCTTGACGAAAATCCTGTCGAGACCCTCGGCCTCGGCCTGCTCCTTAACGAGGCCGGAGCCGGGCACGATCATGGCTTTGACATTGGCGTTGACCGTCTTGCCGTCGACCATCTTGGCAGCGGCGCGCAGGTCCTCGATGCGCGCGTTGGTGCAGGAGCCGATGAACACCCGGTCGATTGCAATGTCGGCGATCTTCTCGCCGCCCTTCAATCCCATATAGGCGAGCGAGCGTTCGGCGGCCTGCCGCTTGTTGTCATCGGCAATGTCGTCGAGCCGCGGCACGCGGCCGGTCACGGACACGACTTGCTCGGGGTTGGTACCCCAGGTCACGAGCGGCGGTAGTTTTGCGGCGTCGAGCCTGATCTCGCGATCGAAATGAGCGCCGTCGTCTGTATGCAGCGTCTCCCAGTAACGCATGGCGGCATCCCAGGCCTTGCCTTTGGGCGACTTGGGACGGTCCTTGAGATAGTCATAAGCTTTCTCGTCGGGCGCGATGAAGCCGGCCTTGGCGCCGGCCTCAACGGACATGTTGCACACGGTCATGCGGCCTTCCATCGACAGCGCCCGGATCGCCTCACCGGCATATTCGAGCGCGTAGCCGGTACCGCCCGCGGTACCGATCTCGCCGATGATGGCGAGGATGATGTCCTTGGCGGTGACGCCGTCCGGAAGCTTGCCGTCGACCACGGCGCGCATGTTTTTCGATTTGGTCTGAACCAGGGTTTGCGTCGCCAGGACGTGCTCGACTTCCGAGGTGCCGATGCCATAAGCGAGCGCGCCGAAAGCCCCATGGGTGGCGGTGTGGCTGTCGCCGCATACCAGTGTCACGCCGGGCAGGGTGAATCCCTGCTCCGGACCGATGATGTGGACGATGCCCTGTCGCTTGTCGAACTCGTTGTAGTATTCGAGCCCGAAGAATTTCACGTTCTCGGCAAGATAGGCGATCTGCGCTTCGCTTTCCGGGTCGGGATTCTTAAGTCGCCGATCGGTCGTCGGCACGTTGTGATCGACGACGCACAGTGTCTTGTCCGGTGCCCGCACTTTGCGGCCGGCAAGCCGCAGCCCTTCGAAGGCCTGTGGGCTCGTCACTTCGTGTACCAGATGCCGGTCGATGTAGATCAGGCAAGTGCCGTCCGGCTGCTCATCGACCAGATGATCGTGCCAGATCTTGTCGTAGAAGGTGCGGGGCTGAGCCATCCCGGAATACTCCTCGGCGCTTTCGTACTCAGATAGTCGTTGCGCCGTCCTTTAGCGCCTGCGTGCGAGAAGGAAAAGGGCAGGGCGCCTGTCGCCGCTGCGAGCCCTGAGCTAGGCTCGTGCGGCAACAGGGATGGGAATGCCATGAAACGCAGCGAAGGCTCGATCAGAACGACACACGCCGGCCGGCTGCCGCCGGTGGCGCCGGCGGATGCCGATGTCACCCGGCAGGTGGCGGAGGTGGTCCGCAAGCAGGTGCAAATCGGCCTCAGTTGCGTCGGCGACGGCGAGTTCTGGAACGGACGCAATTTCCACTATTACGCGCAGCAATTCGGCGGGGTGACGGCGCGTCCGCTCAAGGAGGGCGAACGCGGCTCGGGGCGGGAAGCGACGCGCGAGCGTGACCGGTTTCCGAAGCTCTACGCGGACATGGACCGGGTTGGCACGATGTTCTGCGTGCCCGGCGAAGAGCCGCGGTTCTCGCCGCCGAGCAAAATGGTCGTCACTGGTCCGATCAAGGGCCGGGCCACCGACGCCATCCGGCGCGAAGTCGCCATATTCGCGGAGGCGCTCAAGGTCGTTGGCGGCGCTGAGGAGGCCTTCATCTGCGTGTTCGCGCCAGGCTGGCTCGATCATCACATTTTCAACGCGTACTACGCGACGGATGAGGAGTTCGTCTTCGCGATCGCCGACGCCATGCGCGAGGAATACCGCGCGGTCGTCGATGGCGGCTTCATCCTGCAGATTGACGACCCCGGCTTCGTGACCTCGTGGGACATGATCAAGCCGGAGCCGACGCTCGCGGAATATCGCCGCTATCTGAAGCTCCGCATCGATGCGCTCAATCACGCGCTTGACGGCATCCCTGAGGACAAGGTGCGCCATCATTTTTGCTGGGGATCATGGCATGGCGCGCACATCCACGACCTGCCGCTGAAAGACGTCATCGATCTCGTGTTTGCCGTGCGCGCGCAGGCTTACAGTTTCGAGGCCGGCAACGTGCGGCATCAGCATGAGTGGTCGCTCTGGAGGGACGTGAAACTGCCGGACGGCAAGTTCATCGTGCCGGGCGTGGTCAGCCATGCCACCAACCTCGTCGAACATCCCGAACTGATCGCGCAGAGGATCAAAAACTTCGCCGATATCGTGGGACCGGAGAACGTGATCGCCGGCACCGATTGCGGACTCGGCAGCCGTCTGCACGAAGATCTGGTCTGGGCGAAGCTCTCGGCTCTCGCCGAGGGAGCGCGGCTGGCCTCGAGGGCGCTTTGGGTCCGCTGATTACTCGGCAGCCTTCTGTTCAGCGCCGGCTTCGGCACGCGTGCCGTGATCCTGCCGCTCGGAAATGCGCGCGGACTTGCCGCGCCGGCCGCGCAGGTAATAGAGCTTGGCGCGGCGGACCTTGCCGCGCCGCACGACTTTGATCGAGTCGATCATCGGCGAATAGAGCGGGAACACGCGTTCTACGCCCTCGCCATAGGAGATCTTCCGCACCGTAAAGTTCTCATTGAGGCCCGCGCCCGCGCGGCCGATGCAGACGCCCTCGTAGGCTTGCACCCGGCTGCGTTCGCCTTCGACCACCTTGACGTTGACCAAAACCGTGTCGCCAGGCTGGAAGTCGGGAATTTGCTTGCCGGCCGAAAGCTTCGCCACCTGTTCGTTTTCGAGCTGCTTGAGAAGGTTCATGGCGAATTCTCCATCGGCTGCGCTTTCATCGCGCCGTTTCGGCCTGGGTTGGGCGGGTTGGGCGAGCTTCTACGCTAACGCGCGGGCTTTGTCACGTTCCGGTCACTCGTCGTCAATCCGGGACGCCCCGCCTGGGGCAAGGCCGTAATCCATCATCATTGTCCGAGGCTATGGATTCCACGCCGGCGGACTTTCCGCGCAACCCGGAATGGTGTTTTGCCCATAAGTCCGGCCGCCGTTCTCGGGTGAGCCGCTCGGCCTCGGCGCGGCGCCAGGCCGCGATCCTGGCGTGATCTCCCGATAGCAGCACGTCGGGGATCGGTCTGCCCTCGAACGCCTGCGGGCGGGTGAATTGCGGGTATTCGAGCAGGCCATCGGCAAAGCTCTCCTCGGCGCTCGAGGCTGTGGCCCCCATGACGCCAGGCAGGAGCCGCACGCAGGCGTCGATCAGGGCCATGCCGGCAATCTCGCCGCCGGAGAGCACATAGTCGCCGATCGACACTTCTTCGAGGTCGCGCGCGGCGATGACGCGCTCGTCCACCCCCTCGAAACGGCCGCACACGATGACGACGCCGGGTCCCGCCGCCAGCGCCTCGACCCGCACCTGGGTCAGCGGTACCCCACGCGGCGACATCAGCAGCCGTGGCCGGCCCTCCTGCGCGACCGCATCGATCGCGCGCGCCAGCACATCGGCCTTCATCACCATGCCTGGCCCCCCGCCGGCCGGCGTATCGTCCACCGTGCGGTGCTTGTCCGAGGCGAAAGCGCGGATATCGTGCACGTCGAGCGACCAGGCGCCCGCGGCAAGCGCCTTGCCGGCAAGGCTCACGCCCAGCGGTCCGGGAAACATTTCCGGGAAAATGGTGAGGACCCCGGCACGCCACATCTTACCCTCTCCCCTTGTCGGAGAGGCTCGGCTTGGCCTCACCACCGTCTTCCACGGATGGCGAGGGTTCGATCATAATCCTTCCGGTGCCGAGATCGACCGCCGGCACGTTGATCTCGTTGAACGCGATCAGTTCCGTTTCGGCTTTTGCATCCAGCCGCACCTCGATCAGATCGCCGGCGCCGAAATTATGGACCGCGACGACGGACCCCAGATGCCGGCCGGCGCGATCTACGGCGGCGAGGCCGATGAGATCGGCATGATAGAACTCGCCGGGCTCTGCGATCTCGGGTAGCCGTTCGCGCGGCACGTAAAGCTTGAGGTTTGCCAATTGCGCGGCGGCCTCGCGATCGTGAATGCCTGCAAGCGTCGCCACGAAATGATCTTTGGCCGCGCGCAGAGATTCGATTTGCAGGACGCGGCCGTCGTCGGTTTCAAGCGGCCCGTAGGCGGCGACAGCCTCCGGTTCCGCGGTGAAAGAACGCAGACGGACTTCCCCGCGGACGCCGTGCGCGGCGCCGATTTGCCCGAGGCAGATGCGCGCGCCGCCGGCCATTGCGGACGCCGATCAGGCGGCGGGCGCCGCCGCGGCGGCCGGAGTTGCGGCGGCAGCCGCCTTGGCGGCTTCTTCTTTCGCCTTGCGCTCCTTGCGCGGAACCGCCTTCTCGGGGTTGTTGCGTTTCGGCCGCTGCATGACGCCCGCGGCGTCGAGGAAGCGCATGACGCGATCCGACGGCTGCGCCCCCTTGGCGATCCAGGCTTTCGCCTTCTCCAGATCGAGTTTCAGCCGCTCGGTCTTTTCCTTCGGCAACAGCGGATTGAAATGACCCAGGCGCTCGATGAACCGCCCGTCGCGCGGTGAGCGGCTGTCGGCAACGACGATATGATAAAATGGCCGTTTCTTGGTGCCGGCGCGCGCCATACGGATGACCAGAGACATTTGCTACCTTTCGTTGTGCTAAAAATCGATCACTTCTTCTTGCCCGTTCCGGGCAAGCCTGGAAGTCCGGGAATCCTCGGCATTCCGCCTGGCAACCCGGGAAAAGTCGGCGGCAGGCCGGGCAGCTTCGGCGGCAGGCCGCCGGCTCCAGGCGCTCCCGGCGGCAGTCCGCCGCCCGGCATTTTCTTGGCGAACTCCGCCATCTGCTCCGCGCTCGGCATGCCGCCGCCGAAACCGAGCATGTTGGCAAGGCCGGCCATGGGTCCGCGCTTGGCGCCGCCCATCGCCTTCATCACGTCGGCCATGGTGCGATGCATTTTCAGAAGCCGGTTGATGTCTTCGGGCTTGGTCCCGGAGCCGGCGGCGATGCGGCGCTTGCGGCTGGCTTTGAGAATATCGGGATTGCGTCGCTCGGCCGGCGTCATCGAATCGATGATTGCCATCTGCCGGTTGAGCAGTTTTTCGTCGAGATTGCGCTCGGCGAGCTGGTTCTTGATCTTGGCGACACCGGGCAGCATCGCCATCAGTCCGGTCATGCCGCCCATGTTTTTCATCTGCGCAAGCTGCTCGCGTAGATCGGCAAGATCGAACGCGCCGCGGCGCATCTTCTCGGCGGCGCGGACGGCCTTCTCGGCGTCGATGGTTGTTGCCGCCTTTTCCACCAGCGAAATGATGTCGCCCATGCCGAGGATGCGGTCGGCAATGCGCTGCGGATAGAAATCCTCGATGGCGTCGAGCTTCTCGCCGGTGCCGATGAGCTTGATCGGCTTGCCGGTGACAGCGCGCATGGACAGCGCGGCGCCGCCGCGGCCATCGCCGTCGACACGGGTGAGGACGATTCCGGTGATGTCGAGCCGCTCGTTGAACGCGCGGGCGAGATTGACGGCATCCTGGCCGGTGAGCGCATCGGCGACCAGCAATATTTCATGCGGATTGGCAGTGCGGCGCACTTCCGCCACTTCGTTCATCAGCGCTTCGTCGAGCGTGATGCGGCCGGCGGTGTCGAGCAGCACCACATCGTAACCGCCGAGGCGTCCCGCCTGCTGGGCGCGGCCCGCGATCTGCACCGGGGTCTGACCGGCGACCACGGGCAGGGTATCGACGCTCACCTGCCTGCCCAGCACGGCGAGTTGCTCCATGGCCGCTGGACGGCGCGTGTCGAGCGACGCCATCAGCACCTTGCGCTTGGCAAGTTCGGTCAGGCGTTTGGCGATCTTCGCCGTGGTCGTGGTTTTGCCAGAGCCTTGCAGACCGACCATCATGATTGCCACCGGCGGTGCTGCATTCAGATCGATCGGCTGGGCGCTTGATCCCAAGGTCTCGATCAACTGGTCGTGCACGATCTTGACGACCATCTGGCCGGGGGTGACCGACTTGATCACCTCCACGCCAATGGCGCGTTTCTTCACCTCCTCGCTGAACGCGCGCGCGACGTCGAGCGCTACGTCGGCTTCGATCAGGGCACGACGCACTTCGCGCAGAGCCGCGTCCACGTCGGACTCCGACAGCGCACCGCGACGGGTCAGGCGGTCGAGAATGCCGTTCAAACGCTCGGAGAGCGAGTCGAACATCAATCGTCCTTCTTCATTCATCATGCCCGGGCTTGACCCGGGCATCCATGCCGCCAATCCGCCGCATGGATGCCGGATCAAGTCCGGCAACAACGAAGACGCCCGAGGGCGCATCGCGCTGTCGGGCGTGGCCTCCGGTCTCTGCGGCCGGTCGGCGATCTGACAATAACGGTCTCTTGCGAGAGCGGCCGGAACATAGGTGCCGGCTTTGCCGCCGTCAACCGCGGCGCATTTGCCACGCGCCTCGCGCGCAGCGGTATAGTTCCGCCCCATGTCGCGCTATTACCAAGGTCCGGCTTCCGACCATTTCGATGGCGAGCGGTTTTTCAACCCGCTGCGCACGCCGCCGCGCGGCCGGCGCGATCTGTTGCGTTGGCGCTTCGAACGGCGTGCCACCAGGACGAAATGGCCGGCCTGGGCGCCCTCGCCGTATGCCGACCGGCCGCCGGCGCGCGTCGGCGGCGCGGCCGTGCGCATATCCTATGTCGGCCATGCGAGTTTTCTCGTCCAGACTGCTGGTCTCAACCTGCTGCTCGACCCGGTCTGGTCGAAGCGTGCCTCGCCGTTCCGCTTCATCGGGCCGAAACGCGTCAACGACCCCGGCATCGCTTTTGCGGACCTGCCGCCGATCGACGCCGTGCTGGTGTCGCACGGCCACTACGATCATCTCGATATCGCGACGCTGTCGCGGCTTGCCGCCAATCACCGGCCGCGCGTCATCACGCCGCTCGGCAACGATACGATCATGCGCCGCCGCGACAGCACAATTGCCGCCGAGGCCTACGATTGGGGCGATCGGATAATGCTCGACGACGCCATCGACGTAACGCTCATTCCCACGCAGCATTGGTCGGCGCGCAACTTGTCCGACCGCAACATGTCGCTGTGGGCCTCGTTCGTGATCGGGGCGCCGGCCGGGCGCATCTATTTCGTTGCCGATTCCGGTTACGGCGATGGCCGCAATTTTCACGCCGTGCGCGAGCGCCACGGCCCCCTGCGGCTCGCCATTCTGCCCATCGGAGCCTACGAGCCGCGCTGGTTCATGCGCGATCAGCACATGAACCCGGCCGAATCGGTGCAGGCGTTTGTCGACTGCGGCGCGGAGTTTGCGCTTGGCCATCATTACGGCACGTTCCAGCTCACCGACGAGGCGATCGATGCGCCGCTTGACGCGCTGGGCGATGCGTTGCGCGCGGCCGGGATTGCCGCAGATCGCTTTTGTGCGCTGCGGCCCGGGCAGTTCTTGGAATTGTAATTTGCCAGCGCTTAATTGATCAGCACCAACACGTTGACGACGAGATTCTTTTCATCGGCGCTGACCGGATCGGTCGCGTATTGCTCTATCAGCACGTTCTTGGACTGAAGCTGTCTCTCGTCCAGATAGTTCGTGATCGCTTCGTAAGTGTCGTCCAAAGACGCGTACGAACCGCGATGAACGAACTCGAGTGCATGGCCGTCCGGAGATTGGCCGACCGCGATGTCGCCCTGCGGCGGGTCTTTCGGCGGCTGGGTGACCGGAATTGCGGCTTCGTAATCGAAACCGCGATCGTCGGTCGCCAGAAAGATCGTCATGGGCGGGCCGCTCGATTTCAATCCTTGCTGGGCAATATAAGCCTCGACCTTTTTCAAGGAATTCCTGATCGTTGCGAAAGCATCGCCCCACGTTCCCGAGCCCTTGACGTAAATGATCGGCATCGCGGTGAGCGTGAGGTCCTTGCCGAAGGGGTCGGTCGGCTTGGTTTGGATGCCTTCAGCAGTCGGCTTTCTCGTCGCGGCCGGCGGGCTATCCGGCGTGGCGGCCGCGGGCGACGCGTTCGGCGGCGTGGCCGCGGTAGCGGTGGACGGGGTTTGTATGCCGGCCGAAGCTGCGGCGGCGAGGCCGATCGCCATGCCGATCAGCGCGCCTGCAATGCCGGTGCAGCGCGCAAAGCATAGAGACATAAAGCTTCCCCCCGAATGCGAACTGGCTCGCCGTGCTGCTCGTCCGCGTCGCAAATGATCTGACCGCCCGTCCGTCCCGCTTCGTCGGGCCAGATGCCACTGGCGGACTCTGGCCGAGTCCTCATATAAGTCGCCAGCATTCGGGCTTTATCATGAGTACGCTCGGCAATCGCGACTTCGTCAAGATGAACGGCCTCGGCAACGAGATCGTGATCGTTGACTTGCGGCGCACGCCGAGCCCGATCGGCGCGGCGGAGGCCCGCGGGGCGGCCCTCCAGGAGCCCTACGACCAGTTGATGGCGCTTTACCCGGCGCGAAGCGGCGCCGATGCCTCGATCTGCATCTATAACAACGACGGATCGGAAGCCGGCGCCTGTGGCAACGGCATGCGCTGTGTCGCCGCTCTTGTCAGCCGCGAAACCGGCAAGGGCAGGCTCGTGTTCGAAACGGCGGCCGGCGCCATCGCCTGCTGGGATGCCGGCGGAGGCCTGTTCACGGTCGATATGGGGCCGCCCCGTTTTCGCTGGGACGAGATTCCGCTAGCCGAGGAATTCGCCGACACGCGCCGAATTGAACTCGAAGTCGGACCCCGCGGCGCGCCAATACTGCATTCGCCATCCGTCGTCAGCATGGGCAATCCCCATGCAATCTTTTGGGTGGACGATCCTGGCGCTTACGATCTCGCCAAGATCGGTCCACTGCTCGAGCATCATCCGCTGTTTCCGCAGCGCGCCAATATCACGCTCGCCGCGACGCCAGCGCGCGACCATTTGGTGATCCGCACCTGGGAACGCGGTGCCGGCCTTACGAAAGCCTGCGGCTCGGCCGCCTGTGCCGCCGCAGTTGCCGCCGCGCGCCTGCGTCGCACCGCTCGCAAGGTGACGGTCACGCTGCCGGGCGGCGACCTCGCCATCGAATGGCGCGACGGCGACGACCACGTGCTGATGACCGGCCCGGTGGAGTACGAGCACGAGGGCCGTTTCGACGCGACGTTGCTGGCCGATGCGGGAGCGGCGTCGTGAGCGTCGAAATCGTCACTTTCGGCTGCCGGCTCAACGCCGCCGAATCGGAAGTCATCCGTCGCCATGCGCAGGCCGCGGGCCTCTCCGATACCGTCGTGGTCAACACCTGCGCAGTGACGGCGGAGGCGGTGCGTCAGGCACGCCAATCGATTCGCGCGCTCCGCCGCGAGCGCCGTCAGGCAAAAATCGTCGTCAGCGGCTGCGCGGCACAGACCGAGCCGCAGGCGTTTGCCGCCATGCCCGAGGTCGATCGCGTGCTCGGCAATGCGGAAAAGTTGCATCCCGGCGCCTGGGCGGACACCCGCAATGCGCTCGCGCAGGCGAACGGGCCGAAGGCTGCGGTCGGCGACATCATGGCAGTCCAACAGGCGACCGCGCATCTGATCGACGCTTTTTCGGGCCGCAGCCGCGCCTTCGTGCAGGTGCAGAACGGCTGCGATCATCGCTGCACGTTCTGCGTCATTCCGTTCGGCCGCGGCAATTCGCGCTCGGTGCCGGTCGACGCGGTGGTTGATGACGTGCGCCGCCTTGTCGCCAACGATTATCGCGAGGTCGTGCTCACCGGCGTCGACATCACGAGCTACGGCGCCGATCTTCCCGGCACGCCCAAGCTTGGCACGCTCGTCAAGACGATCCTCAAGCGCGTGCCGGAACTGACGCGGCTGCGACTTTCATCGATCGATTCCGTCGAAGTCGATGGCGATCTGTTCGATGCATTGGCCTCCGACGAGCGGCTGATGCCGCACCTGCACCTGTCGCTGCAATCGGGCGACGATCTCGTTCTCAAGCGCATGAAGCGGCGGCATTTGCGCGCCGATGCGATTGCGTTCTGCAACACGGTCCGCCGCTTGCGGCCGGACGTGGCGTTTGGCGCCGACATGATCGCCGGCTTCCCGACCGAGACCGAAGCGATGTTTCGCAACTCGCTCGATCTCGTCGACCAATGCGGCTTGGCGCAACTGCATGTGTTTCCATTTTCGCCGCGGCCGGGCACGCCCGCCGCACGCATGCCGCAGGTCGCCCGCGAGACCGTCAAAGACCGCGCCCGACGGTTGCGCGAGCGCGGCGCGCTGGCCTTGACCCGTCATCTCGACGCCGAGATCGGGGCCACGCGGCGCGTGCTCGTCGAAGCGGGCGACATCGGCCGTACCGAGCAGTTCATAAGGGTCATGCTGTCGCGCCCGGCTGAGCCGGGCCGGATCGTCGCGCTGACGATCGCTGCGCACGACGGCAGACAATTGCTGGCGGCGTGAAGTAAACTCGCGCCGGATAGGAGACCGCCGATGGACGAGGTAGGGCAGGACCATACGATCGCGACGACCGCGCAGCTTGAGCAACTGTATTCCGATGCGCCCTATGGTCCCGCGGTGTTCAAGGAAACCGACCACATCTCGCCGCAATATCGCAAGCTGATCGAAGCCGCGCCGTTCTGCGTGGTGGCCACCTGCGGTCCCGAGGGTCTCGACTGCTCGCCGCGCGGCGACCCGCCCGGCTTCGTGCGCGTCGTCGACGAGCACACGCTGGTCATACCCGACCGCCGTGGCAACAACCGTATCGATTCGCTGCGCAACCTCGTCCGCGACCCCCGCGTCTCCCTTTTGTTTCTGATACCAGGCGTCGGCGAGACCATGCGCGTCAACGGCCACGCCAGAATTTCGAGCGATCCGAAGCTGACGGAAAGCTTCGCGATGAACGGCAAGGTGCCGAAATGCGTGCTGATCGTCACCGTCGAGCGCGCCTACTTCCAGTGCACCAAGGCGATCATCCGCTCGAAATTGTGGGACCCCGCGAGCAGAGTCGATCGCAAGACCTTGCCGACCCCCGGCTCGATTCTCGCCGAGCTGACCGAGGGCAAAATGGGCGGGCCGGAGCACGACCGGCGGGCGCCTGAGCGCATCAAAGAGACGATTTATTGATTCGTCATTCCGGATCGCGCGAAGCGCGCGCTCCCTCGCTTCGCTCGGGTTCCGGAATGACGCGCGGCGGAAGTTCCCGGTCCTCACCCCGCCACCCGCACGCTGCCAGTCGCTCGCGCATGCGCTCGGGCACCGGTGCAACAACGGTGATTGGTGCCCGGTTCTTGTACAGTGGTACGACAATTTCGCGCGCGTGAAGCTGCAGTCCCGGGCCGCCGCTCCGCGGCGCATCGCCGTAGATCGCGTCGCCCACGATCGGCCAGCCCATTTCGGCGCAATGGACCCGCAGTTGATGCGTGCGCCCGGTCAACGGTTCGAGCGCGAGCCAGGTGAATCGGTGTGCGGGCGCGACGATCGCTCGGCTGGTTCCCTCCCCCGTTGAGGGGGAGGGATAGGGAGGGTGGTTTTGTTCTCTGCGTATGGAATTTACCACCCTCGCGTCGCCTTCGGCGGCGGCCTCCCCCTCAGTGGGTGAGGCGATTGAATCTTGCTTTTCGGACCGACGGCCCAAGACCTTCCACCTCGTCACAGCCGGCTGACCGGAAGGATCGGGCTTCATCCACCAGCCGCGCGTGGCGTCGAGCCGGCCGAGCGGCAACTCGATCGTGCCTTGCTCGGCGTCGGGACCGCCCTCGACGACCGCCCAATAAATCTTCGTGACCGCGCTGCTTTTGAACAGGCGGCCGAGTTGCGCCAGTGCCTTGCGATGACGGCCGAGGACGAGACAGCCGGATGTGTCGCGGTCGAGCCGGTGGGCAAGCGCCGGCGGCCGCGGCAGGCCGAAGCGCAACGCATCGAAATGGTCTTCGAGGCTTTCGCCGCCTTTGGGGCCGCGATGCACGGCCAAGCCCGCCGGTTTATCGATCACCAGCATCAGCCCGTCGCGGTAGAGCAGCCGCGACACCATCTCCTGAGGCGTCATGGTTGTGTACCTTGACGAAACCGCTATCACGGGCACTGCAAGAGCGACAGCTTGGCTGCAATGACCGATCCCCCGACAGAGACCGGGAACTCGACGGAAAGCCAGAAGAAGACCTGGTGGACACGCCTCACCGGCGGTCTGCGGCGCAGTTCGTCGGCGCTCGGCAGCGCGATCTCCGATCTCGTTTCCAAGCGCAAGCTCGACGCCGAAACCATCGCCGAAATCGAGGACGTGCTGATCCGTGCCGACCTCGGAGTGCAGACGGCGGATCGGATCGCCGCCGCGTTGCGCGAGGGACGCTACGACGCGGCCATATCGGCGGATGAGGTGAAGGCCGTTGTGGCGGCGGAGGTGGCCAAGGCACTGGCGCCGGTCGCGCGGCCGTTGGCCATCGAGACGACGAAAAAGCCGTTCGTCATTCTGGTGGTCGGCGTCAACGGTTCCGGCAAGACCACGACGATCGGCAAGCTGGCGGCCAGGTTTCGCGCTGAAGGGCGCCAGGTGATGATGGCGGCCGGGGATACGTTCCGCGCCGCCGCCATCGATCAGCTCAGGATCTGGGCGACGCGCACCGACGCCGAGCTTATGGCGCGCGAGGCGGGCGCCGACGCGGCCGGATTGGTGTTCGACGCTGTTGCCGCGGCGAAACAGCGTGGCGTAGACGTGCTGTTGATCGACACCGCGGGGCGGCTGCAGAACCGCTCCGAGCTGATGAACGAATTGGAGAAAGTGCTGCGCGTGATGAAGAAGGTCGATGCTTCGGCGCCGCATGCTGTATTGCTGGTGCTCGACGCCACCGTTGGACAGAACGCCTTGTCGCAGGTCGAGATATTCCAGAAGACGGCCGGCGTCACCGGGCTGGTCATGACCAAGCTCGATGGCACCGCGCGCGGCGGCATCCTGGTTGCGCTGGCGGCACGATTCAAACTTCCGGTGCATTTCATCGGCGTCGGCGAGAACGTCGAAGATTTGGCGCCTTTCTCGGAGCGCGATTTTGGCCGCGCCATCGCCGGGCTCAACGAATAAGGATCACTCCCGTCGCGGCGCTCGACGCCGCAACTCGTCCGTCGTTTTTCCGGTTCCCCGCTTTTGCGGCGACGAGCGGATTACGATATGTCAATATCAATTGTTCCTTCCGAAGATTCGGTACGGCATGGAAACGGCGAAGACACCGCAGCTCAATCCCCTCCTCAAGCTGGTGTTCGACCTGGGCCCGCTTCTGCTGTTCTTTCTGGCCAATTCCCGCTACGGAATTTTCGTTGCGACGGCGACATTCATGGCCGCGGTTGTGTTGGCGCTGGCGGCGTCCTACGCCATGACACGCCGTTTGCCGATCATGCCGGTGGTGACCGCCATCATCGTCGTGGTGTTCGGCGGCCTGACCCTGATCCTGCACGACGCCACCTTCATCAAGGTGAAGCCGACGATCATCTACGCACTGTTCGGCGCGGTTCTGCTCGGCGGACTCTATTTCAACAAGCCGCTTCTCGGCGTCGTCTTCGATTCGTTGTTCCATCTCACCGACGAGGGCTGGCGCAAGCTGACCTGGCGTTGGGCGATTTTCTTCTTCGCGCTGGCCGTGCTCAACGAAATTGTCTGGCGCAACGCCTCGACCAACGTCTGGGTTGATTTTAAGGTGTTCGGCGTGGTCCCGTTGACTTTTCTGTTCGCGGCGCTGCAGACGCCACTATTGAAGAAGTACGCGACCGAGCCGGTCGGCGCCGGCGAATAGCCGAGCCTTGCTGCGGCTCCGGTTACGACTTCGCTGCGAGCGCCTTGTCGATCTGCGGCTTGAGCAGAGCCTGGTAATTGTCCGACGTAATCGGCCCGATCAGCTTATAGGCGATGCGGGCGTCGCGGCCGATGAGAAAGGTCTCCGGGACGCCGTAGACGCCCCATTCGATGGCTGCGCGCCCGTTCTCGTCCGTGCCTGCGGCGACGAACGGGTCGCCGTAGCGGCCGAGGAAGCGCCGGGCATTGCCTGCATCGTCCTTGTAGTTGATGCCGACCAGCCGCACGCGCTTGTCCTGCGCCAATTGCATAAGCATCGGCGCTTCGTCGTGGCACGGCACGCACCACGACGCCCAGACGTTGACGAGGGTGACCGCACCCTTGAAATCGGCGGGATCGAGGCCGGGGACTTGTGCACCGTTTCGATCAAGCCCGGCAATGGGCGGTAGCTGGGTATCCGGCGCCGAGCGGCCGATCAGCGCCGATGGCAGGACCGACGGATCGCCGGAATTGAGCCCGATCAGGAACAGAACCGCCAGCGCCAGAAAGACCGCGAGCGGCACCAACAGCGCGATGCGCCGGATGCGTACTCTGACGCTGTCGTTTGCTGCGGCAGTCACGCTTTCTCCTTCGCCCCCTCGATCGACCGCTGCGCAGGGCCGCCCGCCGAGCGGCGCGTCAGGCCGTGCATTTCAAGGTCGGCAAGCGCGCGTCGTTGTGCCCGGAAGTCGATCGTCACCCAGGCAACCAGCGCGGCAATGACCACAAAGGCCGCCGCGTAGGAGCCGACGATGAACGGCAGGTGGTCAATGGCTGCCATCATCAACTCGCGGTGCGGGCTCGCATCAGCCGCAGCGTACGCACGCGGCGACGCAAGATCTCATTGCGCATTGCGGCCAACTGCAAGGTCGCGAACAGCAGCATGAACGCCGCCGCCATGATGAGCAGCGGAAACAGGATGGTCGGGTAGATGGTCGAGCCCTCGAGTCCGAATGAGGCGCCCTGATGCAGGGTATTCCACCAATCGACCGAAAATTTGATGATCGGCAGGTCGATGGCGCCGACCAGTGTCAGGATGGCCGCAGCGCGCGCAGCCCGCGCCGGATCCTCGACCGTCCGCCACAAGGCGACGACGCCGAGATAGAGCAGGAACAAAACCAGCTCCGAGGTGAGCCGCGCATCCCATACCCAGTAAGTGCCCCATTCGGGGCGGCCCCACAGCGAGCCGGTAATCAGGCAGAGGAGGGCGAAGGCACCGCCGATCGGGGCGGCGGCCTTGGCGGCAACGTCGGCAAGCGGGTGACGCCAGACCAGGGTGCCGAGCGCCGCCACCGTCATCACCGCCCAGGCCATCATGCTGAGCCACGCCGAAGGGACGTGGAGATACATGATCTTGACGGTGGCGCCTTGCTGGTAATCGTTGGGCGCCAGCATCGCCTGGTTGAGCCCGAAGGCGAATACGATCACCGTCAGGCCGCCCAGCCACGGAATGGCGCGGTTGGCGAACGCGAGGAAACGCGACGGGTTGGCAAGATCACCGAGGGCCATCGTCAACTCCCTAGTCCACTCGCCGGTGGCAATGCAATCGCGCCGTCGCACGCTCATTTCACATTGAGATGAAACACTTGCTATTCAATTTCCTGCCGTAATGCCGCGGCTGCGGCGAATGGTCCGACGACCAGGCTGGCCAACGTGAGAGCGCACAGAATCGTGAACGCCGTCCCGAACGGCGCCGCACCGGCGAACGCCGATTGCGCCGCAGCCACTCCGAAAATCAGGACCGGGACCGTCAGCGGCAGGACGAGCACCGCAAGCAGCAGGCCGCCGCGGCGCAGAGCCACCGCAATCGCAGCGCCGACCATCCCGATGAAGGTCAGCGCCGGGGTGCCGACGAGCAGCGTCAGGACCAGCGCGGCATCGTCCGCGGCGTCGAGATTGAGCAGAAGGCCGATCACGGGCGCAGCGATGACGAGCGGCAGGCCGGTGGTGAGCCAGTGCGCCAGTGCCTTGGTCGCTACCACGAGTTCGAGCGGCGCCCGGCCCATCAGCAAGAGGTCGAGCGAGCCGTCATCGTGATCGGCGGCAAACAGCCGGTCCAGCGCCAACAGGCTCGCCAGCAAGGCCGCGAGCCACAGGATCGCGGGACCGATACGCTTGAGGAGCAAAAGGTTCGGCCCGATCGCGAACGGCATCAGCGCCACCACGACCAGAAAGAACAGCACGCCAATCAGCGCGCCGCCGCCAACACGTACGGAAATGCGCATGTCGCGGATCAGCAGCGCGCCGAGCGGGGTCATCGATCCTGTTCTCCGAGGTGCAACTGCTGCATGCCGGCAATTCCCAGCGAGCCGTGGGTGGCTGCCAGAACAAGCCCGCCCTCGGCGAGATGGGCCCGGATGAGAGCGGTCAGCCGGTCCTGCGCCGCGGCATCAAGCGTATTCATGGGCTCGTCTAAAAGCCACATCGGCCGCTTGACGGCGATGAGCCGCGCGATCGAGAGCCGCCGCCGCTGCCCGGCCGAAAGGTAGGCAGCCGGCAGATCGCCCAAGTCGCGCAGTCCGACCGTCTCGATCGCCTGCGCCGCGTCGGCCCCCTTGCCGCCAAGAAAGCCGGTCCAGAAGCGCAGATTTTCGTCGACCGACAACGCCGGTTTGAGTGCATCCTGATGCCCGAGATAATGGGCCTGTTCCCCAATGCTGAGTTCGGGGTTGCCGCCTTCCAAGATCAGTCGGCCCTGCGCGATACGAATGAGACCGACTACAATCCTAAGTAGTGAAGACTTGCCGGCACCATTGCGGCCGGTAATCGCCAGGAGCTCGCCCGCTGCGACCGAAAAGCTCACGTCGGCGAACACCTCGCGACCGCCGCGTTGACAAGTGAGATTGACGGCGGAAAGCCGCATCGGTGACATCTCACCACCGGGTCAATAGGTCTGCAGACATATAGCGGCTATCCGTTGGCGATCTGGCACAATGTTTGATAAGACCTTATGAGCATTGCGGGCTCTCGATCGGCCCTGTCGCGTTGGCTCCCTTGCTCTTGGTCCGTTTGCTGGGCGCGCAGCAAGGAGCCGTCAACTTGGTTTTGGTTGCCTCCGACTTGCCCCTCCCCGGCGCCCGGCCGGCGCGGATAGGAACAAAATCATGGATTCTCTCGACAGCTTCAAGTGTTTGCGACCGCTGAAGGTCGGCGCCAAGACCTATGCATATTTCAGTCTGCCGGCGGCGGAGCGGAACGGCCTGAAGGGTATTTCGCGACTTCCCTTCTCGCTCAAGGTCCTGCTGGAAAACCTGCTGCGCCACGAGGATGGCCACTCGGTGACGAAGGAGGACCTCCAGGCGGTGGCACACTGGCTCAAGAGCAAGACCTCGGATCGAGAGATAGCGTTCCGTCCGGCGCGCGTGTTGATGCAGGATTTCACCGGCGTGCCGGCGGTGGTCGATCTGGCGGCGATGCGCGATGCCATGGAGCACCTGGGCGGCGATCCGAAGAAGATCAACCCTCTCGTTCCGGTCGATCTCGTCATCGACCATTCCGTGGCGGTGAACTTTTTTGCCCATCGCGATTCGTTCAAGCGGAATGTCGAAGAGGAATATAAGCAGAACCAGGAGCGTTATCGCTTCCTTAAATGGGCGCAGCAGTCGTTCGAGAATTTCCGCGTCGTGCCTCCCGGCACCGGCATCTGCCACCAGGTCAATCTCGAATACCTGGCGCACACGGTGTGGACCGCGAAAGGCAAGATCGCTCTGCCGGACAAATCGGTGGCGACCGAACTCGCCTATCCGGACACGCTGGTAGGCACGGATTCGCATACCACGATGGTCAACGGCCTGTCCGTTCTCGGGTGGGGCGTGGGCGGCATTGAAGCCGAGGCAGCCATGCTCGGCCAGCCCTATTCGATGGTGCTTCCCGAAGTGATCGGGGTGCGGCTGAACGGCAAGCTCAAGGAAGGGGTCACCGCCACCGACCTCGTTCTGAGCGTGACCCAGATGCTGCGCAAGCGCGGCGTTGTCGGCAAGTTTGTTGAATTTTTCGGCCCGGGTCTTTCCGCCCTTTCTATCGCCGACCGCGCGACGATCGGCAACATGTCGCCCGAATATGGCGCGACCTGCGGTTTCTTTCCGATCGATGACGATACGATCCACTATCTGCGCGACACCGGCCGCCCGGCGGAATTGATTGCGCTCGTCATGGCTTATGCCAAGGCGCAAGGTCTCTATCGAACAAAGAACACGCCGGAGCCGATCTTCACCGATGTACTCAAGCTCGAACTCTCGTCGATTGAACCGTCGCTCGCCGGGCCGAAGCGTCCGCAGGACCGGATTGCCCTCAAGGAGGTCAAGAGCGGATTTGCCCAGGCCATGGACAAGGAATTCGGCCAATCCGCGGAAATGGGCAAGCGCGTTCCGGTCGAAGGCCGCGACTTCACGCTCGGTCACGGCGATGTGGTGATCGCCGCGATCACGTCGTGCACCAACACCTCCAATCCCAGCGTCATGATCGCCGCCGGGCTGCTGGCGAAAAAGGCGGTGGAAAAAGGCCTCACGGTCAAGCCCTGGGTCAAGACATCGCTCGCCCCGGGTTCGCAAGTGGTTGAGGAGTATTACCAGAAATCGGGCCTGCAGAAATATCTCGACGCGCTCGGCTTCAATCTTGTCGGTTTCGGCTGCACCACCTGCATCGGCAATTCGGGTCCGCTGGCGGAGGAGATTTCCGAGGCCATCAACAAGAACGACCTGGTGGCAGCGGCGGTGCTGTCCGGCAATCGCAATTTTGAAGGTCGGGTCAACGCCGACGTCCGCGCCAATTATCTCGCCTCGCCGCCGCTGGTGGTGGCTTATGCCATTGCCGGATCGATGCAGATCGACGTCGCCAAGGCGCCGCTCGGCACGGACAAGAACGGTCACAAGGTCTATTTGCGCGACCTCTGGCCGACGAACCGCGAGATCGCGTCCGTCATACGGCGAAGCATCAACAAGCAGATGTTCACGCGGAAATATGCCGACGTATTCAAGGGCGACGCCAACTGGCGCAAGATTGCCGTCAAGGGCGGTCTCACTTTCAAGTGGGACGATCGCTCCACCTATGTGCAGAACCCGCCCTATTTCGAAGACATGCCCAAGCGCAGCCAGCCGATCGAGGACATCGTTGACGCGCGCATCCTCGGACTGTTCCTCGACTCGATCACCACCGATCACATCTCGCCGGCCGGCTCGATCAAGCAGGAAAGCCCGGCGGGCGAGTATCTGCGCGATCACCAGGTGCGGCCGCGCGATTTCAATCAATACGGAACCCGGCGCGGCAACCATCAGGTGATGATGCGCGGGACGTTCGCGAATATCCGGATCAAGAACCAGATGGTGCCGGGCGTCGAAGGCGGCGTCACCATTCACTACCCGTCGCGAGAGCGAATGCCGATCTACGATGCGGCCATGCGCTACCGGGCCGAACACGTGCCGCTCGTGGTATTCGCCGGCAAGGAATATGGAACCGGCTCATCGCGCGATTGGGCGGCCAAAGGCACGGTCCTGCTCGGCATACGCGCCGTCATCGCGCAATCGTTCGAGCGCATCCACCGCTCCAATCTTGTCGGCATGGGCGTGGTGCCGCTGGTGTTCGAGGAGGGCACGTCGTGGCAGACGCTTGGGCTCAAGGGCGACGAGCAGGTCACCATCCGCGGTTTGCACGGCGATCTCAAGCCGCATCAGCGGCTGTTCGCGGAGATTGTGGCCGCCGATGGCGGACTCAAGCGCGTGCCGCTGTTGTGCCGGATCGATACGGTCGACGAATTGGAATACTACAAGAATGGCGGCATTTTGCAGTACGTCCTGCGCCACCTCGCGGCCTGATCGTCGATTGCTTTGCTCGTCGGGCGAGTCCGAGGCGAGCGGCATCACCTTGAATTGAGTGGCGGAGAACGCTCGCGCAGGCTACCAGAAGGTCACGATATCGTCACAGACGGGCGCTTGAAGCCCCCTGGGGCTGCGGGGTGGAGTCGGGAATGGTGGGTCGCCGCCTCGCTTCGATAATCGTCATTGTCGTTTTTTCGCTCGTAAGCCTGAGCTTTGCGCGCGCTGGGCCGCGCGCCCTTCTCGAACTGTTCACCAGTCAAGGCTGCTCCTCGTGTCCGCCGGCCGACAAATTGCTCGGCAAACTGACCAAGGATCCTTCGCTCGTCGCACTCAGTCTGCCGATCGACATCTGGGATTACCTCGGCTGGAAGGACACGCTTGCTCTGCCGATGCATGCGGCACGCCAACGCGCCTACGCGGAACTGCGTGGCGATCGGCAGATCTATACGCCGCAGATGATCGTCAATGGCAGCATGCACGTCCTGGGCAGTGACAGAGCGGCGATCGACCGAGTCATTGCGCTGACGGACCGCAATCCCGCAATCATGTCAGTGCCGGTGCGGCTATCGGCCGGCAGCGTCGATCTGACCGTCTCGGTCGCGCCGGCTGCGGGCCAGCATCTGAGCGGCGAAGTCTGGTTGTGCCCGCTCATCTCCGCCATCAACGTCGCCATAGGCCGTGGCGAGAACAGCGGTCGCACGGTGACGTACCACAATGTTGTGCGCGCCTGGCGAAAGCTCGGCGACTTTGCCGGCACGAATTCCAGTTGGCGCGTGCCGCTGTCCAAGATCGAGCACGGCCGCGTTGATGCCGCCGCCGTCATCGTGCAAGAGGGCACCCACGAGAAGCCCGGCGTCGTTCTCGGCGCCGCATATACGACGCTCGGAGAACAGACGACCGACGCCGTGCAGCAAACGACAGACAGCAAATAGCGCCGGCGGGACAACGGGGACAACGGGGACGCCGTGGGGGCCGCCGTGCGTCGGCTGTTCGCCGCGCGCGGAAGCGCGAAAAAAGGCCGGCATATCACCGGCCTTAAGGATTGGGGGGATTGAACCGTACGCTGAAACTCTGGCCCGGTTCGTCCGCACTCCGGGGGGCTGGGGGGCTGAGGAATCCGAAGTACGATCCGAACCGAGCCGTGAGGCAACGGTCTCTATTTCGCAGCTCAGCAGGGCATGTGCTGGGCTGAAATGGGGCCGCATTATGATTCGATTAACGAAGCCGTGATTCCAGCGGTCAATATTGCCGCACCTCCTGTTGTTGCCGTTCCGTGCAGCGTCGCGTGCGGTACGGCACCGCTTGCCGATTGCGCATTTGCCGCTCTCGAGGCCCTTGCGGGAGTGCCTGTCTGGCGCAATCATGAGCCCTCGCAGGACATTTGATGCTCCCATGACCAAGGAGGCGCCGTATGGACATCGGCGAAATTGAACCGAGCGCGTCGCGGGGCCCCCATCGCGGGGAGCGCGATGGGGTTCCCCGGTGCGGGGCTGATTTGCGCGCGCCCGCCCCCGCAAGTGAAGTCACCTTCAGTCGGCGCGAGCTTGATCGCATCCTCAAACTCTACGGGCGCAAGGTCGCCGCCGGCGAATGGCGCGATTATGCAATCGATTTCCTCAAGGACCGCGCGGTATTTTCCGTCTTCCGCCATACCTGCGAGGTTCCCATCTACCGCATTGAAAAGAGTCCGCGGCTGGAGCGCCGCCAAGGCGCCTACAGCGTGATTTCCGCGACCGGCCATATCGTGCGCCGCAGCCGCGAGCTTGAGCGCGTTCTCGGCGCGCTCGATCAATCGATCAGACTGGTCGCAGGCTGAACGCTTAAGGAGCGGCGCTGTCGCCGACGCCCAGCGGGCGTTGCATCAGCACCGTGTCGAGCCAGCGGTCGTGCTTGAAGCCGACAGAGCGCAGCACGCCGACGCGCGTAAAGCCGGCTGTCGCGTGCACGGCGATCGAAGCAGTCTGTGCCGAGTCGCCGATCACGGCGATCATCTGCCGAAAGCCGCTCCCCTGCGCCGCCGCGATAAGATTCCTTAGCAATTGCGTGCCGATGCCGCGTCGGTGGAACTGCGCTGCGACATAGATCGAGTCCTCGACGCACCAGTCATAGGCTCGCCGACTGCGATAGGATCCGGCATAGGCGTAGCCGACCACCGCTCCGTCCAGTTCCGCGACGAGGTAGGGATACTGGCGGGCCAAAAGCGCTTCCAGGCGCCGCGCCATCTCCGCTTGATCCGGCGACTCGATCTCGAATGTTGCGGTCCCGTGCTCGACGGCGTCGGCGTAGATGCGCGTGATTGCGGGAATATCCCGATGCCCGACGGGACGAATGCCGAACGCGCTCATTGTTGCGGAACAAAAGACGGCTTCGAGAAAAATGACGAAGACGAGATATCCGAAAGAAAGCGCCCCGGGACATCCTGTCCCGGGGCGTCCAAGCAGACCCTGTTCGCGCCGTTCAGCGACGGTTGCCCATGAAGCGCAGCAGGAACAGGAAGAGGTTGATGAAGTCGAGGTAGAGAGACAGCGCTCCCATCACCGCCTTGCGGCCGGCAACGGTCCCATCATCCTGGGCGCTGTACATTTCCTTGATCCGCTGCGTGTCCCATGCCGTCAGTCCGGCGAAGATCAGCACGCCGATGGCCGAGATGACGAAGTTCAGGCCGGCGCTGGCGAAGAACATGTTGACCAGCATGGCCAGGATCAACCCGAACAGGCCCATGATCAGAAACGAGCCGATCGGCGAAAGATCGCGCTGCGTGGTGTAGCCGTAGAGGCTCAAAGCGCCGAACGAGGCGGCCGAGACGAAGAACGTCTGCGTGATCGAGGCGCCGGTGTAGGCGAGAAACACCGACGACAGCACCAATCCGAGCAAGCCGGCATAGGCCATGAACAGCATGAGCGCGGTGCTCGGCTGCAGCCGGTTGATCCGGAAGCTGATGAAGAACACCAGTCCAAGCGTGCCGAGCAAGAGGATGATGGTCAGCGGTCCGCTGTAGATCGCCTGTCCGAAGGCGGTCAGCCCCAACCGACCATCCGCGGTCTGCACGACGGCGGCCGAGAATGTCAGCCAAGCGACGACGCCGGTCAGCGCCACGCCAGCCGCCATGTAATTATAGACGCGGATCATATAGGCGCGCAGACCCGCGTCGATCGCCACCTGGTCGGTCCGGTAACCGGACCGGGCGGTGAGATTCCGATCGAAGTCGGACATGAGAATACCCCTGGGTTGGCCCGGCCCCTGGCCGGGCTTATGCGCCTGTCGGGCTTGAGCTCCGCCCAGGACGCGGACGGAATCTAATGCGAAAGACTCGACGGCGCCAGATGGCCGAAGGGCAAAATTGCCAGGGTTACGAACCCTTCATGGGCCTGCCGGCAGCCGCGAGCCTTAAAGATTCCTTAACACCTCCGAGGGTTTGCGGCCGAGCGCGGCGAACGTACCGGCAATGCCGAAAACGAGTGTGACGAAAAGCGCAGCCACGGCTGCGAGCGCGGCCTGCGCCGGCATGAAGACGAACGGAAAGCCCATCTCGCGGCTTGTGATGAGCCCCGCGGCAAGGCCGCCGATGGCGACGCCGAACAGCACCGCCGCCAAGCCGACCACGAGATATTCAAGCGTGTAGATGGCCAAAAGGCGGCGTCGCGTCGCGCCGAGCGTCTTGAGCACCACGGCATCGTAGATGCGCGAGCGCTGGCCTGCGGCAAGTCCTCCGCCCAGTACCAGTGCTGCGGCAATGAACGTCAGGGAAGTTGCGCCGCGCACGGCCAGGATCAGAGTGCTCACGATCGCATCGAGCTGATCCAGCGCCTCCTTGACGTTGACCGCGGTTACCGTCGGAAAGGCGTCGGCGAGCGCCTTGACCAGGGCCGCTTCCTCCGCCGGCGTGCCGCCGTCCGCAAACGTCAGCGTCGCAATGTCGGCATGCGGCGCTCCCGCGAACGTGCCGGGCGAGAACACGAGGACGAAATTGATGCCGAGGTTTTCCCAATCGACCGCACGCAGATTGGCAATCCGCGCGGTGACGTTCCTGCCGAGCACATTGACCGTGATGGTCTCCCCGACCTTGAGGTCGAGATCGTGTGCCGACTGGCTCTCCAACGAGACCAGCGGTTCGCCGGCGTAATCGCCGTTCCACCATCGCCCGGCGACGACGCGCGAGCCGGCAGGTACAGTGGCCGTGTAGGTGATGCCGCGGTCACCGCGCAACACCCAGCGTGAACGCGCCGCGGGTTTGAGCGCATCCGCCTTGATGCCGTTGGCGGACACGATACGGCCGCGCAGCATCGGCACGCGCTCAAGGCGGGAGCCTGGCGCGTGCGCCTGCACGAAGCCGTCGAAATGCGCTGCGTCGGCAGCCGGAATATCGAGAAAGAAAAACGACGGCGCCTTGGCCGGCAAGGCCACGGTGAACTCGCGGTGCAGGTTGCCGTCGATCTCGATGACGGTCGTGAGCAAGGCGAGGCACAGTCCGAACGATACCATCACACTCGGCGTGAGTGCTCCCGGCCGCTGCACGTTGGCGGTGGCAAGCCGCAAGGTGGCCGAGCGCCAATGCGGCAGGCGGCGTGCAAGCGCCATGAGACCGAATGCCCCCAACCGCAACATGACGAGAATGCCCGCCGCCGAAGCGATGAAAATTGCCGCGATGCGGTGTTGGGAAGCGGTCGTGACCGCAAGGGCGGCCAGCGTCACGGCAGTGAGCGCCGTCGCAATCGCATAAATCGGCTGCGGCCGGGATCGTTCCGGAGCGACCTGATCCCGCAGCAGCATGGCGACGGTAATATTGTGGGCGCGTCCCAACGGCCAGAACGCGAAGGCGAGCGCGGTCAACAGTCCGTAGGCGACCGCCAGCGCCAGCACCGGCGGGTACAGTTCAGGCGTCACGGGAAATGGAATGACCGCTCCGAACAGGCGCGAGACTGCAAACGGCAGTGTCGCGCCGAGCGCCGCGCCGATGATGGCGGCAAACGCCGTTATCAGCAGGATCTCGCTGCAATAGACGGCGAATATGCACCCGGCCGTGGCGCCAAGCGCCTTCATCGTGGCGATGGCCTCGCGCTTTCGACCAAGCAATGCAGCGACTGCGTTGGCGACGCCAACGCCGCCGACAAGAAGCGTGGTCAATGCGACCAGCGTCAGGAATTCCGTGAAGCGCTCGATATTGCGCTCAAGCCACGGTGAGGCGTTGTCGCGGGTACGGATTTGCCATCCGGCGTCGGGAAAGGCCGTTTGCGCCTCTTTGTCGAGCGATTTCACCCCGGCGGCGTTCGCGGCCGCCGCCGGCAGACGCAACCGGTACTGCCAACGGACCAGGCTGCCGGGTTGGACAAGACCTGTCGCGCGCAGAGCCGCCCGGCTGATGAGCACGCGCGGGCCAAAGCCGATGCCGCTCGACAGCTTGTCCGGCTCCTTGATCAACGCTGCGCGCAATTCGATGGTGGCGTTGCCAATGGTGATTCTGTCGCCAAGCCTGCGATTGATCCGTGCCAGCAACGCCGGATCGACTGCGGCACCGAACGCGCCGTCTTTGCGGGCCAGGACCACAGGCAACGGGATGGCGGGTTGGGTGACGACCGTGCCGAACAGCGGATAGGATCCGTCCACCGCCTTGACCTCGACCAGAGTCGTTGTTCCATCTGCATCTCTCGCCATCGCCCGCATTGTCGCCACGGCCGAGATGGTGCCGTGAGCGTCGAGAAACGCCCGCTCGGGCGCGTTTGCCTGCCGTTGCACCAGCGAAAATGCCAGGTCGCCGCCGAGGATCGCTTGGCCGGCGGCGGCGACGCCGTCGGTCAGACTGGCCGCGACCGAACCGACGCCGGCAACGGCCATCACGCCGAGCGCAATACAGGCGGTGAAAACGCCAAAGCCGCGCAATCCTCCGCGCAGGTCGCGCCAGGCAAAGCGCAGCGGAACAAGCCATGTCGCTTTGACGGCGGCGGCCGGATTCATCGCGCTTTAGCGGCCGTTTTCGGAGCCAGGCGGCTCAGCAGCATATGCGTGGGCGCGAACACCAACAGCGGCAATGCGATCATCAGTCCGGCAAACCAGACGGAGGCTGACACCCAGGTCTGCGCCGCGTTATCGCTCGGTCCCCAGACGTAATTGATATTGACCGGAGTCAGTCCCGCATCCGGCGATGGCGGCGGCATCAGGAAATAGCAGACCGGCAACAGCACCCAAAAGAGCGCGGTCCAGCACCAAATGGCGCGGCGATCGTATCCAACCTTCGCGACCAGATAGATCAGTAGAAACGGCAGCCAGGCATGATAGAGCGAAAGCAGGCGAAGAAACAACGAATGGCTCGCATCGAACATGTAGTCGGTGACGCCGGTCAACGAGACGCCCGCGAGATTGGCGAGAAGATCGACCACCCAGGCCATTTGCGGCACCAGGATACCGACGCAAGACATTGAGATCAGCAGGCTGTTTTCGGGCCAGATGCCGATCAACGTCAAAATCAGCGCGACGTCGCAAATGTAGAGAAAATTGGTCGGCCCGTAATAATGCAGATAGATCGGAACGAGCAGCGCCATGTAGGCGGAATAGCCGATCTTGACGAGCAACGGCACGCGTGATGCGAGTTTCGTCATTATCGATCCAGAATTTCGGCGTCCCGGACTGGGCGCCGGGCGCGCCAATCGAGCCTCAGGCGCCTGCAGGCGAAAGCACGGAATGGACCAGCCGTCCAGAATGCATGTGCAGAACGCAATCACACCGTGCGGCGAGAGCGCCATCGTGGGTCACCAGCACCAGTGTGCTCCCACGCTCGCGATGGCCGCGGAATAAAAGTTCGATCACCTCGCGTCCGGTCGACTCGTCGAGGTTCCCGGTCGGCTCGTCGGCGACGATGATCGCGGGATTTGCAGCCAGCGCCCGCGCCAGCGCCACCCGCTGCTGCTCGCCGCCGGACAGTTCGGCCGGGTAATGGTGCAGTCGCTGCATCAGTCCAACGGCGGCAAGCTCGCGTTCCGCACGCATG
Organism: Xanthobacteraceae bacterium; assembly: GCA_030041005.1. Lineage (GTDB taxonomy): Bacteria > Pseudomonadota > Alphaproteobacteria > Rhizobiales > Xanthobacteraceae > BOG-931. The sequence continues at coordinate 182,211 of JASHOR010000131.1, forward strand.
AGTGCCTTGGGCTCGCCAACCAGTTCGAGGGGGACGGCGACATTCTCGATTGCCGTCATCGTCGGGATCAGATGAAAACCCTGAAAGACGATCCCTATATGGCCGCCGCGGAAGCGGGCGAGTCCATTCTCGTCCAGAGTGCCCAAATCATGCCCGGCGATGACGACTGATCCCGAGTCGGGGCGTTCCAGCCCGGTCATGACCATCAGCAGCGTTGACTTGCCGGAGCCGGAGGGCCCGAGCAGCGCCACGGCCTTACCGCGGCCAATATGCAGGTCGATGTCCCGCAAGATATGAATACGCGCCGCACCGCGGCCGAGCGAGAGGTTGACGCCGGTCAATGCGACCGCCTCGCCGTCAGGGGAAAGCTCCAAAATGTCGTTCATGCGTTTGCGCAACCCGAAGACCCGGTGCTCGACCCGCCGCGTACCATATGCGTCGCGTCGCGTCGTGGTTCAATTTGTCATGGCAGCGACATGCGTCACGATCATCCTCGCCGCAATGCCATCGGTCGCAAAGGCCAAGCCGCCGCTCAAGATCGTTGCGCTTGGCGATTCGCTGACTGCCGGTTTTGGCCTGCCCGAGAAGGACGGATTCGTCGCTCGGTTGCAGGCTGCACTGTTGGCCAAAGGCATTGCTGCGGACGTCGTCAATGCCGGAGTCTCAGGCGATACGGCCTCGGATGGCTTGGCACGTGTCGATTGGTCGGTGCCGCTGGGGACCGATGCGGTCATCCTCGAGCTTGGCGCCAACGACATGCTGCGCGGCATCAAGCCCGAGATTACGCGCACTGCGCTCGACGCCATCCTGCGTCGATTGGCCGAACGCCGCATCCCGGTGCTCCTGTGCGGCATGCGCGCGGCGCCGAACCTTGGCGACCAGTACGATCAGAAATTCGAGAGCATCTACCCCGATCTCGCGGCCAAATACGGCGCGCTGTTCTATCCGTTCTTCCTCGACGGCGCAGCCGCGGATCCGGCGTTGACGCAAGCCGACGGCATGCACCCCAACGCCGTCGGCGTGGGCGTGATTGTCGGGCGCATTTTGCCCATGGTCGAGCAACTCATCGCGCGTGTGCGGGCACAGCGGCCATCGTGACGCTTGCATGCGTAGCGTGATCCCCGCATTCTGCAAGAGCGGACGAATCGTCGAACGGAGCTGCGGGTCGGCAGTTGGATAGTCATGCCCCGTCTGTTCATCGGCCTTGAGATCCCTGCCTCCGTTGCCCAGTCGCTTGCCATGATGCGCGGCGGGTTGCCGGGCGCGCGTTGGATCGATCCCGAGAATTATCATTTGACGCTGCGCTTCATCGGCGACATCGACGCTGCGCTGGCCCGAGAGATCGCCGCCATCCTGGACCGCGTGCAGCGCGGGGCGTTCGAATTGCGCTTTGACGGTCTCTCCTCGTTTGGCGGGCGCAAGCCGCGGGCCGTGGTCGCCGCGGCCGTGCCGGTCGCGCCGCTGATGGAATTGCAGGCGGAGCAGGAGCGCCTCCTGCAGCGGCTTGGGCTCGAACCGGACGGCCGCAAATTCACCCCGCACGTGACCCTCGCGCGGCTTCGCGATTCATCGAGCCGTCAAGTCGCGGATTATCTCACCGCCCGCGGACATTATCGCTCCGGCTCGTTCCAGGTCTCTCGCTTCGTGCTGTTTTCATCCCGCACCTCAGTCGGCGGCGGCCCCTACGTGGTGGAGGCGGACTATCCGCTGACCGAGCCTGAGCTGAGAAGGGCGTAGAATTGTCTTGTTCTCGTGCGGGCGCGATCCGCGGGCCGCGACGAAGTGCGGCAGCCGCGCTGCCTGCCCGTTCCACGTGCAAAGGCCAAGAGCGGCCTCACGCCCGCAACATGCGCGATTGCAAATCGAGCATCGCCGTGGCGAAGTCGTGACCATCGGTCAACAACTCGCGCATCAACGACAGCGGCGTCGGTCGCGAGGACTCGACTGCGCCAACGACGCTGCCGAAGTCGAACGACAGCTCGGCGTCGAACTTCCGCGCCAGTTGCCGCATGCGATGGTTCTCGGCGAGACAGGCCATGTGCAACAGCCGGAAGCCGCGGTTGCGCGCGGCGAGCAGCGTGCGCGCGAGCAACGCGGCGCCCACGCCCTGGCCTTGCCAGGGCTTCTCGACGCTGAGCGCCGCCTCGGCTTGCCGCGGCAGGTGCAGGTCCAGCGGCCGCAATTCGGCCGCTCCGCGCAACTGGCCGCCGATGAAGCAGCCGTGCACCACGGCGTCGAGCGCAGCGCACGACTCGGCGTGTCTGCGCACGAACTCGTCGGATACGCCGCCGCTGAACCGGCTGCACCGGCTCTGCGTATCGAGCCGCAATAAATGATCGCGATATTTCTCGGTCTCGCCGATCCACAATTTGCGGATCACGGCACCTTCGGGAAGAACTTCCTGCATTGCGCGGGCCTCCTGACAGTTTCAGTTTGTCGGTGAAGACCCTCCATCTCAGGCTTCCTCCATGAAACAGCACTGCACAAAGGATGTGCGTCGAATCAAATCACCATGTCGGGTATCGGCGAACTATGGCAAGGTGAAGTATCGGGCGGAATGCGAGCATTTCCCCATTTGCATGGGTCGCAAATTTCGGCGCTTATCTGACGGCAACAGCTTGCAATGCGTTCTGCAAGGCTACTATGTGTTTGCGACCTTTCACCCGCGATCGCGAACTATGGCGGCACGGTCCACGCTGATGTGTCCGGTGGGATTGAGTGGGATCGTGTCCTCATTGTCTTGTTGCAGCATGATCTTTTCGGAAAACCGGCATCCACTTTTCCCGATCGTGCTGTAATACCGAAACATGGCGAATCCCGTCTCAGCCCAGTACGCCGCCCGCGTCGCCGCAGATCTGCTTGAGCGCGATCCGGCGCAGCTTGAAGTGCTGGCGAAGCTGGAGCAGCTCGAACTGCGCCTTTCACATTATCCTCTTGCCCGCAAGTCGTCGTCCCTGGGTTGGCTGTTTGCCAACCGAGACAGCACGTTGGCGCCGATCAAGGGCCTTTACATCTACGGTGAGGTCGGACGCGGCAAGACCATGCTCATGGATCTGTTCTTCGAAGCAAGCCCGGTGCCGCAAAAGCGTCGCGCGCATTTTCACGAATTCATGCTGGACGTGCACGAGCGCGTTCACGGTTTCCGGCAGAAAATGAAATTCGGCGAGCACGCTGGCGAAGACCCGATCCGGCTTGTGGGGGCGCAGATTGCCCGGGAAGTGCGGCTGCTCTGCTTCGACGAATTTCACGTCACCGATATCGCCGACGCCATGATTCTCGGCCGGTTGTTCGGACAACTGTTTGAGCGAAGGGTCGTCGTGGTCGCCACCTCGAATGTGGCGCCCGACCAACTCTACAAGGACGGGTTGAACCGAGCCTTGTTCGAGCCTTTCATCCGTATGCTGGAACAGCACATGGACGTCGTGCGGCTTAACGCGCGCGTCGATTTTCGTCTGGAAAAGCTTGCGGGCATGCGGGTGTGGTACAGCCCAGCCGATGCGCAGGCGGACGCTGCGCTCGACGACGCGTGGCGGCGGCTCACCGGCGGACAGGCGGGGGTGGCGCAGGAACTGCAACTGAAGGGCAGGACCGTGCACGTGCCGCGCGCCGCCATGGGGGTGGCGCGGTTTTCCTTCGCGGAGCTGTGCGAACAGCCGCTTGCGGCCGCCGATTATCTGCGCATCGCCCGCGAATATCATACCGTCATCCTTGACGGTATACCGGCGATGGGTTTCGAAAGGCGCGATGCAGCCAAGCGCTTCATCATTCTTATCGACACGCTTTATGACATGAAGGTGAAGCTGATCGCCTCGGCTGCTGCAGAACCCGACGCGCTTTATCGGGCGGAGCAAGGGTTCGAGGTGGCGGAGTTCAAGCGCACCGCCTCGCGCCTCGTCGAAATGCGCTCGCAGGCTTACTTGGCGCTGCCGCATGGCGCGGCGGATTCCCAGGCCTCGGGTGTCTCGACCGGCATCGTGGAAACCTGAACCAGTCTCATCGCGCGCGTGCCCCGCTCGCGGGCGGGCCTTAACTGAGGCGCGCTTGAACGGGCTTGCTGAAAGGTTTAAGGACCCGCGGTGGCTCGTCTTTTCGAGGAAATTGCGGATGGCGCGGAGCAAGATTGCACTAATCGGCGCGGGGCAAATCGGCGGCACGCTGGCGCTCCTGATCGGTCTGAAAGAGCTTGGCGATGTCGTACTGTTCGACATCATGGAGGGCGTGCCGCAAGGCAAGGCGCTCGATCTCGTGCAATCGTCGCCGATCGAAGGCTTCGACGCCCGCGTGACCGGCATCAATTCTTATGAGGGCCTCGAAGGCGCCGCGGTCTGCATCGTGACCGCCGGGGTGCCGCGCAAGCCCGGCATGAGCCGCGACGATCTCCTCGGCATCAACCTCAAGGTGATGGAGCAGGTCGGCGCCGGCATTAAGAAATATGCCCCGAACGCCTTCATCATCTGCATCACCAATCCGCTCGACGCGATGGTGTGGGCGCTGCAGCGGTGCTGCGGGCTGCCCAGGCACATGGTGGTCGGCATGGCCGGCGTGCTCGACTCCGCGCGCTTTCGCTATTTCCTCGCCGACGAGTTCAATGTCTCGGTCGAGGACGTTAATGCGTTCGTTCTCGGCGGGCACGGCGACAGCATGGTGCCGCTGGTTCGCTATTCCGCCGTCGCCGGCATTCCGCTGCCCGATCTGGTGAAGATGGGCTGGACCAGCGCCGCGCGGATCGAGGAGATCGTCGAGCGCACGCGCAACGGCGGCGGTGAGATCGTGGGCCTGCTCAAGACCGGCTCCGCGTTCTATGCGCCGGCCGCTTCGGCTGTTGCAATGGCCGAGAGCTACCTGCGCGACAAAAAGCGCGTGCTGCCGGCCGCCGCCTGGCTCAACGGCGAATACGGCCTCAAGGATCTCTATGTCGGGGTGCCGGTGGTCATCGGCGCGAAGGGCGTCGAGCGCATCGTCGAGATCGAACTTAATGCCACCGAGCGCGGGATGTTCGAGAAGTCGGCGCAAGCCGTGCAGACGTTGGTGGACGCCTGCAAGAAGATCGCCCCCGATTTAGGAAATTGATTAACCCGTCACCCTGAGGCGCCCGCGCGCAGCGGGCCTCGAAGGGCGACGGCATTCAAATCGGCTACTGCCGATTTGGACACTAAACAAACATCGCGAAATCGGCTAACGCCAATTTCGCGCGGCGCCTCGGCCGGCATCGTTCGAGGCTCGCCGAGTTTACCATCGGGCCGGCCACTCCGGGCCGAACCCGTTGGGTCGCACCCCTCAGGATGACGGACCATTTTCAATGAACATTCACGAATATCAGGCCAAGGCGGTGTTGCGCGAATTCGGCGTGCCGGTGCCGCGCGGGATGGCCGCTTTCAGCGTCGAGGAAGCCGAAAAAGCCGCCAGAGATCTCGGCGGACCGGTTTGGGTGGTGAAGGCGCAAATTCACGCCGGCGGCCGCGGCAAGGCCGGCGGCGTGAAGGTGGTGAAGTCGATCGAGGAGGTCAAACGTGAGGCGGCGCGGCTTCTCGGCTCCACATTGGTCACCCACCAGACCGGACCGCACGGCAAACAAGTTCGTCGGCTCTACATCGAGGAAGGCTCGCAAATAGAGCGCGAATACTACCTGTCGGCACTGATTGATCGTGCCACCTCGCGCGTTGCTTTCGTGGCCTCCACCGAGGGCGGCATGGAAATCGAGGAGGTCGCGAGAACCAGCCCCGAAAAGATCTTGAGCTTTTCCGTTGATCCGGCGACCGGCTTCATGGCGCATTACGCGCGCCACGCCGCGCGCGCCCTGGGCTTCGGCCGGGATCTCGTCAAGCAGGCCGAAAGCGTGTTGCCGAAGCTTTATGCCGCCTTTCTCGCCAAGGATATGAGCCTTCTTGAAGTCAACCCGCTGGTCGTCACCAAGGCCGGCGCACTTGTCTGCCTGGACGCCAAGGTCGCGTTCGACGACAACGCGCTCTACCGCCATCCGGATATCGTGGCGCTGCGCGATCTGCACGAGGAGGATGAAAAAGAGATCGAGGCTTCGCGCTACGATCTTAACTATGTCGCGCTCGACGGCACCATCGGCTGCATGGTCAATGGCGCCGGACTGGCAATGGCGACCATGGATATCATCAAGCTGTACGGCGAGACGCCAGCGAACTTCCTCGATGTCGGCGGCGGCGCCACCAAGGAGAAGGTGACCGCGGCCTTCAAGATCATCACCTCCGACCGAAGCGTGAGAGGCATTCTCGTGAACATCTTCGGCGGGATCATGCGCTGCGACATCATCGCCGAGGGCGTGGTCGCTGCGGTGAAGGAAGTCGGCCTGCGCGTGCCGCTCGTGGTCCGGCTCGAAGGCACCAACGTCGATCTCGGCAAGGAGATCATCGGCAAGTCCAATCTCAATGTCACGCCCGCCGACGATCTCGACGACGCCGCGCAAAAGATCGTCAAGGCCGTGAGGGAGGCCGCCTGATGTCCGTCCTCATCGACAAAGCCACCAAGGTCATTTGCCAGGGCTTTACCGGCAAGAACGGCACCTTCCATTCGGAGCAGGCGATCGCCTACGGCACCAGGATGGTCGGCGGCACCTCGCCGGGAAAGGGCGGATCGACGCACCTCGGCCTTCCGGTGTTCGACACGGTGCATGAAGCGCGCGCCAAAACCGGGTGTGATGCCAGCGTCATCTACGTTCCTCCGCCGGGCGCGGCGGACGCCATTTGCGAAGCCATCGACGCCGAAATCCCGCTGATCGTCTGCATTACCGAAGGCATCCCCGTACTCGACATGGTCAAGGTCAAGCGCGCGCTCTGCGGCTCCAAATCACGGCTGATCGGACCGAACTGTCCCGGAGTGATGACGGCGGGCCAGTGCAAGATTGGCATCATGCCGGGCAATATCTTCCAGCCCGGCAAGGTCGGCATCGTCTCGCGGTCCGGAACGCTTACCTACGAGGCGGTATTTCAGACTACCCGCGAGGGCTTGGGGCAGACCACCGCCGTCGGGATCGGCGGTGATCCGGTGAAGGGAACGGACTTCATCGAGATCCTCGAAATGTTCCTCGCGGATAAGGCCACCGAGGCGATCATCATGATCGGCGAGATCGGCGGGGCGTCCGAAGAGGATGCGGCCCAATTCCTCAAGGATGAGGCCAAGCGGGGGCGCAAGAGGCCGACGGTCGGCTTCATTGCCGGGCGCACTGCGCCACCCGGCCGCCGCATGGGACACGCCGGTGCCATCATTGCCGGCAACAAAGGCGGCGCCGAATCGAAAATCGCCGCGATGGAAGATGCCGGCATCAAGGTTTCCCCATCGCCGGCACGCCTGGGCAAAACCCTGGCTGAAATATTGAAACGGTAATTCATTATTTCTGTCTTTTGTCTGCCGCAGAGGGCCCCTAAATATGGCTTAGCCCCTGCGGCGGGCCGGGCCGATTCGGGTTTTCGCAAACTCGTTGGTCAGTTTTTTCTGCTTTTCTCTTGCCGGGGGCTGCCCCGGAAGCAGTCGCCAGCATGGCCTACAGGCGCGCAAGGAACTCCAATGTCTCGACAGGACGCGAACGCAGCTTTCGCCATCAGCTCATTTCTCTACGGCGGCAATGCCTCCTACATCGATGACCTTTATGCCCGTTACGAGGCCGATCCCAAGGCGGTCGACGCGCAATGGCAATCGTTCTTCCAAAGCCTCAAGGACGACGCCGCCGATGTCGCACGGAATGCCCGAGGGCCGTCCTGGCAACGGGCCGGCTGGCCGCCGCTGGAACGCGGCGATCTCGTCGTCGCGCTCGACGGCGATTGGGAGTCGGCCGCTGCGACAATCGGCAGCAAGGTTCAGGCGCAGGCGCATGGCCGCGGCGTCGAACTTGCCGCGGCCGATGTCGAGCGCGCCACCCGCGACTCGATCCACGCCCTGATGCTGATCCGTGCTTACCGGGCGCGCGGCCACTTTCATGCCAATCTCGATCCGCTCGGCCTTGAGCCGCCCAAGAACCAGGATGAACTCGATCCGCGTACCTACGGTTTCGCCCCAGCCGATCTGGATCGGCCGATTTTTCTCGACAATGTGCTGGGTCTCGAATTCGGCACCGTCGCCCAGATCGTTGCCATCCTGCGCCGTACCTATTGTCAGACGCTCGGCGTCGAATTTCTGCACATTTCCAACGCCGCGCAGAAAGCATGGATGCAGGAGCGCATCGAAGGGCCCGACAAGGAGATCACCTTCACCCGGGAGGGCAAGCGCGCCATCCTCAACAAGCTGGTCGAGGCGGAAGGATTCGAGAAGTTCTGCGACCTGAAATTCACCGGCACCAAACGCTTCGGCCTCGACGGCGGCGAAGCGATGATCCCGGCGTTGGAGCAGATCATCAAGCGCGGTGGCGCGCTGGGGGTGCTCGAAATCGTCATCGGCATGCCGCACCGCGGACGCCTGAACGTGCTGGCGCAGGTCATGGGCAAGCCGCACCGCGCCATTTTCCATGAGTTCAAGGGCGGCTCGTCAACCCCGAACGAGATCGAAGGCTCGGGCGACGTCAAATATCACCTGGGCGCCTCGTCCGACCGCGAGTTCGACAACAACAAGGTGCACCTGTCGCTCACCGCCAATCCGTCGCATCTGGAAATCGTTGATCCGGTCGTGCTGGGCAAGGTGCGCGCCAAGCAGGATCAGCACGGCGCTACGCCCGCCGATCGCCGCATGGTGATGCCGCTATTGATCCACGGCGATGCCTCGTTCGCCGGTCAAGGCGTGGTTGCGGAGTCGTTCGGGCTGTCCGGATTGCGCGGCCACCGCACCGGCGGGTCGGTGCATTTCATTCTCAACAACCAGATCGGCTTCACGACGAGCCCGCGCTACTCGCGCTCCTCGCCGTATCCGTCCGACGTGGCCAAGATGATCGAGGCGCCGATTTTTCACATCAACGGCGACGATCCGGAGGCCGTCGTGTTCGCCGCCAAGGTGGCGACCGAATTCCGCCAGAAATTTCAGAAGCCGGTCGTCATCGACATGTTCTGCTATCGCCGTCACGGCCACAACGAGGGCGACGAGCCTTCGTTCACCCAGCCGTTGATGTACAAGGCGATCGCGGGGCACCCGACCACGCTCGAAATCTACGGCAAGAAACTGCTCGGCGAGGGCGTGGTCGCGGCCGGCGAAATAGACAAGATGAAGGCCGATTGGCGCGCCCGGCTCGACGCCGAGCTTGAGGCGGCGCAAAGCTACCGCGCCAACAAGGCCGATTGGCTCGACGGCCGCTGGTCCGGGTTCAAGACCGGGGGAGACGCCGACGGTCCGCGGCGCGGCAGGACGGGCGTCGAGATCGCGACGCTGAAGGCGCTCGGCGAGAAAATCACCACGCTGCCGCCCGGCTTCCACCTGCATCGAACGCTGGCACGCTTCCTGGAACATCGCCGCCGCTCGATCGAGACGGGCACCGACATCGATTGGGCTACCGGCGAGGCGCTGGCCATCTGCTCGTTGCTGATTGAGGGACGCCGGGTGCGATTGTCGGGGCAGGACAGCGAACGTGGCACCTTTTCGCAACGCCATTCCGTGCTTGTCGACCAGGACAGCGAGGAACGCTACACGCCGTTCAATCATGTTGGCGACGGGCAGGCGCGTTTTGAAGTCATCAATTCGATGCTTTCGGAAGAGGCCGTGCTCGGCTTCGAGTACGGCTACTCGCTCGCCGAACCGAATGCGCTCACCATGTGGGAAGCGCAGTTCGGCGACTTCGCCAACGGGGCGCAGGTGATCTTCGATCAGTTCATCTCATCCGGCGAGCGCAAGTGGCTGCGCATGTCGGGGCTGGTGTGCCTGTTGCCGCACGGCTACGAAGGACAGGGCCCGGAACATTCCTCGGCGCGGCTCGAACGCTTTTTGCAGATGTGCGCCGAGGACAACATGCAGGTGGCGAACTGCACCACGCCGGCCAATTACTTTCACATCTTGCGCCGCCAACTCAGGCGCGATTTCCGCAAGCCGCTCATCCTGATGACGCCGAAGTCGCTGCTGCGGCATCGCCGCGCCGTCTCTCAGCTCGATGAGATGGGACCGGATACGACCTTTCATCGGCTGCTGTGGGACGACGCGCAGAGACGTCCCGACGGGAAGCTGACGCTCGTGCCCGATGCCAGGATTCGCCGCGTCGTGCTGTGCTCGGGCAAGGTGTATTTCGATCTGCTGGAGGAACGCGAGAAGCGCGGCATCGACGATATCTATCTGCTGCGCATCGAGCAGCTCTATCCGTTCCCGACCAAGGCGGTGATGGTCGAGCTTTCGCGTTTCAAGGAGGCGGAGATCGTCTGGTGTCAGGAAGAACCGCGCAATATGGGGGCGTGGGTGTTCGTCGACATTTTCCTGCAATGGGTGCTCAATCAGATCGGAGCAAAATATCGCCGCCCGCGCTATACGGGTCGTCCCGCCTCGGCGTCCACTGCGGTAGGGCAGATGTCGCAGCATCTGGCGCAACTGAAGCAATTTTTGCAGGACGCGTTGGGATAGCGGACAAGTCGGGTACGGACGGCAGATCGAACCTCTGCTCCGTTCGCCGCGTTAGTCCGCGGTGCGCCGCTCCGCAAACGGTCTCGGTGCCGCGAGCGGACTTACAAACGAGGAATGCTACCCATGGCCGAAATACGTGTCCCTGCACTCGGCGAATCGGTGACCCAGGCGACCATCGGCAAATGGTTCAAGAAGCCGGGCGAGGCGGTCGCCGTCGATGAGCCGGTGGTGGAACTGGAAACAGACAAGGTGACGATCGAGGTGCCGGCGCCGGCGGCCGGGGTGCTGGCCGACGTCGCGGCTAAAGACGGCGACACGGTTGCGGTCGGCGCGCTGCTCGGCGAGATCAAGGAAGGGGCCGGTGCCGTGCCGACAGGGCGGCCGGATCAGAAAATCGAACGCGCCAAGCCAATCGAGGCCGGCCCCGAAGAAACGATTTCGAAAGAGCAGGCCCGGCCGGCCGAGCCGGCAGCCCGCGTCGCGCCGCCGAAACCGGTTGCCGGCAAGGCGAACGTTGCCGAGAAGCCGGCCGCCGAAGCGGTGCTGTCCCCATCGGTGCGCAAGCTTGCCACCGAAAGCGGCATGGATGTTTCCGCGGTCTCCGGCACCGGCAAGGATGGCCGCGTCACCAAAGGCGACATGCTCGCCGCCATCGAGCGTGCGGCGGCGCAGCCGACGCCGGTCGCCGCGCCCGCCGCGGCAATCCAGGTGCGCGCCCCTTCACCCCCGGACGATGCCGCACGCGAGGAGCGCGTGCGCATGACGCGGTTGCGCCAGACCATCGCTCGGCGGCTGAAAGAGGCGCAGAACGCCGCCGCGATGCTCACGACCTTCAACGAGGTCGACATGACGCAGGTCATGGCGCTGCGCGCCCAATACCGCGATCTGTTCGAGAAGAAGCACGGTACGAGGCTCGGCTTCATGGGCTTCTTCGTGCGCGCCTGCGTGCAGGCGCTCAAAGACATTCCCGCTGTCAATGCCGAGATCGACGGAGCCGATATCATCTACAAGAACTACTACCATATCGGCATCGCGGTCGGCAGCGAGCGCGGCCTGGTGGTGCCAGTGGTGCGCGACTGCGACCGGAAATCGCTCGCCGAGATCGAGAAGGCGGTCGCGGACTTTGGCCGCCGGGCCCGTGACGGCTCGCTCAAGATCGAGGAATTGCAGGGCGGAACGTTCTCGATCACCAACGGCGGCATCTACGGCTCGCTGATGTCCACGCCGATTCTCAATGCGCCGCAATCCGGCATTCTCGGCATGCACAAGATTCAGGAGCGGCCGATGGTCGTCGGCGGCAAGATCGAGCCCCGGCCGATGATGTATCTCGCCTTGTCCTACGACCATCGCGTGGTCGACGGCCGTGAGGCCGTCACCTTCCTGGTGAGGGTGAAAGAAAACCTGGAGGACCCGGCGCGGCTGGTGTTGGATTTGTGATTGTCATCTCGCTCCCCGGGGGACGAGGGCGCGAGCGCAGCGGGCGCGTGAGGTAACTCGCGGCGCGAAGTTAACCCTTCATCCGATCCTCGGGCTTTCGCCTTCGGATCGACCGCTCTCGCAAGGAAGCGGCGAACATAGGTCAGCGTGCGATCATGCCTATCTACGACCTCATCGTCATCGGCACCGGCCCCGGCGGCTATGTCTGCGCCATTCGCGCGGCGCAGCTCGGCTTAAAGACGGCGGTGGTCGAGAAGGACGCGACCTTCGGTGGGACGTGCCTTAACGTTGGCTGCATTCCGTCCAAGGCGATGCTGCATGCCTCCGAGCTTTACGAGGAGGCCGGCCACTCGTTCGTGCAAATGGGCATCAACGTCGGCAAGCCGAGTGTCGATCTTGCGGCGCTGCTCAAATACAAGGATCAGAACGTCGACAGCAACGTCAAAGGTGTCGCCTTTCTGTTCAAGAAGAACAAGATCGAAGCATTTCGCGGTACTGGCCGCATCGTCGCACCCGGCAAGGTCGAAGTGAAAGCGGACGACGGCAAGACGCAGACGCTCGAGGCCAAAAACGTCGTCATCGCCACCGGCTCCGATGTCGCCCGCCTGAACGGCATCACGATCGACGAGAAGCGGATCGTCTCGTCGACCGGCGCGCTGAGCCTTCCCGAGGTGCCGAAGAAGCTGCTCGTCGTCGGCGCCGGCATCATCGGCATGGAGCTTGGCTCGGTGTGGCGGCGGCTCGGCGCCGATGTGACAGTCGTCGAGTTTCTCGATCACATCCTGCCGGGAATCGATTCCGAGGTTGCGCGGCAATTCCACCGCATCCAGCAGAAGCAGGGGATTGCCTTCAGGTTGTCGTCGAAAGTCGCGGCCGTCGATACCGCCGGAAAGACGCTCAAGGTGAAGGTTGAGCCCGCCGCCGGAAGCGCTGCGGACATAGTTGAAGCCGATGTCGTTCTCGTGGCCATTGGCCGCGTGCCTTATACCGAGGGGCTCGGACTCGAAGCGGTCGGCGTCGCCAAGGACAATCGCGGCCGCGTCACGGTCGATGCGCATTATCGCACCAGTGCCGCCGGCATCTATGCCATCGGCGACGTCATCGCCGGGCCGATGCTCGCCCACAAGGCCGAGGACGAGGGCGTGGCGGTGGCCGAAATCCTGGCCGGGCAGGCTGGCCACGTGAACTACGATGTGATCCCGAACGTCGTCTACACCTTCCCGGAGATCGCCAGCGTAGGCAAAAGCGAGGAAGAGCTGAAAGCCGCGGGCGTCACTTACAATACCGGCAAATTCCCATTCACCGCCAACGCGCGCGCACGCGCCAATCTGGCGACCGAGGGTTTCGTCAAAATCCTCGCCGACGCCAAGACCGACCGCGTGTTGGGAGTGCACATTCTCGGACCCGACGCCGAAACCATGATAGCGGAGGCCGCCATCGCCATGGAGTTCGGCGCTTCATCGGAGGACATTGCTCGCACCTGCCATGCCCACCCCACGTTAAGCGAGGCGATGAAGGAGGCGGCGCTGGCGGTCGCCAAGCGCGCCATCAACATGTAATAGTCATTGCGAGCCAACGGACCCGCGCGAAGTCGCGCGGTCCGATGACAGGCTCCGCGAAGCAATCTGGCCCTGTGCCAACTTTGCTTTGTCGCTTCGCTCCCCGCAATGACGAGGCAATCAGCCGGACATTGATCGCCGCATGGTCGACGCCATCACCACGCAGGTCGTGCGCAACCGCATCTCCAGCCTGATGCAGGAGATGCATTACCATTTCTACCGTTCGGGCTATTCGACCATTATTCGCGAGTCGCGCGATTTTTCCTGCGTGATCCTCGACGACCGCGGCGGACTCATCGTGGCGCCGCCGATGTTTTTTCACGCGCCGGTGTACCGCCACCTGGTTGGAACCATTCTGCAGCGTTATGGCGCGCAAAATCTCCGCGCCGGCGACATGTTCGTCTGCAATCATCCCTATGAGGGCGGCCTGCCGCATGTGTCGGACATGGCCTTCGTCGCGCCCATTCTTTCCGGTGAGACACTCGTCGGCTTCGCCGGATCGATCGCGCACAAGGCCGACGTCGGCGGCACCATGCCGGGCTCGACGTCGGCGAGCGCGACCGAGATTTTTCAGGAAGGGCTGCTGCTGCCGCCGGTGAAAATCCATTCGGCCGGCGTCTTCTGCGCGGAGCTGGAGCGGTTGATCCTCGCCAACAGCCGCCAGCCGGAGCTGGTGCGCGGCGACATGCACGCGCAAATGGCAGCGACCCAAATGGGCGTCGACCGCATGCTGCACACCTGTCGGCAGTTCGGCGTCGCCGCGGTCGTGGACGCGTTCGCGGCGCTGCTCAAGGGCGCCGCGGACGAGTTGCGGGCAGCGATCAAAGCGCTGCCGGACGGCGAAGCCGCCGCGGAAGGCTTCATGGACAACGACGGGGTCGAGCTCGATCGGCCGGTGCGCTTTGCCGCCACCATCCGGGTCGCCCGCGGCGAGATCGAATTCGATTTCAGCAACAGCGACCGGCAGGCGAAGGGCCCGGTCAATTTGCGTCCGTCCATGGTCGAGGCCTGCGTGTTCTATTGCCTGATCGGCGGGCTCGATCCGAAGCTCAATTTCAACGACGGCATGCGCGAGGCGGTGCGCTTCAAATACGCCCCCGACACCGTGACCAATGCGAGCCCGCCGGCGCCGGTGAGTTCGTATCAGGCGGCCAATCTCAAGCTCGTCGACGTGATCCTGGAAGCTTTGGCGCCATTCCGTCCCGAGCGCGCGGTCGCAAATGCCGGATCGAGCGGCGCGCTGCTGATCTCCTGGAACGGCGGGGGCCGGCCGGGCCAGCCGTCGCTGCAATACGAAATCCTCGGCTCCGCCTATGGCGGCGGCAACAGCAATGACGGCGCTTCGGCGTTGGCCACGCATTTGAGCAATCTGCACATCACGCCTATCGAGATTTTGGAGTCGGAGTTCCCGTGCCGAATCCTTGAGTTCGATCTGGCCAGGGATTCGGGCGGCGCTGGCGAGTTCCGCGGCGGTCTGGCGTTTCGGCGCCTGTACGAATTGCTCCAGGACGCAACGGTGGTCCGACGCTACGACCGCGCCCGCTTTCCGCCCAACGGCGTTGCCGGCGGCAAGCCCGGCGGTCGCAGCCGCTTCGTCGTGCATCTGGGTGCCGACAACGAACGGGAAACTCCGGCGTCCGGTCGCTATGAGTTGCGCGCCGGCGAACGTTTCCTGCTGCAAAGCGCCGGCGGCGGCGGCTACGGCGATCCGCGAAAGCGCGATCGCGCTGCGCTTCGTCGCGACGTTGCCGAAGGCTACGTGTCGGTGGAGACTGCAACGCGCGAGTACGATTTGAAGGGTTGATTGCATGACGGAGAAGAAGAAAGATCGAGTCGGCATCGTCGGTGCGGGGCGCATGGGGCTCGCCATGCTCAAGCACCTGGTCAAGCACGGCTACGCCGTCACCGTGTGCGACATCAGCGAAAAGCAGCGTGCGGCGGCGCGCGCGGCCGGCGCCGCCATCGCCGACAGCCCGGCGGCGATCGGCAAGGCGAGCGACATCGTCATTCTCGGCGTCGGCTATGACGATGAAGTCAACGACGTGGTGTTCGGCAAAACCGGCCTGGCCGAAGCGATGGCGCCGGGCTCCATCATCGCGGTGTCGTCCACGGCCAAGCCGGACACGGTCAAGGCTCTTGCTGCGCGGGTGGCCGAGAGGGGCATCGAGGTCCTCGATGCGCCAATCTGTCGTGGCCGATTTGCCGCCGATTCCGGCACGCTGCTCGCGCTTGTCGGCGGCAAGCCGGAAGTCGTCGCACGCGCACGGCCGGTCTACGGGACCTTCGCTTCCGATATCGTCCACCTCGGCGAGGTCGGCCACGGTCAGGTCGGCAAGACGATGAACAACCTTCTGCTCTGGGTCAACGCCGTCGGCCTCATCGAGGCCGGCCGGCTCGCGGCGACCACCGGCATCGATCTCGTCAAATTGCGCGAGGCTCTGCTTGTCAGCTCGGGCGCCTCCGATGCGCTCAAGGAATGGGACATGATCTCATTCACCTGGGCGCTCAAAGACATGCAGATCGTGGCCGACATGACGGACAAGGCCGGACTGTCGCTGCCGATTACCGGGGCGATCAAGGAATTGGTCAAAGAAGCGCGCCGCATCAAGGCTACCAATCCGCCCGACTGGACCGGCAAGGGCCCGGTGAAATACGGGTGATCTCGTCACCCCGGTGCGACCCGCAAGGCCGAACCCGGAATCCATAGCCACGAGACACGAGAGTTGGCTCGGGCGCTTCTTCTTTATGGGTCGCGATTATGGATTCCAGATTCCGCGCTCGCGCGTGGCCCCGGAATGACGGCTCAAGACAGATCCATCGCCGAGACGCCGCCATCGACAAACAGATTGGCGCCCCAGACGAATGAGGAGTCGTCGCTCACCAGAAACAGCACGGCCTTGGCGGCTTCTTCCGGCTGCCCGGGCCGCTTCGCCATGTTCGGCACCGGTCGGGTCGGATCGAAGTCGTCCTTCCCGACCGGGGAGCCGATCTTGTTCGGCACAATGGAGTTGACGCGGATGTTGTGCGGGGCGAGCTGTGTCGCCATGGCGCGGGTGAGGTTGGCGACGCCGCCTTTCGCGGCGGAATAGGCGATTGCGCGCTTGCGTCCCATGAAGCCGGATGTGGAGCCGATATTGACGATGCGGCCGCCGCCCTGCGCGGCCATCTGCTTGCCGACCTCTTTCGCCATCAGGAACTGGCTCTTGAGCGTGACGGCAATCACCCGGTCCCATTCCTCCTCGGCGATGTCGAATATGTGCTTGTTGTCGGAGACGGCGACGTTATTGACCAGAATGTCGATGCGGCCGTAGCGAGCGACGATGTCCTTGACCAAGGCTGCCACATCGCCTCCTTTGGACACGTCGGCAAGAAACAGCGTAGCGTCACCTCCCGTCTGTCCGATGGCGGCGGCGACCCGTTCGCCGCGGGCTTTGTCCATATCGACGATCGCGACCTTGGCGCCTTCCGCCGCGAACAGCTTGGCGATTTCCTCGCCGATATTGCGTCCGGCGCCGGTCACGATCGCCACTTGATCCTTCAATTTCATGGTGACGCTTTTTTCCCTGATCCGCGCGTCGGGCCCCAATTCCGCCGCGGCCGGGCACGATAGGCTAACGGATTGGGCCCTTCAATCGCGGCACAAGCGTTTGGAACCATTATATTATGCCTGTTGTTCACGCTGGCGCGTCGCCAATGGGACTGCCGCCGTCTAGACTGCGACCAGCCTGGCGGAGCCGGAGGCGCACCGCCTAGGTGCCACTCTCGCGGCTGGCGGGGCAGCGGAACGGCCGGAGCGGGCGGCACAGGGGACGGCAGGAGCGCGATGTTCAAATCCTTGATCACGAGGCGCCGGTTTGCGCCGCTGTTCTTCTGCCAGTTCTTCGCGGCCTTCGGGGATAACTTTCTCAAGACCGCGCTCAGTTTCGTCGTCCTGGCGCAGATCGCCGGCAACAATTCCGGAGTGCTGATCACGCTTGCCGGCGCGGTATACATCGCGCCGTTCTTCTTTCTGTCGGGCCTCGGCGGCGAGCTTGCCGATCGTTACGACAAGGCCTGGATGGCTCAGCGCATCAAGCTCACCGAACTCGGCGCCGCAGCGCTGGCCGTCGTCGGCTTCAGCTTTCAATCGGTAAGCGTGCTGTTTGCCGCGCTGTTTTTGTTCGGCACGCTGGCGACACTGTTCGGTCCGATCAAATACGGCATCCTGCCCGACCATCTGACCCGTTCCGAATTGCCGGCCGGCAATGCGCTGATCGAAGCCGGTACGTTCTTCGCCATCCTGCTCGGAACGATTCTTGCCGGGATCGCCGCAAACAGCTCCAGCAATCCCGTGCATTTTGCCTGGCTCATGCTGCTCACGTCGCTGCTGAGCTGGACATCCAGCCTGTTGATTCCGCCCACCGGCGAGGGCGCGCCCGGTCTCGCGATCCACCATAACATCATGCGGTCGACGTGGGATCTGGTGAAGGAGCTGCGGCGGGATCCGCGGTTGTGGTGGGGCGCGATCGTGGTGAGCTGGTTCTGGCTGGTCGGCGCCCTGGTTTTGTCGCTGCTGTTGCCGCTGGCGAACGTCAATATTCACGGCAGCGATGGACTCATCACGCTTCTGCTCACCATCTTCTCGGTCGCGGTGGCGTTCGGCTCAGGTCTCGCGGCATGGCTTGCCGCCGGACGCATCAACATCCTTCCGACCTTGCTCGGCGCTGTGCTTATCGGTCTGTTCGCGCTCGATCTCGGCTGGACCGCGCGCGGGTTTGAGCCTTCGGTCGCTGTCGTCGGAATTGCCGGGTTCTTCGCCGAACCGCACAGCATTCGTATCGCGGTCGATCTCGCCGGGCTGGCGATCGGCGGCGGCTTGTTCGTGGTGCCGACCTTTGCCGCCGTACAGGCCTGGGCCGGCGCCGATCAGCGCGCCCGCGTCGTCGCCGGCGTCAACGTGTTCAACGCCGCGTTCATGGTCGTCGGCGCACTCTTTCAGGCACTGCTGCAGAATCTCGGCTTCGGCGCGCCAAGCCTGTTCATGCTGATCGGCGCGGCCAATCTCCTGGTGGCCATCGCCATCGGGCGCACGATGCCGACGAGCTGGCTGATCGATTTCCTCTCGATCGTGTTTCGCGCGTTCTATCGACTGGAGGTGAACGGCTTCGACAACATCGCCAAAGGCGGTGACAACGCCATCGTGGCGCTCAACCACGTGAGTTTTCTCGATCCGCCGCTGGCGACGTCGCTTTTGCCGAAGCCTCCGATCTTCGCCATCGACGTGACGATGTCGCGCAACTGGTGGATCCAGCCATTCCTCAAATTCGCGCGCACCATGGCGCTCGATCCACTCAAGCCGTTTTCGCTGCGCGCCATCATCAACGCCGTGCGCGACGGCGATATGCTGGTCATTTTTCCCGAAGGCCGCATTACCGTCACCGGCAGCCTGATGAAAATCTACGATGGCGCGGCAATGATCGCCGAGAAGTCGGAGGCGATGGTGGTGCCCGTGCACGTCGATGGACCGGAGGCGACCAGCTTCAGCCGGCTCACGCGGTCGCAGGTGCGTCGCCGCTGGTTTCCGAAAATACGGGTGACCGTACTCGAGCCGCTGCGACTCACGCTCGATCCGGCGCTGAAAGGCCGCAGGCGGCGGCAGGCTGCGGGTGCGGCGCTCTACGATGTCATGTCCAATTTGATGTTTCGCAGCGCTCCGACCGACCGCACGGTGGTGCAGGCGCTGATCGAGGCGGCGACGGTCCAGGGCAAAGGCTGGCTCGCCATCGAGGACCCGGTGAGCGGCCCGCTCACTTACCGGAGGCTCCTGCAGGCCATCGCCATCCTCGGCGCCAAGCTCAAGCCGCTGGCGCTCGAAGGGCGCTCGCTGGGCATCATGCTGCCGACCTCGAACGGCGCGGTGGTGACATTGTTCGCCGTCATGTCCGCCGGCCGCGTGCCGGCGATGATCAATTTCACCGCCGGCGCGGCCAATATCGTGGCGGCGTGCCGCGCCGCGGAGATCGACACCATTCTCACTTCGCGCGCGTTCGTCGAAAAGGGCCGGCTGGAAGCCCTCGTCGCCCAGATCGGGAAGAGCGTTCACATCGTCTATCTGGAAGACATACGCAAGACGATCACTGCGCTCGACAAGGTGCGCGGCCTGTTGGCCTGCGGCAAGCCCCTGGTCGCACGCAAGCCCGACGACTGGGCCGTGATCCTGTTCACCTCAGGCACCGAGGGCCTGCCCAAGGGCGTCGTTCTCTCGCATCGCAACCTGCTGACCAATGTGGCGCAATGCGCCGCCCGCATCGATTTCGGTCGCGAGGACAAGCTGTTCAATGCGCTGCCGATCTTCCACTCTTTCGGCTTCACCGGCGGTGTTGTGCTGCCGATCATCTCCGGCGTGCCGATCTTCCTCTACCCCTCGCCGCTGCATTACCGCACGGTACCCGAGCTGATTTATTGGAAGTGCGCCACGGTGTTGTTCGGCACCGACACGTTTCTCAACGGCTATGCACGCATGGCCAATCCTTACGACTTCCGCTCGTTGCGCTACATCCTGGCCGGCGCCGAGCCGGTGCGCGAATCAACGCGAAAGATCTATCTGGAAAAATTCGGCCTGCGCGTTCTCGAAGGTTACGGCGTGACCGAGACTTCGCCGGTATTGGCGCTCAATACGCCCATGTTCAACAAGTTCGGGACCGTCGGCCGGCTGCTGCCCGGCATGGAAGCGAAGCTCGAACCCGTCGAGGGCGTGGAGGAGGGCGGCCGGCTTTACGTACGCGGGCCGAACGTGATGCTTGGCTACCTGCGCGCTGATCGCCCGGGCGTGCTCGAACCGCCGCCGGAAGGCTGGCACGACACCGGCGATATCGTCACCATCGACGCGCAGGGCTTCATCTGCATCAAAGGCCGCGCCAAACGTTTTGCCAAGGTCGGGGGCGAGATGATTTCGCTCGCCGCGGTCGAGATGTTGGCGGCTGAGCTGTGGCCCGACAATGTTTCCGCCGTGACTGCGGTGCCGGATGCCCGCAAGGGCGAGCGCCTGGTTTTGCTGATCGACAAGCAAGGCGCCACGCGCGCTGAATTCCAGGCTTACGCGCGCAGCAAGCATGCCTCCGAACTGATGCTTCCCTCCGAGGTCATCGTGCTCGACAAGCTGCCGCTCCTCGGGTCTGGCAAAGTCGATCACTTGACGCTGGGCAAATTCGTGCGCGAGCAGATGGCGGCGAATGCCGCTGCCGCGGAATAAGGCGGCGCCACGCCCGCGACGCAGTAACCCCCCCTTAAACCGCGCTCTCTACCGTTGAGCGGGCGCGTCTTGGGCGTGCCCGGGGGACCCGACATGGCGTGGCGGGACGGTAGTCGCAAACGCGGCGACGACGCGGCGAGGTTCGAGGTTCGCCTGCGCCCGCAAGATCGAATTGGCGGCCCACTTGGGGGACGCGTCCACGGCAAGCGGCGCGCGGGCGGCGCCCGGCCGCTGTTGCCGCGCGGCAAAAGCGGGCGTCGTGGAAAGAAAGGCCGCGCCGGCATCGGCCGCATCATCTATTGGGCTGTCGTGCTGGCGCTCTGGGGCATGATTGCCGCCGTCGGAGTGGTGGTGTGGGTCGGCATTCATTTGCCGCCGATTCAGTCGCTGGAAATCCCCAAGCGCCCGCCATCGGTTCTCATCCTTGGCGACAACGGCGCGACGCTTGCGACCCGCGGCGATATGGGAGGCGCCTCAGTGCCGCTGCGGGAATTGCCGCCCTATGTCCCCGATGCCTTTGTCGCCATCGAGGATCGGCGCTTCTACTCGCACTATGCCGTCGATCCATGGGGCATCGCCCGCGCGGCAATCGCCGACGTGCTCCATCGCGGTGCGGCGCAAGGCGGATCGACCATCACCCAGCAACTCGCCAAGAATCTGTTTCTGACCCAGGAGCGCACGCTGACGCGCAAGCTGCAGGAGGTACTGCTTGCGTTCTGGCTCGAACACAAATTCTCCAAGACGCGCATTCTCGAACTTTATCTCAATCGCGTCTATTTCGGCTCGGGCGCCTACGGTGTCGAAGCAGCGGCACAACGCTATTTCGGCAAATCGGCGCGCCAATTGACCCTGGCGGAAGCCGCCATGCTGGCCGGGCTCGTGCAGTCGCCGTCGCGGCTTGAGCCAACCCGCAATCCGGGCGGCGCCCAGCGGCGCGCGCGCTTGGTCATCGAAGCCATGCTGGAGCAGAAGATGATCAGCGCCAGCGCCGCCAAGTCCGCGCTGCTCCATCCGGCCCACGCCGTAAAGCCGCCGGGCGCCGGATCGGTCAATTACGTGGCCGACTGGGTGATGGATGCGGTCAACGACATCGTCGGCAATTTCGATCAGGACATCGTGGTCGAAACGACAATCGATCCGGCACTGCAGAACGCGGCCGAACAGGCGTTGGTGGACACCATTGCGCTACGCGGCGTAAAGCTGGGCGTCAGCGAAGGCGCCGTGGTAGCCATGACCCCCGACGGCACCGTGCGTGCGCTCGTCGGCGGCACCAGCTATTCCACGAGCCAGTTCAACCGTGCCATCGCCGCCAAGCGCCAGCCGGGTTCGACATTCAAGCCGTTCGTCTATCTCACCGCGCTCGAACAGGGGCTTACTCCCGATACCGTGCGTGAAGATGCTCCGATCGACATCAATGGCTGGAAGCCGGAGGATTACGAGCGTCGCTATTTGGGTCCGGTAACGCTGACACAGGCGCTCGCCGATTCGCTCAACACCGTCGCCGTGCGTCTCGCCGTCGAATTCGGTCCCGCCGCCGTCGCCCGTACCGCCTATCGGCTCGGCATCATATCGAAGCTCGACGCTAACGACTCGATCGCGCTCGGCACCTCCGACGTCTCGTTGTTCGAACTCGTTCGCGCATACACGGCATTCGCCAACGGCGGTTTTGCCGCCTCGCCGCATGTCATTCAGAGCATCCGCACCGCCGACGGCAAAGTGCTCTATGCACGTCCCCCGCAAGCGCTCGGCCGCATCGTCGATGC
>JASHOR010000132.1 GCA_030041005.1 Xanthobacteraceae bacterium
GCTTGCGCCTTATGCCAATGTCGAATAAGGATGCCTCGGGGTGCAAGGGTGGGGCTTTTATTGGAACGAAAAATTCTCATTATGGGGCTGCCGGGCGCTGGCAAGACCACGCTGACAAAAGCGTTGGCGCCCCTCCTGGACGCGGTTGTTTTCAACGCCGATGCCGTCCGTACCAATCTGTCGCGCGATCTCAGTTATTCGATGGCGGACCGCATCGAGCATGCGCGCCGGATGGGTTGGATGTGCGATCGCATCGTCGAGGCCGGCGGCAGCGTCATCGCCGATTTCATCTGCCCCACGCCGCAGACGCGGGCCGCATTCGGCGACGCCTTCACCATCTGGGTCGATCGAATCAAGGCTGGTCGCTTCGAGGACACCAATCGGATGTTCGTGCAGCCGGACCGGTTCGATCTGCGGGTCGAGCCGCAAGGAGCGCCGGACTATTGGGCGAGGCAGGCTTTGGCGCTGCTGCAACCCGCCTTCGATCCGAAAAAGCCGACTGCGCTCTTTGTTGGACGCTTTCAGCCGTTTCAGGCCAGTCATCAACGGCTGATCGAAGACGGGCTGCGGCGCGTGGGTCAAGTCTGCATTGCAGTATGTGACGGCGCAGACGGGAAAGATTCGCTCCCGTTCTTCGCCGTCAAACAAAGCATCGAGACGGCATTGTCCCATCACTGCGGGCGTTTCGTGGTCGTGCCGCTGCCCAACGTCGCCAGTGTCTTCCATGGTCGCGACGTGGAATACAACGTCGAGCCTATCGAGCTCGATGAGGCAACCGAAACGGCCTCGGCCGCCAAGCTGCGCAGCCTTGGTGCCGCGCGCTGACGGATTTGCCGACGGTCCGATCGTCCGACGCGGAGCACCGAACTGCGAAAAGCCGGGCCATTGTCGTTCCCGGAAAACGGGTAGAGCACTGATCCGGCGCGAGTTGCGTGAGCGGAGCCTCGTCTGCCGCGCCGTACCGCACCCGTGCTGCAGATAAAGCATAGTGCGTGCCGGTTGAAGCCGGGGATCTGAAACCCTAAAAGGGTCCAGGTCACTAACTCTCCGTTAGCGCTGTGAGCGAACTCCGCGTTCGACTGTTCGTCTCCTCGCCGTCCGAACCGCAAAAATGACGGCGTGCCGGACATCTATCTGTTTCGCAAGTCAGCGCCGATTCTCTATGTTATTTTGAGCACATGCCGTCGCGTGACCGCGATTGACGGAATCGACCGTGGCAAGGCTTCCAGCCGAATAGTTTAGGCAACGATTGCGACCGACTACCATGCCAGGCTAAGCGATCGGTCGGCGGCGTTCCGCTGGTCTTTTGCCGGGCTTCGGCTATGATGCGCCAAAGATTAAAATGGCCTTGGGGGAGGTTATGAGGAGCGTCGGATGGCCGATGGCTGTCGCTTTGGCGCTTGCGGTTGCTTGCGGGGTCACGGCAGTCCTGTGGTACGTGAAAGTGGCCGGCGGCGGCATACGTCATCCTGTTTTCTTTTACTTGCTGCCGATAGCGCTGCTGGCAATTCTCTACGGTAGTCTGCCCGCGTTGCTATGCGCCGGCACAGGTACGGCCTGCGCGGCCTATTTTCTTTACGATCCGGTCTACAGCTTTCACTTCGCCAATCGCCTGGAAGTGACCGATTTGATTTTCTTCTTGGTCCTGACGGCGGTCGGCGTGAAATGCACGCGCGAACTGTTGCGGCCGCCCGGAAATCCACCGCCAATTTCCGTTCACGCAAAGTCCCTGACCGAGAGAAAGTGAGTTCGGCTGTCAGAACTCAGAGGCGAGCTGATCGAGCCCCATAACGTGGGCGAGGTTGCGCACTTCGTCCCTCTGCCGCTCCGTAAAACTCATGATCAAAGGGATCGCGGCCGACTTAAGATCCTGCACTTCCGGACTGTTCGGATCGATGGCCTCTGCCGCGCCGCGGCGTCTTTCCTGCCGAAGCCGTTGCAGGCCAATATTGTGCAACGCGGCCGCCACGGCGGGCCACATGCTTTCTTGATCAGGGGTCAGGTGCAGTCGCCGCTTGATGCCGGCGATCTGCGCGTCATCGAGGAAATATCCACGATGCTTGGCGACCCTTGCCGCGCCCGTGGGTTCCTTGCCTGCTGCCGCTTCGTTTGGCATGGGCGACACGCGCGCGACCGCGGTCGGGGCTGACTCGGAAGGCTCCACCGATACCAGGTCGGCCGTTTCCTCGGATGGTGAGTTATCGGCAATCTCAAGGGATGCGGTCTGTGTCGGTCCGGTCGCCGTCATCGGCTGGCTTTGCGCTTGAGGAACGGCTGCCGTCTGTTCCGGCACCGGCTCGGTTTCGGTTTCAGCAACTTCCTCCTGCGGCGGAGCCATCGGCTCGGGCTCAAACAGCACGAGCGCGGGGTCGGCCGCAGCCGCGACTGTGACAGGCCGCGCGACAGCCCTGGCCAGGACCGCCGGCGCGTTGCTCATCGTGGCCGGAAAGCGCAGCGCCACCGCTTGTGCCGCTGTCAGCCTACCGGGAGGCTCGGCGCTTTGGACCGTACCGGCGTTCCAACTGCCGATCGTGTAACCGAGGCCGGCGGCGGCGAGGATTGAAATTGCACGGCCGCGCCTGGACACTCTCTTCGGCCGCATACCCCCTCCCCGCCACTGGCTCACCCAACTTTGCTATCTCCTTTCAAATGAAGCTTAATTTATGACTAATGATGGGAATTTTGCTGGCAGATCACAGGGTTCGGCAGACGCGCCGGCCGCAAAAACGAAAAGGCCCGGCGGCAAGCCGGGCCTTGAATTCCTCCAACAGCAGAGCCCTCACGCAGCCTCTTCGGCGACTACGCTTTCCTCTTCGGCCTCCGGCTTGGGCCCGCGACGCGGACCTTTGGCCAACGCAGCCTCGATCTCCTTGACCGCTTCGGTTTCGGTGATCCGTTGAACTGCTGCAATCTCGCGCGAAAGGCGATCGAGCGCGGCCTCGTACAGTTGCCGCTCCGAATACGACTGTTCAGGCTGCGATTCCGAGCGGTAAAGGTCGCGTACGACCTCCGCGATGGCGACAATATCGCCGGAATTGATCTTGGCCTCGTATTCCTGGGCGCGCCGCGACCACATCGTGCGCTTGATTCTGGCCCGGCCCTTGAGCGTATCCAACGCACGCTTGATAAGCGGCGTTTCCGCGAGTTTGCGCATGCCAACGGAGGTGACCTTCGAGGTCGGCACCCTCAGCGTCATCTTGTCCTTGACGAAATTGATCACGAAAAGCTCAAGACGCGCGCCCGCAACCTCCTGCTCCTCGATCGCGACGATCTGGCCCACGCCATGCGCTGGATAAACGATGAATTCGTTTGTTTTGAAGCCTTGTCTTTGTGTGGTCTTCTTCACGTTGATTCCCAAAGTTGCTGCATCCACCTCCGGCTTGCGACGGGGAGCGGGCTTCGCCTCGCCGACTCGATGACGAGGTGCTGCACGCAAAGATTGCAAGGGCCTCCGGCTCGCGCGGGGGGATGATTTCCTGGCCTTCCGGGTCGAGCCGGCAAGGCTTTTCTTGGAACGACGACGAGTTTTCTCTGCCACTGCTCTCGCGTGGGTCACACGCCTCTTTTGACGATTCCTCGAAGAAACCCCGAAGAAATAAGCTCCAGATCGGTCGGAGCGCGATTATCGGGGGTGTTTTGCATTATGTAATATTCTCATACCACAATTTCATCCAAAAACAAAGCCTTATGCCTATGCGAAAGCGTCGCACAGAGTCCTTGAACTAACAACGGTTAACGGCGGCGATCGGCGGTTGTTTCAGTCGCCCCCGCCCGGATTCGCCGAAAAGTGCTCTTCAAATTTGTTGGATACGCCTTCCCACTGCTTGGCATCCGCAGGGGGCTCCTTCTTGGCTGTTATGTTCGGCCATACTTTCGCGTATTGGGCATTGACCGACAGCCACTTCTCGGTACCCGGCTCGGTATCGGGCTTGATCGCCTCTACCGGACATTCGGGCTCGCAAACGCCGCAATCGATGCATTCATCGGGATGGATGACGAGCATGTTCTCGCCCTCGTAAAAACAATCGACGGGGCAGACTTCCACGCAGTCCATATATTTGCACTTGATGCAATTATCGTTGACGATATAGGTCATCGGCACACTCGATTGGGATTTTGCGAGCATTGCTCCTAGCGCATGGGTCAGGGGCAGGCAAGGCACCCCTTATCGCATCGAGGCGTTGCTTCGCGGTGTTGTTACGTCAGTTCCTCATATAACGCTTCACCGGTTCGCGCGGGACCCCTGCGCTCGGCAAACCCTCGTATTTTGAGCACCCGCACCTTGTGCTCGCAAGCCACCGTAATGATGTCACCGGCGCGCACCATCCGCGCGGGCGCTGTGATCCGCATTCCATTGACGCGAACGTAGCCGCCCGCGGCCAGTGCCGCCGCCGCCTCACGCGTACGTACAAGTCGTGCGTGCCAAAGCCAGCGGTCTATGCGCTGGCGGGCGACTTCGGCTGCTATTTCAGCCGCGTTCCTTGGCATCTGCCTCTAGCTGCGCCTTGAGTGCAGCGAGTTTGGCGAACGGTGAGTTCGGATCGGGCGCTTTCTCCCTTTCCCGCCGCTCGAACCGCGCCACCCGCGGCTGTAGATGTTCGCGGGGCGAACGATCCTCGCGGTCGTAGCGACGTTTCCCAGACCGGCTTCCCCGCGCGGATCGCTCGGCTTTGGTCGGAGCGGTGGAGGCGGCTTGCTCGCCCGCGGTCCCACCCCCGGCTGCAGCCAGGGCGTCCGCGGCGGGCGCCCCGCCCTCGGTCCGCAGGTTCGTCTCTTGCGTCGGCCTGCGACGTTCACGACGACGTTCGCGCAGATGGTGGCGGCCTTCACTGCGCCCCGGTCGCCAGACCTCGACCATCGTGGGCTCGCCGCCGGCTTGTACTTCTTGCGGGACGTCAGCCGCCTGGGTCACAGGGCTGACGCGTTCTTCGGTGGTCGCTGCGGAACTGTCCGCTTGGCTGGGCGGAGGCCTGTCGGGTTCCACGGCGGTTTCGGCGCTCCCGAGGGAGGTCTCCACGTGCGTCGGAGGCAAGGTCTCGGGGGCTTCGCCGACGTTCGGCCCAGCGAGGGCGCTCGGGAGGTCAGCCGCTGGCCCAGCCTCGACAGCCGGCTGCGCCACGGGTTCCCCCTCAGCATCGGATTGCTCGCTTTCCGCGGCCTCGGATTGCGCAGGGCCCGCGGTCGTCAATTGCCCGCTTGCATCCAGGGCCTCGACCGCTGCGACGCTCGGACTTTCCGGGTCCTTGGCCGGAGCGGCGGCAAGCCTTTTGTCGATGCTTTCGGACGGGACCGGGGGCGGCGCGGTCGGCTCCGGCCGTCGTTCTGCGCGAAAGCCAAGCGAGCGCAGGATCGAGGCAAAATCCTCCCCGGATGCTCCGATCAGCGAGGTCATGCCGTTGACAACGATGAAGCCGCCGCCGGGAAACGCAGCGGCGGGTTTGGTCCCAGGGTTGCCGTCGCGCCAAGCCAGTGCTGGACGAATAAGATCCGCGAGCCGTTCCAGGATATCCACCCGCACCGCCCGCTCGCCGCAAACGCGATATCCCGCAGTGCGATAAAGCCCCGGATCGATCTCGTGATTGACCGGGATCGATGTGCGGCCGCTGCCTGCCAGATGCAGCAAGTCGTCCAGACCGGTGGATGGCGGGCTGTTGAGGGACGTCGCCCAAAGTTGGGCCGCAAGACCGCGCGGTGCCGGCTTGAGCAGGGCCGGCAGATAGACGTGATAGGCGCCGAAGCGAACGCCGTATTTGCGCAAGGACGCGCGCTCCGGCTGCTGCAGTCCTTTCACCTCATCCGCCACTTTGGCGCGGTCGAGCACGCCCAGCGCCTCCACCAATTGGAAGGCGACGCCCCGCGCAATGCCGGTTATGTCAGGCGCTTCGGACAGTTGGAATAACGGGCCAAGCGCCTTTTCGATATGGGACTTGAGCCAGCCGTCAAGCCGCGCCTGTACGCCGTCGCGGGGCGCTCCGGTAAGATGTTCGTCGGCAATGAGCCGCGCGTGTGGGTGCAGAACGTTCTCGCCGGCGAACAGTTTGCCGACCGCGGCGCCGGTCCAGCGGATCGTGCCGTCGCCGGCAAGCACGAATTGCGCGTCTGGCGCCTCGGCAAGCTTCAACGCGCGGGCGGCAATCTCGCCGGACAGCGCCTTTTGCGCGGTGTTGAGCAGCGTCTTCGTGTCGGATCCGCCCGAGGAGGCATCCGGCAAAAACACGAGGCCTTCCAGCCGGCCGATCGTATGACCTTCCACTACGACCTCGCCGGTCTTGTTGATCTGCGGTTCCAGCGAGGCATTTTCGCGAAGTCGCCGCATCAGAACGCTGGTCCGTCGATCGACGAAGCGCTCGGTCAGGCGCTCGTGCAGCGCGTCTGAGAGCTTGTCCTCGATGGCGCGCGTAACGCCCTGCCAATGTTCAGGATCCGCCAGCCAATCCGGACGATTGGCGGCAAAGGTCCACGTCCGGACATGGGCAATTCGGGTTGACAGCGTGTCGATATCGCCGTCGGTCCGATCCGCCAGCGCGACCTGGCGTGCGAACCAGTCGGTCTCAATGCGGCCGTCGCGCATCAAGTAACCGTAGACGGTGACGACCAGTTCCGCGTGATTTGCCGGCGCGATCTTGCGATAATCAGGAATCTGGCAGACATCCCACAGCCGTTCCACATCGGCGGACGACCGGGTCGCCGCGCGGACCTCCTCTTCGCGTGCGGCGTGTTCGAGCACAAGAATGTCCTCGGCGATCGGGGCGCGAGACAACGCGCTCTCCTTCGGGGCTGCCGCCAGTGTCGCCTGCAAGGCGCCGATCGAAGAGAAATCGAGGTCGGTATTGCGCCACTGCACGAGCTTGACCGGCTCGAAGCTGTGCGATTCGAGTGCCTGCGCCAGGGCGGTCTCGAACGGCGGGCAGCGGCCCGTGGTGCCGAAGGTGCCGTCTCGGGTTGCTCGTCCGGCACGGCCGGCGATTTGGGCAAGTTCGGAGGCGTTGAGCTTGCGGAACTGGTAGCCGTCAAACTTGCGGTCGGCGGCGAACGCGATGTGATCGACGTCGAGATTGAGCCCCATGCCGATGGCGTCGGTCGCGACGAGGTAATCGACTTCGCCGGACTGATACAGTTCGACCTGCGCGTTGCGCGTGCGCGGCGAAAGAGCGCCGAGCACCACCGCCGCGCCGCCGCGCTGCCGCCTGATGAGTTCAGCGATTGCGTAAACTTCTTCGGCGGAAAATGCGACGATCGCCGAGCGGCGCGGAAGCCGGGTAAGCTTTTTCTCGCCGGCAAAACTTAATTGCGAAAGCCGCGGGCGGCTCACGATACTGGCGCCGGGCAGGAGTCGCTCGACGATCGGGCGCATGGTGGCGGCGCCGAGCACGAGGGTCTCCTCTCGTCCGCGTCGATGCAGCATGCGATCGGTGAAAACGTGGCCGCGCTCAAAATCGGCAGCCAATTGGATTTCGTCGACGGCGACGAAGGCAACGTCGAGATCGCGCGGCATTGCCTCGACCGTCGCCACCCAGAAGCGCGGGTTGGGCGGCTTGATCTTCTCCTCGCCCGTGATCAATGCCACGGCCTCGGCGCCGACCTTCTCGACTGCGCGGTTATAGACCTCCCGCGCCAAGAGCCGCAGGGGCAGACCGATCACGCCGGAGGAATGCGCCAGCATCCGCTCGATGGCGAGATGAGTTTTTCCCGTATTGGTAGGCCCGAGCACGGCAGTAACACCGGCGCCACGGGCACGCAGTTCACGATCGGCAGGCGGCGAGAACGAAATTGGCATCAGCGGTCCGGCATGGCGCTTTCCCCACCCATTCGCGGCTGGGCGAGGAGAGTGCGCAAGTCCTTCTGTATCACAACGCGACGGTCGAAAGCCCTGTGCTTAAGGTGTGGAACGAGTCTGGAACGAATCGCGGCCGAATCAGTGACTCCAGCGATGTTCGACTTTGTTCACCGCGAGATATGGAGAGGCGCAGCCAAGTCGAACACCATATCGGGTGTTGCACGGGCTTTCGGACAAATGAGCTCGCGATAAAAAGGTAAATCCATCGCCCATCCACGATTCTCCCCGAAGTCAAGAGGCGTCCTCCTGTGGATAACGGGAATCTTGATCCGAGGTCAAACCTGCGGCGCGCTCTCGGAACCGGCCAGCGGCCCCGCGACATCGCATTTTTCACTGACTCTTGACGAGTGGGTGCGCGGGTTCTGCCACAGATACGAATTCTTTGGCCTGTAGCACTCCAGGACCGAGCGGTGTGGACATCGAGAAACGGAACGGTGCCAAGACGCGGGTCCCGGCGATCGGGGCCATCCAGACTTCGGCGTCGCGCATTTCGACAAGATATTTGATCCCGGCTCGCTCCGGCACGTAGCCGGAAATCGGCTTGAAATAGAGCGCGCAGACGACGGCTGGCCCGGCATAGCCTTTTTTTGCCTTTACCATTTCTATGCGCTTGAATTCGCTTTGCAGGTCGTATCGGACGCGGCCATCGAACACGGAGGTTGTGCGGTTGCACGCCTGGGGAGCGACGGGATTGCCGTTGCCGGCAACCCGCGCAAGCGCTGATGTCATCGGATCGACAACGCCTCGCCGGTCGGCATCGGTAACCGGGATTCGGTCCGGGAGAGGCATGAGCGGAGGTTCGGCGGTGTAATAAGTGACGTTTCCGCCGCTAAGCGCAATGCGCACTTCATCAACATGGCGGCTATCGACGATGGTTGCGGCATAGCTCGTCGGCATCGGTTGTCCGCGCGCCACGATGCCCCGGGTCGCTCCCGTGCCGCTCGCTCGCGAAAAGAACCGCAAAAGACCGGCCGTCGAACCGCTCGCGACGGCCGTGTAGGAATTGTCGGAAATCTCGACGGCCCAATTGCCTTGGCCGACCGGGAGACCGGAAACGGTAGCGACATATTGCGCGTCGAGCCTGCCTTGCGCGCTGGCTACCTGACCCGACTCGACGGCAAACGCCGCCATCACGGTCATGACGCACAGCGCCGTCGCGGACGGGGCAGGGCTCACATGGCGAAAGGGGCGGATCGAGAGCGCAAACACTGGCCTAACCGATCATCAATCCCGGCGTGTCAGGGCTGGAGACAAGAACGTACTTGCGAACTCGCCAGGGTGATCGTGGCGGCATGCCGCCCCGGAACTTGGCCACTGTGTTGGGGAGAATGAGTCCTTTCTGTGGTTTCGCCGGCGCTGGATGCGTCGAGACGTCGAAAAATGCCGGCGTGTGGCAGAGACTTGACCCTTGCCGATCGGCTCACTAATAGTCCCGCGAAACCGACACGACCCGTGTTCTGCTTCCACCCGATGCGGGAAACTTGAGGATATTTCAGCCATGGCTTGGCGTTGCGAACTGACCGGCAAGACGCGGCAGATCGGTCATCGCGTGAGCCACTCCAACCGCAAGACCAAGCGGCGGTTCCTGCCCAATCTGCTCAAGGTCACGCTGCTCTCGGAGACGCTCAACCGTTCGGTTCGCCTGCGGATTTCGGCCAACGCCCTCAGATCCGTCGATCACCGCGGCGGCCTCGACGGATTCCTGCTCCGCGCCAAGGACAGCGAATTGTCGCCTCGCGCGCTCGAACTCAAGCGGCAAGTAGCTAAGAAGCGCGCCGAAGCAGCGGCGGCATAGCGCCGCGCGCGCCATTTCTCCGTTCGACCAAGCCTAATTCGCGCCGCTGCAATACTATGCATTCAGGTGACGCGGGCGCGGGGCGCGCGCCGGGCGTTCGTCCGTCGGGTGTTCTTCGAACAACTCGGCAAGCTTTTCGGTCATGACGCCGCCGAGCTCCTCGGCGTCGACGATGGTGACCGCGCGCCGGTAATAGCGGGTCACGTCGTGGCCGATGCCGATGGCGATCAGCTCGACCGGAGAGCGGGTCTCGATGTCCTCGATCACCCAGCGCAGGTGGCGTTCCAGATAATTGCCGGGATTGACCGAGAGCGTCGAATCGTCGACCGGCGCGCCGTCGGAAATCATCATCAGGATTTTCCGTGTTTCCGGCCGGCCGAGCAGGCGCTTGTGCGCCCAGTCGAGCGCCTCGCCATCGATATTTTCCTTGAGCAGTCCCTCGCGCATCATCAATCCGAGATTCTTGCGCGCGCGCCGCCACGGTGCGTCTGCCGCCTTGTAGATGATGTGGCGCAGATCGTTCAGTCGTCCGGGATTGGCGGGCTTGCCTTGGGCAAGCCAGGATTCACGCGATTGGCCGCCCTTCCAGGCCCGCGTGGTAAAGCCCAGAATTTCCACCTTGACGCCGCAGCGCTCGAGCGTGCGCGCCAAGATGTCGGCGCAGGTGGCCGCAACCGTGATCGGACGCCCGCGCATCGAACCGGAATTGTCGAGCAGCAACGTCACGACCGTGTCGCGGAAATTGGTGTCTTTCTCGCGCTTGAACGACAGTGGGTGCAAGGGATCGACGATGACCCGTGACAACCGCGCGGGGTCGAGCAAACCCTCTTCGAGGTCGAACTCCCAGGCGCGATTCTGCTGGGCGAGGAGGAGCCGCTGCAGCCGGTTGGCCAGTCGGGCGACGACGCCTTGGAGATGCGAAAGCTGCTTGTCGAGATAGCCGCGCAGACGGTCCAGTTCTTCCGCCTCGCACAAGTCTTCGGCGCCGACCGTCTCATCGAATTTGGTGGCAAAAGGACGGTAATCCGGACCACGCGGTTCGTTGCGCTGGTGCCGCGGACGCCACGGCTCGGCTGCCGTCTCCGAATCTCCCATTTCGGCGTCGTCGGCCATTTCGGCGGCCGGGGCGTCGACCGCCTCCGATGCGCTGTCGGGCAATTCCTCGGCCGAAGCTTCCGCCTCCATGCTCATGCGCTCAGAGTCGGCGGAATCGGCCGAGTCGCCGTCCTGACCCTGCTCATCTTTGCGGCTGTCTTCGTCGCCGTCTTCACCTTCTTCTTCGTCGGCTTCGCTCGATCGATCCTCGCCCATGTCGAGACAATCGAGCAGATCGTGCACCACGTCGCCGAAGCGCCGCTGATCGTTGAGCACCCGCTCAAGCCGATCGAGATCCTTGCCGGCGCGTTCCTCGATCAATGGGCGCCAGAGGTCGACGAGCTTTCTTGCGGCCGCGGGCGGCGATTCGCCGGTCAGCCGTTCGCGCACCATCATGGCGAGCGCATCCTCGATCGGCGCGTCCGCCCGGTCGGTGATTTCGTCGAACTTGCCGCGGTGGAAGCGGTCGTCGAGCATCGCAGAGAGGTTCCTCTTGACCCCACCCATGCGACGCGCCCCGATCGCCTCGACGCGGGCCTGCTCCACCGCTTCGAATACGGCCCGCGCCTGCTGCCCGCCGGGCGTGAGCTTGCGGTGCACGGCGGGATCGTGACAGGCGAGCTTGAGCGCGATCGAATCGGCATGACCGCGAACGATCGCAGCCTCGCGCTCGCTGAGCCGCCGCGGCGGCTCCGGCAGCCGCGCCTTGCCGCCGGCTAATCCGGGACGCTCGGCGGCATATGAGACCTCCAGATCGCCCCGGCCGGCAATGGCACGCAGGCATACGCCGACGGCCCGTTTGAAGGGCTCTGTTGGCGCTTCCTTGGCCGGTGTTTTGGGCTTGATGTTGGAGGACATCACAGAACTTTCGTCAACGAATGGCGGGAGTGACCCTTGGGAAATTCCTTCAGTCGTCCGTACTCCCGATAGCCGAGCTTGGCGTAGAACTTTGGCGCCTGAAAGCTGAAACTGTCGAGAAACACGTTGCGCACGCCGCGCTTGCGGGCCTCTGCTTCAGCCGTCCGCAGCAGAGACCGGCCATAGCCCTTGCCGCGATGCTCTGCCGCCACCCACAGCGCATTGACATACATCCAGCCCCAGTAGGTCTCGCCGACTAATCCGCCGACAATCTTGCCCTTATCGCGGATTGTCACTGCCAGAGCGCGGTAGTCGGATTTCCCGACCGCCGCTTTGTTGTAAGCCCGCATCGCCTTGAAGAGTTCGCGCTTCGCAGGACCAAGCACGCTCTCGACTTGCGGCGCGGGCATTCGGCGCAGCCTAACTCAGGGCGACGTTGACCGCGCTTTCCGGCAGTTCCTGTCCGAAGCAGCGCTGATAGAACTCCGCCACCAGCGGCCGCTCCAGCTCGTCGCACTTGTTGACGAAGGTAAGCCGGAAGGCGAAGCCGATATCGCCGAAGATTTCCGAATTCTCCGCCCAGGTAATGACCGTGCGCGGGCTCATCACCGTGGAGAGATCGCCGTTCATGAAGGCGTTGCGGGTCAGGTCCGCGACGCGCACCATTTTGGAGACGATGTCGCGGCCTTCCGTCGTGCGATAGTGCTTTGCCTTGGCGAGCACGATGTCAACTTCGTTGTCGTGCGGCAGATAATTGAGCGTGGTGACGATCGACCAGCGGTCCATCTGGCCCTGGTTGATCTGCTGGGTGCCATGATAGAGGCCCGAGGTGTCGCCCAACCCCACAGTGTTGGCGGTCGCGAACAGGCGGAACGCCGGATGCGGCTTGATGACCTTGTTCTGGTCGAGCAGCGTCAGCCGGCCCGAGGATTCGAGCACGCGCTGGATCACGAACATCACGTCGGGGCGGCCGGCGTCGTATTCGTCGAAACACAACGCGACGTTGTTCTGCAGCGCCCAGGGCAGAATGCCATCGCGAAATTCGGTGACCTGCATGCCCTCACGGATCACGATGGCGTCCTTGCCGATGAGATCGACGCGGCTGATATGGCTGTCAAGGTTAACGCGCACGCACGGCCAGTTGAGTCGCGCCGCGACCTGCTCGATGTGCGTCGACTTGCCGGTGCCGTGATAGCCGGTGACAATGACGCGGCGATTGCGGGCGAAACCGGCGAGGATGGCCAAGGTCGTGGGCCTGTCGAACCGGTAATCGGTGTCGATCTCCGGCACGTATTCGTCAGGCTCCGAATAGGCCGGCACTTCGAGATCGCTGTCGATGCCGAACAATTGGCGAACCGACACTTTCATGTCCGGCAGGCCGGAATCGGTTTCCATAGCGAGAGTCATCGCTCCTCCGTGAACCCGGCAGGCCATGAAATGCCGACCGCTCTACCCGCCGAAGGCGCAGGCTAGGGTGGGGCAGCCGCCGGTCGGATGTGGCGATACCTCTAGCAGAAAGCGATAGCGCCGCGATAGTCACCGCCGGCGAGGATCAACAAAAGCCGGCGGACTTCAGGTAATTGTATGCCGCGATGATCTGGCGCAGCCGATCCTCGGAACCGCGGTCCCCCCCGTTGGCGTCCGGGTGATGCCGTTTCACCAACGTTTTAAACCTGGACTTGATATCGGCCCGTTTGGCATCGCCTTCAAGTCCGAGGACTTCGAGGGCCCGCCGTTGGGCATTGAGAATCTTGCGTTCCTCGGGTGCCGGCCGCGCATGGCCGTTGGCGGCGGCGTCGCCGAACAGCCGAAACGGATCGTCGGCGGCCCAGCCTGCGCTGCGAAAGTCCGTCCGCGAGGAACGCGTGCGACGCCCGCCGAGCGAACCCATTTTCCAGGTCGGGCGATGGCCGGTGATCGATTCCTTCTGGTACTGGGCGATAGCGTCGTCGCTCATGCCGGCGAAAAAATTGTACGAATTGTTGTATTCGCGCACATGATCGAGGCAGAATCGCCAGTATTCGGAGGCGCGGAGCCGGCCCTTCGGCGCCCGGTGCGTGGCCTGCGCGCAGCAGCCCGGCCACTGGCAGCCGGGTAGTTCCGTCTGCAGTCTGCGATCGTGGTCCGGCTTGACCCTGATGCGGTCAAAGAGCGGCGAATTCGTATTCATCGAGTGTGATTATGCGGGAGCGGCCATGACGTGTTCAAGACTTGACGGCAAGTAAATTCTACTTTTGACGTAGCTCGACGCGGCCTGCGCAGAAAGGCTTTCGCATGATCGATCGGTTGTTTCCTGTCGATTGGACGGCGTGGCGCGACCGCCTCATCGGGAAATGACGATCTACCGCCCATGGAAACGCCCATGCAAACGCCCATGCAAACGCCCACGCAAACGCGCGATCTCATCACGGAAAGGTTGCGCAAGGCTTTCGCCCCGCAAAGCCTGAGTGTCGAAGACGAATCCCATCGCCATGCGGGCCATGCCGGACACCGGCCCGGCGGCGAGACCCATTTCCGTGTGTATATTGTGGCTGCGGCCTTCCGCGGAAAGAGCCGGCTTGAACGTCACCGCATGATCAACGCCGCACTCGCCGATGAGCTGGCGGGTGGCGTGCACGCGCTCGCCATCCACGCCGCGGCGCCGGGCGAGGGGATGTAGCTGGATTGCGCATCGTGCAATCCAGGGCCATCACGACGCTTGCGTCTTCTGCAGAATGCGCCTCGGTGAGATTACTCCGCCGCATCCTTCCGGCGACGCCGCGATCGCTCAGGGTCGCGCACCGGGATTTTGTGCGACTCGTCCCAATGGCGGCGACTTCATCGTCGCGATCCGGCCGTCCGCGAGCTCACTCGCACGTATCGCCGGCGGTCGGCAGTACGAATGAGAGCCAGCGGTTGACGGTCGTGAAGCTCGCGGTGCCGGTTGTAGCTGTCTGCTGATCCAGAAAATATTGGCTCCGCTCCGCATCCGAGAGCCGGCGCGGCAATTGCGCTCGCGCACGGTCGATTGCCGCCTGGCAATGCACCGTCGGCCAGATCTGTGCAGTGGCGTCGGCCGAAGCAGTGACGACGCGGTCGCCGCGTGGCGAGAATGCCGCCGAATAGGCGTCGCCGGCGTGAAGCTCGGCTGCCAGATAGCTTCTCGGATCGCTGCGCTTGACTTGCCAGAGTTGGGTCGCAGCCGAAGACGCCGTCACGACATAGCGGCCGTCAGGAGAGAACCCGGCCGAACGTGTCGCTTCGGCGAAAATCGTGCGATGCGGCAAGTCGGTCGCAGCGTCCCACACCTCCACCAGCCAGCTGAATCCTCCCACGACTTGCTTTCCATCCGGCGAGAAGGAAGCGAACATTTGGCCTGCGCCATGCATACTGCCTTGAGCCCTTGCGGTGTACTCCCGCGCCCGCATGAGGTGGTTCCAGGCCGATGCCAGATTGGGCGACAGACCGTCCCACGTCGCCTGCGCATCTGGGACATCGATGAGCTGCTTGAGCGTTCTGACCATGGCGCCGCTGTGCGAGTCCCAGATCATGGCGTAGGGAAAGCCAGCGCTCAGAACCTGTCTGCCGTCGGGCGAAAAGACCGCGGACGTCACCGCTCCCTGATGGCCGCGGAACACCACCATGCTGGCCCCGGTCGCCGCGTCCCACACCCGCGCGGTCTTGTCGTCGGACGCGGTGACGACGCGTTTGCCGTCGGGCGAGAACGCGGCGGAGCGCACCGCGGCGTCGTGCCCTTTGAGGACCAGCAGCTCCTTGCCGGTCGCAGCGTCCCAGATGCGTGCCGTCTTGTCGGCAGACGCCGTCACGAGCGACTTGCCGTCCGGCGCAAACGCCACCGCATAAACTTCGCCCTGGTGGCCACGCAGCACGGTCAATTGCCTTTGCGTGGCGACATTCCAAATCCGCGCCGTCTTGTCCGCCGATGCCGTTGCCAGCCGGCTGCCGTCCGGCGAGAACACCGCGGCGTAGACGGCGCCGGTATGGCCACGAAACATGCTCGTATCCCAGATTCGGACGGCATCGGCGCTTCGGGTGAGGACACGTCGACCATCGGCCGAAAACAAGATCAAAGCGAGGGACTCGCCGGCACTGTCGCGCAGCACCGCCAGCGATCGGCCGCTTTGCAGGTCCCACAAGTGGACGGCGCCATCGCTGGACGCGGTCGCGACCGAGCGACCATCAGGCGTGAACATGGCGCGCTGGCGGGAACGAATCACACCGTTCAGGCGCGCAACCTGCGCGCCAGTCGCGCTGTCGATCAGCTCCAGGGATACGGCATCGAAGGCGACCAAGAGCCGCGTCCCGTCCGGCGAGAACAGCACGAGCGGTACCTCGTCCTCCGTGCGTGCGCGCAGCGCCGTGATTTCATTGCCGGTCGCGGTATCGATCAGGTGGACACGGCCGGGCGACGTCGTTATCGCGCGCTTGCCGTCAGGGGAGAAAACCGCCGTCGCGATGTCCTTGTCATGATCCCAGGATTTGATCAGGGCTCCGCTGCGGGCATCAAACAAATACGCACTCTTATCCGACGCCGTCAGCACGCGGGAATTGTCGGCGGATATCGCGGGCCTCAGCCAATCGATGCAACAATGGTTGGGTGTCGCCAATGAGGTGATTTGGTTCCCTGTGGCGACGTCGAAGAGTTGCGCGGTCGACCACAGCGGGCTCGCTGTGATCACCCTGGTTCCGTCCGGCGAAAACGCGCTGTGGAAGCTCGAAGGATAATTCTGGGCCGACGACAATTCTTGCAGCGCGCCAGTCGTCGGATTCCATACTTTGACGACCTTTCCCTCGCCAAACGCCAAAATGGTCTTGCCGTCTGGCGAAAACAGCCTTGGCGTAAGGCCGGTCGGAGACGCGATGATCTTGCCGGTCTCGGCGTCACGCACTTGGATCGGGCCGCTGGTTCCCATCCTGACCAGCATCAGACGGCCGTCGCTGGAAAAGCTGGCGTCCTCGGGCTTGTTGATCACAAAAAGCTGACGCCCAGTGGCGGCGTCCCATACATACCAGTCGCGGGGATTGATGAACCCGTCCGTCGTGATCACCCGTCGGCCATCCGGCGAGAAATCCACCGTGCGCACGGTGCCGGGGGTGTTGAGCACCAGGAGCTGCTTGCCGGTGGCCGCGTCCCAGATGCGCGCCGTCTTGTCGCTCACGCCGGTCACGACCCGCGTGCCGTCCGGCGAGATGGCGCCGGAGGTGAACGACTTCTTCATGTCTTCGAGCTTGAGAATGGCGCGCTCGCGTTGCGCTGCGAGCGCCTCCTCGAGCGCAAATTCCGCGTCGCGGACGAACGGTCGGTCCGGCGCGGCGAGGTGCTTGGGCAGGGCGGCGAGCGCCAGCAGCGCGCCAAGCGTCGCATTGCCGTTCTCGGTCGCGGTGTGGGCGCTTTGCGCCAGAAATTTCGATTGCGCGACCAGCGCATTGCCGCGTTGTTGGCTCGCCACCCAAAACAATCCGCCGGCCGCCAGCGCAACCACCGCAAAGACCGCCGCCGCCGCGGCGGTGAGAGTCAGCGCAAATCGCGCCCGCCGCGATGAGCGCGCGATGAAATCGCGCAGCGGCGAGTCCAGCTCATCGCCCCATCGTGTGGCGAGATCGACGGCATTGGCGAGGTCAGGATTGCGCAGCAGAAGGAGCCGGCGCGCGTGCCTGCTCGCCTGCCGCGACCGCTCGTATTGCCGCTCGATCACGGTGCGCGTCTGAAGGTCGCGGCGATCGTTCGCAAGCTGATCACGGGCGCGCTGCCAGCGGCCGATGAGCGCCTCGTGGGCGAGCCGCACCGACGCTCCCGCACCGCTTTCGTCCGCGGCGACGAGCAGTCGCGCTGCAACGAAGGCATCAATCAGCACCCGCGCTGGGCTGCCTTCGACAAAATTTTCGAGCGGCGCCGAGCGTGAAAGCGGCGCCTGGTCGGCTGTGTCCGCAACCGTCGTCAGCGCCCGCAGCACGCGCGGCAACGCCGCCTGCGCGGCGGCAGGAAGACTCGCCATGACCTCGTCGGCGCGCTTGGCGATGGCGCCTGCGAGGCCGCCGAGCGCCTCGTAGCTTGCGTGCGTGAGCACTGTCGTGCCACGCGCTTTTGCGCTGCGGTAAAGCTCGTCGAGCGTGAACGAGAGCAGCGGTAATGCGCCCGGCGCGGCAGCGGCGTGCTCCGCCAGCACCGCGTCAAGGCCCAGCCCGCTCCCGGTGTGGATCTCGAACGACAAGCCGGCGGCCTGCGCTGGCTTGCGGATCATTTCCGCAAGCTCGGCCGCCGACGGCGCAGCGAGATCGAGGCGCCCCTGTCCCTCGGCGAGCGCGATCACCTCGGGGATATCCGCAGCACGATGCCAAAAGTCGGCGCGCAATGTGGCAATCACCCAGACGGCGCCGGAGCGCGCCAAGCCGCCAAGCAATTGGAGGAACTGGCGGCGCTGTTCCGGTCCGATGCCCCGAGCCGTGAACAACTCCTCCAGTTGATCGACGACCAAAATGAGCTTGGCATCCTCGAAGTTGAGGATGTGCCCCGACTTGCGGCTGGATTCAGTCAAACGGCCCAGCGCGTTAGCAAACAGATAGCCTGGCGTGCCGTCGCGCAGATGCTCTGCGAGTTGCGCCACGTCTTGTCCCGGCGTCATCAATTCCCGGAGACCGATGTCGCCTCCGTCGTCGCGCGTCAGTGCTTTTGCCAAAGCGAGGAAAATATCGCCATCCTCACTGCCCGGCCGAAACACGATCCGACGCAGATGCGCGATCCCGCTGATGCGCTGCGGCTTCATCAGCCGAGGCACGACGCCGGCCTTTACCAGCGAGGATTTGCCCGAGCCGCTCGCGCCCGAGACCAACAAGAATGCGCGCCCGGCGCGCGCATTGGCGGCGAGCTGCTCGGTGGCCTTGGCGACCGCGGCGTCACGCCCGAAGAAGATCGGCGCGTGTTCGAACTCGTAAGATTCGAGCCCGCGGAACGGGTCGCTGAGCCAAACCGGTTCTGCGCGCGGCTCTCCGGCGGAGGCATCCTTGATGCGGCGTTCGATCAGCCTTCGCAGCGACTCTTCGAGCCGCAGGGCAAACTCCTCCAGCGTGCGGTATTCGTCATAGGCTGTTAGGAACACGCCCTTGTCGGCGAAATGCCGCGTCCAGAATTCATTCAGCGCAGCAAGCTGCGCCATGCTCTCGGCCTGCGCGGCCACATCGCGGGGATCGATCGGCGCCGGACTGATGTTGCGGAAGGCGAGCAAATCGGGCGCCTTCTTCTCGCGCGCAACCTGCAGGGCTTCCTCGTATTCCCATTCCGTCCCGGTTACAGGTACGCGGCCGTCGATACCACGATATTCGCGCGCCGCGGTCTTTTCCGGCAGCGGCGTGCCGAGCCGCGACCACAAGATCAGGACGACTATATCGAAGGCGCTCGGCGGCTCGATGGCGTCCTGGAAATGCGCCGATGCGAGCATCGCCTCGTGCTCCCACCGATAAGATTCGATGGTGAAGAAGCGGCAGTAATCCTGGGACAGCTTGTCGACGACAAGATCGGCGCGCAGCCGCTCGTCAGGTACGTCGGCAGGCGATGAAATGAAGATGCGGAGACGTTGCGGCATCCCACCCCCCATGGAATAGACCCGATCTTCGGCGGATCAGCGAGTTCGGGCAATACCTGATGCGTGTCTCCGGATTCGCGCGGTAGTCGGGAAGTTTTGAAAATACACGGCGAGGTGGTTCTACCGGCAGCGGCTTGTCCGCAACGCATCGAGTCAATTAGGGGACCGGCGCCGTCGGCACTTCGGCTTCCGCGGTCTGCGGCGCTTCGAGTTCGTGCAATAAATCCCTCAGATCAAGTCGCGCGGTGACCATGGCGAGCTTGCCGTCTTCGGTCCGCGGCCATTTCTCCCGCGACCGGTCCCAATAAAGCTCGACGCCGTTGTCGTCGGGATCGCGCAGATAGAGCGCTTCGCTCACTCCATGATCGGAGGCGCCTTCGAGCGGAATGCCGGCCTCGATCAGGCGACGCAGCGCGTCGGCGAGCAGCGCGCGCGTCGGATAGAGAATGGCGAGATGGTAGAGGCCGGTCGTGCCCATCGGCGGCGGCGAGCCGCCGTAGCTTTCCCAGGTGTTGAGCCCGATGTGGTGATGATAGCCGCCGGCGGAAACGAACGCCGCGCCCTGGCGCCGCTGCGTCAGTTCGAAGCCGAGCACGCCGCAGTAGAACGCAAGCGCCCGGTCGAGATCGGCGACTTTCAGATGCACATGGCCGATGCGCACGCCGGCATTGATCGGGTTGGCGGCGGGGCCGATGTCCATTGGAGCGGCTTTGGTTCTCTCGTCCATGATGCTCTCCATGCTTGCCTCTCCCGCTTGCGGTGGCACGTCGAATTCAAGGCTCGTTCCGCCTCCGCCTCGGCGTCAAGGAACCCGTCGTCAGCTCGCCTTCGCCGTTGCCTTGCGGGCAAGGGGGGTAATGCGCAGAGCCGTGAGGCGGTTGCGGGTTCGGCGCAGCACGTGGAAGCGGAAGCCATGGAAGGTGAAGCTCTGCCCCGGCTCCGGAATCGAGCGCGCCTCGTGGATGACGACGCCGGCGATCGTCGTCGCCTCATCGTCCGGAATGTTCCAATCCATCGCCCGGTTGAGGTCGCGCACCGGCACTGCGCCGTCGACGTTAACCGAGCCGTCGGACAACACCCTTACTCCGGCGAGCGATACGTCATGCGCGTCACTGATGTCGCCGACGATTTCCTCCACGATGTCCTCAAGGGTGACCAGCCCTTCGAGCTCGCCATATTCGTCAACCACCAGCGCCAGCGCCGTCTTGCGGTCCCTGAATGCGGCGAGTTGCTCGTAGAGCGGGGTGGTATCGGGCACGAACCACGGCTCCGTCGCCAGAGCCAGGATGCCGATCTTGGCGGCGTCGCCGCCCGCCGCATGCAGGGCGTGCAGAAGAGCCTTGGCGTGGAGGACGCCGACGATGTTGTCCGGAGTGCCGCGCCACAGCGGCAACCGGGTGACGTCGGCGGCCAGCACTGCATTGACGATGGCCTGCGGTGGCTCGTCGGCATCAAGCACGACCATCTTGGTGCGGTGAACCATGACGTCGGAGACAGTCAGCTCGCGCAAATCGAGCACCCCTCCCATCATGTCGCGGTCGATTTTTTCGACGACGCCGGTACGATGCAGGAGATCGACGGCACCGCGCAACTCTTCGCGTGGAGAAAGGATCGACTGCAATTTGCCGACCGGCATGCCGACCGCACGTAGAATGAGGCGCACCAGCCATTCGACCGCCTTGAGGATCGGCAGGAAGAGATGGACCACGCGCTCGATCGGCTGCGCCACGGCGAGCGCGATACGGTCCGGCGTGTTGAAGGCGGCGGTCTTCGGCAGCACCTCGGCGACGACGAAAATGATCAACGTCATCGCCACGGTCGCATAGATCACGCCGGCGTGGCCGAACAGCGTGAGCATCAGACCGGTTGCCAGCGTGGACGCGGCGATGGTCGCGAAATTATTGGCGAACAGTATGGCGCCGAGCAGGCGCTCGCGCGTTGCCAGCAGCCTGTTGACGATGGTGGCGTCGCGGTTGCCCTGCTTCTCCAGCCGCATCATGGCGGCGCGTGACGATGCGGTCAGCGCCGTTTCGCTCGCCGAAAAAAAAGCCGACGCCACCAAACAGATCAAAACGGCAGCGACATCCACCCAATCGAATATGTTCATCGCCCCGCAAGCTTTTCGCTGAGAAACGCGCGTACCGCTTCGGCATCGACGCCGTCTTCGATGAAAGCGGCGCCGATCCCGCGCACGAGAATGAATGTAGGCGTTCCGCGCTTGATTTTCTTGTCCTGCGCCATGAGCTCGAGCAGGCGGTCGACCGACGGCAGCTCGCCGGGGATGTCCTGCGGGCCGGTCGGCAAGCCGACCGCCGCCAGATGGCGAATCACACGTTCGGCTTCCGCGGCGCCGATGAGCCCGACGCGCGCGGAAAAGCCGAAGGCGAGCGCCATGCCGGCGGCGACGGCTTCGCCATGCAGAAGCCGGTCGGAAAAACCGCAGGCTGCCTCCAGCGCATGACCGAAGGTGTGGCCGAGATTGAGCAGCTGCCGTTCGCCGCTCTCGCGTTCGTCGCGGGCGACGATCGCCGCCTTGGCGCGACAGCTCACGACGATGGCGTGCTCGCGCGCGGACAGTCCCGTGGCTTTGCCGGGCGCAAAGACTTCACGCCAATTCGCGTCCAGCCAGGCGAAGAATGCCGCGTCTCCGATCAGGCCGTATTTGACCACTTCGGCATAGCCGGCGCGAAACTCGCGCGGCGGCAGCGTATCGAGCGCGGCGGTATCGGCGACGACCAGAATCGGCTGATGAAAGACGCCGACGAGATTCTTGCCGTGAGCGGAATTGATTGCGGTCTTGCCGCCGACCGAGGAATCGACC
>JASHOR010000133.1 GCA_030041005.1 Xanthobacteraceae bacterium
GCGAATGTCAAATCCGCTCCACTGGTGGT
Source organism: Xanthobacteraceae bacterium (assembly GCA_030041005.1). GTDB lineage: Bacteria > Pseudomonadota > Alphaproteobacteria > Rhizobiales > Xanthobacteraceae > BOG-931. The sequence continues at coordinate 30 of JASHOR010000133.1, forward strand.
TCGATTCCAACATTCGCATCCCGTTTCGGCACACTTGCGTGCGAATGTTGGAATCAAAGGACCACCAGCAAATATAAGTGCTAGTGGAGCTTTGGATTTGACATTCGCTTCACGAGCGAGTGGCTTGGGGTAGCGAATGTCAAATCCGCTCCACTAGACACTCGCCACCTAATTGGGCGGCATCCTTTTACCAAAGAGCATCAAACGATATGAGTGAGCCTATCAAAACCGACGTTGTCATTATCGGCGCGGGTCCGATCGGGTTGTTCGCGGTGTTCGAGCTCGGCTTGCTCGACATGAAGGCGCATCTGATCGACATTCTCGACAAGATTGGCGGCCAATGTGCGGAACTGTATCCGGAAAAGCCGATCTACGATATTCCAGGAATTCCCCATACCAGCGCGCAGGGCCTGGTTGATGCTTTGCTCCAGCAGATCAAGCCGTTCGGCGCTCAATACCATCTCAACGAGATGGTGGAGACCGTGGAGAAGATCGGCGATCCGCTATTCCGCGTGAAGACGGACCAGGGCAAGGAATTTATCAGCAAGATTGTTGTCATTGCCGCCGGCGGCGGATCGTTCCAGCCGAAACGTCCGCCCATCCCCGGGATCGAGCCCTATGAAGGCAAGTCGGTTTTCTATGCGGTCCGAAAGATGGAGGCGTTCCGCCACAAGCGCATTCTCATCGTTGGCGGCGGCGACAGCGCGCTGGACTGGACGCTCAATCTGGCGCCGCTGGCAAGACACCTGACGCTGCTGCATCGGCGCAGCGAATTCCGCGCAGCGCCCGACAGCGTCAACAAGATGATGGGGCTGGTCGGCGAAGGAAAAATCGATTTCGTACTCGGTCAGGTCACCGCGCTGGTCGGTGCCGACGGTCAGATCAGCAAGGCCGTCGGCAAGACCAACGACGGCTCGACGTTCGAGATCGGCTGCGACGTGATGCTGCCGTTCTTCGGTTTGACCATGAAACTCGGGCCGGTCGCGAATTGGGGCTTGGAACTCAAGAACAGCGAACTCATTCCGGTCGATACCGCGAGCTTCGAATCCAACGTGCCGGGAATTTTCGCCATCGGCGACATCAATTGGTACCCGGGCAAGCTCAAGCTCATTCTTTCCGGCTTCCACGAGGCAGCGCTCATGGCGCAGAAGGCACACCGCTACATCTATCCGGAGAAACGGCTGGTGTTCCAGTACACCACGTCATCGACAAGCTTGCAGAAAAAGTTGGGCGTCGCGCCGGCCAAGGCTTGAGTCGTCCGCGTACGGGAGGCTTTGGCGGCTCCGCTAAGCCCAGCGCGTGTGACGTCAAGGCGCGGTCAGGGACCGCCAGGCGGTTGCGGTGGCGCGATCGATAGCGGCGCGGCGAGGGCTGGCGGCGCCGGTGTGGTGGACGGTGCGGGCGCGGTGGCAATCGATGGTGCTGGTGTGGCAGCGGCCGGCGGCGGTGCGGGCGCAGCAGCGGCCTGTGGCGGTGTGGGTGCGGCAGCGGCAGCGGGCGTCGGCGACGCGGCTGGCGCGACCGGGGCCGCGCTTGGCGGCACCGCGGCGTTGGGCGCTGACGCTGCATTATTATTGGGCATTGGTCCGTTGGGCGCTGGCGCCGGTGCGGCGATCGGTGGCAGCACTTCGACGCTCACTGCAGGCGGTTGCGGCAGTTGCAGCACCACATGTGCAGCCGGCAGCGCGGCGTCTGCCATTGCCGCATAGCCCTCAGCGGTTGGATGCACGGCGCCGCCGTAGACGGCGCTGATGACGCCCCATAGCGCGTCGTGGATGTCGGTTGGCTTCAACGTCGCCGGTATTCCCTGCGGATAGGTCATCGCCGTGAAATAGCTATCGTTGGCGGTTCGGAACCACCGTGCCCGCGACGCGTAGGGCAGATAATCGCTGGCGGGAAGCGAGCAGACCATTGGATGCGTGGCGGCGGTGACGAGGTCGGTTTCGAAGCTGTTCCCGGTCATTGAAAAACATTGGCGATCGAACACCGGATCGTTCGGGCTGTGTACGCACATGCCATGCCGCTCGAACTCGGCCTGATGACCGTCCACGAACGTCATGCGATCGGTCAGCGGATCCCGGCAAACGTTGTCGCCGTCGCACGTCGCCAGCGTTTTAAGCATGGGTAGAAATTTCTTGTCGACGAAGTCGGCGGCCGCGCGCAACCGCGTGGCATCGGCGGAAAAGGCGGGGTGGATATCGAGGCCGTCGCGACCGCCGGGACAGGGCGTGCCCGGCGCTTGCATCGCTGGGTTGGCGTAGGAGACGAAAACGACACGCGACAGGTTGCCGCCGACCAGAGGCTTGAGCGCTGCGCGCAGCCGCGCGAATTGCGCCGGCAATTGGCGCTCGAGCGCATATTCGGCGTCCCGCACGCTGACGATGCCGCCGCCGCGGCCGAGTATGAGCCGCTCAGCCGCCGCATTGACGATGACGTTGGCGACCACTGAAGCGAAGTTGATGTCGTTCGCGCCGACGGTCAGCAGCACCATATCGAGGATGCGGTGCGGTTCCTGCTTGTGCACGTCGGCCATGATGTCTTTCAGCTCGGTGAGCTGCGGCGGAGATGTGCTCGGGCAGGTCAAAATGCCTACCGCCGACGGGCAGTCATCGACGGTTTGGCTGTCAAACATGCCCTCCGGGATCGACGCTCCGGTGCAGGCCAGCGGCAGGAACGTCACCGCCACGTGCGGCTGCTCAATGGCGATCGCAAGGGCGGTGCGGACCTGGTAGCTGTACAGCGAGCGATGGCAGCCCGGGCTCATCCAACGGGCGTCGTGGCGCGCCCAATCCTCCGCCTCGGCCGCCGTGGCCTGGCCGTTCTCGCAGGAATGATCGCCGATAAAGCCGGCCCGGCTTGGCCGGTAATATTGACCGCCGCCGAAGTTGCGAAAGCAGAAGCTGCCGTCGAGCTGGACGGCGCGATCCGGATCGCCTTCACCGGCGGCGATCGAATCGCCGAGGCCGGCAATCAACAGATCGCGCACGGCGATTTCGGCGATGACCCGCTGCGCGGTGCCGTCGCCGAGCGGAATATCGACCGTAGCGACCGTCGTGGGTCCGTAAGGCACGCGCAGCCTGACCTCCGAGCTGCAGGCGGCATTGATCTGTTGCAGCGGGCCTTGGCCGGTGTCGAAGCTCCAAGCGCAGGTGGCCCCCGGCGGCACCGGCCCGGAGATGGAAACCCCGATCGGATGGTCACGTGGGGTCAAATAGTTCTCGTTGACCCCGTCGCGCTCGCAGGTCTTGAGCAGGTTGCCGTAACTGTCCACGCACAGATTGCCGACGACATCCTTGGCCCAGCCCAAGCCGCCGCCGGCGACCTCGAGCCGCCGCTCGGCGGCGAGCACGCCGTCGCCGCGGCTCGCCGCCACCTGACGCTTGAAATCCGCCTCCTTCTGAAACAGCCGAAACCGGTTCTTAACCTCCCAGACGATGTGAAAATTGCCCGTGTCGGCGAGCTGCGCAGACGCTGCATCGAGCGGCGCAAGAACCAGGATTGCTGCGAGCAAGAAAAAGAGACGCATGCGCGGGGGACGAGAGCCGAGAGCCGGGCTGACTCTCTAGCACGTCGCTTGCGGCGGAAATATGAGAGGCGGCAGCGGCCAAGCGACATTCATGCTGTGTTCACCTTTAGTCTGACACATCTGCCCCGGGGCTGCTTCGTCTTTTTTCCCGACCGTTCGTCCGACCGTTGCTGCGGGCGTGTCAAAGTGTATCGTCGTATAATTGTCATGACCGACATCACTCCAACCAATGGCGCGCCCTGCCGCCCAGCCGCGCCGGTTGCCGCGGTGAAAAGCCCGCGCTCTCCAGGTTCAGGCGACTTCGGCAAGGTCAAGATCGCGATTTTGTTCGCGCTGCTGATGGCGGTCGTGTCGGTGCCGATCCTGCTCAATCCGCTGCCGCCGATCTCCGACTACATCAATCACCTTGCGCGCATGCATGTGATCGCGACGATCAGCAGCGATCCGTACCTGCATCGCTACTACGAGATCGACTGGCAGGTGATACCGAACCTGATGATGGATGTGATCGTGCCGCAGTTCGAGCGCGTGATGAACATCTATCTCGCCGGACAGGTCTATACGTTGTTGAGCTTCGCGCTGATCCTTTCAGGCGCCGTGGCGCTGCATCGTCGGCTGTTCGGGCACTGGTCACCTGTGCCGCTGGCGGCGGCCCCGCTGCTCTACAATCGCGTCTTTCTGGTCGGCACGATGAACTATGTCTTCGGCATGGGGCTCGTGCTTTGGGCGCTGGTGGCTTGGATCGCGCTTCGCGAGCGCGGTCGCGCTTTGCGCCTCTCGGTCTCATTGGGATTCGTGCTTGGGCTGTTCTTCTGCCATCTGTTTGCGCTCGGGGTCTACGGCGTCGCGCTGTTGGCGTTCGAGACGCACAGGCTGTGGGCGAGCTACGCGCAAGCACGCCGTGCGGCGGGCCCCTATGCGGCCCGTCGCGCGTTGCCGCTGCTGCTGCTCGATTTCGTCGCCACCGGCCTGCCGTTCCTGCCGGTACCGGTGTTGTTGCTGGTGAGCCCGACCCGGACATTGTGGGATTATTATTGGAAGCTGCACGGCAAAATCAGCGGTGTCTCCTACGTCGTCGAGGTTTATTCGCACGAAATCGCGTTCCTGCTTACCGTCGCGGTTGCCGCCGGCATCGGTTGGGCGCTGCATCGTCGGGTGCTGTCGTTTCATCCATTGGGGCCGATGCTGCTTCTGGTCGGAGGCATCGCTTACCTCGCGCTGCCGCGCGTCATATTTCAGACATACATGGTGGATCAGCGGCTGCCGATCGCGCTCGCCTACATTCTGGTCGCCTGCATCGATGTGGAGTTGCCCAGCCGTTCCGCACGGTGGGCGTTTACGACCGGGCTCGTTGTGTTGCTCGGCATACGGGTCGGGGAAGTCGAGAGTAACTGGCAGAGGCTGTCGGCAACGACCGATTCGTTCCGCAAATCGGTGCAACTACTCGACCGCGGCGCCAAGGTCCTGGTCGCCTACGACGATCCGGACGGCGGTGACGATATCGGCGATTACGGGCTCGTCCACGCCGATTGCATCGCCCTCATCGAGCGCTCCGCGCTCGTCACCACGGCCTTCACCGTGGTCGGCAAGCAGGTGATGCATGCCAGGGCGGCGTATCGCGGCCGCGTTGACACTCACGACGGCACCCCGCCAGTCGTCGGTCAGTTGGTGCACGCCGCCGATCGCGACGACAACAACGCCGACGACTATTGGCGGCACTGGACCTCGGATTACAATTATCTCTATGTCCTGTTCACCGATTCCCATTCCGAAAATCCCGATCCGGCGCACCTGACGAAGCTTTACGCGGGCGATCGCTTTACGCTCTATCGCATCGTAAGGTCTCAGGTTGCGGCGGCGGGCAGACCGCTCAAATAGCCATTGCCGGCGTCGCCTGGCGCATATTCTTCTTGCCGTGCATCGAACCCTTGCAGGCAAAATGTGCAAGTCGTGACCGCTCGGAGCAGTTGACGATGGACGTGTCGATTTCGACGAGTTGTTGCATCGCCGGCGGCGGGCCGGCCGGGATGATGCTTGGATTCCTTCTGGCGCGCGCCGGTGTCGACGTTGTGGTGCTGGAAAAGCATGCCGATTTCTTCCGCGATTTCCGCGGCGACACGGTGCACCCGTCGACGCTCGAGGTCATGTACGAACTCGGCCTGCTTGAGCAGTTCCTCAAGCGGCCGCACCAGAAACTCGATCGGCTGAACATCCAGGTCGGCAGCGAGCGACTGCGGATGATCGATCTGACGCACTTGCCGACGCACTGCAAATACGTCGTCCTGATGCCGCAATGGGATTTTCTCAATTTCATCGCCGAGCAGGGCAGGCGCTACAGGACATTCTGCCTGCGCATGAATACCGAGGCGGTGGACCTGATCGAGGAGCGCGGGCGCGTGGTCGGGATGCAGGCAAATTCACCCGACGGCGCGCTGGCGATCCACGCCGATCTCGTGGTCGGCTGCGACGGGCGCCATTCGACGGTGCGGACAAAGGCCGGCCTTGCCGGCGACGATTACGGCGCGCCGATGGACGTACTGTGGTTTCGGATCACGCGCAGGGCAAGCGACGACGCGGACACTTTCGGGCATATCGAAGCCGGCAGAATGATGATCATGCTGGATCGCGGCGACTATTGGCAGTGCGCCTACGTCATCGCCAAGGGAGGAATCGATCGCGTCAAGGCCGAAGGCCTGCAAGCGTTCCGCCAGCGCGTCGTCGCCATGTCGCCATTTCTCGCCGACCGCGTCGGCGAGTTACGAACCTGGGATGACGTCAAGCTTCTGACGGTAACGGTCGATCGGCTGCGCACGTGGTGGCGGCCGGGATTGATCTGCATCGGCGATTCCGCGCACGCGATGTCGCCGATCGGCGGGGTCGGCGTCAATCTCGCCGTGCAGGACGCCGTCGCCGCCGCCAACCAGCTCGCCGCACCGCTGCGGGCCGGGATGGTCGGTGACGATGACCTGCGCGCGATCGAGCGGCGGCGCATGTTTCCGGTCCGCGTCACACAGGCGCTTCAGCTCACGGTGCAGAAGCAGATCATCAGCCGCGCTCTGCACACCGCGTCGACTCCGAAGCCGCCGGCGCTGTTCAGGCTGTTCAACGCGGTTCCGGTTCTGCGCCGCATTCCGGCACGCCTGTTGGGCCTCGGCATCAGGCCGGAACATGTGCATGCGCCCGACGCCATGGTCGGGTCGTGACGCCGCGCCGGATCGCTGCGCGCCACAGAGCCACGATCGGGCTGCATTGCGTCCTTGCTTCCCGCCTCGCAGGGCTGCCTAACCGCGCCGCTGCAACTCCGCGTCGGTCCGCGCCAGAATCTCGACCAGACGGGCTTCGGCTTCCGCGTCATTCTCCAGTCGCTTGCCGACTGTGCTGCGCAAGTGATCGAGCGCGGCTTCGATGAGCGGTGGCAAAGACTGCCGATCCTCGCGCTCGCCGCGGACGGTTCGGCGCCAGCGATTGACGCGCTCGCCGAGTGCGGCGAGACGGTCGAGCACGACATCGACCAGATCGCGATTGCTCTGAAGATAGGCGCGGCCTTCCTCGGTGATGGTGTAGAGCCTTTTGCTGCCTTCGGTCGAAGCGGTCACGTAGCCGGCTTCCTCAAGATAGGTCAGCGTCGGGTAGACGATGCCGGGGCTCGGCGAATACCAGTCAGCGGTTTTCTCTTCGAGCAGCTTGATGATTTCGTAGCCGTGGCGCGGCGCCTCGGCGATGAGCGCGAGCGCCACGAGCCGGAGGTCGCCCTGCGCCAGCATGCGGCGGGCGCGCATTAAATCCTCGCCGCCCTCGCCAAAGCGGCCGCCGTGGCGTCCGCCAGACCCGCCGCCAAATCTCCAGTGCCGACGGCGGCCGGCAGCCCACTTTCCTTCATGTGAATGGCAGTGTCCGTGCATTTGATGCTCCTTGGTTTTCGGATAAAAGATATATCGTTAGATACATCAACGTTCGCAATGGTCAAGATATATCTCTCGAAATATCTTGACTAAGATAGCCGTAGGCGTATATTCGTGCACGGATATATAAATGACCTCCCGGCCCCATCCATCAAATCCATTGGCCTTGGCCGTTTTGGCGCTGCTGTTCGAGCGCCCGATGCACCCATACGAAATGGGCGTGATCCTCAAGCAGCGGCACAAGGAGGAGAGCATCAAGCTCCGTTACGGCTCGCTGTACACGGTGATCGAACTGCTGCTGGCGCGAGGCTTCATTGCCGCCAGAGAAACGGCGCGCGACGGCAAGCGTCCCGAGCGCACGATCTACGAGATCACGCCGGCGGGGCGGGATGAACTGCACGACTGGATGGTCGATCTCGTCGGCGAGCCGGCCAAGGAATATCCGCAGTTCGAAGCGGCGCTGTGTCTGTTGCCGGTCTTGCCGCCGGACGAGGCGCTTGCGCTGCTGCGCCAGCGGTTGAAGCGCATCGAACAGACGACGGCGGCGCTTGCCGGCGAGATCGCCAGCATCAGCGCGCAGAATTTTCCCGCGCTGTTTTTGGTCGAAACCGAATATCGCCTGGCGCTGCTGAGAGCCGAACAGGTTTTTGTCGCCGAACTGATACGCCGCATCGAGAGCGGCTGGGGTCCGCTCGACCTGTGGCGCGGCGTTCACGAAGACCGCGAAGCCACGATGAATAAAATCTATCGCGAATTCGGAGGTGCGCCGATGGCCTGAAAACAACGGCAGCCCCGGCAATGCTGGAACATCGCCGGGGCCTCGAACCCGAAACCGAACGCGCGGGGCGCGCTGGCCTCAGGCACGCACACCGAACCTACCAGCACCGTCTCCGCGAGAACAGCCGCGCCTTCGCATGAAGGCGGGATCATTGCGCTTCTTTGAACGGAGAGAACCATGACGCCGGAAACGACGAACGCCGCAGCGCAGCCGAAAGGCTACAGGGGAATCGGCATGGAGGGCTTCATTGCCGGCTGGTACGCACGGCAGACCGCGAAGGATATCGACGAGTTCAAGAACACCGCGCGCCGATTGGCGCCGCATATCAAGCGCGGCACCTGCGTGCTCGAAATTGCGCCGGGCCCCGGCTACCTCGCTATCGAAGTCGCAAGGCTCACCGGCTGCCGGATGGTCGGCGTCGATATCAGCCGCACCTTCATTCGCATTGCCAACGAGAATGCGCGCAAGGCCGGTGTCGATATCGCCTTTGATGAAGGGGACGCCGCCGACCTGCCGCTTCCGGCAAACGGCTTCGATTTCATCTTTTGCCGGGCGGCGTTCAAGAATTTCAGCCAGCCGCTTGCCGCGCTTGATGAAATGCACCGCGTGCTCAAGCCCGGCGGCGCCGCGCTGATCATCGATCTGCGCAAGGATTTTTCGCCGCAAGCTATTCGCGATTACACGAAGGACAAGGGCTTGATCAACGGTTCCATCATCAGGATGACCTTCAATACCATGCTCAAGACCAGGGCTTATACGCCGGAGGGCATTGCCCAACTCGCCGCGCAGTCGCGCTTCGGGCAGGGCGACGTCCGGCTTGATCCAATCGGGTTCGAGCTCTGGCTGCGAAAATGAGCCTCCGTCACGGCCGCGGCGTGAGGCGCGAACAGCGGTCGCACGCTCGACGGCCGCCGTGCGGCGCATTAAATTCGAGCGATGTTTGCCTCCTTCTTTCATGAATTGCGCGCGGCCGGCGTGCCGGTGACGCTGCGCGAGTATCTCACGCTGATGGAGGCGATGGGGGAGGATTTGGCCGACCGCCGCGTCGAGTCGTTCTACTATCTGTCGCGCGCAGCGCTGGTGAAGGACGAACGCAATCTCGACAGGTTCGATCGCGTGTTCGGCCACGTGTTCAAAGGGCTCGATCTCGTCGATCAGGCGCTCGCCGCCGAAATCCCGATCGAGTGGCTGAAAAAACTCACCGAAAAATATCTCACCGAGGAGGAGAAGAAACAGATTGAGGCCATGGGCGGCCTCGACAAGCTCTTGGAGACTTTGCGCCAGCGCCTTGCCGAGCAGAGGGGCCGCCACCAGGGCGGCAAGAAATGGATCGGCACCGCGGGCACTTCGCCGTTCGGCGCCTACGGCTACAATCCCGAAGGCGTACGCATCGGCCAGGACGGCAACCGCAATTTCCGCGCCGTCAAGGTGTGGGACAAGCGCGAGTTCAAGGACCTCGCCGGCGATGTCGAGCTTGGCACCCGCAACATCAAGATTGCGCTGCGCCGCCTGCGCAAATTCGCCCGCACCGGAGCCCTCGAGGAACTCGATCTCGACGGCACCATCAAGGGCACCGCGCACAAGGGCTATCTCGATATCCTGCTGCGTCCCGAGCGCCACAACACCATCAAGGTGCTGCTGTTATTCGACGTCGGCGGTTCAATGGACTGGCATGTCAAGGCGACCGAGGAATTGTTCTCCGCCGCACGCAGCGAATTCAAGCACATGGTGCATCTCTACTTCCACAATTGTCTCTACGAGCGGGTGTGGAAGGAGAATCGCCGCCGCTGGACCGAGATCACGCCGACCTTCGACGTGCTGCGCACCTATCCGCACGACTACAAGGTGATCTTCGTCGGTGACGCCGCGATGTCGCCCTACGAGATCGTCGCGCCCGGCGGCTCGGTCGAGCATTTCAACGAGGAGCCCGGCAGCGTGTGGATGGAACGCGTCGTGCGCACCTATCCGTCCTGCGTGTGGCTCAATCCCGTTGCCGAGCACGAATGGGACGCGACCGCCTCGACCCGCCTGATGCGCCAGATCGTGGGCGGGCGGATGTATCCGCTGACGTTGGAAGGATTAGACGCTGCGATGCGGGAGCTGGGGAGGTAGTGGCTCGTCTACGCCGCCTTTGGTCTCGGCCTGATGCCCTTCAGCTTCTCACCGATCTGACGCCGTCGCGCCATGAGGTCGTGATCGGCCTGCAATTGCAGGAAAAATCCATCGCTCAATCCGAAATAGCGGGCGAGCCGTAGATCGGTGTCAGCGGTGACGGCGCGCTTGCCGAGCACGATCTCGTTGATGCGGCGCGGCGGGACGCCGATGGCGCGCGCTAGCGCGGTTTGCGACAATGTCATCGGCTGCAAAAATTCCTTGAGCAGGATTTCGCCCGGATGCGGGTTCGGCAACAGTTCAGCCGTGGTAATCGACGATCGCGACATCGTCTGCGCCTCCTTCGGTCCAGCAAAAGCAGATGCGCCACTGATCATTGATACGAATGCTCCATTGTGCGGCGCGATCGCCTCGCAGCGCCTCGAGGCGGTTGCCGGGTGGCACGCGTAAATCGTCGAGCCGTCTCGCGGCGCTGATGAGACGCAGCTTCCGCAACGCGCTCGACTGGATAACCGACGGCAATCTTCGGCTGCGAAGGCCGCGCCAGATTTTCTCCGTCTCGGCGTCGCGAAAGCCGACGATCATGCGGTTCTATAACGCATAACGTTATACGTATCAAGCTGCACAATTGCGCATTTGCCGACGCTTCACGGACTGGCTAACCGCGATCGTGGCGCTCTGCCGCAACAGTCGGCCTTCCGAATCGCCGCGAAGGCCTTATATTGGGGGCCTTCGTCAACAACCGAAAGGAGGTGATCCAGTGTCTCATTGTCTATCGCCGCGGTCGCCGGCATTCGTGAACTGGATCTCGGCCTCTTTCTTGGCCTCTGCCGAGGTTCTCGCCTAGGTGGTCTAATCCGCCACCGGGCTCACGCGCGTAAGGCAACAAGAACGCCTACGCAACCGGGCCACGGCCTGACAATGGAAGGGCTGCCCGCCAGGGCGGCCCTTCTTTGCTTTGGCGCTCGTCTTGCTACGCCGCCTTCGCTCTCGGCCTGATGCCTTTGAGCTTCTCCCTGATCTGGCGACGCCGCGCCATCAGGTCGTGGTCGGTCTGCAATTGCAGGAAAAATCCGTCACTCAGGCCGAAATAGCGAGCCAGCCGCAAGTC
>JASHOR010000134.1 GCA_030041005.1 Xanthobacteraceae bacterium
CGCTTCAGTTTCGCCGTAAATGAAAACCCGCCGGCGCCGCAGCAGGGGCAGCTCATGCCGATGAGCAGGCTCTGCTTCTGCTCCTCGCTGAGGTCGGCGCGCTCCAGCATGCGCGCGGTCTGTTGCGCGAACAGCTCGTGCAGGGTGAGATTGCTGGCGACGACGCGATCGTCGGGAGCAAGCGGGACGTCAGGGGCAAGCGTAACACGGCCATCGGCCGGCGCGACAGAATGCCCGCGCCGTGGCAGCGTGGCCTTGGATTTTCGCTTGGACCTTACCTTGGAGCTTCCCTTGGGCCTTCCCTTGGATTTTCGCGGCGACGCGGGCTTCATTCGCCTCCCCGGCTTTTCCAATCCGGAAGACTCCGCGCTCGCGGCGTGCCTCGAATTCATTTGGTCAGCGCCGCGATGCCGGCCTTGGCGACCTGGCTGTCCTGCGCCGAAACAGCGCCGGAGACGCCGATAGCGCCGATGATCTTGCCATCGAGCAGGATCGGCAGGCCGCCTTCGATCGGAGTGATGTCCTTGAGCGCAAGCAGGCGGTTGCCGCCGCCGCCGCGGGCGATGGCATCGTCGAGGTCCTTGCTCGGGCGTTTGAATTCCAACGCCGTGCGCGCCTTGCCCTCGGAAATGCCGGTCGCCGATAGCTGCGCATTGTCGACCTTTTGGAACATCACCAGATTGCCGCCGCTGTCGAGAATGGTGATCGCCACCTGCCAGGTATTCTCCGCCGCCTCCAGCTCGGCTGCCGCCATCACACGCTTGGCCTGGTCGAGCGTGATCGCCGGCCCGTAGGGCGGCAGCGTCGTCGATTCGATCTCCTGGGCGGATGCCGGCGCAAAAGGCGCTACGGCCGAGAGTGCAATCGCGCAGGCGAGCGCGAGCGTCCGAAACATCTGCAAAGCCTCCTCTGCCGCACCCATCCCCGGTGGGGCGTCGCGGCACAATAAGCGGCAATGCCGGTGCGTGGAAGCGGTCTGGCGTCCGCCTTCGTGAAATCGTGATCGCGCCATCGGGTGCATTGGCGCTGCATGCGAATTATATGTTTTCCGGCAATCAGGAGACGCCGAGATGTTCTCGTTTCGGAAAATGCTGGAAATGCCCGCTCCCGGCGAAGCCCTGCAGGGGCGCGCGCAGCCGATCCCCACGGCGCAAAGCCATTATGTCAATCGCCGGCCGCTGAAGGGGCCGTATCCGGAAGGCCTGGAGCAGGCCATGTTCGGGCTCGGCTGCTTTTGGGGCGCCGAACGCAAGTTCTGGGAATTGGGGGACGGCATTTACGTCACGGCGGTCGGTTATGCCGGCGGCATGACGCCCAACCCGACCTACGAGGAGGTCTGCAGCGGCCGCACCGGCCACAACGAAGTGGTGCTCGTGGTCTACGATCCAAAGAAAATCTCCTATGAACGCCTGCTCAAGACGTTCTGGGAGAGTCACGATCCGACCCAAGGCATGCGCCAGGGCAACGACGTCGGCACGCAATACCGCTCGGGCATTTATGTATCTTCTCCGCAGCAGCGAGCCGCCGCCGAGGCGTCCAAGGCCGCCTATGGCAAGGCGCTGGCCGCCGCGCGGATCGGACCGATCACCACGGAAATCGTCGACGCGCCGCCGTTCTACTTTGCCGAGGATTACCACCAGCAATATCTGGCAAAGAATCCCCACGGCTATTGCGGCCTCGGCGGCACCGGCGTGAGCTGCCCGGTCGGCCTTCACGCCGCCACGTCCTGAAACGCCGATCGCTCATCGCCGATCGCTCATCGCCGATCTGCGACCGCCACGGTCGCGGATGCTGGACTGTGCCCAGCGCCGTCATCTGCAACTGGCGGGCCGATTGATCGAACCGCCGGCGCTGCCGCGGCGATCCGGCCGGCCCGCCCCCGCAACATCGGCACCAATCGACAGCCGACCGAGACCGGTTCGCCGCGCACGGCACCGGTGAGGGTTTGTTAACCATACTAGGCGTTAATCGGGCGTCGTCTGAATGAACTTGGCCGGATTGTGCGCATGCGGGTCGCCCGCTCATTCATCCTGCTGTCTGCCGTCGTCTTTGCCGTCGCCGGATGCGCGGCGCAGCCGGCTTCATGGACGCCCGCATCGGCCACTGCTCCGGCCACGATGCAGCCGGACGGAGCTACGGCACCGGTCGTGGCGTCGAATATCGACACGACAGTCTATGGCTCGATCGCACCCGCATCACGGCCGGCGACAGCGCCCGAGCGAATGGCCGACGCGGACACAGGCAAGGGCCTGTTCATGACGACGGCTGCGCCCACCACCGCAAGTCCTCCCCGCGGACTGTTCATGTCCACCGCACCTGTCGCCACTGCCCCTACCCCTGTCCGCACGGCTCCAGCGCGAGGATTGTTCACGTCGGATGTGTCCACGCCGGCACCGACTTATACGCCTGCACCGCAATCCGACGATGTGATTGCCGCCGTGCCTGCTGCCGCTGTGCCCGCCGCTTCTGCGCCCTCCGCTTCTGCGCCCGCCGGTTCCGCAGCCGTTGCCTCTGCGCCTGTCGACCCTGCGCCCGCGGCATCTGCGCCGGCAATGCCGAACAGGCCCTACACACTGGATTCCGGCGATCGGCTGCGCGTCGTGGTGTTCGGCCAAGACGGATTGTCCAATTCCTATCTGGTCGACGCCAGCGGCTACATTGCCATGCCGCTGATCGGCTCGGTGCTGGCCCGCGGCGCGACTGCCGACGAATTGTCGGGCCGCATCGCCGGCAAATTGCGCCAAGGTTACATCAAGGACCCGCACGTCGCCGTCGAGGTCGAGGCCTACCGGCCGTTCTTCATCCTCGGCGAGGTCACCCAGCCCGGCCAATATCCCTATGTCGTCGACATGACAGTGGAGACGGCTGTCGCCATTGCCGGCGGCTTCGGACCGCGGGCCTATCGCAAAACCGTCACGCTCACGCGCGTGATCAAGGGCCGGCAGGTGCAATCGACCGTTCCGGTCACCTATCCGCTGCACCCCGGCGACACGATCAACGTGCAGGAGCGGTGGTTCTAGTGTGGCGGTTCAGAAGTCCGCATCATTATGCGGCACCCTCGTTTGCGAACTTCGGAATCGGGACACTAGCGGGCCGCGCAGCATAGCCGACGGCGGACGAACACTCATCCGCCGTCGATGGTCGGTTGCTGTTATTTTTTCACATTCTTGGACAGAAACGCCATCGTGCGCTGCCAGGCGAGCCTGGCGGCCGCTTCGTTGTAGCTGCCGCGCTCATCGCAGTGGAAGCCGTGCTGCGCATCGGGGTAGACGTAGATTTCGCAATCGCCGCCGCGCTTCTGTTTGATGCTCTCGACATCGCTCATCGGGATCGAGGCATCCTTCTCGCCAAAGTGCATCAGCGTCGGCACTTTGGGTTTCTGGTCGGCGTTCTTGGCGATCTGACCGCCGTAATAGCAAACCGCCGCCGATAGCCCGTTGAGCTTGCAGCCGGCGAGGAATGCGATCGTGCCGCCCATGCAGAATCCCATGATGGCAACGGGCCCGCTCTTCTTCAGTTCGTCGATGGCCGCCTGCACGTCGCGCAGCATGGCGCCCCAATCGGGGTTGGCGACGAACTTGCGCGCGTTGGCGATCTCGTCGGGCGTGTAGCCGGATTCGAAATTCGGCTGCTGACGATCGAACACCGCCGGCGCCACCGCGGCATAGCCTTCCGCGGCGAGACGATCGCAGACCGCGCGGATGTGATGATTGACGCCGAAGATTTCCTGAATGACGACGACGCCACCCTTGGCCAACCCGCCGGGATCGGCGCGATAGGCGCCGAGCTTGAAGCTGTCTGCGGCGGTGAGTGAAAAATGCTTGCCCAAGATGATCCTCCGTTGACTGATCGAACCAAAATCCAGTGGAGCGGATTTGACATTACACGGTCGGCGGCAGCGGTTGAATGCCTGCTTCGAAGTGACGCCACGGGGCGGATCGGCGGGACGAACGCCTCATCCGCGTCCAGTATCCCGATTCCGATCAGATGGAATCAATGCGGCGATTTCTGCCCGCCTTCGTGGCGTGCGGCCTTCAGCGGGTGACGACGATGAAGTCCGTGCCTTTCCCGGTCTCCGGACCCAAGCCCTGATCCGACACGATCAGCGAGGAGCCGGGCACGATCAGGTGCGATATCTGGTCGATCACATCCTGCGGGATCTGGATGCGGGCGAGCGCCTGCTGCGGCGTTTCCGGCGCCGCTTCCGGCGCGGGGTCCACGACGCGTTGCACCACGCGCACGCGCCTGAGCCGACCAAACGAATCCCGCACGTATCGCCAGCGCTCCACCTTCCTTGACGCATCGGTCGGCAGAGCGATGACCGTCCAGTGGAAGGCCGAATGACCCGGCATGTAATCCATGGCCGTAAAGAGATACGTGCCGAGCGGCTGGGTCGGATCCTCGATTTTGACCGGCGCGTCGAAAACCGGCGTGAAGTCCTGCCGCACATAGATCCGGCTCTCTTTGCGGCTGATAAAAATGGCAATCGGCGCGTCACTGCCCTTGGCGAGCTCCGCAGGCCTGGGAAGCGGCACCGGCACATCGCCGAGGTCAATGGGCGCAGTCAGGCCCGCGGGCGTGCTGGCCGCATTCGCCTCGGAGGGCACAGGCGGCGCCGTCGGCGCGGCCTGTGCCGGCATCACGGCAGTTGAGGCCGCCGCCTTGGCCGACGTCACCGCCCCGCCGGCAATGGCGCTGACGCCGCCGGTCTCGCTGGTTTGCGCGGTCGCGCCCGCCACGGCTGGCGCAACCGCCTCGCTTGTCGTGGCGTCCTGCGCGGCGCCCTTGACGATCTGAGCCAACGTGGATTGCGACACCTGGCTTTGGGGCTGGCCCTGCGCTTGGCCTTGGGGTGGGGATTGGGGTTGGCTCTGGGTCTGGTCTTCGGCCAGCGCCGGTTGTTTGGGCGGAGCCTCCGGAGCATTTGCGGAGCCGGCTTTCGCCTGCGCGGCGGCGGCCGGAGTGGTCCCGGCGTTGCCGTCGGCCCGCATTGACGTCGTCGCCGTCATCTGTGGCGCAGCAGCGGGCGCGCCGGCAGGCAGATCGACGAAATCGTTCTTGGTGAGCGGATCGACTTTCTGGGCCGTTTGCAGGTTCGGCACCAGCGATACCGTCGGGATCGGCGGCTTGTCCTTGTGGACGAACAGGTGCGGATCGGCGAAATCGAGCGGCGTCAACTCCGAACGCGCGATGACCACGCGCATGCCCATCGTCGGCAGCATCCACAGCTTGGCGGCAAAATCATGCGGCATGCGGATGCAGCCGTGCGAGGCCTCATGGCCCACACCCGGCCCCTCATGCAACGCAACACCCGACCAGGTGATGCGCTCCATGTAAGGCATCGGCGCGTTGCTGTAGATGTTGGAGTGGTGATAGCGGTCGCGTTGGATGACGCTGAAGATGCCGAGCGGCGTGAGGTGACCCGGTACACCGGTTGCGACCGGCGCATCGGCGATGTGGACGCCGTCGCTGTACAGATGCAGCCTTTGCTGTTGGATCGAGATGAATATTTCGAGCGGGCCCGCCGGAATTTCACCAAACGGGTCCTTGTTGACACGCTCCGCCGCTCTGCGGACGATCCTACGCTTGAGCCTGTGCGCGTGTGCCTGTGACCGGTACATCGGCGCCGCCGGCGACCGGTACCCGGGAGACCAAAAAAACGGTGCCGCCATCGAGGAAACCGGAGCCAGGACGGCGCCGAGAGCCAGCGCCCAGACGCCGCCGAGCAACATGCGTTTGATCTGTTTATGGGACGCCCAACCTGGTCGTAAAGACTCGGTTTTCAAATATCGATCCTCAGGTGAGGCGAAAGAAACGCTTGCAGCGCAATTCATATCAGGCACGTCTACCTCCCGCCATTGGCCGGCCGGTCCACGACGCCGAAAAGCCCCAATTAAGGGTAACGCCAAAGATGGCTATAAAGCGATATCGTATATAGCGCATCGGCGGACTTAATTACAGCCTCTGTCGCCTCAGTCCCGCGCCGCAAGTGTAAACGCACGCGCCAACAGCTCGTAGGAATGCCGGCGCGCCATATGATCATAAATCATGTTTGTGACCATAAGTTCATCGGCGCGTGTGGATTCTATCAGCGGCAGCAGCCGCGCTTTCACCGTTTCCATGCTCCCAACAAAAAGCCTCGCGCGGTGGCGCGCAATGCGCTCGCGATCAATCGGCGAATACTGGTACGCGGCCGCCTCCTCCGGCGAAGCAAGCGGCGCATATTCACCCCTGGCGCGACGGGCAAAATGCAAATCCGCACTGGAAGCAAGGCGTTCGGCCTCGGCGTCGCTGTCCGCCGCGATTACGGCAGCAGCCAGAATGGAATAGGGCGCGGCAAGGACCGACGGCTTGAAATGCTGGCGATAGCCGAGCATCGCGCTGACCGCGTCGTAATCGGCAAAATGATGAGCGAATGCAAAGCCCATGCCCATTGCCGCGGCAAGCTCGGCGCTATACCCGCTCGAACCCAGAAGCCAGATCGGCGGCAACGCCACGTCCGCAGGCACCGCATGCACATTGCGGAATGGATGGCCTTCCGGGAAACCGCCGCGTTCGAGCAGCAGCAATTCCTGAAACCGTTCGAGAAAATCGTCGCCTTGTCGCGGGTCCTGACGGGCACGAAGCGCGTAGGAGGTAACAGGGTCTGTACCCGGTGCCCGGCCGAGGCCCAGATCGATACGGCCGGGAAACAGCGCCTCCAGCACCTTGAACCGCTCCGCGACCATGAGCGGCGCATGATTCGGCAGCATCACGCCGCCGGAGCCGACGCGGATGTGCGAAGTCGCCGCCGCGATCTGCCCGATTATGATCTCCGGCGCCGAACTGGCGATATTCGCAAGATTATGGTGCTCGGCCACCCAGTAGCGCGTATAGCCCAGTCGGTCGGCAAGCTGCGCCAGATCAAGCGAATTGCGCAATGCGACCGACCCGGGAATCGCCGTGGTGACGGGCGACAGATCGAGGACCGAAAGAGAAAGCACGCGCGATTGTCCCTGCTGGCTGGGCCGCCAAGCACGATATCTTAGTTGGAATTTCTTACCGCCGCTTCCAGCGGTCCGGCAGGACGGTCATTCGTCGTTGGGCGAGCCGTAGGAAGCCGTTGGCTGGACAGACGGGGCGGTTCGTCCGCTGCCCGCGTGCGCTTGGACATTTGCGGTTCGTCCGCTTCCCGTATGCGCCTGGAAATTTGGGGCGGAAATGAAGACCGGCTCGTCGAATGTCGAATCCCCGCGGGAGCGCGCGATGGCGCGAGTCCGTACTCTGCGAATGGCGCGGGTTTTGGTGACGATCCGGCGCCGACCATCCACTGGCTTGCGAACGACTCCGCCGAATGGGCTTGGCCGAATTCGACGGACAAGCCTGGGGCGCGCGCTTGCGTCGGCCGCGGCAGCGTGCGGCGCGGCGGTCGCAACCTCGGTATGCCGATTGGCTGGAGAAACGGTCTTCTCCGTCACGACCGCATTGCCGCCATCGGTCCGTTTGGCCGCCACGGTTTGAGTGGCAGGCGCAGCCACGGCGATTGCAGACGTGGGGGCCGTGGCAGCGACCTTAGGCGCGGACACAGGCGCCGGAATCGCTTTCTTGTTTGATCCAACAACGGTGCCGCTGTCGCTCTGCGTTTTCGCGGGCGGAGCTTGCGCGGCAACCGCTTTCGCCAACGGTTGCTGCTGTGCGGATACGCTCGCCGCGGCCCTCGCGGCCACCGCTGTCCCGCCGGCTGACGATCCCGGCTCGACACTGGCCTTCTGCGCAGACGCGACAGGCGCCACCGGTGTGGGCGCCGCAATCCTGTTTGCTGCGGAGGCAGTCTGCGCCTTTTTCGGCGGCGCTGCTTGCACCGGCGCGGGCGCCAAGACCGGCGATTGGATCGCATCGCTCGACGTTTTCGGCGCAACATCCGCCGGCCTGACCTCCCAGAACCGAACGGGTTGAGGCATCTGCGCCGTACGTCCACGGGCACCGATGACGGCCTCATGCGGCCGGGCGGTAGAGCCATATCGCGCGCCCCACACCGGCTGCGGCGCGGCTGCCTCGTCGTCAACGAGTTGCAGCGATGCCGTCCCGGTGGCCAGTTGGCTGAGCGGTTCGTGGTTGACGCGCAACGCCGCAAAGATGGCGAACCCGAAGCTCAACGTGACGACGCAGGCGAATGTGGCCGCCAGAAGCAGCCGGAAATTCGGAAACATCGGACCTCGCAGGACGCCCGCGCGCGATTCACGACCGGCAGCACGCGTCACAACATGAGATCGTCGCGAGGCAGGGAAAATTCGTCGACCAACAAAGCCGTCGAAGCACAGCGCGAATCATACACCAATTTGGACTTTTATGACACTCGCTGCATTGCTTAAACGGCAACTCTGCAGAATCGATCCATACGGAATCGCTGCGGCCGGGGCCGCCTGCGCATCGCGTCGACGCGATTGCTTAGCGACTGATCGGCGCTTGCGAGTAGAACTGAGGCGGGTAGGGCGGAGTTTCCGATGACACGGTCTCCGGCGGCGGCGTGCCCGGCAGCACAACGACGCGCGTACCGACCTGCACGCGGTCGTAGAGATCCTCGATGTCGGCGTTCGTCAAATGGATGCAGCCGGAGGATACGAATTTGCCGATACTGGACGGCTGATTGGTGCCGTGGATTCGGTAGAGCGTATTGCCCAGATAAAGCGCGCGGGCGCCAAGCGGATTGCTTTCGCCGCCGGCCATGAAGCGCGGCAGATAGGGCTGTCGCGCGATCATTTCCTTCGGCGGATACCAATCGGGCCATTTTTTCATGCGGCTGATGCGCTCGGTACCCGACCAGGTAAAGCCTTCGCGGCCGACACCGATACCGTAGCGCAACGCCTTGCCGTGGCCCATGATCAGATAGAGGTAGGTGTGGGGCGTGTCGATGATGATCGTTCCGGCCGGTTCGGTGGTCGGGTAGTCGACGAGCTGACGCTGAAAGCGCGGCGGGAGCTGCGGCGGCGGGCCTTGTTCGGGCTGGTATTCGGGCGGAAGCGCGCCGACGACGGCGGGATCGGATTGCGGTCCCGCGGCGCTGCCTTGGGTCTGTATCGAGCCGGTGACGTCGGGGTCGCCGGAGCTGTCGCCGACCCCGGCCGGCGGAGAAAACCCGGGTGGTCCACCCTCGGCGGCCAATGGCTGCGGCGGAAATTGACTGTCGGGCGCGAAGTAAGGCCGGGGCGGCGGATAGGCCTCTGATTGCTGTTCTCCGCCGTAGGCCGGTTGTCCGTAGCCGCCGTAGCCGCCATTTGGCGCGACGTCCGCGGGCGGCAGCGGCGCGCTGGTGTAGGTCTGCTGTTCCGGTGACGCCGATGGCGGCGGGTAGGGCTGATAGCCGTTTGGCTGCGGCGGATAATATTGCGCGGCGGCGCTGCCGGTCGATACTGCAAGTGCGAGTACGATCAGCGCGTTGCTTAGCAATGCACGCACGACAATCCCCCAGACCCACTCAAGTACCGCTCGGTTGTGCGAAAGAGATAGGGCGGGAACAAGGCAGGTAATCAACAAATCAGGAAGGAACCGATGCATCTCGGCGCCGGCGCGATGTTCCTCCCGATTGCGTAAATGCTTTGCTAATCAAAATACCGGAGCGCGGCGCGACGCTCAGGCTCCCCGACCCCACGCGTCACATCGAGGGTCGAGCCGGCCAGACCGAAATATCGAAGGCAATCTTCCGCGACCGGAGGACTTGACTGCTTGGCGGCGTCTCGGAAACAACTGCATCCAACCGGTCAAGGCGGCCATGCGATCAATCTCGCGTGCATGGAGCAAGTTTGAGCCGGAACACTTGATTGCAACGCTCGCAACCCGCAGATACCCTACGGCGCGCCGTCATTGAGACCGCTCCGTCGTAGGCGCCCGCGATAAGGCAGCCGCACGGCCGTTGGTCCGCGCCGTTCGCGAGGAAAAGTCAGATGCCGTCCGTGAGCGACTGGAAGATTCCGACGCCCGCTCAGCCAAAGCCGGGCGACTATGGATACGATCTCGACCGCGCTTTGGCCGCCGTGGTCGGCTTGCGCACCATCGTTCCGCCGGACGCCTTCACCGCGGAAACCCTCGGCACCGAGCGCGCGGGCCACGGCGTCTTCATCCGCGACAACGGCCTGGTCCTCACCATCGGCTATCTGATCACCGAGGCCGAGACGATCTGGATCACGCTGTTCGACGGCCGCTCGGTGCCCGGCCATGTCATCGGTTACGACCAGGAAACCGGGTTTGGCCTGGTGCAGGCCCTCGCCAGGCTGGAGGTGCCGGCCCTCGAATTAGGCCAGTCGGCCGCCATCTCGACCGGCGAGCGGGTCGTGGTAGGCGGGGCCGGCGGCCGCGCGCGCTCCGTCGCCGCGCGGATCGTGGCCAAGCAGGAATTCGCCGGCTACTGGGAATACGTTCTCGACGAAGCAATCTTCACCGCGCCGGCCCATCCGAACTGGGGCGGCACGGCGCTGATCGGACCGAGCGGCGATCTGCTCGGCATCGGTTCGCTGCAGTTGCAGCACGTCGTCGATAAGGACCAGCCGCAAAACATCAACATGATCGTACCCATTGATCTGCTGAAACCGATTTTCGACGACCTGATGAAGGCTGGCCGGCGCTCAGGGCCGCCGCGGCCGTGGCTCGGCCTCTATGCGACGGAAGTCGAGCGCAGGCTGGTCGTCGTCGGTCTTGCCGAACGCGGCCCGGCAAAGAAAGCCGACCTGCGCCAGGGTGACATCGTGCTCTCCGTGGCGGGCAAGGAAGTCCGCGATCTGGCGAGCTTCTTTCGCCGCATCTGGGCGCTCGGTCCGGCCGGCGTGGAGGTGCCGCTCGCCATCTACCGTGACGGAGAAACGATTGACGTGCGCGTCAAATCGAGCGAGCGCAATCGCTTTCTCAAGAGTCCGAGCCTGCACTAAAGTCCTTCCTCCGGCGCGGGAGGCAAAGCCGTCATCGTCCGCGTTGTTGTTCTTCGAACAGCGCCCGCAATCCCTCGCGGTATGTCGGATAGCTCAGGCTCACGGCCAGTTCGCGCTTGAGCCTGTCGTTCTTCACGCGGCGGCATTCCAGCCAAAAGCTTTTTGCCAGCGGCGACATCGACGCAGCCGCGTCCTCGAAGCGAACTTCCGGCGGCGGCGGCACGCCCAGGAGCTGCGCCGCCAAAACCAGCGGATCGCCCGGCGGCGACGGCTCGTCGTCGGCGACGTTGAAGACACCCGAAACCCGGCGCGCGAACACGGCGTCGATCGCCTGTGCGATATCGTCCACGTGGATGCGGTTGAAGACCTGACCGCGCTTGACCACGCGGCGCGCTTCGCCGCGCGCGATTTGCACGAGCGCATTGCGGCCCGGCCCGTAAATCCCGGCAAGCCGCAGGATGGCGACAGGAACGCCGCGCCGCTTTCCGAAATCCTGCCAGACCTGTTCCGCCGCGAGCCGCTCGCGACCGCGTTCCGAAACAGGATGGGTCGGCGATTGTTCATCGACCCAATCGCCGCCGCGGTCGCCATACACGCCGACCGTCGACAAATAGGCGATGGTGCGCAGCCGATGCGCGCGGGAGAGAGCGTCGCCGCAAGCGCGCAGTACGGGATCGCCGCCTGCATCCTGCGGGACCGACACGAGCACCGCCGCGGCCTCGCCGATCGCATGCTGCAGTTCAAGCGATGCCGATTGGCCGTCGAACAAGAGCGCCTTCAGCCGTCCGGCGAGCCGCGCGTTCAATACCGCGGCGCGCTCGGAGCTGCGCACGGTGCCGACGATGCGCGTGAAGCCGTCGCCGAACATGCCGACGTAATGTTCCGCCGCGTAGCCAAGACCGAAACACAACAGGGTAGACATGGTGCCCTCATGCGTCGTCGTCCCCTGCGGATCGGCACGCGGCGGGATCGGATAATCCGACCGCATCCCATTCCTGCAATACATCCGAATCGGGTTCGTTCGTGCGCGCCGGCTCGGCGCAGGCGCGCAGCCGGCCGCGGTCAAGGCGCCCGAGCGCCCAAACGGCGGCGCCCCGCACCAGCGGCGACGGATCACCGAGCAGCCGCTCGGCTTCGACAGCAAGATTTGCATCCCCGGAATTGCCGATCGCGATCAGCACGTTGCGCATGAAGCGCGCCCGGCCGATGCGCTTGACCGGGTTCCTTGCAAACAGCGCGCGGAACGCCGCATCATCGAGCCGCGCCAATTCCGCCAGCGGCGGCGCGCGCAACGCCTCGCGTGCCGCAAATTTCATTTCCCTGCCGGTCTTGGCAAATTTGTTCCACGGACAGACCGCGAGACAATCGTCGCAGCCATAGATGCGGTTGCCGATCCGCGGCCGCAGCGCGCGGGGAATGGGCCCCTTGTGCTCGATCGTGAGATAGGAGATGCAGCGGGTGGCGTCGAGCCGATAGGGCGCAGGAAATGCGGCCGTCGGGCAGATATCGAGACACGCGTGGCAGGCACCGCAATGGTCGCCTTCCGGCGCGTCGGCCGGCAGATCGAGCGTGGTGAAAATGGCGCCGAGAAAAAGCCAGGATCCCAATCGCCTGGACACCAGATTGGTGTGCTTGCCCTGCCAGCCGATACCGGCGGCTGCCGCGAGCGGCTTTTCCATCACTGCGGCGGTATCGACGAAGACTTTGATCCCGCCGCCTGCCTTTTCGATCAGCCAGCGGCCGATGGCCTTGAGGCGAGGTTTGATCACCTCGTGGTAGTCGTCGCCTCGGGCGTATACCGAAATGCCGCCGCGGCAGCGATCCTTCAGGATCACCAGCGGATCGTCGTGCGGACCGTAATTGATGCCGAGCATGACGATCGAGCGAACGTCCGGCCACAGCACGCGCGGATCGCTGCGCCGTTCGGCATTCGCCGCCATCCACGCCATGTCGCCGTGGGCGCCGCTGTCGAGGAAAGCGCGCAAGCGCCCCGCTGCAAGCGGAATTGCATCCGGCCGCGCGACGCCGATGGCGTCAAAACCCTGGGCACGCGCGTACGCGACCAGTTCGTTCTTAAGCACTGCCGGGTTCAGAAGTCGAGGTTGGCGTAGCTCGGCGACGGCGCCCGGCCCGGCAGCGTGTCGGCCAGCAACGTGCGGAACGACGGCCGCGATTTGATCCTCGCGTACCATGCCTTGGCGGCCTCGTCTTCGTTCCACGGTACATCGCCCAGATAATCGACGACGGAAAGATGCGCCGCCGCTGCCAGGTCGGCATAGGTCAGTTCGACGCCGGCAAGGCAGTTCCGGGTGCGCACCAGCCAGCCGATATAGGCCAGATGATACTTGATGTTGCTGCGCGCAACACGCATGGCCTCGGTATCCGGGGAACCGCCGCCCTGCGTCACCGGCATGAAGCGCTTGTACACGCGCTCCATCACCAGCGGGCCGCTCACTTCCTCGTAAAACTTGTCATTGAACCAGCTCATCAGCCGGCGCACTTCGACACGGTCGCCGGGATCGGACGGCATCAGCCGCTGTCGCGGCAGTTTGCTGCCGCGCGTCTCGTCGAGATATTCGGCAATGGTCGCGGCTCCCGGAACCGGCGGCATGCCGTCTTCAAGCAGAACCGGCGTGGTCCCGGCGGGATTGAGCTTGAGAAATTCCTTGCGCCGCTCCCAGACCCGCTCCTCCACCAGCCGCGGCTCGAGCGAAAGCTCATCGAGCGCCAGGCGCACGACGCGCGAATGCGGGCAGAATGGATGATGGAACAGCGTCAGCATGCCGTCGCAATCAGATGATCGGGCCTTGGGCGGATTGGGAATCGAATAGCCGGGTGGGTTAGGATTCCATTACCTCCGTTTGTACACCTAAAGACGAGTGGCCGCCGCAGACAATCTGCACACCTTCCTCTTCGTCGGCGCAGAGCTAGTGTTCCGTCCCGGAAATTCGCTGACAAAGTCGTGCGAGTTTCTGGAGGATGGAGTCGGCAGTAGCCGTCCAGACGAAGGGCTGTGAATTTGCGTTGTGAGCGCGGATGAATCGGTCGATTTTTTT
Source organism: Xanthobacteraceae bacterium (assembly GCA_030041005.1). Lineage (GTDB taxonomy): Bacteria > Pseudomonadota > Alphaproteobacteria > Rhizobiales > Xanthobacteraceae > BOG-931. The sequence continues at coordinate 13,955 of JASHOR010000134.1, forward strand.
GACGAGGTCGGCGGTGGACTCGAAAGAGCCACGGCGGATGGCGGATCGGGTGATGAGGGCGAAGAAGCGTTCGACCTGGTTGAGCCAGGAGGCATAAGTGGGCGTGAAGTGAATGTGCCAACGCGGGCGGCGGGCGAGCCAAGCTCTGACCTTGGGATGCTTGTGGGTGGCGTAGTTGTCGACGACGAGATGGATATCGAGCTGGGCCGGCACATTGTTCTCGATGTGACGGAGGAAGGCGAGGAACTCCTGGTGACGATGGCGGGGTTTGCATTGGGCGATGACGGCGCCGTCGAGCACGTTGAGGGCGGCGAACAGGGTGGTGGTGCCGTGACGCTGGTAGTCGTGGGTGAGGCCTTCGATATAGCCGAACCCCATGGGAAGCATGGGTTGGGTGCGTTCGAGGGCTTGGATCTGGCTCTTCTCATCGACGCAAAGCACCACAGCCTTGTCAGGCGGGTTGAGATAAAGCCCGACCACGTCGCGCAGCTTCTCGACGAAGAAGGGATCGGTCGAAAGCTTGAAGTTGCGGGTGCGATGAGGTTGCAGACCGAAGAGCTGGAACAGGCGATGGACGGTGCTCTTAGCAATCCCGGTCTCTTTGGCGATGGCGCGTACGCTCCAATGGGTTGCGGCCTTGGGCTTACGAGCCAGTGTCTTGGTGATCAGCTCTGCCACGGCCTCATCCTCGACTGTGCGGGGCCTGCCGGTGCGCATCTCATCGTAGAGCCCCTCGATCCGATCGACGATGAAGCGCTTGCGCCATTTGCCGATCGTATGGGGGCCGACGCCAAGCCGCGTCGCCACAGCAGCGTTGCTGGGCTCGCGCTCGCAGGCCAGTACGATCTTTGCCCGCAACGTCAGGGACGCGGGCAGCGAACGCGAGCGCGTGATCGCCACAAGGTGCGCACGTTCGTCGCTGGACATCGTCAGCGCCGCTTTCGGTCGTCCGCTTCGCATCGGGTATCTCCTTCAATCAGGATACCCGAAACCCATGCAATAATTATGCTACGAACTTACAGGACGGAACACTAGTGTGGTGGTTCAGAAGTCCGCATCATCCTAGCGGCAAACTCATCATGCGGACTTCTGAACCAAAACCACACTAGAATCATATAATTGCGCTGGCGGCCGGTCTCCGCAATTCGACAAAGACGGCGTTGGAAGCGCTTCTATGGCGCCCACGTTAATCGCATTTGTGCGAGTACCTTCGCATGGATTTGCGATTTGCTGACTGGGCCGAAAATTCTCGAATCAAGACTGTTGCCGCGATTGTCGCCCGCGACGAAATACATCCCTTGCGGGATTACAACTTGCTTCAGGTCACTCCACTCACGGCATGCCATAGTCGGCTCTGTATCCCTGAATTTTTCACCGGCCGCCCTGCTCACAAAGATATCGCACGCGCCATAACGGACCAGGTCGCCAGGCACTGCAACGATCCTCTTCACATACTGTGTATCTCTGGAAAAAATAAATCCACACAGAGGGTTTGCGGAGAGGCAAATGGTAACAATGTCACCGCGCCGCGGTTGGAACAGTTCCGTTGCAAGCGGTGACGTGATCAAAACGTCCTTGTCATGAAGTGTCG
>JASHOR010000009.1 GCA_030041005.1 Xanthobacteraceae bacterium
CGATATTGTGCGGCGGCATGCGGAATGTCGGTTCCGCGGGGGCCTGCTTGCGGGCGGTCGAATCGAATACGGGCATGATTCCAATCAAGTGCTTCGCGTGTGGCCGATTTGGGGTCGGCCGGGGCAGGGACACCCGGAACGGGACTTGCCGATTGGCGGTCACTCAACATCGCGGATCACTCAACGACTGCGCTACATTGGAATTCGTAACCTCTGGACTTAGAGCGCACCCCGTTTCGGCCGAAATGCGCTCTAGTTTCTTGCGTTGGGCACATGTCCTTTTCGGAAAACCGGCAGCCGCTTTCCCGGGACATGCGCTAAACCACGCACACTCTGTCGATAATCGAGCGGACGGGCGATAGGAAATGCCCGGTTTCGGCTTTCCCCGTTAACCACTGTCCGCCGCTGGCGGGGTCGTTGATAGCGCTAAAGGCTCTTGACGTCCGAACGTTCGCGATGACGGCGGTACGCAACCGGCTAGCGCATATCCCAGGAAAGTGGTTGCCGGTTTTCCGAAAAGGACATGCGCCAACGCAAGAAACTAGAGCGCGTTTCGGCCGAAACGGGATGCGCTCTAGTGTCCCGATTCCGAAGTTCGCATCATTATGTGGCGCCCTCGTTTGCGAACTTCGGAATCGAAGGACACTAGCAACTTATTGATCTAGTGTGGCTTTGGTTCAGAAATCCGCATGACGAGGTCGCGGCAGGAATGATGCGGACTTCTGAACCGCCACACTAGCGCATTGCAGTTTGGCCAATGCCGGCGCCGGCCGCAGAAGGTCCCAATGGTGGCCGGCGGCCGAACGCAGCGTTGGGTACGGCCGGCCGAGTCTGCGGCGGCGCGGCAGGCGTCGGCCCACCGACCTTGACATGGTTTCCCGATTTGAGCGGCGCCGAAGCCGTCTCCAGGCCCGGCGGCAGCACAGAGGGGTTCTGGCTTCCTTCGGGATATCGCGCGTTCAGGTCGCGGAGAAAGTCGTCCAGCGTGTCCGCAGCAGCCGCCTTGTTGGCAATGTCCTTGAAATCGTCGCCGCCGCTGCCGAGGGTCGCCGAGACGATTTCGAAGGCCTTTGCATCCGGTGTCCCGGCCATCTTGGCAGCATATTTATCGCGAAAACGCTGAAGGCCAAGCTTATCCCCGCTCAGCGCATAACCGATCTCGGCACGCAAGATGTCGGATCGCTCAACGTCGGTCAGCGGCTGCCACTGCTTCCAGCGATCGCCATAGAGGAGTTCGATCTGTTCGGCCGCCTTGTCCCACTCGTGCGAGGCCCAATAGATATCCGATCGAAGCCGAATCGCCACGGGCCCGCCGATATCGGCAATCACTTCCAACGCAACGGCGTGGCGCCCCAGATCGGACAGAGCCCGCGCCTCCAGCAGCAGCCGTCGATCCCGTAACTCGTTGGAAAGCTCGGCGCTGCTGCTTTTGCGGAGTACCGCAAGCGCCTTGTCCGCCTTGCGATCCATCAAATAAATGACAGCCAGGCGCGTCGCCACCTCGGCGCGCGCGGCACCTTGCAGACGATTGTCCACCTGGTACTGCAGCAGGCCGGCCGCCTGATCGAGCAGATCGACTGATACCAGTCGATCGGCGAGTCGGCGGATCATCTCGTCGCCGCGGCTGCCGATGGGGGTGAGTTCGCGAAAATCGTAGAACAAGGCGAGCGCGTCGATTGGGGAGAGCGAATCGGCCTTGCCAGCCAGGAACAGCGAATCGAATGTCTTCGCCGCCTCGTCCTCGATCTTGCGCGTCATGTCCCAACCCGGATGGGCGGTCATCGCGGTCCGCATGACGTAAAAGGAGTCGCGATAGCGGCCCTCCTCGGTATAAAGCCGCGCCAGCATCTGCAGCGCCTCGATCTCGGTTTCGTCTCCGCGCCACAGGGTCGTGAGTGATTCCAGGTCGGAGACGACATCCCTGCGCTTGAGATCGCCCAGCGAATAGCGCAGGAACGTCTCGCGCAATCGCCCTTGTGCGGCGGCAGGCTGATCCGACGAGCCGGCCGCTGCGCGATAAGCCGCAAGCGCATCTTCGGTGCGGTTCGTGGCCTCGTCCAATTGGCCGATAAGCACTGACAGCGCCGGTCGCATGTCGGGCGGTATGCCAATGGTCTGCAAATCGTTGAGCTCGTTCTCGGCTTCGGCGAAATCGCCCACCTCGATCGAGGCGCGCATTTCCTCTTTGAGCGCAAACCGCTGCAGTTCGATCGGCAGCGTGGCGATGGCCGTCTCGACGCTCTTGAAACCCTGACGCGCCTCTGCCCACTTTCCCTGCCGCGCATAGGCGAGGGCCCGCCACAGCGGCGCATCGTGCTGATCGCCGACGTCGGGATTGGCGAGATCCTTGAGCGCCGCCGCAGGCCGATCCATCATGATCTCGGCAATGGCACGCAGAACGATGGCGCTCACGTTTTCGGAGGACGGACGCGCGTCGGCGAGCGCCACGTCAAGCACTCCCTTGGCCTCGGGGTACATCGAACGCGCCAGATAGAAGCGGGCAAGGTCGAGACGCGGTCCGAGACGTTTGCCCTTGGGCGCCGCCGCCGCGGCGGCGATGAGGGCAAATTGCCGCCGCTCGTAGGAGCCCTTGCGGTCACGCCCCCACAGCTCCGGATTGAATGTCGCCGGACGTAATGCCTGACCGCGCAGCAGCGTTTGCAGCGAGCTTGACAACGTCAAGCCACCGGGACGGCGGATTACAACTCCGTCAGGCCCGACGCCCATTTCGATGTCGTCGGCGAGCGGCTCGACGGCCACGCCTTGCTCCGAGGCGAGCGCGCGAAACTCGATGAAGTTCTGCGTATGGATCACTCCACGCGCCGGAGCAAAAGCCGTGACGACAAGAAGCTGATCGCCGGCTTCCGGATCCTTTATCCGGTGCAGTTCATGCGGCGCATCGAGCGGGATCGTCATGGAGGAACGGTTGCGGCCGATCAAGCTGCGAGTGAGATCGAGGCCATGGACCGGCTCGACGACTGAGTCACCAATGTCCACCGTCCAAACCGGGCCATCCGTGCCAACACTCGACAAAACGGGTCGAGCGAGCTTGATCCGAACGATATCGGCGTCAGGGGCGCGGGTCAGTTTGGCGCTGCGGATGGTCCCCGTTGCCTCGTTCTTGAGGGCGCTGAGGTCGATGTCGGCCTTGGAGTCGAACACGATCCACAGCGTGTCGGCGCGGTTGAAGACGGCGGCAGCCGTCGGCGTCGCGAATTCAAACGACAATTTCAGGTGCTCGTTCTGGCGGGCGAGATCGACCGGAATTTTTCCGGCAGCTTGTCCGTTCCCGTCCGCTGCGCGTGGCGCCTGCACCACGCGTTTCGCCGCCACCGGTGGCGGCATGGCCGCCTCCGGCCGAGCCGTGGCGAGCCGAACTGCGGGTCGCTGAACCGCGGTGCCGGCGGGCGGCCCAGCGACTTTTGCCTGTGCTGAACCGATTGGGGCCGGAGGTTTGTTGACCGCCAAGGGCGCGAGCGGCCCGGGGCCCTTTGCCGGACCCGACGCAATCGGGATGGAGGCTTCGTTGACCGCCGGGCGGGTGGGCGGCCCGGGGCCCTTTGCCGGATTCGACGCGATCAAAGCGGGTCGGGCGTTGGCGGGCGGGATAGACGACGGTGCCGTGGCTGCAGCGACCGCGCCTGCCGGAGCCGGCGGCACCGGCGGAGTGGATATTGCAGGTGGCGGCAACGCTATCGGCGCGGCCGAAGCTGCAAGCGCGCCAGAACCGGCTTGGCGTGCCCGCGCAATCGGCACGCTGACGGTCGGCGCGGGCCGGCCGGGGAGCGCCGCCGCGCGCAGAATGGCTGCGGCGGGGTTCGCGGGCCGATCCTTGCCGGCGCCCGCCACATCGACCGCGTAGCCATTCTCGTCGCGAAAGGTGCGCACGCCGGCATCGGCCAGAAAGTCGAAATGAACCGTCGCGGAGGCGTCCTGAAGCTGCGCCTTGACGGCCCCGATCGTGGACGGAAGCGTTGACTGGACATCTTCGAGGTCGAAATTGAGCGGCGCGTCGAATTTGAGCGTAAGGCCGTTCTTTTGCCGCTCCGCCGCAACCGAGACCTGACTGGGGACGCCGAATATGTAACGCGTGAACGTCGGCCCGTTCGCGACGTGCACGCGCACCGCGGGGATCTTGCCCAGCGACGCGATCCGGCGCTCACGGTCGGCAAGCCTTTCCGCCTCGCGGGCGCGCCGCGCCAGCGCATCGACCACGGCCTGCGGCAAGCCCGGCGGCAATCCGCGCCACGTGTCGGGTAAGAGGTCCACGAAATACTGCTCGCCGGCATTCATGGCATTGACGGTGACTTTGCGGGCGAGCGCCAGCCGGACGGCGCTGCCGTCGGGATCGCTTCGCGCCGCCCCGATGTAATCCGGCGCTTGCCCGGCAAGCCGATCGACCGATATGTCGATTGGCTTGTTGAAACTGATGATCAGTACGTTGCCTTCCTGGCGCACGCTGGTTTGATCGTAGGCGCTCATCGTGAAAATCAGGCGCGCGTAGCCGCCCTGGACTCCGGCGATAACGGTGGCCTTGATCGTATTGGCCGCCGCCGCGCGGACCGAAGCCAATGCCGCGATCACCATAAGAACGCGGACAAGAGCGCGGGGTATCCGGCACCCTGCCCGCTCGAAATTGCTTTTTTGCGGGAGCGCCATCGACGGCACAGCCCTGGCGGACCAGCTTCGCGCAGGCTTGGCAGCGCGGGAATCAGCTGGGGGACGGACGGGACCGCACGCCATGAACTGAACTCGACCCGACGCCACACAGTACGGAGTGCAGCCTTGGCGGCCGCAGCCCGCCGGCGCAGGTTGCCGGCGAGCACGCCAAGGTAGGACCGCGCGTTTAACGGCCGCTTAATGGCGTTCTTCTGAAAGCAGGCGCGGCCTCAAGAATGGGCGGCGCGGCGGGCGGTCTGCTCTTCGTCGTACAATCGGTCGAGGATGCGCCGGGCGGCGATGGCGCCCGCATCGGCGGCAATGTCGACCTGGGGCGGGTCGAGAAAAACGTTCAGGTTCTTCTGCTGTGCGGAGAAAACCGCTACGTCTTCGAGGAACGCGGTGCGTATCTGCTCGAAAACCTTGTCGGTGGTTTGGGCATTGTCGATATCGAAATCGTGCGCTTGGCCCCAGAAGTAGTGCGAGGTCGTCTCGGTCTCGGGCGTGATCGCATTGAGGTTGCGCATGCCGATGCCGCCCACGCGCCTGCCTTGCGGGGCGCCGGTGCCGGTCGGCGTGGCGCCAACGTCGAGCCGCAGAAAGGCCGGCGGCGTGAAATCGATGATCTGCCAGCGATCGACGTTGCCGGTAAATCCGCCGACTTTCTTGAACGTCGGCGGTGGCTCCTGGTCGATAATCCAGCGGGTGACGACTACGTTGCCGGGCGCGCGGGTCACACCGACCTTGGCATGCTCGGCCAGCGCCAGGTTGCCGATAGTAGTGTCGTGAACAAAGGCAAGATGCGTGAGGTCGAGCAGATTGTCGACCACAAGCTGCCAGTTTGCCTCCACGTGCAGATAAGAGCTCCTGGCGCCCCAGTGCCGATCGTCGAGCCAGTGGAAATCGGTGATCTTCGTGGCGTCCGCGAGCGCCTTGTCGCCCATCCAGATCCAGATCCAGTGATGGCGCTCGACCACCGGATAGGTCCGTACCCTGGCGCCTTGCGGAACATGGTCTTGGCCGGGAATGTACACACAGCGGCCATCCGCAGCGAAGCGCAACCCGTGATAATGACACTGCAACGTGTCACCGCAGAGCTTGCCCATCGACAGCGGCAGATGCCGGTGCGCACAGCGATCCTCGAACGCCACCGGCTCGCCCGCTTCGGTGCGGAACAACACGATCGGCTCGCCGAGAATCGTCCGGGCGATCGGCTTCCTTCCGATCTCCGTATCGCTGGCGGCGACGTACCAGTAATTGCGCAGGAACATGGCGTTTCTCCGCGTTTGGCGAGATCCGTCGCCAAAGGAGGCGTGAGCGCTATTGCGAACGTCCGGTGTGGAAATTCGTGCCGCCCGTATTGAGCGCCTCTCCGATCTTTTCGAGTGTCTGGCCGAGAGCGGCCGTCGGCCGACCAGCCTGCAGTTGATTCTTCAGCTCGACGAGATCTTCGTTCGCTTCGATAGTTCGCCGCGCCAGAACCCTTGCGACGTGCAGCAACGCCACCGGATGCTTAATAGAAAGCCCGGCATCCGCAACATAAAATTCCGAGTCCTCGAGAGCCGGGACGTCCGCCGTATGGGGCTGATCCAACAGCGCGGAAAGCTCACCGAAAACCGCGCCAGGTTCCTTCACCCTGGCGATCTCAATAGAATCCTTGAGTATTACGACCGAGCCTCGTTTGAGGATCAGGAGATGACCGGACTTCGACCGGTCATTCAAGACGATCTGCCCAGCGCGATAGGTTGCCAACGGAAGAAGCGAGAGAATTCTCTCGAATGCGTCATCCTGGTTCATACGCTCGTTGTCTTCGTTCCGCGTTTTCAACTCATCCAGTCAGGCGCAGCACGCAGGATATACTGGCATATCCAACGTGACAAGTTTTCGCTCGAAACGTCCCGCCGGCAACAAGATTGGCGCGATGGCGCGCCCGCGACGTTCGCCGGGTTCACGCTGCAATTTTCCTTACGCATCGAATGCCGGCATCATTGCCGTCTCATGACTTGATCCGCCGCTGCGTTGATCCGGCCCAATGATCCGCCCCATGATCCGCCCAATGATCCGCCCCATGGGTCGAAAGCGAGCGCGAACGCGCTCTCGCGCGCACGGCGTTGCTTGCGCACGTCCATTCCCCTGCTTGCAGTCGTTGAGGGTGTGCGACGACCAACGCCACACGACGGGCCGAACGATCACGGCGATGTCGGCTGACCTTCGATCTTCGGTAGCTCGGTGGAATCGTTCTTTGCCGTCCTCTCCGCCTTGCTCGCCAGGGCCACGGTCAGACGTTCGGCCATTTCCGGAGACATCTGCGCCATGATGTCGGCCATGACCCGCGGATTGATCTGAGAGGCGACCCTGATCAGCACCTCCATGTCGAGCGCATCGAAGATCTTGGCGGCATCACGCGGCTTCATGTTCTCATACATGGTCACCAAGCCTTTCATCCTCGCAGCATCGGCTTGGTCCTTCTGTATCGTCTCAGCCTTTATTCGCGCCTCAATCTCCTTGATTTCGGTCAAATGCGCGTCGATCCGCTGCTCGGCGGCCTTCACCAGGCTCTCACGGATATCGAGCGAGCGAGAGCGGGCATCCAGTTCCTGGCGCCGCTGCTGCAGCCTCTCGAGTATCCGGCGCTCGGCGCCGGACGGCAATGCGGTACCGTTGACTGGAATAACCACGCCGTCGACGGGCGGCGGTGGTGGCTTTCCGCCTTTGGCGAGTGAAGCGGCCGCTGCGCTCTTGCTGGCGCCGGCAGGGGGCGCAGCAACAATCGAACCCGTGATGTCGCCATTCTGCGCCTCCGGATCGGCTTGATCCGCCTTGGCAAGTTCGCCCGGCGTCGGCGCCGGCGGCGCAATATCGTCCGGCGGCTTCGCCCCTCCACCACCCGGAAAGTTGAACATCTGCCCCGCCCAGGACAGTTTCTGGCCCGGCGGCGACCCATCCGGCGATGTCCTGACGACGGCGTTACCATCATCGCTGATCGACGCGTTATCGGTTGAAAACCAATGGCCGCCGTCAAGCGTAAGATCGGCAATCTTCAACACCAAAAGACAGGCACTGGCGATCAGCGCGATCGGGATCAGCCGGAGCTCACGGATGAAGCTGATCATGCTTGCTCGCTTGTCGTTCACAGAGCGGACCATCCGCCACCGGCGATGATCGATGGAAGATTGGGTACGGAATCATCATGCCGCCTGACCAAGCACTTTGTGGCGCAGACGCTCGGCGAAGGCCTGGGCGGCCACCGCAAGCGCCTGCGCATCCTGCACACGCGACTTGGCCCCGTCGGTGCGTCCGGTGTCCCCGATCTGTGAAAGACGCCCGACCACGTTCTTGCATGCGATCAGCTTGCGGTCGAGTTCGGCGGTGACGCGCTCGGCGCGGTTTAGCCGCTCGCCCAGGCCGATCTCACAGTCGCGAGCCGTGATTTTCAGGCCAGCGATGGCGCGCTCGGCAATCTCGGTCGCGGCCATCAGTTCGCCAATCGTGGCTCGCAGTGCGTCCTCGTCGGCCCGCAGAAGCTTGAGGCGGCGATTGAGCATCCCGCAATAACCGATGGTCAGCATGAGCAGAATCGCGACCACGCTGTTGATGATCATTCCCATTCCGTCGGTCATTGTGCCTCCATCCGGTTGCCTGATCCGCCAGCCGTTTCGAACATGGCAAGGGTCGTGCCTGGCTTGCGCAAAGGCTTGGCCACGCGCACCGCGACGCGGTCGCCAACACGACCCATGCGCCCCTCTGTAAGGGTCACGTCGCCGCAGCGTACTATGACCAGCGCATCCGATTTGAGCTCCAGCATCAGCGTGTCGCCGACCTCGAGCTTCATCATCCGCTTGAGCGGTAGATGTGCCTCGTAAAGCACGGCATCGACAGCGATTTCAGCCTGACCGATCTCCGTGGCGAGATGGCCTTCCCAGGTCGGGTCACGGCCGAATTTCTCGCCCATGAACATCTGCAACAGCACTTCGCGGATGGGCTCGATCGTCGCGTAGGGCAGCAACAGTTCGATATTGCCGCCGCGATCTTCCATGTCGATGCGCAGCCGCACCAGGATCGCCGCATTGGCCGGGCGCGAGATCGCGGCAAAGCGCGGATTGGTTTCCAACCGATCGATGTTGAACTTCACCGGCGACAGCGGCTTGAACGCAAGCTCGGCGTCCGCCAGCACAACCTCGATCATGCGCTTGACCAGGTTGGTTTCGATCGTGGTGTAAGGCCGCCCCTCGATGCGGATCGCCGTTTGCCCGCGGCGCCCGCCCAGGAGCACGTCGATGATCGAATAAATGAGGCTCGAATTGACCGTGACGAGGCCGTTGTTCTCCCATTCCTCGGCCTTGAATACGGCGAGAATGGCGGGCAACGGAATCGAGTTGAGGTAATCACCGAAACGAACCGACGTGATTCGATCAAGCGAAACCTCGACGTTGTCGGAGGTGAAATTGCGCAGGCTTGTGGTCATCAACCGGACCAGCCGGTCGAAGACGATTTCCAGCATCGGCAACCGCTCGTAGGAGACCATCGCCGAGTCGATGATGGCGCGGATGCCGGAATTGTCGTTGAGCGAAACGTCGGCGAGCGAAAAGCCGAGCAGCGAATCGATTTCCTCCTGGGTGAGGATGCGTTCAGCGCCGCCCTTGGTGTTGGGAACCAATTGCCCGTCATCGACCATGGCCGCCCATTGCGCGGCCATGGCCTCGGCACCGCCTTCCGGTTCGACCGGAGCGGCCGCCTTCTCGGCCGCCGCCGCTTCCTGCTCGGCCTCAAGGGCAACGCCCCACTCGGCGGCTAACGCATCCTGGTCGATCTGGTCTTTTTGAGCCATCTGCTAGTTCGAGTCCGGTCGCGTGAAGCCAACCACGCGCGCTTGCCTAACACGCTCTCGATTGCGGCCTGCCGCGGCAGTCACCACGTCACTGCACCACGATTTCCTTGAACAGCACCGCGTTGATGTGGTCCGGCGCGATCGCGGCATTGACACGCCGCGTAAGCTCCTCCTTGAGCCGGTAGAGCCCTGCCGAGCCATCAAGATCGGTGGCACGCAACTCGCGCAGGTAGGTCTGGAACATGTCCATCACCCGCGGCATGAGAGGTTGGATTTGCGCTTTCATCGCCTCGTTGGGCAGTTCGAGAACGACTTCGACCTTCAAGTATTGCGTGCGATCGCTGCTGCCATTCGACGACAGATTCACCAGAATATCCGGCATGTCGAAGAAAACGGGCGGCTTGACGCGCGCGGCGGGTGCGGCCGAGGCCTCGCTGTGCCCGGCGATAAAGTAATAGCCGCCGCCACCAATAGCTCCCAGGCCGACAACCGCGGCCGCCCCAACGACCATCAGTTTGGTCGAAAAGCGGCGTTTCCCGGGAACGGGTTTTTCCGCTTCTTCGGCATCTTCAGCTTGGGGCTTGTTCTGCGCTTCTTCTTTCGTTGCCATGAGGCGCTTCCGCGTGGGTGAGAGGCCGACGCAGACAGGCTTGGCAACGCCGCACCAACACTAGGCGCGTTCGCCGCCCGCATCGGATGTGGCGCGATCTCGCTCAAGCTAGGTAGCAATGGTTAACGGATGCTTGCTTGCGCCCCGACGGGCGGAAAATTTTGCCCGGTGGCGGCCACGACAGCACCCTTTTCTGCCGGCGAGCGAACGCCTCACCTCGATCTAGCATCTTGTTCTTTCTCGCATTTTCAGAGTGGCACGGCTTCTGCAATCGTTCGTTCGCCGCCGCTTGGGAGAGCCGCGGCAAATGGTGCAGATGCCGCTTTCGGCACCGCACAGGATTTAAGGGGAGTACCCGATGGAGAGTGCGCTTCTCGTCGGCTTGTCGCGGCAAATGGCGCTCACGCACGAGCTCGACATCGTCGCCAACAACATCGCAAACATCGACACCAACGGCTACAAGGCCGACAACGCGCTGTTCGCGCAATATCTGATGCCGGACACCAGGGACAACCAGTTCGCGGGCAGCGACAAGGACCTCAGTTTCGTCGAGGACCGCGCCAGTTGGATCGATTTCTCCGCCGGGGCGATCGAGCACACCGGCAATCCGCTCGATGTCGCCATCGAAGGCAATGCCTACCTCGCGGTTCAGACGCCGCGCGGGGTGCGTTACACGCGCAACGGGGCGTTCCTCACCAACGCCACCGGCCAACTCGTCACCAGCGAAGGCTATCCGGTGCTCGGCGACAACGGCCCGATCACCTTCCAGAACACCGATCACGACGTAACAATCAGCCCGACCGGTATCATCACGGCGCGCGTGGGCAACAGCACCACAGAGGCGCCGCGCGGCCAGTTGCAACTGGTGGCGTTCGATCAGCAACAGCAACTGCAAAAGGACGGCAGCAGCACCTTTGCGCCGCCCGCCGGCGTCAATCCAGTCCCTCCGGCGCTCGGGACCCGCGTCATACAGGGCGCGGTCGAGAAGTCCAACGTCAACGCGGTGGCAGAGATTTCGCGCATGGTCGAGATCACACAGTCTTACAACGACATCGCCAACGTCCTTCAGCAGCAGAGCGATCAGCGCACGAACGCGCTCACTCAGCTCTCGCAAGCGCCGGCCTCGGGCAGCGTGTGAGAGCATCAGCAATTGGCAAGCATCCGCGAACGTGCAGGTTGAGGAGATTTGAATGCGTGCGCTCGATACCGCAGCAACCGGAATGGCGGCGATGGACCTGCAGGTCCAGGTCATCGCCGGTAACATCGCCAACATGACGACGACCGCCTACAAGAGCCAGCGCGCCGAGTTTCAGGATTTGCTCTACGAGCACGTGCAGCGCATCGGCGCGCAGGCCTCGGATCAGGGCAACATTCTGCCCGTCGGCATCGAGCTCGGCTCCGGCGTCAAGACCGTGGGTACGCCGCGGCTGATGACGCAAGGCACCGTGGCGCAGACCGGCAACACGCTCGACGTGGCGATCCAGGGCTCCGGCTGGTTCAAGATCCAGATGCCCGACGGCACTTTCAGCTACACGCGCGACGGCTCGTTCCAGATGGATTCGCAAGGCCGCATCGTCACCGCGCAAGGCAATCTGGTGCAGCCGACCATCACCATCCCGGCGAACTCGACCGGACTCACCATCAACCAGCAGGGCCAGGTGTCGGTGACGCCGCCGGGCAGCACGACTTCGAGCATACTCGGCCAGCTCACGCTCACCACTTTCATCAACGATGCCGGCCTGCAGGCCCAGGGCTCGAACCTGTTCACCGCGACGCCGGCGTCGGGCACGCCCCAGGACGGCGTGCCCGGCACCAACAATGCCGGCACGCTGCTGCAAGGCAGCCTCGAGCAATCCAACGTCGAAGCGGTGACTGAAATCTCCAACCTGATCGCCGCGCAGCGCGCCTACGAGATGAATTCCAAGGTGATCAGCGCCGCCGACCAGATGCTGCAGACGACCTCGCAACTGGCACGCTGAGAAAGGTCCTTTCCGCCATGATCCGCCTGACTGCGTTCAACCGCATTGCCGGCTTGGCTGTAGCGCTTGTTCTCGCCGCGGCCGGCAGCGGCGCCGCCGCGGCGCAATCAGCCCGGCCGACGCTGCGCGCCAGCGTCACCGTCGACGGCGATCTCGTGCGCATCGGCGACCTCATCGAGAACGCCGGGCCGGTCGCCAACGTCGCCGTCTTCCGCGCTCCCGATCTCGGCACCACCGGCGCGGTGTCGACGGAACGCATTACCGACGCGATCCGGCCCTATCAGCTCATCGACATCGACACCGGCGGCCTCAGCGAAGTCAC
>JASHOR010000135.1 GCA_030041005.1 Xanthobacteraceae bacterium
GTCGATCGCGCCGCTCTGATCGATGCCCTGCGCTCCGGCCATCTCGGCGGCTTCGCGCTCGACCCGCTGTACCAGTCGCCCGGCCGCGATGACGATGAGTTGCTGCAATTTCCCAACGTCATCATGACGCCGCACATCGCCGCGCAACCGCGTTTCAATGCGCTCAGTGATTTGGAGGACATGATTGTCGGGCTGGCGCGGGCGTTGACGTAGGCGCCGATTGGTGCGCGCCAGGGACGCTGCCGGTGGTGAGGTAACGCGTCTGACCCCTTCCGAAGTCGCGGCTAATCTAGATCGGCGCATGACGTGCGTCTGCGCGAAACAAATGCACCTTTTCCTGTCGTCAACTTGTTTAGCGCGAGCCCCTCAACCTCAATCGGTGTCGCTGGCTGACGCCGCGTGCTTCGTGTCGATTCCAATCTGCGCTTTCAAGCAATCCGCAAAACTGCTATGAGCAAAGGCATATTGAGGAGCTGATTTTGGCCAATCCGAGATGAAGGGGATATCGGCAATGGCCGATTACTATCCGCTCATTGCTCGCGCCGTAGCTAATCTCCAACGGAACACTGACGCGACTCGTCGTGTGTTATATGAAAGCGCACGCAGCGCGCTCGCTACGCAACTTCGCGGCCGGAGCGAAGCTGAAGTCGCCCGTGAATGCCATGCATTGGACGATGCAATCCGCCAGGTGGAGACTGAGGAAAATGACAAGCTGCATACGGCAGCTCCGCGCTCAACGTTCAAAGAACCTCAGATTGGGAATGAGAAAACTGATACGCTGCTATCCAGCATAATGAAAAAATTCGTACCACGTCGAATGATTAGGACGCCAAAACCGACCGAACTATACGCGACGGTCTATTCATCGCGCCCAGAAACAAAACAGCAAAGTCGGTTACGAGGCTCCAAATGGGTGAGCATTTGCATGCTCATCGCCGCGGGTGGTGCCGCGACGGTCGGCGAAAGTTATCCCTTTCGTGTCACACTTATGGGACTCCTGATGCTTCTCATCTCTTTGGGATTTGGCGTGTACTCACTTTTTCGCGTGAACTGGTGGGTGCTGGGGGTTGCCGCATTCATAACCTTGATGACTACACTTTGGGGGCTCTCGTTCGTTTGCACAGGCGAATGTCCGCCGGGCTTCCCCGAATTGCTTGCACCGACAATTATTCCTGCGGCGATTGCCTGTGCGGCCGGCTTCAATATGATGAGGCATCCTGGTGATCAAATTCAGCAGGGTGCAACTGGCGACAAAGCGATCGTTTCGCTTCTGCTCGGGTTATCATTTTGGCTGCAGGTGTTAGTGCCTAGCCCGATGAATGCGGCAACTATTTTGATCTCGGTTATTGCGTTGATAGTCACGATCATCGGTCTCAGTCTCGGCGTCGATGCACTGCGGTCGCGAGTGAGCACCAAAATTGCTACGGCAGGAATCATACTCAATATCATAGGTTTATTCGTGGCGGGGAGTATTTTGCCTTATTCACTGCAGCGTCTTAATGCGTTGCAGGAAGTGAACAGTCATCTTTTCGATGCGATCAGGGGCGGTACGTGTCTTGTCGCGCCCACAAGAATCAGATGTGCGCCGAGCTGGGCATGGCAGATCTTCTGGACTGCGGGCGAAAGCAAGTAGCGTGACTTGTCGGGTGGGGGATAGATTTGCCTGATGCGACCACTGCGAATCTGACACGTTAGATCGAAGCAGCAGCCACACGCATCTTCCCGAATGCCGCTAAGGAGCGGTCATACTAGACGCCGTCTCGGACCTACGTCACCGCGACTGGCGCCAGCGCGTCGATATCGGTCACAACATCGATCACGGCGGGGCGGCCGGAGGCAAGCGCCTGCGCCAATGCCGCGGGAAACGCGGATGCTTGCTCGACGCGGATGCCCAACGCGCCCATGTCTTCGGCCAGGCGGGCAAAATCGACTTTGCTGAAAGTCCACAACTCGCGCGCCTTCTCGGTCTGCCGGCCGCCATAGACGCGATCGAAGCCGCGTTTGCTCTGATTGCCGCCGCCGTTGTTGTTGACGACGGTGACGGCGGCGATATTCCAGCGCGCCGCGGTTTCGACTTCGGCGATGTGATACCAGAAGCCGGCGTCGCCGGTGAAGGTGACGACGGGACGATCCGGACAGGCGCATTTGGCGCCGAGCCCGGCCGGAAACGCCCAGCCGAGATGGCCGGCGCTGCGCACGTAGCTCTGCCGCGGACTGGTCAGATCGAACATGCCGCCCATCCACATCCCGGCATGGCCGGTATCGACGACCACGATGGCGTCGTCGGGCACGTGCTGCGTCAACTCGCGGCATAGCCGCTCGGGACGGATCGGCACGGCGTCGGAGGCAAGCGCAGACTGGTATTTCGTCCGCCATTCCTCGCAGATTTTTTGCGCATCCGCGATCCAGGCGTGGCGCCGCCCAGCCGATGCGCGATCGGCGATTTTCAGCATCGCCACAAGCGTCGCCTTGGCGTCGCCGTTGACCGCGGCCTCGAACGGATAATTGCGCCCGATGGCTTCGGGATCGATATTGATCTGGATGGTCGGCGTGCCGATCGTCGGCACCGCCCAGAAATGCGTGGTCATGCCGCCGGTTTCGCTGCCGATAAAGCAGATGAGATCGGCCGCGTTGACGACGCGGTTGGCGCTTTCGCGCGAATAGGTGCCGGCGACGCCGACCGAGAGCGGATGATTGCCGGGGATCGAATCCTTGCCGTTGAGCGAAGTGGCGACCGGGATTTGCAGCGCTTCGGCGAGGGCAACGAGTTCACTCTGCGCGCCCGAGGCGCGCACGCCGCCGCCGGCCACGATCACCGGACGGGCCGATTGTTCGAGCAGCGTGAGCGCGGCGCGCACGCTCGCCTCATCGGGCGCCGGCCGGAACGCCGGCACGCGGGCGAATTGTTGCTCGACCAGCGGCTCCATCTCCGCTTCTTCCGCGTCGATCTGTCCCTCGTTGCCGCGAAATTGCAGATGCACGGGTCCCGGCGTGCCGCTGGTGGCGGCGCGGAACGCCTGCCGCACCATGTCGGGGAAACGCGCGACGTCGTCGATCGTGGCATTGAACTTGGTCACCGGCTCGAACGCCGGCACGTCGTCGATCTCCTGATAGACTTTTCTGAATTTGGTCTTCGGCTCGCGCCCGCCGGTCATGGCGATCACCGGTGAATGGGCGAGCCAGGCATCGCGCAGCCCGGCGGCGAGATTGAGCGCGCCGATCACCTGCGCCATGCAGATGCCGGGCTTGCCCGACGCGCGCGCGTAGCCGTCGGCCATGTAGGCGGCGGCCTTCTCGCCATGCACGTGCAGCCGCTTGATGCCGGTCTCGCGCCGCTCCATCTCCGCGTAGGTGGTGCGCAGCACGGCGGGCACGTGAAAGACATGCGTGACGCCGTAGCCTTTGAGCATGTCGGCGAGGCATTGCGCCCCAGTCATCTTCCGATTGTGGCCGAGCTGCATGGGCGGGCGTTAGGCGTTGGCAGGACCAAAGAAATCGGTTGCTGTCAGCGACAATCCGGGCGGATCGAGCGCGATTTCTCCGCTCGTGACAATCCGAGTCGTCACTACGTCATTCCGCCCACGCGCATGGTGAATGACAAGTCTCTTATCAGGATCGACAACCAAGTAATGTTGCACGCTGGGAACACGGAAGTAACCCTGCAGCTTGTCGCGTAAATCAGTAATGGCGTTTCCCGGCGACAAAATCTCTACAACGATGACCGGCGCCGGCACTTCCACCGCGTCGCCGGACACCGGCTCTCCGCAATAGACGAACAAATCCGGCTGATAAGTGTTTCGCGCATCGATCCGCACCGCGGCGCTATCGAGAACAAAGCGACACGGTACGCGCGCCTTGGCGATCGCGCCATCGAAGGCGCGCGCGGCGCGATATTTCGTATCGCCATGAATTACCCGCTCCGGCGACATCGCCATCGGAACGCCGTCGAACAATTCCCAGCGCTCGGGCCGTTGCTTCGCCCAATGCAGAAATTCGTTCACCGTCATTCGTTCTTTAGGGAGCGCTACCATGCGCCTTTCTATCACAACGCAGCCTGCGGGTAACAGCTAATCCTTGAACACCGCCACCGCGCGCACCGGCGAGCCGGTGCCCTCGCGCCATTTCAGCGGCAGGCAGATGAACTGGAATTCGCCCTGGCCGAGCAGCGATTCGAGATTGCACAGGCTTTCCAGATGCGTGATGTCGAGGTCGAGGCAGGCTTTGTGCACCAGCGAGTTGATTCTGCCTTCCGGCCCCGGACGCATCGAATCGATGCCGAAATGCACGATGCCCTGCCGCGCCAGCCATTCGGTCGCGGCGACGTTGACGCCGGGATTGTCGGTCGAATAGGCCGGCTTCGGAAACGTGCGCGCATGATGGCCGGTGCACAACAGCACGGTGCCTTTTTTCGGGATCGGCACGCCCGCCTTGTCCACCGCGGCCTTCAGATCGTCGGGCGTGATCTCGGCGCGCGGGACGATGTGGCGCAGGTCGATGCAGATGCCCTGCACGATACAATTCTCCAACGGATATTTGTCGATCGGCGTGCCGCTCTTGCCGAAATGCCGCGGCGCGTCGATGTGCGTGCCGCCGTGATCGGGCATGGAAAAGAACATCACGCTGTTGCCCTGGACATTGCCCGATTCAACGAACGCCTCCTCATGGGTCTTCCAGATGCCGTGAATGATCGGCGGCTGTCCCGGATAGGTCGGCGTGCGATGATAAAGATCGCGGCTCAGATCGACGATCCGCATGGCGTTTTCCTCCTTGCGCAAGCGCGCCGGCAGCAACGGCGCCCCGGACTGGCCTTGGCGTTATTGCGGTTTCAAGCCGGCGAATTTGACCGCCTTGGCCCATTTCGCGGTCTCCGCGGCGATGTACTTGCCGAACGCATCGGGGCCCATCGCGAGTTCGGTGACGCCGACCGCGGTCAATCGTTCCTTGAACTTGGGGTCGGCCTGAATGACCTTGACCGCGCTTGCCAACCTGTCGACGACCGCGCGCGGCATATTCTTCGGACCGACGATGCCGTTCCAGCCGCTGGCCACGAAGCCCGGCACCGTCTCGCCGATGGTCGGCACATCCGGCAATTGCGGCAGCCGCTTGGCGGTCGTCACCGCCAACGCGCGCAGCTTGCCGGCCTTGATGTGGCCCATGGCGGAGGAAATGCCGCCGAACCCGATCATGAGTTGGCCGCCGAGCAGATCGGTCACCATCTGGTTCTCGCCGAAATAGGGCACATGGACCGTCTTGATGCCGGCCATCAGGTTCAAAAGATCGACGCAGAGATAGGGCGGCGTACCCGCCGATGGCGACCCCATGCTGATCGCGCCCGGGCTGGCTTTGGCCTTGGCAATCAGTTCGGCCACGGTCTTGGGCGGGAACGACGGATTGGCTTCGAGGACAAGCGGAATATCGTTCACCGCCGCGACGGCCGTGGTGTCGCGGCCAAAGTCGTAGGGCAGATGGGCAAACAGCGAGGCGTTGACGGCATTCGAAGTGGCGGCGAAGAACAGCGTATAGCCATCGGCAGGCGCATTCACGACGGCCTGTGCGCCCAGGCTTCCGCCCACGCCGGGCTTGTCTTCGACCACCACCGTCTGACCGAGCTGCTGCCCGAGCCATTGCGCGGTCACGCGCGCAAGAATGTCGACCTGACCGCCGGCCGGGAAACCGACGATCAGCCGGATGGGATGCGTTGGATAGGATTGCGCGCGGGCAAACCGCGGCGCCGCAGCCAGCGCGGCAACGGCGATGCCCGACCGTAGCAATCCTCGGCGTTGAATGTTCATGCTGCTCCCCCGGAGATCGTCTCGGCAGCGGCGCGCGCCGACGCCGCAAGCTTAGCGAACTCGACTGCGCTGCTCAAACAGCGCGCCGATTTCGCATTTCGCCGCCGTTCGAGATGGCTCAACAGGCCAAAGTTACCTTGGACCAATCGGCCGAGTAACGCTCGGCCGGCTGGAGCTTTGATACCAGGCCGACGCTCTGCCCAACAAAATGTGGCAGGATCGCGCGACTGAACCAGGGCCGACGATGGCCGCGCCCGCGGCTCAAGCCCCTCGTGTTCAGAGTTCATGTCCACCGGATACCCGGATCACCTGTCCCGTGATCCAATCGGCCTCCTCAGAGGCGAAGAACAGGATCGAGTTGGCAATGTCTTGCGGCGTACCAATCCGACCGACGGGAATTGACTGAATGAGCGTGGCCTCGGTCTGAGGCGAGATATATCCGGTTTGCACCGGTTGTCAGCGCCTCCACGCCGGCCTTGCTTGCGCCGTAGGTGATCTGCCCTGCAAACGATTGGGCCGCGTCGGTGCTCAGGTTAATCACGCGCCCGAACGTCGCGCCGCGGCGGCCCCCACGGAGGCTTCAGCCCAGTCGAAAAGCTTCGGGCCGACATCGCACGCCGCAAGGTCGAATTCCCTCGCTGTTGCAATTCCGCCGTCACGAACTATTGACTGGACGACCTCGTCAGCCGACTTGGCGCATTGGTGCTGATAGAGTGCCAGTCTGGCAGTCTCCTGCCGCCCTTCCATCGGATATGGCAGCTTCAGATACGTCAACGCCACCTTGGCGCCGCGGAGGGCAAACGCCCGCGCGGTCGCAGCGCCGATGCCCAACGGATTGTTGGCACCAGTTACCAAAACGGATTTGCCCTCAAAGCTCATGCCAAGCGGCAGTATCACAGTAAGAAGTGAATTGGCAGAGCCTGACCATACATCATCATGCAGCTTCGAGGGTGGAGCGACGCGGACATGCGCTGCGAAGCTTTGGCCCGCTGATGGCGCCTCGCGTCACTTAACGCGGCCCAGCGATTTGGTCGCTCTCGGGGGCATAGCGGAAGTTGCCCGACTATGGCGATTCGGTCGTCCGTGACCCTTATCGTCGCATTACCAGGAGACTTCGGTGCGGTGCGGCAGATGCCGAGCATCCTTTGTGAACGCCTTTCCGCGCAGTTCCACTGCAAAAGGTTCATGGCACGGCCGCAACCACCATGACTTCAACGAGCATCCCAGGTCGCCAAAACTCGGTCGTGAGGCAAGCCCGCGCCGGAGGATTTGCTGGATCGACCCACTCGTTCCAAACAGAATTGTGATCTTCGAACAAGCGCATATCAGCGATCCAGACCTGGGCGCTTAGCAGGTGTGTTTTGTCGGTTCCCGCGAGATTGAGAAGCTCGTCAACACGTCGCAGCACTTGAGCAGTCTGGATTTTGATATCGCCGACAA
>JASHOR010000136.1 GCA_030041005.1 Xanthobacteraceae bacterium
GTGAGCGGCTCCAGCGTGTCGCAGACCAGCACCAGCGTGGTCTCGGCGAAGAACGGATCGATGCAGGCGCTTTCCGGATCCGGCATCAGCTGCATGTCGGATTCATGGATCGCCTTCCAGCCGGCGATCGAGGAACCGTCGAACATGATGCCTTCGGCGAAGGTGTCTTCTTCGACCGTCGTCACGTCGACCGTGACGTGCTGCCACTTTCCGCGCGGATCGGTGAAACGGAAGTCGACGTATTTCACGTCGCTGTCCTTGATCAGTTTCATCACATTCTTCGGCGTCGTCATGGCATGCGTACCTTTCGTGATTCTGGTGGAGAAGAGCTATTCTGGTGGAGAGTTATTCTGGCTGAGCGTTCCAACAGGCTGGCCGAACCGCGCAGCGGCTGCCGGGCGAACAATCAGGTCGCTGTGTCAGATGGCGTCAATACCGGACTCCCCGGTCCTGATCCGGATCGCCTCCTCGACATTCGAGATAAAGATTTTGCCATCGCCGATCCGTCCCGTTTGCGCCGCGCGACGGATGGCATCGACGGCCTTTTCGACCATGTCGTCGCCGAGCACAATCTCTATCTTCACCTTGGGAAGAAAATCGACCACGTACTCGGCGCCGCGATACAGTTCCGTATGGCCCTTTTGCCGCCCGAAGCCCTTGGCTTCGGTGACCGTGATGCCTTGCAGACCGACTTCTTGCAGAGCTTCCTTCACCTCATCGAGTTTGAATGGTTTGATGATCGCCTCGATTTTCTTCATCGTGTTTCATCTCCCGGCTCCAAGAGGGGGCGGCTGGAGACCCGGAACCCTGCGTTCGTTAGCAGGTCCCGTGCCAAGACTCGGAAACTCCGAATAACGCAATCGGATCAGCGCGTATGTGAAGTTTTTGGCCGCTTTTTGTGGCCCATGAAAGAGCCTTCGCCGCTAAACTAGGCATAGCGCCTATTATTTCGTCAATAGCGGACTCCCCATTCGCCCCCGCGGTTGGCCATAGGCGCATAATGCTGCTTTGGCTATCCTGGACTGCCGCATGATCGAGCTTTTGAACAACGCCGAAATGGCAGAGGCCGACCGGCTGGCCATGGCCGCCGGCATCACCGGCGCGGACCTCATGGAGCACGCCGGCGGCGCCGTGGCCGACGCCATCTCCGCCCGCCACCCTGCCGGTACTCGGATCGTCGTCGTGGCGGGTCCGGGAAACAATGGCGGCGACGGCTTCGTGGCGGCGCGGCTGCTCGCCGAGCGGCGCTACCCGGTTGAAGTCCTGCTTCTGGGCGAGCGGGGACGCTTGAAAGGCGACGCCGCGCAGGCTGCACAGCGGTGGAGCGGTCCGGTTTCGACCGCCGATCCCGGCCGCCGCCTGGCGAAAGCTCAGGTCCTGGTCGATGCGCTGTTCGGGGCGGGACTTGACCGCCCGGTCGAGGGCGCGGCGCGCGCCCTGATCGACGCCATGAATGCCTCGCCGGCCCCGAAGGTCGCGGTCGATCTGCCGAGCGGCATCAACGGCAGTTCCGGGGCGGTGATGGGAGCCGCGGTCACTGCCGCGCGCACCGTGACCTTCTTTCGCAAGAAGCCCGGTCACCTGCTCTTGCCGGGCCGACTTTACTGTGGCGCGACCTCCGTCGCCGATATCGGCACTCCGGCATCGGTGTTGGAGCGGATCGGCCCGCGCACGTTCGAGAATGTCGAGTCGATGTGGAGCGCGGATTTTCCGCGCCCGCAGGCCATCGGCAACAAATACAATCGCGGGCATGCCGTTGTCGTGTCCGGCCCGTCATGGTTCACCGGCGCGGCGAGGCTCGCAGCGCGCGGCGCGCTCCGCGCCGGAGCGGGGCTGGTCACCATCGCAAGCCCGCGCGAGGCCTTGCCGATCAATGCCGCGGCAAACCTCGCCATCATGGTCCGCCCCGTCGACGGCGCCGGCGAACTTACGGCGTTTCTGTCGGACCGCAGATTGAATGCGCTTGCGATGGGTCCGGGCCTCGGCGTCGGCGAGGCGACCTGCGCGCTGACTTTGGCGGCGCTTGCCGGCGAACGCGCCATCGTGCTCGATGCCGACGCCATCACAAGCTTCGCAGCGCAGCCGCAGCGGCTTGCCGACGCGCTTCTCGCGCGTGCCGGCCGGGCCGCGATCCTCACGCCGCACGAGGGCGAATTTGTCCGATTTTTCGGGGCGCTGGACGAAAGGACGCGGGACGGATCGAAACTCGACCGGGCGCGGCTTGCCGCCGCGCTGACCGGCGCGGTCGTGGTCCTCAAGGGCGGCGATACGGTCGTCGCGGCGCCCGATGGCCGCGCCAGCATCGCGGCGAATGCGCCCGCCTACCTCGCCACCGCCGGCGCCGGGGATGTGCTGGCCGGAATAGCGGCCGGCCTGTTGGCGCAGGGCATGCCGGCTTTCACCGCCGCATCGGCGGCGGTCTGGCTGCATGGCGCGGCGGCCTCGGCCGTCGGCCCCGGCCTGATCTCCGAGGACCTTCCCGAAGCGCTGCCGGCCGTGTATCGCGCCTTGGCTTGTTGGCGGTGACGTCGACGGCGGGCGAGGCGTATTGCAAAGTCCGGTTCGAGGGCCAATTTTATGGTACTCAATCGATTCTGGATGCTATAAGCCGCGCTTCCGGGCCGCCGTGGTCATGGCGGGCGTGGCGGAATTGGTAGACGCGCGGGATTTAGGTTCCCGTGACGAAAGTCGTGGGGGTTCGAGCCCCTCCGCCCGCACCACTCGGGTGGTCCCCCAGCAAAACAGGTCCAAGAGTCTTAAGAGTCATTACCCATGCAGGTCACTGAAACTGCCGCCGCCGGTCTCAAGCGGGAATATCGGGTTGTCGTTCCGGCGACCGATCTTGAGGCGCGCGTCAACGAGCGGCTCGACGACCTCAAAGGCCGCGTGCAGTTGCGTGGCTTTCGTCCCGGCAAGGTGCCGGTCGCGCACCTCAAGCGCATCTACGGCAAGTCCACGATGGCGGAAGTCATCGATGCCGCCGTGCGCGAGGCCAACGAGAAGATCGTCAACGAGCACGGTTTCAAGCTCGCGACCGAACCGAGAGTCGTGCTTCCCACGGAGCAGGGCGCGGTCGAAGGGGTGATCGCCGGCAAGTCCGATCTTGCCTACACGGTCGAAATCGAGATCGTGCCGCCGATCACGCTCACCGATTTCAAGACCATCAAGCTCGAACGGCTCACTGCCGCGGTGACGGAGGGGGAGATCGATGAGGCGGTGCAAACCCTCGCCGATCAGAGCCGGCCGTATCATGCAAAGGGCGAAGGCGCGGAAAAGGACGACCGGGTGACCATCTCCTATCAGGGGACCATCGGCGGCCAGCCTTTCGAAGGCGGCGCCGCCGACGACGTCCCGATATTGCTGGGCTCCGGGCGCTTCCTGCCGGGTTTCGAGGACAATCTGCTCGGGGCCAAGACCGGCGAAGAACGCGCGTTCGACATTACCTTCCCCGACGGCTATCCGGCCAAGGAGCTGGCGGGACAGCAGGCGAGGTTTGCGGTCACGGTGAAGGCGGTCGAGGCGCCGGGGACGATCACGCCGGACGACGAATTCGCCAAAACGCTCGGCATGGAATCGCTCGGCAAGCTGCGCGAGGCGCTGCGCGAGCGCATCCAGCGCGAGCATTCCGCCGCGTCGCGGCGCCGGGTCAAGCGGGCCTTGCTCGATCAGCTCGACGAGCGCCACAAGTTCGAGCCGCCGCCCACTCTCGTCGACCAGGAATTCAACAGCGTCTGGTCGGCGATCGAAAACGATCTCAAGCAGCAAGGCCGCACGTTTGCCGACGAAGGCACCACCGAAGAGAAGGAGCGCGCCGATTACCGCGCCATTGCCGAGCGGCGGGTGCGGCTCGGTCTGGTGATCGCCGAAATCGGCGAGCGCAACAAAATCATGGTGACCGAGGAGCAGGTGCGGGCGGCGATGGTGGAGCAGGCCCGTCAGCTTCCCGGCCGCGAGCAGCAGGTTTGGGACTATTATCGCAAGAATCCCGGCGCCGTGGCGGCGTTGCGGGCACCGCTATTCGAGGACAAGGTCGTCGATTTCGTGCTGGAGCTTGCCGAGATCGCCGACAAGTCCGTTTCCCGTGAGGAGCTGCTCAAGGAAGACGAGGAATGAGCGGAGGGTGCGAACGGCGCCGGCGCGTCTTGTGGCGGCGGCTTGCGCGCATATCTCCAATGATTGCAGGATAGTCCAGTTTGCGCTTTCCGCCCGGGACGGGCCGAGGTCGACTCAGTCACGCTGGGCGCGAATGCGACAGCCACCACAGGTGATGCCATGCGCGATCCGACCGAAACCTACATGAACTACCTCGTTCCCATGGTGGTCGAGCAGACCAACCGCGGCGAGCGCGCCTACGACATCTATTCGCGGCTGCTCAAGGAGCGCATCATCTTCATCACCGGGCCGATCGAGGATGGCATGGCCTCGCTCGTGGTGGCGCAACTATTGTTCCTGGAAGCCGAGAATCCGAAAAAGGAAGTCTCGATGTACATCAACTCGCCGGGGGGCATCGTCACCTCCGGCCTGGCGATCTACGACACCATGCAGTTCATTCGCCCGGCGGTCTCGACGCTGTGCACCGGACAGGCCGCGTCCATGGGTTCGCTCCTGCTGGCGGCCGGGGCCAAAGACTTGCGCTTCGCGCTGCCCAACGCCCGCATCATGGTTCACCAGCCTTCCGGCGGCTTCCAGGGTCAGGCGACCGACATCATGCTGCATGCCCAGGAAATCCTGAACCTCAAGCGTCGTCTGAACGAGATCTATGTCAAGCATACCGGGCAACCGCTGAAGAAGATCGAGGACGCGCTCGAACGCGACATGTTCCTGACCTCGGAAATGGCGAAGGACTTCGGGCTGATCGACAAGGTGATCGACAAGCGGCCCGAGGAACCGGCGCTCAAGGCGCCGGCTGAGCCGGTGCCAATCAAGGGATAGACCGGGGCTTGGCATACCGCGCGCGCGGCGCCATCAAATGGACCCATTCGTCGGCGCAAAGCGGCCGAGGTCGCGATCCAAAGCGCCTCTCGCGCGGTGTGATCGGGAAAGCACAGTAGCGCAAACTCGCGTTATCGTTAATGGATTCTTGATTCGGACGCCGTTAGCATAGCGACTTGCTTGCGTCGCGGGCGCTGCTGCAGTGTGCGCCGGGTGCGAGCACGTGGTGCTGCGGAGCGCTGCTACGGAATGTTAGCGCAGCGCGCCGTAGAGTCGAGGACGCGACGTCCGCACGGACGCCGTTGCGACGACGCGAGATCGGTACGGAGACGGGAATGAGCAAAGTTGGCGGCGGCGATTCAAAGAACACGCTTTACTGCTCGTTCTGCGGCAAGAGCCAGCACGAGGTGCGTAAGCTTATTGCCGGGCCGACCGTCTTCATTTGCGACGAGTGCGTCGAACTCTGCATGGACATCATTCGCGAGGAGAACAAATCCTCGCTGGTGAAATCGCGCGATGGGATTCCGACCCCGCGCGAGATCCGCAAAGTGTTGGACGATTACGTGATCGGCCAGGACTACGCCAAGAAGGTGCTCTCGGTCGCCGTCCACAATCACTACAAGCGGCTCAATCATCAGAGCAAGCACAACGACGTCGAGTTGGCAAAATCCAATATCCTGCTGATCGGTCCGACCGGCTCGGGAAAGACGCTGCTGGCGCAAACGCTGGCGCGCATCCTCGATGTGCCGTTCACCATGGCGGACGCGACAACCCTGACCGAGGCGGGTTACGTCGGCGAGGACGTCGAGAACATCATTTTGAAGCTGCTGCAGGCCGCGGACTATAACGTCGAGCGCGCCCAGCGCGGTATCGTCTACATCGACGAGGTCGACAAGATCAGCCGCAAGTCGGACAACCCATCCATCACCCGCGACGTGTCGGGCGAGGGCGTGCAGCAGGCGCTCCTCAAGATCATGGAGGGGACGATTGCCTCGGTGCCGCCCCAGGGCGGCCGCAAGCACCCGCAGCAGGAATTCCTCCAGGTCGACACCACCAACATCCTGTTCATCCGCGGCGGCGCCTTCGCGGGCCTGGAAAAGCTCATAGCGCAGCG
>JASHOR010000137.1 GCA_030041005.1 Xanthobacteraceae bacterium
CTATCTCGGCCACACCGACTACCGCATCCACGGCACCAACGATCCGAGTTCGATCGGCAAGCACATGTCGAGCGGCTGCATCCGCCTGCTCAACGCCGACGTGATCGACCTCTACAATCGCGTCAATGTCGGCACCAAAGTGGTCGTGCTCCCCGATACGCAGTCCCGGCAGATCAGCGCCACACAGACCGACGTCAATCAAGCCCCCGCGGCGGCACCGGGCGGGCATGCCTCCATTGCGCCGCTGGCGCGTACGGCGTCGCGAAACAGCGTGTCGTTCACGGCGATCTACTGATTGATCCGCAACGCGTCCGCGCCTCGACGCCCAAAGCCGCAAACCGAATCGCGTCTCGGCCAACCGATGCCGGTCGGGAGCGCAACTTTGCCATAGATCAAGGAACCCGCGCGCGCCGCAAGCGGCGCCCATACCAACGTATAGGACGCTCTGTTCGTTCGGATAGCGAGCATTTACCAGCGTACAATGGAACCGTTGTGAACAATTCATTTACCTTGCACGCTGACAAACAAAGAAAATTTCAGGGACGCCGGACATACGGCGTGAACGTCAACAGAACCGCTGGAACCGCCGTGGACCATTCTCTTTATGGCGCGAGCCGCAAGACGCACGTGAAGATCGTTGCCGTCGGCCTGTTTTGCGCGGCAGTGATCGTGGGCGTCGGAAAGTTCGCCAAAAACACCGCCATCGATCTCGGCACCACGCCGCTCGTCCAAGCGGGCGAGCCTGTCACCGTCAGCGGGCATTTGCCGACCATTCGATAGCGGAGCGTGCGTCAATGCGTAGCAAGATTGCAAGCTGGACGAATACCCGTTTCGCGCGTTTCGATGCGGTGGAGATCGTCGTCATCGTTATCGGCGTGATGCTGGTCTCGGCCCTTGCGATGGTGTTCTAGCCAACACGGTTTGCGACCGCGCCCGGCGTTCGTGCTGCGCGTGAAAGAAAGTGACTGACCCGGTTTTGCCCCCCACACCCCGACCGGGTTAGCGTAGCGGCCGGCTCCCGTACCCCGCGGGACCGGCCGCAAATCTTTTGCGATCGTCCCGCCTTGCGCAAAGACTCAATGCCAATACGGCGGATAGGCGGACCTGGCCTGCTCGGCGGCAAGCAGCCGCAGCATCGCCGGCCATTCGAGCACGCCATAGGGCCGCCGCGCGCCGGGCTGGTAGAGATGGGCGGTGTGGGCGAGAACGTTCTCGCCCGGCATGGCCAATTCGGCGCGCGTTGCCATGGCGTCCACCTGGGCGCGGCACGACAATTCGAGCTGATACATCGTGTTGAACGCTTGCTGGATGGTCGCGCCGCAGGAGAGCAGTCCGTGGTTGCGCATGATCATGGCGTCGTGCGGGCCGAGATCGCGCACCAGCCGTTCGCGTTCGGCGAGGTCGATGGCCGGCCCCTCGTAATCGTGGTAGCCGATGTGACCGTGAAACCGGATCGAGGTCTGCGACAGCGGCAACAGCCCGCATTTCATCGCCGATACCGCCATGCCGGCGCGGGTATGAGTGTGCAGCACGCAGGCGAGGTCGGGCCGGGCCTTGTGAATGGCGCCATGGATGACATAACCGGAGACGTTAATGCCGTAATCGGTGTCCGGTTTCCAAACGACGTTGCCTTCGACGCCGATCTTGACCAGGCTCGATGCGGTGATCTCCTTGTAGAGCAGTCCGTAGAGGTTGATGAGAAGATGTTCGGTGCCGGGGATGCGCGCGGTAATGTGGTTGTAGATGAGATCGGTCATGCCGTAGGCATCGACCAGCCGGTAACAGGCAGCGAGATCGAGCCGGGTCTGCCACTCCTGCTCGGACACCTGGCTGCGGATTGACTCGAATTCGGTCGAATAATTCACCGCGGCGCCTCCGCTTTGCCCGCAAGAGCTTGGCCATAAGACTTGGCCCAAAGACTAACGTTTCCACGAGACGGTGTCAGCCGGGGCGTCGTTGGAAAGATGAGACCGGTAAAATGATGATCGGGATCGACAACGCGCGGCGCAACCAGGGGCCGGCGAAAAAGGCGACGGCCAGGCCGCCGCGGTACCGATAATGAAACCCTTCACCTACCATTGCGACCCCATCCGCATCGTGTTCGGCGCCGGCGCGATTTCCGCGCTGCGCGCAGAGGCCGACTTTCACAACATCGGGCGGCTGATCGTGCTGTGCTCGAAGTCGCGCGTCGATCTGGCGCGACGCGTGAGCGCTTCTGTTGCCGACCGCTGCGCCGGCTTCTGCGATGCCTCGGCGCCGAACATGCCGCGCGCGGCGCTCGACCGCGTGCTCGACGATCTCAAACGCCACAACGCCGACGGCTTCGTGGTGATTGGCGGCGGCTCGCCGATCGGGCTCGCCAAGGCCGCCGCCGCGGCGACCAAACTGCCTTACATCGCCATCGTCACCACCTATTCCGGCTCGGAGATGGCAGCGCGCTGGCGCGTCGGCATTGCGGACACGCAGGTCGGCGGCGACGACCGCGCGGCGCTGCCGGCCACTGCAATCTACGATCCCGAACTCACGCTCGACCTGCCGGCGCACACCTCTGCGGCGAGCGGCATGAATGCCATGGCGCATGCGGTCGAAAGCCTCTACGGCCCCGATACCAATCCCGTCGTTCAAGCCATGGCCGAGGAAGCGGTGCGCCGACTGGCCACGAGCCTGCCGCGCGTGGTCGATGACCCACGTGACCTTGCCGCCCGCACCGACGCGCTTTATGGCGCCTGGCTCGCCGCCAATTTCCGCGCCGAGGTCGGGCTCGAACACGCCATCGCCCAGCGCGTGCGGCAGTGGTTCGGTCTCGACCATGCGCACGTGCATGCCGTCACCACGCCTTACGCGGTCGCCTTCAACGCCGCCGCGGCTCCGGACGCCATGGAGCGCATTCGCCGGGCGCTCGGCGTCGCCGACGCCGCCCGCGGGCTTTACGACCTCAACGTGCGCCTTGGCCTGCCGACCGGATTGAAGGATCTCGGCATGCACGAAGCCGACATCGGCAAGGCGGTCGAAGTGGTGGGCGCCGTCAAGGTCACGCACCCGCGGCCGGTCGGCAAAGCCGACCTCACCGAGGTCATCCGCCAGGCCTTTTTCGGCCAGCCGCCGCGCTTTTGAACCGGAGCGAAAGCGGCTTTCGGGACCTTGCTTGCGGGCTTGCGATGCGGGCTTGCGATTCCGTCCGCGCTCGGGTGAAGTCGCATCCGGGCCTCTCCCTCTTGCATGTATTGCATGACCGCTCCCACCGCCGGCTCCGGAACGAACTGGGTTGGCCGCGCGATCCGGCGGCTCGAGGACCCGGCGTTGGTGACCGGGCGCGGTCGCTTCACCGCCGACCTGACCGCCGCTCATTGGCTGCGCTTCGTCCGCAGCCCGGTCGCCTGCGGCCGGATCGTCGCGGTCCATGCGCCGGTGGGCGCGCTCGTGTTCCGCGGCGAAGATCTGAAAGACGCCCGGCCGATCCGGCCGATGCTGCACAAGTTCAATTATCAGCCGATCGAGCAGCCGCTGCTCGCCAAGCAGATCGTGCACTTCGTCGGCGAGCCGATCGCGGCCGTCGTCGCATCGACAAACGCGGAGGCCGAGGATCTTGCCGACCGCGTGAACGTCGAGATCGCCGAATTGCCGGCGGTGGCGGATGCCCGCGAGGCGATGCGGCCCGACGCGCCGCGGGTGCATCCAAACAGCGCGACCAACGTCGTGGTCGAGAGCCGCCACGAAACGCCCGGCTTTGCCGCGGCGATGGCGCAAGCCGACCGCATCGTGCATCTCGAACTGCGCTCGTCCCGGCAGAACGCCACGCCGCTGGAAGCGCGCGCCGCGCATGCGGCATTCGATTGCGCATCGGGCCGCGTCACCCTCACCTGCGCCACGCAGATGCCGCATCTGACGCGCACCGCCATCGCCGACATTCTCGATTTCGCCGAGGCCGATCTGCGGGTGGTGGCGCCGGACGTCGGCGGCGCGTTCGGACAGAAAATGTCGTTGCCGGCCGAATATGTCGTTCTGGTGTGGCTGGCGCGACGGCTGCGCACCACCCTCGCCTGGAGCGAGGATCGGCGCGAAAACCTGATCGCCTCGTTTCACAGCCGCGACCAGCATATCAGCCTCGACGGCGCGTTCGACCGGCGCGGCAAGCTCGTCGCGCTGTCGGCGGACGTTCTGGCCAATGTCGGCGCCTATTCGTGCTTCCCCACGACCTGCGGCGTCGAGCCGTTGATGGCGGCGGCGGAAATGCCCGGCCCTTACGATCTGCAAGCCTATGCCTTCGTGGCTCGCGGCGTCATCACGCACACCTGTCCGATGGCGCCCTATCGCGGCGTTTCACGGCCGGTCATCACGTTCGCCATCGAGCGGCTGATGGACAAGGCAGCCGCCGCGCTCGGCATCGATTGCGTCGAAATCAGAAGACGCAATCTGATCGACCGCTTTCCCTACACCTCGGCGACCGGGCTGGTATTCGACGAGGGCAGCTACGTCGAGACGCTGGAAAAGGCTGCCGCTTATCTGGACCTGCCGGCCTTTCGCGCGCGCCAGCAGGACGCTCGCAGCCGCGGCGTTCATCTCGGCGTCGGTTTCGCCACATTCTCCGAACGCACCGGCTACGGCAGTCCGGCCTTCGCGGCGCGTGGCATGGACATCACGCCCGGCTGGGAGAGCGTCGAAATCGTCATGGACCCTTCGGGCCGCGTCGAAGCCCGCATCGGCGCGAGCCCGCACGGTCAGGGCCTGCGCACCACGCTGGCGCAGATCGTCGCCGACGAGCTTGGCGTTACGCCAAGCGACGTGCGCGTCGTGCACGGCGACACCGACCGCACGCCTTACGGCTGGGGCACCTTCGCCAGCCGCTCGCTGGTGATCGCCGGCGGCGCCTCGCTGTTGGCGGCGCGCAAGATACGGCAGAAGCTCCTGCTGATGGCGAGCCGCATGCTCGAAGCGGCCGCGGACGATATCGTGCTTGAGGACGGACAGGCGAAAATCTCCGGCACCGATCGCGCGGTGCCGATCGCGACGCTGGCCCGCGCCGCGCATCATCAGACGCACAGCTTCAAGGGCGAGATCGGCCCCGGCTTGCGCGAAAGCGCCGATTACGATCCGGCGGGGACGTTCTCGAACGCCTGCCACGTCGCCGTTGTCGAGGTCGATGTCGAGACCGGACGCGTCGCGTTGCGCCAATATCTGGTCGTCGAGGACGCCGGGCGCATCATCAATCCGCTGATCGCCGACGGCCAGGTGCACGGCGGCGTGGCACAAGGCATCGGCAATGCGCTGTTCGAGGAGATCGTTTACGACGGCGGCGGCAATATCCAGACCGCAACGCTCACCGACTACACGCCGCCGACCGCGCGCGAGATTCCGGCTCTCGAACTGCATCACATCGAAACTCCGACCGACGCATCGATCACCGGCGCCAAGGGTTTGGGCGAGGGCGGCGCCATCGGCCCGCCGGCCGCCATCGTCAACGCCATCAACGACGCACTCGCCCCGCTCGGCGCTTCGATCGACGAAATCCCGGCGACACCGCAGCGCATCCGCGCAGCGCTCAACGCGACACGCCGTGCGGCGAAAGAGCGAGCGGACAACGCCGCCGCAAGGGACGGCGCCTGATCGGCACCGCAAGGTCGGAGCGTCACGCGGCCGGCGTTGCTCCAGCCGCCCCTATTTCCAGTTTGCGTCTTGCAAGCCGCCCGGCTGCCAGTACGCGCCGGAAAGATAGCGCAGGCACGCGGGGCTGTAAGGTCTGTTCTCGTTGTTGGGCGGACACGCGGCCGTATGCAACCGCGCTTGCCTGTCGCCGTAAGCGGTCGCCCCGGCCGCGTAGACGGCGATGTTCAGCCGCCGCTTATGAATCGGCAACTTGCCGCCGTCGATGAATTTGACGCAGGCGGCATCATACGGAGCGGCGTCGGTATCCGGGCAGATCGAAGCGGCGCTCGGCACGGCGTCGCTCGCCGCCCCCTCGATGACGATGCGATGCGCGTGTTCCGTCCACAAGAGCACGGATGCAACGGCGACGGCGAGCACGAGATCGAGCCTGGAAAGCGCCATCGTGGTCCTTATTACCTGAAGGCCAGTCTCCACCACGGCATCAGCGAATAGACGACGAAGGGAATGGCCAGTATCGGAAGGATCCAGACCAGGGCGAGTGGAATCTTCCTGGTGATGCGCTCCGGCAGCAGCACGGCGAGGATGCCGAGTGCCGCAGCGATGAGGATTGCCGTCAGCGTCCACCCGTACCACAGCATGTTCGGCCCTTCGCCGGCCCGGGCGCCTTCATAGCCCCAGACCAGACGGTCGGTCGCCGGCCAGAACGTCACCAGCGGCCAATTGAGGAACACAACCGCGCAGTAGACGACCGGGCTGCAAATGGAGAACGTCAGCGCGAATGTTCCGAACTTGCGCGACGCCGCCAATGACGATGCCGGCGGCGCGGCGACAGCAGACGGCTGTGTCGAGGAGGTCGGCGTGTAGTTTGGTGTGCTTTGGCTCATGATCCGAACCCCCTGGTGTTGTTGAGCACATGGCCGACGATGAACAGAAACCAGCACATGACGGCCAGCACCAGCGTCACCCCTTTGCGGGCATTGTCATAGGCCGGGTCGTCGGCATTCTTCCAGAGGTACCAATAGGCGGGCAGCAGCAGCAATCCGAGCGTCGTGACGTGCTCCTTGAAATCGAAGAAGCCGGCCGTCTTGAAGTAGTGTCCCTCCTCGAGCGGAATGCGGATATAGATGCGATAGCTCGTATAGATGTACGAGCCGATCAGGAACGTCACCACCCAGAGCACGCAGACCGCCGTGGCATATCCTGAGGCCCGCACGGCGCGAAAGCGGGTCACAATGCCGCCGGCCGGCTGACGCGCGGGCAGCGCGACCGCCATCGCCTGATGGGTCAACGCTCCGAGCAATCCGACCGCCAGGATCAAATGAATGAAGAGCCATATCGTCCAAAAGGCGTTGGTGGATAGAACACCGCCCATGACCTCCCCCTTCCATTGCCGTCATTGTCGTTTCTGCCAGCGAATGTAGCCCTTTGGAGCGCCTTGTCGAGCGCCGGCGCAAACCGTCCGGGCGAAAGTCGGCAACCGCGGCTTGCGCGGCAAGGCGCGACAAGTGGACGCGGTCTTGGCCGCACCTGATGACGCGCTTCGGCTTTCCAGGCGCATTCCGGCAACGCTTGGTTTTCCTTGGCGCGAAAATTACGGGTTCCATTTAAGCAAGTCATAACAAAAGTCGGCGCTTTATCGAGTTAATTCCGGGAGGGGCGTCCGATGTTCGGCAGTCTTCGGCTGTTCCTGGCCTTCTTCGTTGTCTTTTCCCATTTGGTCGGAACGCACTATCTGCAGCACTTCGGCTTCTACGCGGTTCGCGGATTCTACGTTCTCTCCGGATATCTCATGACGGCCGGGCTGAACGAATTTTATGCATTCGACGCCCGCCGGTTCTGGGCCAATCGCGCCTTGCGGCTATTGCCGCCGTACTATCTGGTGTGCCTGCTGACCCTGATCGCAGTGGCCTTACTGCCCGATCGGGCCGGCACCTATATCGCCCAGTGGCAAACAAGCATGTTGTGGCGCGATGCCGCCGCCAACTTGTTCATCCTGCCGTTGCTGCACGTCGAACCTCAATACAGATTGGTGCCGACCGTCTGGTCGTTGGCGGTCGAAATAGAGATGTACCTTGCATTGTTCCTTTTCATATCGCGAAGCAAAAAACACGCCTTGGTGGCGCTGTTTGTCGGGCTTCTCTACCACGTCGTCTGCGGCGCCTACGATCTGCCGTTCGGCTACCGCTTCTTCGGCGCGCCGTCTGCAGTGCTGTCGTTTTCGCTCGGGACACTGATCTATTTTTATCGGAAGGAAGGCAGGCTCCTGAATATCACTCCCGCCATGGCCGGCATCGCGCTGGTCGTGTGGGTGATCGATGCGCTGGCGGCGGAAACGACCTTCGTCGACTATGCCGGCTATTACAGCGACACCATCATATTTGCCGTCGTGGTCGCGGGCTTGGCCAACGCCAAAGCGGGTTCCCTGGTGCAGACCTTGGACTGGGCCCTCGGCGAGATGGCTTATCCGGTGTTTCTGGTGCAATGGTTGACCGGCTTCATAACCGCGCTCGTGTTCATGTCGGGCACCTGGAGAGGGTGGCCGATGGCGCTGGCCAGCATTCCGTTGACCTTGGCCGCCGCCGCCGGGCTCGCCGTGCTCAACCGCAAGCTGATCGAGCCGCTGCGCGAACGGGTGCGCGGCACCGCCATCCGGCGGGGAATTGCAGCGCCGGTGCCGGCGAGCGAGCGAATCCGCGAGGTCGCGGGATTGCAATCGCTTGATGTGGACGGGCTGCAAGTCAGCGGCGGAGTCTCTACGCCGTAGGAGCCGCCGCCGATTTTCACGAACGGGCGATCCAGATCGGTGAATCACCTCAGCCGCTTCGGCCGTCGGACGTCGCGGCCGTCAAGGATCGCGGGGTTCAAGCTTCAGCAGGCATCGTCCTGGAATCCTTGTTCGAGGCGAATATTCGGCCAGGACCATATGGATTCCGGTCGAAAGGCGGCGCCGACGACAAGGTGCACTCAGCTCTCGATGAACAGGGCGTATTTGTCCTCGGGCGGAACTTTGTCGATGACGCCGCTGCGCTGGCACACCTGCAGGAACTTCCATTGCGCGTCGACGGCTTTGCGGCTCCAGTCGGTCATGAACATATCCTTGTGCTGCAGCCAATCCTTGTATTCGGCGACATCTTCAGGCTTCGTCACCTCGGCGAGCACGCCGTGGTTCTTCACGGCGGTCTCGAGGTTCTTCGGATTTTCCAGCCACAGGAACGACTCGGTCGCCGCCTTGGCGAAATTCTTCGCCCGCGTCTTGTCCTCGTCGACCCAGCTTTTCCAGGCGGCAATCGGCGCCGACCACATGATCGGATAACCCGTCTTCTGCCTCCAATAGTCGTTCGGAGAAAACAGAACACGGAATTTGTCGGTTTGCGCCTCGGCCGCAATGCTGAGCGACGAGATGTTTATCATGGCATCCAGTTGCCCGTCCTCCACAAGCTTGGTCAGCGCCGGCCCAGCCACCTGCTGCAACTTGGTGTCTTTGACGAGATCAAGCTTGTAGCCGTCGATCAGGGCCGCCCTCACGCACTTGAAGGAACTGGCGCCGGTGGAGAAGGTGCCAAAGTGCTTGCCGCGAAGATCGGCAGGTGTTTTGAGCGGCGAGTTTTTGGGAACAAGGACGTTCTGCACCACGGTCAGGCCGCCGCCGATGATCGCCCAATCGAGACCTTCGTTTATCTTCTCGATGGCATCGATCCCCGCGTAGTTTACCGTCGGGCATTCCTTGCTCGGCAGGCCCGCCAGGTAGCCGGCGAACGGGCGAGCGTCGACGTCCAGATCAATGCCGTACTTGGCAAAGATGCCCGCATCCTTGCCGCCGAAATAGTTCAAGACGAGCACGCTTTCTTGCGGAATGACGACTTTCACCTTTTGCAGAGCGGGCGCCGCGCGCGCCGCGAGTCGCGTGCCGGCGGCGGCGGTGAGCGAGCCGAGACCGGCCAGCAATAATGAGCGCCGTGTTGCCATGACCGAGTCCTCCCGATTGTGCTGTTTTTGCCTAATGACGAAAATCGAAGCCGCAAACGTAACGCCGTGAAACCCGGCTGTTGTGCGTGATATCGTCGCGCAGCATTCGACCCGGCAGCGCCGCCGCCATGTGGGGAATTGGAGCGGGCGAACGGACAATAAACGCCGCTTCGCCCTCGCGCCACCCCGACGGCTTCGACAGCCGCGTCATCCGGTGAGGTAGCTGCTCTGAACTTCGGCGTTCGCGGCAAGCTCGGGCATCGGCCCGCTCCAGCGGATCTGGCCCTTCTGCAGCATGTAGACGCGGTCGGAGACCAGTTCGGCGAAACCGACGTTTTGCTCGGACAGCAGGATCGACAGCCCCTGTTTTTTGAGTTCCAGGATCGTGTTGGCGATCTCATCGACGATCACCGGCGCGATTCCTTCGGACGGCTCGTCGAGCAGCACGATCAGCGGATTGCCCATCAACGTGCGGGCGATCGTCAGCATCTGCTGCTCGCCGCCGCTCATGCGGCCGCCGGGCCGGTGGCGCATTTCGGCGAGATTGGGAAACAGCCGGAACAACGCGTCCGGGGTCCACGCCGGCGCCGGCGTGCCGTCATCGAACAGTCGCGGCGGCTGGCGCGCGACATCGAGGTTTTCCAGTACGGTGAGATCGGAGAAAATGCGGCGGTCCTCGGGAGTGAATCCGACGCCCAGGCGCGCAATTTGGAACGGCTTGCGCGCCGACAGGTCGCGCCCGTAGAGGCGGACGACGCCGCTGCGCCGCGGCAGCAGGCCCATGATCGCCTTCATGGTGGTCGATTTGCCGGCGCCGTTGTGCCCCATCAGCGTCACAACTTCGCCGCGACCGACCGTGAACGTCACGTCGTAGAGAATTTGCGCGGCGCCATACCACGCGCAAAGCCGCTCGACCTCGAGCGCCGGAGGCGCGGTCATGCGATCGGCTCCATGCGCCCCGTCGCCGCTCGCGTTCCGAGATAGACTTGGCGGACCAGCGCATTGCTGCGGATGGAGTTGGCGTCGCCGTCGGCGATGAGCCTGCCGCGCGCCATCACGATGATCCGGTCGGCGAAGGTGAACACCACATCCATCGAATGCTCGGTGAACAGCACGCAGATGCCGCGCTCGACGACCAGCGCCTTGACCAGCGTAATCAGCTCGTTGCGTTCGCGCGGCGCCATCCCCGCGGTCGGTTCGTCCATCAAGAGAAGCTTCGGATCGCTGGCGAGCGCAATCGCAAGCTCGACGCGCTTGACGTCGCCATAGGCAAGCTCGCGGCAGGGCCGGTCCGCGGCCGCTTCCATTCCCACCTGACGCAGCAGGTCCAGCGCCAGCGCACGGTGATATGACGCCGCCGGATGCCAGAACCGGTAGGTTTGCCGCGCATGGGCGATCAGCGCCATCTGCACATTTTCGGCGACCGTCATCGAGCCGAAGGTGGCGGCAATCTGGAAGGTCCGCGCGATGCCGCGGCGGCAGATGTCGCGCGGCGGCAACCTGGAAATGATGTTGCCGCCGAAGCGCACTTCGCCGTCATCCGGGGTCAACTGGCCGTTGATGATGTTGAAGCAGGTGCTCTTGCCGGCGCCGTTGGGTCCGATCAGGGCCAGGAACTCGCCCTCCGCGAGCGAAAAACTCAAATCGTCGACCGCGCGCACCGCGCCAAAACTCTTCGACAGCGAATGGACGGTGAGCGTGCTCATGGCCGCCGCAGCCGCCGCGCGAGATCGAGCGCCCCGCCGGCAAGGCCGCCGGGGAACGCCAGCACCAGGACGAGAATGATGCCGCCGAGAAGCGCGTGCCAATAAGGCGTTTCCCGCATCACGTAATCCTGCAGCACGGCGAACACCGAAGCGCCGACAATCGGACCGGACAGCGTTTGAATGCCGCCGAGCAGGACCATGACGAGGCCGTCGATGGAGCGGCCGATGCTGATGGTTTCCGGGGAGATCGAGCCTTTGGCAAAGGCGAACAGGCCGCCGGCGACGCCGCACATGGCGCCGGCGATCGCAAAGCCGAGCCAGTGAATCCGTTTCACGTCGATGCCGATCGCCTCCGCGCGCAGCGGCGAATCGCGTCCGGCGCGCATCGCGTAACCGAACGGGGCGAACAGCATGCGCCGCAGCAGGAGCACGCCGCATGCCACCAGCACGAGCGTCAGGAGAAAATAGGCCGATAGCTTGTCGAACGGCGGCGTCGGCCAGATGCCGAGAACGCCGTTCGAGCCGCCGGTTATCTCCTGCCACTGGAACACGATCGACCAGACGATCTGGGCGAAGGCGAGCGTCAGCATGGCAAGATAGACGCCGGAAAGGCGCACCGCGAAATAGCCGAACAGCAGCGCTCCGGCCGCCGCAAGCAGCGGCGCCGCCACCAGCGCCACGCCCATCGGCGCCGCAAACCATTGTACCGCCAGCGCCGCGCCATAGGCACCGAGGCCAAAATAGGCGGCGTGGCCGAACGAGTGCATGCCGCCGGGTCCCATGATGAAGTGCAGGCTCGCCGCGAACAGCACCGCAATCAGCACGTCGACGCCGAGCACCAGCGTATAGGGCGACGAGCGGGCGAGCAGCGGCAGCGCCGCGAGCACGACGAGCACGGCGACGCCGAAGAGCGCCGCTGTCTTCGTTGCCGGTCGGATCGGCGCGTCCGGCTCCGCCACGCTGCGAATCGCGACTTGCTGGCGTCCCATCAGTCCGCGCGGACGCACTACCAGCACGATCGCCATCACCAGAAACTCGGCGACCAGTGTCAGCTTGGAAAAGTTGAACGACAAGCCTGCGAATTGCACGAGCCCGATGCCGATGCACACCGCCTTGACCTCGGCGATCAGCACCGCCGCGACGTAGGAGCCCGCGATCGAGCCCATTCCGCCGACCACCACCACGACGAAGGCGTCGCTGATGGCGGTCAGATCCATGCCCAGATTGGCCGGCTCGCGCGCCGCCTGCAACGCGCCGCCGAACCCCGCGAGCGCTGCACCCAGGGCGAACACGGCGGTGAACAGCACCGACTGGTTGACACCGAGCGCGCCAACCATTTCCCGATCCTCGGTGGCGGCGCGAATAAGGCGACCGAACCGCGTGCGGCTCAGGGCGAGATGCAGCAGGCAGAGAACGACCGGGCCGATGGCGATCAGAAAGGCGTCATAGGTCGGCAGGCGGCGGCCGAGAATTTCTACGGCACCGCGGAGCCCCGGCGCGCGCGGACCAAACAGGTCCTCCGGTCCCCATAGCCACAGCGTCGCGTCGCTGATCACGAGCACCAGCGCAAACGTCGCCAGCAGTTGGAACAATTCGGGCGCGACGTAGATGCGGCGAAGCAGCACGATCTCGATCAGCGCGCCGACAATGCCGACGATGACGGCGGTGGCCAGGATGCCGCCCCAAAAG
Organism: Xanthobacteraceae bacterium; assembly: GCA_030041005.1. Lineage (GTDB taxonomy): Bacteria > Pseudomonadota > Alphaproteobacteria > Rhizobiales > Xanthobacteraceae > BOG-931. The sequence goes on from JASHOR010000137.1 coordinate 12,966, forward strand.
CCGACCGCCCCGCCGATCGCCGTCGCCAGCGTGACGGCGATGTAGGCGCCCAGCATATAGAACGAGCCATGGGCGATGTTGACGATGCGGGTGACGCCGAAGATGAGCGAGAGTCCGGCCGCAACAAAAAACAAGCCGGATGCCGAGGCCAAGCCATCCAGGGCTTGAAACACAAGGCCTTCTAAATGCATCGAGCGACGATATCAGTTGGCGGCGGATCCGTCACCGCGACTTGTTTTCCGTCGGTCCACCGCAAGTGGCCCTAGTGTCCCGATTCCGAAGTTCGCATCATTATGCGGCACCCTCGTTTGCGAACTTCGGAATCGGGACACTGGCGTCTTCGCCGTCAATCCGCCGATGCCGGCCGCAGCTTGCGCACCTCGGCATCCGACGGCAGCACCGAGGCACCATCGACGTATTTGTAATCGACCATGGTGCCGAGGCCGTTCTTTATGCCGATCTTGCCGACATAGGCGCCGAGCGTCGACTGGTGGTCGATGGCACGGAACTCGAACGGCCCGAACGGTCCGGTCATTTTCAGGCCGCGGAACGCGTCGGCCAGCTTTCCAGGATCGGTCGATTTGGCTTTGGCGATGCCGGCGGCAAGCGACTTGATGGTCAGGTAGCCGACGATCGAACCCATTTTCGGCTCCTCGTGGTAGCGCGCCTCATAGGCGGCCACGAAGGCCTTGTTCTGCGGACTGGCGGCCTGCGGCGGATAGCCGGTGACCACCCAACCCACCGGCGCTTCGTCGCGCAGCGGCTCGAGATATTCCGGCTCGCCGGCGAGCAGATTCGCGACGAATCGATTCTTGAACACGCCGCGGGTGTTGCCCTGGCGCACGAACTGCGCCAGATCGGCGCCGAACAGCGCGCTGAAGATGGCGCCGGGCTTGGCGTCGTCGATCGCCTGAACCACCGCGCCAGCGTCGATCTTGCCGAGCGGCGTCGCCTCGTCGGCCACGAATTGCACATCGGGCTCTTTCGCCTTGATCATTTTCTTGAAAGCGGCGACGGCGGCCTGCCCATATTCGAAGTTCGGGTAAACCAATGCCCAGCGCTTCTGCTTCGCCGCCAGCGCGGCGGGCATCATCATCGCCACCTGCATGTAGGTCGACGGGCGCAGGCGGAACGTATAGTGGTTGCCGTCCTGCCACACGATCTTGTCGGTCAGCGGTTCGGCGGCAAGGAAGAACACTTTCTTCTTGCCGGCGAATTCGGTAACGGCGAGCCCGACGTTGGAGAGGAACGTGCCGCAGAGAATGTCTAAACCTTCGCCGGTGACCAGTTCATCCGCGGCGCGCACTGCGTCGCCGGGATTGGCGCCGTCATCGCGCGAGACGATCTCGAGCTTTTTGCCGAGCACGCCGCCGGCGGCATTGATCTCGTCTGTCGCCATCTGCCAGCCTTTCTTATAGGGGTCGAGAAAAGCCGGCTGGCTCTTGTACGAGTTGAGTTCGCCGATCTTGATGGTGCCTTGGGCGAATGTCGGGGTCGCGACGGCCAACGAGAGGATTGCTGCGGCGGCGGTCAGGGCGGCACGAGAGGACATGGCATGGCTCCTTTTGCAGACGGCCGACGCACGGCATCGCGCGCCGACACACGCCTCATTCGGATTTTGCCTCAGTGAGGCGAATAGTGCCGCGCCATTCGGCTTGTCAAGCGGACCGCGTCGATCATCCGGCGCAGCGAGCGGCTCGACGATTCATTCGCGCAGCGCTCGCGCGCTGACCTGCGGTCGCTACGCCGGGCGTTCTCGCGCCGAACAGATGGCAAGCCACAGATAGACTCCCAGAAGGCCGATCTCGGTCAGCACGATGAAAATGCTGCCGCCATACACGCTGGGGAAGAAAAGCTCGATCACCGCCAGCGAGACGGTTGACGTGAGCCACACCACCGCGCCCCACGCGGCGGCGAGCCACAGCCCGACAGCGGCGACGAGATCAATGACGGAGAAGAACACCGTCGCCGCCTGCCAGCCCGTACCGTGCATTGCGAATGTGTCTTGGGGCGAGTCACCGATGCTGCACACTTGCGACCAATGATAGAGGCCCTTGGCAAGCGACACCGCCGCCATGATGCGCATGAACAGGACCAAATACTCGGTCCATGTTCCCTGCGCGGCGCCATTGGTCCGTACCGGCTCAATGAGGTCGCTCGGGCGAGACGGCTGGCGCCGCGGCGGATCGCTCATGCAGGTTCCGTTGCCAATTGCATGCAGACGCGCGGGAGAGGCATAGAAGCGCCGGCCCTGACGGTCAACGCCTCGCCGCTTCCAAGCCGCTGGGTCGTGAAGCGAATGTCAAATCCAAAGTTCCGCCAGCACTTATATTTGCTAATGGTCCCCTGATTCCAACATTCGCACGAGGGTGTGCCGAAACGGGAGGCTATGGGAGCGACGGTCTGTGGCCATCCTGCGGCCAGTGGCGGCGCGCGCCGCGAAGGGCTAAGAAGGGCCAATCGAATGGAGCGCCTCATGGCCATCAAGCTCGGTCGACCGCTTGAGCGCAGCCGCATCGGTCCGGCGTCAATCACCACTGGTCCGCAATCGCTGCAAACTGGCCGAGCGGGGCTGGGCGATGGGCTTGAACTTCCGACTCGCCCGCGCCGCAACCGCCGCACCGATTGGGCGCGGCGCATGGTGCGCGAGCATGTCCTCACCACGGACGATCTGATCTGGCCGCTGTTTCTGGTCGATGGCGCAAGGATGCGTGTTCCGGTGTCCTCGATGCCGGGGGTGGAGCGCCTTTCCGTCGACGAAGCGGTACGCGCCGCCGAGCGCGCGGCCAAGCTGACGATTCCCTGCCTCGCGCTCTTTCCATACACCGATCCGGCCCGCCGCGACGAGGCGGGATCCGAAGCGCTCAATGCGGACAATCTGGTGTGCCGGACGATTCGCGCCATCAAGAAAGAGGTGCCGCAGATCGGCCTGCTCTGCGACGTCGCGCTCGACCCCTATACCAGCCACGGCCACGACGGCCTGCTTCGCGACGGCGTCATCCTCAACGACGAAACCGTCGCGGTGCTGGTGCGGCAGGCCTTGGTCCAGGCCGAAGCCGGCTGCGACATTATCGCTCCCTCGGACATGATGGATGGGCGCGTCGGCGCCATCCGCGCCGGTCTGGATGCGGCGGGATTCTCTGATGTCCAGATCATGGCTTATGCCGCCAAGTATGCCTCCGTCTTCTACGGACCGTTCCGCGATGCCGTGGGGTCGAGCGCGACGCTCGTCGGCGACAAGCGCACCTACCAGATGGACCCGGCAAATTCCGATGAGGCCTTGCGCGAAGTCGAACTCGACATTGCCGAGGGCGCCGACTTGATCATGGTCAAGCCGGGAATGCCCTATCTCGACATTCTGCATCGCGTCAAAGAGGCCTTCGGGGTGCCTACTTTCGCCTACCAAGTGTCGGGCGAATATGCGATGATTATGGCGGCCGCGGAGCGCGGGTGGCTCGACGGGGACAAGGCTATGATGGAAAGCCTTATCGCCTTTAAGCGCGCGGGCGCCGATGGCGTTCTGACCTACTTTGCCCAACGCATTGCGGAGAGGCTCAAGACCGGCGGCGCATAGACATTGTCGAGGCAGCACTGCTCGACAGATGAAAGCGGACGTCCGTGTGGTCCGGGAACGTGCCTTCGCCAAGTGATGCCGGCCTTCCGGCCAGCGATGCAAAGATAAGGCGGACATGTCATGCCTGAGGATGAGGACCATATTCGGCAATACATGCCGGTATTGCGCAGGATCATCATTCTGGTGGCGGTGCTGACTGCGATACCGGTCGTGATGTGGACGGTTACCGCTTTCGTGCGCACCTATGTCGGACCGCCCAGAGTGCCGACGTTCGAATCCGCGTCGCGAGCGACCCCGCCGGCGGAGCAAGCCGCAGCAGCGCCGGCCGAGAGCTCGTCCGCTTCGACAACCGACGCCAATTCTCCGATGCCGATGGGCGCTGGGGCCGAGCTTACCACCGTGGACGCCGGCGCCAACGCGCCGGCAACAAACACTGATGTAACAAATACGGGCGGCGGCAACAGTGCGAGCGCCAATGTCGACGCCAACGGCCCTGCCGCGCTCACCGCTACGACCTCCACCGACGCGCCGTCCCCGACGCAGGCTGCAGCACCAACGGAATCGCAGTCGCAGACCGCCGCGGCGCCGGCAAACTCGGACGTGCCATGGCCGGATCCAAACGCGAGCGCAGCCGCACCGGCGCCATCGGATGGGACCGGCGCAAACACGGCACCGGCGACGGACACCGCGGCGAACGCTAGCGCGCCGTCCGCGGATCCTTCGCAGACTAATGCCTCGCCGCCCGACGGTACGATGCAGGTCGCAAACCAACAGCCGGCGGGGACCAACTGGCCCTCCCCGCCGCCTGCTCCTGCCGATGCCTTGCCGCCCGGCCAACCGATCGCCGGATCGGTGCCGCTGCCACGCAAACGTCCGCGCTCCTTCGTCATGGCGCAGGCGGGCATACCGCTGCCGAAACCCCGCCCCGAGGACGCCGGCCCGGGGAGCCCGGCACCGTCGGGAAACTGGCTGCAACGCGTTTTCCAATCGCCATCGTCTCCGACGCCCGAGGGGATGCGGGCGGGCGACTACTAAGCGTCGGGAGCGCGCCTGCGCCGACCTGATCGGGATCGCCGGTCGCCGCGTAGGCCGGTCGCTCATCCGAGCGGGGCGCCGCTTTCCATGCGCACCGGCCGGTAGCCTTCGTCGCGCAGCGCGCTGAAGATCTCCTGGGCGTGCGCTTCGCCTCGCGTCTCCATGGTGACATCGAGCTTGGCGCCCTTGGCCGGCACGTCGAGAAACAGACGATGGTGATCGACGCTGAGGATATTGGCGCCGAGTTCGCCGATCCGGCCGGCAATCTGTCCAAGAACTCCGGGACGATCCGGAATGGTCAAACGAAAGGACACGATGCGCTTGTCGCGCTCCAGCTCGCGCACCATGATGGACGCGAGGATGCGTGGATCGATGTTGCCGCCGCAGAGAACGAGGCCCACTTTGCGGCCGGCGAACCGCCGCGGCTCGGCCAGCATGGCGGCAAGCCCGGCGGCGCCGGCGCCTTCGGCCATCACCTTCTGCAAGGTGAGAAAGGCATTGACCGCGCGCTCTATCAGCGGCTCGTCGACGATGATGATGTCGCTTACCAATTCGCGCACTACCGGTGTGGTGAGCTTGCCGGCAATGCTGACCGCTATGCCTTCGGCGAGGGTGGGGCCGCCGCAGGGCTTCGTACCCTGGTGCATCGCATTCCACATCGAAGGAAATTGCGCGCACTCGACGCCGACGATCTCGATGGACGGCTTCTTGCCGCGCGCCGCGATTGCGCATCCGGCGATCAGGCCGCCACCACCGATGGGGATGATGAGTACGTCGAGAGCCGGCGCCTCTTCGAGCATTTCCAGCGCAATGGTGCCCTGACCGGCGATAATCCGCGGGTCGTCATAGGGGTGCACCAAGACGAGATCGCCGGCCCGCGCAATCGCCTCGGCGCGGACCTGCGCATCGGCCAGCGTCTCGCCGTGCAGCACGATTTTCGCGCCGTGCGCCTCGGTCGCCTTGATCTTCACGAACGGCGTCGTCTCCGGCATCACGATGGTGGCCGGTATCGCCAGACGGCGGGCGTGATAGGCCACCGCCTGGGCGTGATTGCCGGCCGACATGGCGATGACGCCGCGGCGGCGCTCGTCACCACTGAGCGATGCCAGCTTGACGCAGGCGCCGCGCTCCTTGAACGAATTGGTGACCTGCAGATTCTCGTATTTGACGAATATTTCCGCGCCGGTCAGTGCCGACAGCGGCGGCGACGGCAACAGCGGCGTGCGCAGGACCCGGCCGGCTATCGTGTTCCTTGCGGTCTCTATATCTGCAAGCGTCACCATCAGATCGTTCCTCGACTGGTTCGTCCTGTTTTCCGGCGCCCTGCCCCGGCCCCTGCCGAGCGGAAAAGAATTTGCGCATTGTGGCCCGGAAAGGGGGCCGGCTGGCGCGGTGCAGGCCCTCTTTGGCAGAACTCCTCTTGGATGCAAGTCCTCTTGCACGGTCGGCCGGCGGTCGCCATGTGCAGGCCACACCAGCACGTGGGGCTGCTCATGACGGCTTTCGGACCCTTCTCTGCCGGTATCTCGCTGGACGTGAAGCCCCACGCCTATGACCCGACGGCAAACCCGGAACTGTTCGAGGGCGTCCTGGCGCGTCGGGTCGTCGCCTTCACGATCGACATGATCGTTATCGCCATTCCGCTGATTCTGGCCTGGATCTTCATCTTCGTCTTCGGCCTGCTGACGTTCGGCCTCGGCTGGATGCTGTTCTGGATGCTGTCCCCGGCCTCGGTCGTCTGGGCGCTGGCCTACTACGGCATGACGCTCGGCGGCGAGGGATCCGCCACTCTGGGCATGCGGGCGATGGACCTGCAAATGCGCACCTGGTACGGCGCGCGGGCCTATTTCGTGCTTGGTGCGGTGCACGCCATCGTATTTTGGCTCAGCGTCACCATGCTTACGCCCATTATCCTGCTGTTCGGCCTGTTCAACGGCCGTCGGCGGCTCCTGCACGATGTCCTGGTCGGCGTTGTCGTCGTCAACAAACGGGCCCTTCTGTCGATCTCCGCGGCGCCGGCTCGTTAACGAAGTGGCTTGACGCCGTAGAGACGCGCATTGATGGCAATTTGGCTTTGACGGCGCGCGCCTGCCGGGCGATGTTATGGGCCAGTCCCCGACTGCCGGAACGAACCAAACCTCGCCAGTGACCCAACATTCACGCGATACGCCGCAATTCTATCTGACCGCGCCGTCGCCGTGCCCGTACCTTGCGGGCAAGGAGGAGCGCAAGGTTTTCACGCACCTGGTCGGCGAGCGCGCTGGCGAGCTCAACAACATCCTCACCCATGGCGGCTTTCGCCGCAGCCAGTCGATCGCCTATCGGCCGGCCTGCGAGGGCTGCCGGTCCTGCATCTCGGTGCGCGTCGTCGCCGCGGAATTTGCCGCCACGCGCAGCATGCGCCGGATTGTACGGCGCAACGCGGATATCGCCAGCGAAATGCGCGTGGCGGAGCCGACCTCGGAGCAATACTCGGTCTTTCGGGCTTATCTGGATTCGCGGCACCGCGACGGCGGCATGGCGGACATGACCGTGCTCGATTACGCCATGATGGTCGAGGACAGCCACGTCGAAACGCGGATCGTGGAATACCGCAAGCCGGGCAGTTATCCGGGCGATCTTATTGCGGTCGCGCTCACCGACGTGCTCAGCGACGGGCTGTCGATGGTCTATTCCTTTTTCGAACCCGACGAGGGCGCGCGCTCGCTCGGCACCTTCATGGTACTCGACCATATCGAGCGGGCGCAGCACCTCGGCCTGCCTTACGTCTATCTGGGCTATTGGGTGCGCGGCTCCGGCAAGATGGATTACAAGAGCCGCTTCCTGCCGCAGGAGCGGCTGACGCCGGAAGGCTGGGCCAGAGTCGGGTAAAGATAACCGGGAACGCCAAAGATCGGGAGGCGTCATGAAACTCTCACCGGGACAGTTACAGGAATTCGACCAACAAGGTTATCTGTTCTTTCCGACCTGCTTTTCCGAAGAGGAAATCGCGCTGCTGCGCGACGACGCGGAGACGATCCTCAAGCTCGATCGCCAGGAGATATGGCGCGAGAAGACCGGCGCGCCTCGCACCGCCTTTGCCGCTCATACCTTCAACGAGACGTTTCGGCTGTTGGCCTGCCACCCGCGGCTGGTGGAACCGCTTCGCCAATTGTTCGGCGAGGGGGTTTACGTGCATCAGTTCAAACTCAACGCCAAGGCGGCGTTCGAAGGCGACGTGTGGCAGTGGCACCAGGACTACGGCACCTGGGCGCGCGACGACGGCATGCCGCAACCGCGGGCCATGAACATCGCCGTGTTCCTCGACGAGGTGATGCCGATCAACGGGCCGCTGTTGCTCATTCCTAAAAGTCACAAACAGGGCGTGCTTTCGGCCGGGCACGACACGCTCACCACCTCCTACCCGTTGTGGACACTGGACAAGGAAACCGTGACACGGCTTGCCGCCGAGGGCGGCATCGTGGCACCGACCGGCAAGCCGGGCGCGGTGCTGATGTTTCACGGCAACCTGGTGCACGCGTCGCCGCCCAACATCACGCCCTATCCGCGCAAGATTGTTTATCTGACGCTGTGCGCCTGCTCCAACCACATCACCAAATTCACGCGGCCGGAATGGATCGCGCACCGCGACTTCGCGCCGATCGTGCCGGTTGCTGACGACGCGCTGCTCGCTTATGCGCGCTCGCACAGGGTGGCGGCGGAGTGAAACGTTGAATTTGCACGCAAAGCTCGCGGCGCGTGCCGCCGCCGGCAAGCCGGTGCGCGTCGGGCTGATCGGCGCCGGCAAATTCGGCTCGATGTTTCTGGCGCAAGTGCCGTCGATCGCGGGCCTTGAAGTGGCGGCAATCGCCGATCTCGATCCCGACCGAGCCAAGGCATCATGTCGTAACGTCGGTTGGGATTCCGCACGCATCGCGCGGACGCATTTCGCCGAGCGCGGCAGCGAGGCCTGCCAGGACGCGAGCGTCGACGTGGTGGTCGAGGCGACCGGCAATCCGGCCGCCGGCATCGCCCACGCGCTCGAAGCCATCGCGGCCCATAAGCCCATCGTCATGGTCAATGTCGAAGCCGACGCGCTGGCCGGCGCGTATCTGGCGGACAAGGCGCGCGCCGCCGGCGTCGTCTATTCGATGGCTTACGGCGATCAGCCGGCACTGATTGCCGAAATGGTCGATTGGGCGCGCGCCGCAGGCTTTGCCGTCGCCGCGGCCGGCAAGGGCACCAAATATCTGCCGGCCTATCACAACGTCACGCCGGACGGTGTGTGGGACCATTACGGGCTGACCGCTGCGCAGGCCAAAGCGGCCGGCATGAATTCGCAGATGTTCAATTCCTTTCTCGACGGCACCAAGTCGGCGATCGAGATGGCGGCGGTCGCCAACGCCTGCGCGCTCGACGTGCCGCGCGACGGCCTGGGCTTTCCATCGTGCGGCGCCGACGAACTCGCCCGCGTGCTGCGGCCGCGGGAACTCGGCGGCGCGATTGAGCGCGACGGCATGGTCGAAGTGATCTCCTCGCTCCATCGCGACGGCACCCCGGTGCCGCGCGATCTGCGCTGGGGCGTCTATGTCGTGCTCAAGGCGCAAAGCGACTACACCTCCGCCTGCTTCAAACAATACGGCCTGCCGACCGATCCCACCGGCCGTTACGCGGCCATGTACAAGCCGTTTCACCTGATTGGACTGGAACTATCGATCTCGGTGCTCAACGTCGCATTGCGGGATGAGCCAACCGGAAGCTGCCAAGCCTGGCGCGGCGACGCCGTCGCGGTCGCCAAGCGCGCGCTCAAAGGCGGCGAGACGCTCGACGGCGAAGGCGGCTACACCGTCTATGCGAAGCTCATTCCAGCGGAGCGCAGCTTGAAGCTTAACGCGCTGCCGATCGGGCTGGCGCACCATGTGAAGCTCACGCGCGACGTGCCGGCCGGCGCATTCCTGACTTCAGCCGACGTGACGCTCGACAACAACTCGCAGGCGGTGCGTGTGCGCCGCGAGATGGAGCGGCAGGCGCGCGCAGATTCGGCCAAAGCGGTCGCGGCCGAATAGGGCGTTCGCACTACTCGGCCGCGCAGGTGTCGGCGTGAATCTGTAAAAGTTTGCGCACGGTGTCTTCCGAGCGGGCGCGCGCCATGCCGCATTCGGTGGCGATGCCGAACTCCGGCGCATAGCGCCGCGCCGCGGCGATGCGCGCTCTCGTGCCTTCGACGCCGTCCTTGGCGTGGACGAGGCCCAAGAACAGCGCGGTGCCGTCGCCGAGTTTCAGGTCGCGCAACGGGCGATGGAAGGCGTCGTCGCTGCGTCCGAGCGGCACCGGCATGTGGATATAAGCGAGCTGGTGCGGCATCGCGGCGGCGAGCGTATTGGCGAAATCGACCATCCGCGCCGCGTCCTTCGGCTCGACGAAATGCCTGGCGCCGAAATCGCCGTAGCACAGATGCAGGCCGAGCTCGACGTCGTCCGGAACGGCGGCGCACAGCCGCCGCATGCGCGCGATGATGTCGTCGTGCGAGACGTTACTTGGCACCGCGTCGCTCGGCTGGCCGTCCCAGATCACCATCTCGTTGCAGACGTCCCACTGGATGCAGAGATCGCGATGCGGAATATGCCGGGCGAGCGCGGCGACCTCGGCGATCATCGCCTTTTCGTAAGCGGCTTCGACCGCGGGCAGCGCGGCGGGGACGACGACCGAGCTGACAACGGCAAACGGCGTCGGCAGGCAGACCTGAAAGCGGATGCCCTTCGGCAGCGTGCCGGCATCGCGCGCCGCGACGAAATCGAGATAAGACGCGCGCGCCTCGCGCGCATAGCCGAGCTCGCCGAATTTCACGTCAGCGGGCGCGACGCCTTCGGCGAGCGTCAGCAGCGGGAATTTATTGGTCGGCCGGATGGCGCCGGAAGGATCGGGCCGCAGGAAAGCGCTGGCGCGCAGCAGCGGATATTGCCAGCTGATCCACAGCTTGCGGCCGCCGACCTCGCCGTCGGGGATACGGCGCAGATGCGGGCCGAGCAATTTGCCAACAGTTGAGAATACCTCGTCAACCGTGTCGAGGCCGATGCTGCCGACCAGATGCACGTCCACTTTTAGCCGTGCCTCGTCACTCGGCGGCGAGCCGCGGCGGCGGCCGCATGCTTTCGACGCCGTCGGCCGCGGTCGCCGAAATGGTGGTGCGCACCATGTAGCGCGGCTCGTTGCCCGGCCACGGCCGGCCGCGATGCATGGTGGCGCGGTTGTCCCACATGATGACGTCGCCGGCGCGCCATTTGTGCTCGTAGGTGGTGCCCGGCGCGGTCGCCGCCGCGGTCAAGTCCGCGATCAGCTTCTCGCCGGCCTTCGGCTCCATGCCTTCGACCGCGTAAGTGTGCGAGGCGATGTAGAGCGCCTTGCGGCCGTTGACCGGATTCTTCCACACCATGCGCCAGCATACCGGCGGCAGCGTCGCCATCTCTTCGTCGGTGGCCAGCCCTTGTTGGATCTTGCCGCGCGAATGGGCGTAGCTGTGCCAGGCGAAGGAATTTTCCAGTTGCTGCTGCAGCGCCGGCGGCAGCCGCTCGAAGGCGAGCCGCGTCGAGGCGAATTCGGTCTCGCCGCCTGAGGCCGGAATGGTGCGCGCCGAGAGCACCGAGGTCAGCGCCGGCACGGTCTTGAACGACGAGTCGGTGTGCCAGAGCTGGTTGGCCTTGTTGCGCATGGCATAGCGGTGATCTTCCGGCACCACTTTGCCGTCGGGGCCGATGGTGGTGAGGATGACGAAATTGGTGCCGGTGCCGAGCGAGCCGACCTTGGTGACTTCCGGCGGCCCGAAGCGGCGCGAAAAGGCAAGTTGCCCCTCGCCGTCGATCTGTTGATCGCGGAACAAGAGCACCGAGTATTCCTCGAACGCGGCGCGCACCGCGGCATAAGCGGCATCGTCGTTGGCGACGTCGGCGAGCGTCACGCCGCGCAATTCGGCGCCAAAACCTGGACGGAGCGGAACGATGTCCATGGCGTAACCTCCGTGATTTGTTATCTGGTTGAATTTCCCGCAAAAACGGCCGGTTGGCAAGCAAGGTTGGGCGGCCAGACTTGCGTGGAACGCAACCCAGTCATTGCGAGCGAAGCGAAGCAATCCAGGGGCGGCGAGGTGGATTGCTTCGTCGCTTTCGCTCCTCGCAATGACGATCATGCCACCACAAAACGCGCGGTGACTTCGGGCGGAATGGGCTGCGACCTGATCTTGGCCGGATCGGCCGGATCGCGCGCGGCCCAGACCCGCGTCTCGCTGCCTTCGACCGCGACCGCGCCGCCGACGAAGATGCGGTGCGCGACGTCGAAACTCGAACGGCGGAATTCGCTCACCTGCGAGGCGATCTCGACGGTGTCGCCGAACTTCGCCGGCGCCAGGAAGCGCGCGCCGGCATCGACCAGCGGAATGCCGACGATGCCGAACGCTTTGCCGAGCTCCGGCGGCTTGATGCCGAGCGCCAGCTCGAACAGCGTCCAGGTGCCCCAATCGAAGAATTCGAAAAAGCGGGCGTTGAAAACGATGCCGGCCGGATCGCAATGGCCCCATTCGATGGTGAATTGCCGGCGATTGATCAGATTGGCCATGCGCCGAGACTAGAGCATGTTCGATTGGGATGAAATCACGCGGATTCCGGGAAACTCCGCTCGTCCCCGCGACCCGCCTACGCTCGCTTGGCGAGCTACGGCGGGTTCGAGTCCGCCGAAGCGCATCAGCGCGAAGGCGGAAGGCGGGGACCCAGCTGGATTCCCGCTTACGCGGGAATGAGCGACAGAGTCAGTGCGATCGCTAGATTGGATCGCAAAAAACATGACGGGCGAGCTTGCGCCCGCCCGACACGTTCCTCGTGCTGCTACCCGCAGCTTGGAACCAAGATCAGACCCGCCACGTGATGCAACGCCGGTAGCTGCGGCCGCACCCAGGCCCATCTGACCTTGGCGATCGTCACATTCGGCAGAACCAAACGCGACCGATCTGAAAATAGGATACGCCGCGGCTCGGCAGTCGCAAGTTAAAGCGTCGCGGCGCGAGCTGGCCGCGTCTTTGGGGATAATTCTGTGAATTGGCTTTGTTTCCACCATGCCGCGCGGCGGATTCCGCGCCTGCGGCGCGGTGGACGCATTGCGGCAATCGCCCATTTTTATTTCGGGACGCTTGGCTAGAACCGCCGCGGCCGCCCGCGCGACCAATCGCGGGATCGTTGCGGGCTGTGTTTGAGGGCGATGATGCGCGCTGCTGCCAAACCTTGTTACGCCATCAAGTTTTGTTGCGCCACGCTGACGGCATTGTTGTTGCTCGCCGCCGTAGTCGGCATCCTGCCGGGCGCGGCTTTGGCCGGGGCGCTGGAAGACGGCACCGCGGCCTATCAGCGCGGCGACTACCCGACCGCGCGCAAGCTGTTGCAGCCGCTCGCCGATGCGGGCGCCGCGCCGGCGCAGCTCGTGCTCGGCTTCATGTATCACGACGGCGAGGGCGTGCCGCAGGATGACGCGCAGGCCGCGCAGTGGATGCGCAAGGCGGCCGAGCAAGGCAACGCCGCGGCGGAAGCTTCGCTGGGCGGCATGTATCTCGCCGGCCAGGGCGTGCCGAAGAATGAAGACGAGGCGGTGCGCTGGCTGCGCAAGGCGGCGGAACAGGGCGTGCCGCCGGCGCAGTTCGCGCTCGGCAGCCTGAGCGATTTGCACGGCAACACCGCCGAGGCCTTGAAGTGGTATCGCCTCGCCGCCGCGGCCGGCGACGAGCAGGCGCAGAACAATCTCGGCCATATGTACGAGGAGGGCCGCGGCGTGAAGCAGAGCTATAGCGACGCCGCCGCCTGGTATCGCCGCGCCGCCACGCAAGGCCTGGCGGCGGCGCAGTACAATCTCGGCATCCTTTACGACAACGGCCACGGCGTCGCGCGCGACTATGCGGAAGCGGCGAAATGGTATCGCCTCGCCGCGGCGCAGGGCGACGCCGACGCGCAATA
>JASHOR010000010.1 GCA_030041005.1 Xanthobacteraceae bacterium
GATCAGCACCTTGCCGAATTTCGAGGTGATGACGGCGCGGCAGATCATAAAACCGATCATCAGCGCCACGCAGGTGATCGAGAACAAGGCCGCGCGCGTCGTCTCCGCCTGCACGTTGAAGCCGAGAACGTCTTTGAAGTCGGTGAGGCCGTTGTTGCCGCCGAAGCCGAAATTGTTGCGAAAAAATCCCAACGTCAGCGCGTAAGTCAGCGCCTGGGTGATGATCGACAGATAGACGCCGGTGACGCGGCTCCTGAACGCGAACCAGCCGAACACGAAGGCGAGCGCGCCCGGCACCAGCACCACCATGAGCGCGGCGTAGGCGAAATGCTGGAAGCCGTACCAGTAGATCGGCAGCTCATGCCAGTTCAGAAATACCATGAAGTCGGGCAGAATCGGATTGGCATAGACCCCGCGGGTACCGATCTGGCGCATCAGATACATGCCCATCGCGTAACCGCCGAGCGCGAAGAACGCGCCGTGGCCGAGCGAGAGGATGCCGCAATAACCCCAGATCAAGTCGATCGACAGCGCCAGGAGCGCGTAACAGGCGTATTTGCCGAACAGCGCCACCAGATAGGTCGGCAAATGAAATGCCGACGGCGACGGCACAGCGAGATTGAGCAACGGCACCCCGATGGCGATGGCCGTGGTCGCGACCAGGAAAAGGGCCGCGCTGCGATCGAGCGAGCGGATGAGAAGATGCGGTCCGCCGCGTTTCATGCTTCGACCGCCCGGCCCTTGAGCGCGAACAGGCCTCGGGGGCGTTTCTGGATGAAGAGAATAATGAGGACGAGGATGGTGATCTTGCCGAGCACTGCGCCGGCATACGGTTCGAGGAACTTGTTGGCGACACCGAGCACGAACGACCCGACGAAAGTGCCCCACAGATTGCCGACGCCGCCGAACACCACGACCATGAAGCTGTCGATGATGTAGCTCTGACCGAGATTGGGGCTGACATTGTCGATCTGCGAGAGCGCTACGCCGGCAATGCCGGCGATTCCGGAACCCAATCCGAAAGTAAGTGCGTCGATGCGACTGGTGCGGATTCCCATCGATGCCGCCATGGGTCGGTTCTGGGTCACCGCACGCATTTCCAGCCCAAGCCGCGTGAAGCGCAGAATCCCGATCAGCGCCACGAATACGACCAGGGCAAAGCAGACGATCCAGAACCGGTTGTAGGTGACGGTTATGCCGCCGAGATTGAATGCGCCGCTCATGAAGGACGGATTGCCGACATCGCGGTTGTCCGGGCCGAAAATCGTGCGCACCGCCTGCTGCAGCACGAGGGAAAGGCCCCAAGTAGCCAATAGCGTCTCCAGCGGCCGGCCATAGAGGAAGCGGATGATGCTGCGCTCGATCAGGATGCCGACAAAGCCGGAGAACAGGAAGGCAAGCGGAATCGCTATAACGAGCGAATAATCGAACAGCGCTGGGTCGTAGCCGCGAATGGCCTCCTGCACGGCGAAGGTGACGTAGGCGCCCAGCATGACCATTTCGCCGTGCGCCATGTTGATCACGCCCATCACGCCGAAGGTGATGGCGAGCCCGATCGCCGCGAGCATCAGAACCGAGCCGAGCGAAATGCCGTACCACGCGTTTTGCACCGCGTCCCATTCGGCGAGCCGCGTCTTGATCGCCTGAATCGCATCGGTGGCGGCCCGCGCGACCGGTGGCGTTTCCCGCGAGGGAATGTCGGCGAGTAGCGCCAGCGCATCCAAATCGTACCGGTCGCGGACGGTGGCGATTGCGGCAAGCTTCTGCGCCTGAGTGGCGCCTGGCATGCTGAGAATGAGGGCGGCGCGCGCCTGCTCGAGCGCGGTCTTCACCCGCGGATCAGTCTCCTTGGCGAGCGCTTTTTCGAGGTTGGGCAGGGCGCCCAGGTCACGCGACCTGAACACCGCCTGCGCCGCATTGATGCGGTGATCCGGATCGGCCGACATCAACATCAACGTGCCGAGGTCCGCGCTGATGAGGTTGCGCAGCCGGTTGTTGACGATCACGTTGTCGATATCGTCGGGCGGTTTACCGGTGAACGGCTTGCCGGTCGAAGCATAGAGCAGCTTGCCGTTCTTAGTCTGGATGTAGACCGCCTTCTGCTCGGCGCTGTACATCAGCCGTCCGTCCTGCAGCGCCGAGAGGACCTGTTCGGCCAAGGGATTGCCGCTGGCGACGACCTTCTGAATTGCGTCGCCGGTATCGCTCAACGAGCCTTGCGTGAAGCCCGCGAGCGCATCCTCGTAGGGACCGGCGTAAGCGGCACCGGCGAAAAGCGAAACGAAGGCAAAGCCGAACACCAGTGGCAGCGCCGCGAGGCGGGCTCGGCTGAAGCACATGATAAGATTCCTGGACTCGGCGCGGAAAGACGGCGAAGCGGTCTTCCCGCAATCGCATGCCGCGGCGGCGACGACGCGTTTACGCCCCGCCGCACTTCTTCGTGATCTTGTTGTAGTTGCCGCAGTTGAGCGTGACCCAATCTGCGACAAGGTCCTTTGAGCCGGGCAGATACGGCGACCAGGCGTCGCCCGGCACGAGCCTCTTGGTCTTCCACACAACGTCGAACTGGCCGTCTGCGCGGATTTCGCCGATATAGACCGGCTTGGTGATGTAGTGGTTAGGCAGCATGGTCGAGATGCCGCCAGTGAGATTGGCCTGCTTGATGCCGGGCAACGTGGCGATCACCTTGTCGGGATCGGTGGTGCCGGCTTTCGTCACGGCCTTCACCCACATGTTGAAGCCGATGTAGTGGGCTTCCATCGGATCGTTGGTGACGCGCTTCGGATTTTTGGTGAACGCATGCCACGCCTTGATGAAGGCCTCGTTCTCCGGAGTCTTGATGGACTCGAAATAGTTCCAGGCAGCTAGGTGACCGACCAGCGGTTTGGTATCAAGGCCGGCCAATTCCTCTTCGCCGACCGAGAAGGCCACAACGGGAATGTCTGTAGCCTTGATCCCCTGGTTGCCGAGTTCCTTGTAGAACGGCACGTTGGCGTCGCCGTTGATCGTGGACACCACCGCCGTCTTCTTGCCGGCCGAACCGAACGCCTTGATCCTGGAAACCTCGGTCTGCCAGTCCGAGAAGCTGAAAGGCGTGTAATTGATCATGACGTCCTCGTCCGCCACCCCCTTGAGCTTGAGGTAGGCTTGGAGGATTTTGTTGGTGGTGCGCGGATAGACGTAGTCGGTGCCCTCCAGCACCCAGCGCTTGACCGAACCGCCGTCGGGGCTCATCAGATAATCAACCGCCGGGATTGCCTGCTGGTTCGGCGCGGCGCCGGTATAGAACACGTTGCGCTCGCTCTCTTCACCCTCGAATTGCACCGGATAGAACAGGATGTTGTTGAGTTCCTTGAACACCGGCAGCACCGATTTGCGCGACACGGAGGTCCAACAACCAAACACGGCAGCGACATGATCCTTGCTGATCAGTTCGCGGGCTTTTTCCGCGAACAGCGGCCAGTTCGACGCCGGATCGACCACGACCGGCTCGAGTTTTTTGCCGAGCAGGCCTCCCTTTTCGTTCTGCTCCGCGATCAGCATCAGCATCACGTCCTTCAGCGTGGTCTCGCTGATCGCCATGGTGCCGGACAGGGAATGCAGAATGCCGACCTTGATGGTGTCCTCGGCAAACGCCCGTATCGGTGCCATGAGCCCAAGCGCAAGTCCGCCGGCGCCCTTCAGCCAGCGGCGGCGAGTGAGCCGGAAGGTTTTTGTCGAAATGCTGGACATGGATGACTCTCTCCGTAGGGCAAACGCCTTGATGGCGCTCGCCTCAGAAAATCATCACCGCAAACAACATGCCAAGTCGGAGCGCGACCTAAACCATTGATATTCATCAGAATGGCGTGGGGCATAAGACATGTCGCCACCGGCCGCGGCGATACTCGCCTAGATTATAGGCAGTCAGCAGAAAATAAGTGCATATCATTGCCTAAGGCATCGCGGCGTGTCGACTTCTTCACCGAGGCGACGCACGCGTTCTTGACGATGCCAAGACTAAACCTCTGGCGTGCCGTTTGGGCGCACCGGTGATCCGCGGCTCCAGCGGGCTGCCCCGCAGGCGGCATTCCTTTGCCGGGTCTGTGTCTCGCGCGATCATAGGAGTACACACTGCACGATGTGCTGTTCGACGACCCGGGAGCGATCGCGAACAGTTCCCGCGGCGCGACCGCGATTGTTCCTCATACCGCCCTGAAACCTGGAAGCCCGCTTGATCTGATGGGCGACCTCAAACGGCGAAACAACCGTTTATCGCTTCGCAGATCTTACGTCACGCCGCTATGGACGCGTCATACTACCATCGCCGGCCTATCAGTCCATCGGCGCGCTCGCGCTCACTGGCCTTTAGCACACTAAGCGCGGCGAACAGCCCGACAAAGCGAACTTCGAACAGCGCAACAAGTCGCGATATTGCTCGTGCTCACTGCTACTCGCAGCGCGACAGCGAGGCGCAGTTGCGCAATATTCTCGAACCAACTAGCCTGCGCAAAAAGGGGAGGATAAGACATGCGCCTAGTCCAAGTCCTGGCACTGATCGGTTCAGCCGTTTTCGGCGTTCTGAACGGACCGGCCTGGAGCCAGGAGCCGATAAAGATTGGCGTGATGTTTCCGCTGACCGGCCCGATTTCCGGACAAGGCATCCCCGAACGCGACGCCATCAAGCAAGCCTTCGATGAAGAAGGCGATACGGTCGCAGGGCGCAAGGTCGAGCTGCTCTACGAAGACAGCGAAGGACGACCGGACGTCGGACTGACCAAAACCAAGGCGCTTGTCGAGCGCGACAAGGTCGATCTGCTCTTGTCCGAACTGGTGAGCTCCGTCGGGGCCGCCATGGCGCCCTACGTCACGCAGCAGAAGATTCCGTGGATCAGCACGGTCGCACTCGACAGCCTCACGCGCGGACAGAAAAGCAAATACATATTTCGCTTCGTTCCATCCACGTATCAATACGCTTCGGTCGCTGCCCGGTTCACGCAGAAGCTGGGATGGAAGAAGGTCTATTTTATCGGCTGGAACGCACCACCCGGGCGCGAATCGGCTGACGTTGTCAAGAAATTCTATGGTGCCGGCAATGTGCTCGACGCTCAGTTTCCCAACGTCGGCACCTCCGATTACTCACCCTATCTAACCGAAATGGCCGCGGGCAAGGCGGACGGCATCTTCGCCGCCATGTGGGGCGCGGATGCGCCGCGGCTCGTCTCGCAATATGCCGATTATGGCCTGAACAAGAAGATGCCGCTGTTCGGCATCGCCTCCTTCACCAGCGAGGAACTGCTGGCACACATGCCGCCGCAGGCGGTGGGTGTGCAAAGCATCTATACCTATTGCGGCACGCTCGACACGCCGGAAAACCGGAAATTCGTCAGCGGATTCCAAGCGCGCGATCACGCGCTGCCCGGCTCCTACACCTACATGGGATATATGGCGGCAAAGATGGTGATCCAGGCGCTGAAGGATATCGGCGGCAAGATCGAAGACCGAGACGCTTTTATCGATGCGCTGAGCAAAGTGCATGTCAAAGGTCCGATGGGCATGACCAGTTTCGACTCGCATCACGGCATGGTGGCCGATTTCTACCAACTGACGGTGGAGAAAGGGCCGGACGGCAAGCTGCAGAACCATTGCGGCGAGCGGATCGCGCAGGTTAAGGACCCGTACGACCTCTTCCCCTGATCGGAGCCTCGACGACGCCTTTCACAGTCGACGCTAACGCCGCAGGATGCGACGCAGCGGGATTTAAGCCGCGGCGGCGCCGAAATTATGCCGCACGGAAAATAGGGGCCGATCGGATGCGCCATCGTTCTGGTGGAATTGCGCTGCCTCGGGCGCCAAGCGGGTGCCGCGGATGCTTCCCTGATGCGGGCGGGTGGGCGCGATGCCCGTGACGTTTTGGTTGGTGCAGGCGTTGAACGGCATTTCGTACGGGATGCTGCTGTTCCTCTTGGCCGCCGGACTATCGCTCATCTTCGGCCTGATGAAGGTGCTGAATCTGACGCACGGCTCGTTTTATCTGCTCGGCGGCTATTTCGGCCTGGCGGTGATCCAAAGGACCGGCAGTTTTGTGGTTGCGGTGCTAACGGCCTGTTTCGCCATCGCAATCATCGGCGTCATCATCGAGCGTTTCTTTCTTCGTCGCCTGTATCTGGAAGAGCTACCGCAGGCGCTGGTGACCTTTGGCTTTCTGTTCATCTTCTCCGATTTGGCGACGGTAATCTGGGGCGGTGATCCGCAAACCATGCCCAAACCCGATCTATTCACCGGCTCGTTGCAGCTCGGAACGTTCTACTACCCGATCTATCGCCTCTTCATCATAGGATTCGGCCTCGCCATCGCGCTGTTGCTCTGGTGGCTCCAGGACGGCACGCGAATCGGCGCCATGGTGCGCGCGAGCGTCGACAATGAGGAGGTCGCCCGCGCCATGGGCATCGACGTCTCACTGCTGTTCACGCTGGTGTTCGGATTCGGCGCCTTTCTCGCCGCGCTGGGCGGCGTCATGGGCGGCCCCATTGTCGGCGTTTATCCCGGCGCGGATTTTGAGATTTTGCTGCTCGGCTTCGTTGTCGTCATCATCGGCGGCCTCGGAAGCTTGAAGGGCTCCCTGTTCGGCGGACTCCTCGTCGGCCTGCTCGACACGTTCGGAAAGGTATTCTTCCCCGAATTGGCGCTGTTCACGATCTTCGCGCCCATGGCGCTGATCCTCGCCATTCGCCCGTCGGGCCTGTTCGGGCGCGAATGACCGCGCTGCCATCCAAGCCCGTGCGGTCGCGGCGCGGTGCCGCCGCTGTGCTGCTCGGCCTCCCCCCGGCCCTACTGGCACTGTTATCGCTGCCCTACCTGTTGTCGACCTACGATCTCGGCATCGTCGTCCAGATGATGATCTTTTCGCTGTTCGCGATGAGCCTCGATTTACTGGTCGGCTTCACCGGGATGCCATCGCTGGGACACGCGGCCTATTTCGGAATTGCCGCCTACACGGCCGGCCTGCTGGCCTTGAAACTGGGTTGGGGCGTCTGGTTCGCCATGCCGGCCGCGCTTATTGCCAGCGCGCTGACGGCGGTGTTGTTTGGCTTTTTGGCATTGCGCACGCGCGGCAGCTATTTTCTCATGATCACGCTGGCGCTGTCGCAGGTCGCCTGGGGTATTGCCTTCGGCTGGCGCAGCCTCACCGGCGGCGACGACGGGATGCCGAACATTCCGCGCCCCAGCCTCGACGCGCACTGGCCGCTTACCGATGACCGCGCTTTCTACTATTTCGTCCTTGCCTTCGTGGGCCTCGGCACCCTCCTGCTCGTGCGCATCGTGGCGTCGCCCTTTGGTTACGCCCTGCGCGGCATCCGCGAGAGCGAAACGCGCATGCGGGCGCTCGGTTATGACGTCTGGCGCTACAAGTTCGCGGCCTTCGTGCTCGCCGCCGTTCTGGCCGGGCTCGCCGGCTGCCTATATGTCTATTATAATCGCTTCGTCAGCCCCGATTACCTGCAGGTCGTGCGCTCGGCCGAGGTGTTGTTGATGGTCATCCTTGGCGGCGCCGGGACCCTGATCGGCCCGGCCATCGGCGCGTCGCTGATCGTCGTGCTGGAAAACCTGATCAGCGCCTACACCGAACGCTGGCTCATGATGATCGGCGTCATCTATATCCTTGTCGCCATGTTCGCACCGCGCGGGATCATGGGCTTCATTCGCGAGCGCCTACGCGCGCGGGCCAGACCGTGACCGCCCTCGTTCTCAGCGACGTGTCTCGCAATTTCGGCGGCGTGCGGGCGCTGTCGAATGTCTCGTTTGCGGTGGAGGCAGGAGAACGCCGGCTTATCATCGGACCCAACGGCGCGGGCAAGACCACGCTGTTCAATGTCGTGGCCGGCGCCGTTGCGGCATCCGCCGGCAAGGTAGCGATGTTCGGCTGCGACATCACCTCGCTTTCCGCTCATCGTCGGGCGCGTATGGGATTGTCGCGTACGTTCCAGATCACCAATCTTTTTCCGCGTCTGACCGTGCAGGAGAACGTGTTGCTGGCGCTGCAGGCGACCGAGGCCGGCGCGTTCTCTCTGATGCGGCGCATGCGCTGCAATCGCGAATTGTTCGATCGCGCCGATGCGCTGCTGCAGGAATGGAATTTGAGCGCCATCGCCGGGCGCGAGGCCAAGGAGATTTCCTACGGCGAAAAGCGGCAGGTCGACCTGATGCTGGCCATGGCGCTTGAGCCGAAAGTGCTGCTACTCGACGAGCCAACGGCGGGGCTGTCCGCTGCCGAGGTGGTCCATGTCGTCGGCATGATCCGCAGTCTGCCGAAAGAGATGACCGTGCTGATGATCGAGCACGACATTGATGTCGCCTTCGATCTGGCGGACCGCATCGCGGTGCTGCATCAAGGGCTGCTGATCGCGGAAGGTGACCCCGCTTCCATTCGCGCCGACCCGCGCGTCGCCGAGATTTATCTGGGTGAGGACGAGGCCGACACCGAACCATGCTGAGCGTGCAGGACATCCATACCTATTATCGAGACAGCTACATCCTGCAGGGCGTGAGCCTCGAGGTGAGACCCGGGCAGGTGGTCGGCTTGCTGGGGCGCAACGGGGCGGGCAAGACCACACTGGCGCGCTCCGTCATGGGGCTCACGCCGCCGCGTCGCGGCAGGATTTTGTTCAAGAACGTCGACATCACGCGGGCGCCGGCGCACCGTATCGCCCGCATGGGCATCGGCCTGGTGCCGCAGGGGCGGCAGGTATTCAAGTCGCTTACTGTTAAAGAGCATCTTGAGGTCACTACTCGCGGTGAGGGCGGCTGGACGTACGATAGGATCGTCGAGCTGTTCCCGAATCTGCGCGAGCGGCTGCGCAGCTTTGCCGGAACTCTCAGTGGAGGCGAGCAGCAAATGCTTGCCGCCGGCCGCGCACTGGCCGGCAATCCGACACTGATTATCATGGACGAGCCGACCGAAGGCTTGGCTCCGCTGATGGTGCGCGAACTCGGTCGCGCGCTGCGCTCGCTCAAGCGCGCAGGCACGTCCGTCCTGCTGATCGAGCAGCAATTGGCGTTCGCGCTGCGTCACGCCGACGTTATCTTCATCATGAGCAAAGGACAGATTGTGCATCGGTGCGCGCCGGCCGAACTCGCAGCCGATGCGGACATCAAATCCCGCTATCTCGGCGTGTGAGCTGTCGGGGCTGCACGGAAACCGGCTTGCAGCCGCAGGGCGCATTGACTGCGGTATTATATTTTGGAATAGTCATTCCAAAATATGGAACGAAGACCGCGAATGGGACGAACGGTGAATTGGAGCAGCTTGTCGGCTTACGAGCGCGGCCGGACCGCTGAAGCATGGCTCGCCGCCTTTAGCGGCGCGCTTGCGCGTAAGGATTACCGCCACGTCGCTTGCATGATGCACGGCGACGGCTACTGGCGCGATCTTTTGACCTTCGGATGGGAGTTCCGCACCCTTCACGGCGTCGAGGCGGTCCTCGCCTGGCTCCCCGGCGCGTTCGACCGATGCTCCGCTGGCGATTTCCGGCTCGATGGCGACTGCACGATCGGCTCCATTTTGGAGTACCGCGAAACGCTCGAATTTTTTTTCCGGTTCGAGACCGAGATGGCCCGCGGCCGCGGCCACGCGCGGCTCCTCGCTCAGCCGGATGCGCCGGATGGCGCTAAAGCGCTCACGCTCCTCACGACTATGCAGGAACTGAAATGGCTTCCGCAAGCCACGGCGCGCAACCGGCCTCGCGAAGATTTAAGTTTGGCCTCGCGCCAGCCCGACAACTGGCTCGACCGCAGAAATGCGGCGCGCCAGTACTGCGACCGCGACCCGCAGGTGATCGTCATCGGCGGCGGCCAAGCGGGCCTGATGCTGGCGGCGCGGCTGCGACAGCTCCAGGTCGATGCGCTGGTGGTCGAGAAAACGGAACGGGTCGGCGACGTCTGGCGCAATCGCTATCATTCGCTGCATCTGCACAATGAAACATGCATGAATCATTTTGCCTATCTGCCGTTCCCCGACAATTGGCCGGCCTTTATTCCCAAGGACAAGCTTGCCAATTGGCTGGAATTCTACGCCGAAGCCATGGAAGTCAACGTGTGGACCGGCACGCTGTGCCTTGGCGGCGATTACGACGAACGCGACGGGCGCTGGAACGTGCGGCTGCGGCTTTCTGATGGAAGCGTGCGTACCATGCGGCCGGGCCACGTGGTCATTGCGTTGGGCGTCAGCGGCATCCCGAACGTTCCCGAATTCGATGGCGCCGAGCAGTTCGCCGGCCCGATCGTGCATTCCAACAGCAACACCGATGCGCTGGACGTGACAGGCAAGTCGATCTTGGTGGTGGGCGCGGGCAACAGCGGTCACGATGTCGCTCAGCAAATGTACTGGCGCGGTGCCCACGTCACCATGCTGCAGCGTTCGTCGGTCACGATCGTCAGTCTGGAGAGCTCCGTTCGGCCCTATCAGTTCTACCGCGATAATGACGGCGTCCGGCCAATCGAAGACACCGACCTGATCGCCGCCTCGGTTCCCTACCCTTTGCTTGCCCGGTTGCATCGGCCGCTGAGCCGGCAGATGGCCGAGCAAGACAAGGACTTGCTCGACGGCTTGCGCAAAGTCGGCTTTCTGCTCGACAACGGCGAGGACGATACCGGTTATTTCCTCAAGTTGCTGCGCTACCAGGCGGGCTATTACCTGAACATCGGCGCCTCCGATCTCATCGTCCAAGGTAAGATCAAGTTGAAGACGGGCGCGGACATAGCGAGGCTTGAGCCCCGAGAGATCGTTTTTTCCAACGGCACAACGATGGATGCGGATATCATCGTGCTGGCCACTGGCTACCAGCCGTTGCAGGAAGGCGTTCGCGCGCTGTTCGGCGATGAAGTCGCCAACCGCGTCGGGCCGATCTGGGGAATCGGCGAGGACGGCGAATTGTGCGCCATGTACGCCCGCACCGGACAGCCTGGCCTCTACGTCGCGGGCGGCGGCCTGCCGGGTGCGCGCGCCTACTCTCACTACACGGCTTTGCTGATCAAGGCGGAGATCGAGGGCCTTCTTCCCGACCGGCGAGCCGCGCGCAGGACCGAAAAGCCGCAGCAGCGCCGACCCGAACCCGCGGACGCTACCACGCCGTTTTGACCAACAAAGAGTCGCGTCAATCTCCTGGAGCTGCATTATGCGTGATCGTCTCGAGCTGCCTCGCCTCTCCCGAGCCGAGCGCGACCGGCGCTGGTCCGTCACCCGCGAGCACATGCGCGCGCGCGGCCTCGACTGTCTCTTGCTCTGGGGCTGGCCGGCGATGTGGGATTTTACCACCGCCAACGCCCGCTATCTGTCGCCGATCGGCGGCAATGCCGAGAACAACACGCTGATCTTTCCCTTGCAGGGCGAGCCTACGTCCTTCGTGTTCATGCCGACCTTCGTCGAGTATTGGAAGCGCGCCCAGGATTGGGTAAGCGACGTGCGTTCGCGCCGCGGCACCTGGGCCGAAACCGTTGCAGCGCGCTTGCGCGACATGGGGCTCGAGCGAGCGACTATTGGCATGGATGGACTGGCGGGGCCGCTCGATCCCGACGGGTGGGTCCCGTACAGCATCGTCGAATCGCTCAAAGCGGCGCTGCCGAATGTCAAATTCGTCGGCCTCGACGACCTGCTCGAGGTCACCCGCGCCGTGAAAAGCGAAGAAGAGATCGCGCTCCTGGAACGAGCCGCCCGGCTCGGCGACAAGATGCTGCAAACCTGCCGCGATCGCGCGCGGCCTGGGGTGCGCGAGTCCGACGTCTACGCCCAGATGATGCAGGCGATGCTGGCCGACGGCGGCGAGGAGCCGACGCTGTTTCTGTGGGCCTGCGACCGCTACCCGCTGCCGCATCCGTTTCGCCTGCCGACGACGCGGGCGATGGAGCCGAGCGACGTCATCACCTGCGAGATTCATCCCAAGACCGGAGGCTATTTCACCCACGTCGAGCGGACCTTCTGCCTGGGCGAGCCCGAGCCGGAGCTGCAGCGCATCTACGACGGGTGCATCGCCGCATTTCGGCGCGGAATGGAATTGTTCGGCCCCGGCAAATCGATTGTCGACTGCATGAACGAGGTCAAGCGCGTTATCGACGATGCGAAGCTCGGCATCTGCGAGACCGGCATCCACGGCCACGGCCTCGCCTCGCTCGAATATCCGCGCTATCGA
Organism: Xanthobacteraceae bacterium; assembly: GCA_030041005.1. GTDB lineage: Bacteria > Pseudomonadota > Alphaproteobacteria > Rhizobiales > Xanthobacteraceae > BOG-931. Next base: position 12,165 of record JASHOR010000010.1, read on the forward strand.
TTCCACGCGCTCAAGACCGACCAGGCGGCGTTGGCGACCGTCGGCGGCGCGTTCAAGACCGGCATGGTGTTCGCCTTCAACATCGATCTTTTCGATCCCAAATGGCGCAACGGCGAAACCGGAGCGGTGTTCGCCGATACAGTCGTCATCACCGACGCCGGGGCGCGCAGCCTGCACGGCTTTTCGCGCGATCTGCAGAGGATCGGCTGATGGCCGCGGACGCAGACCGATCAGGGCCGAATATCCGCCGCATCGTCACTGGCCACGGCGCCGCTGGCGAGGCCATGATCTGGATCGACGGCGACGCCACCAACCACAAATTCCCCAACGACAAGATCACGTCGACTTTGATGTGGTCGACAGATGCAAGCCCGACGCAATTGCTCGGCAGTGAGGACGAAGGCGCCCGCATTCTCGGTTCCGCCCCGCCGCTCAACGGCAGCCGCTTCACCATCATGGAATTTCGGCCCGGTAACGAGGCTAACCTACACCGCACCGACACCGTCGATTATGTGATCTGCCTCGCCGGCGAGATCGACATGTTTCTCGACGACACGCGGTTCATCACATTGCGCGCCGGCGACATTCTCATCCAGCGCGGCACTCTGCACGCCTGGGCCAACCGTAGCGACAAGCCCTGCCGGCTCGCCGTCATCCTCTTGGATGCCGTGCCGAAACGGGAAGGATCCGTTTCGGGCCTGGTCAGCGCCCGATGAGCGCACCAGCGCACAAAAATTCGCCGGCGAAGCGCCGAGCCGGAAACCAAGCGCAGTCCCAGGGCAACCGGCCAGCGGCGCCGCCGATGAGAAAAAGCCGCGGACAATCTCCGCCCGCGGCCGACAAGACGCTCACCAAGGGGCTCCAGGTTCTGGAATCGCTATGCGCGGGCGTCGGCGCGCGCGGGATATCCGAACTGGCCAAAGAACTTTCGCTCACCAAGAGCAACGTGCATAGGCTGCTGCAAACGCTGCGGCGCTGCGGTTTTGTGATCCAAGAAGCCGAGAGCGAGCGTTACCTGCTGTCCTCCAAGCTGTGGCGGCTGGCACGCGGCGGCAGGGGTTTCGAGGCGCTGAGTCGAATCGTGCGGCCGGTTCTGGCGGGACTGGTCGCGGAAACCGGCGAAAGTGCCATGTTTGCTCTGGTGGAAGGCGACAATCTGGCCGTCGTCGAGCAGGTGGAAACGCAAAATCCGGTGCGGGTGGTGTTCTTTTCGGCTGGCCAGTCCTTTCCGATCGAGCGCGTGGTCATGCCCGGCAAGGCCCTGACCGCCCTGCAACTGATTGTATTGGCGAACCGGCCCGACGCGGAGGTGCGCGCCAGTTTGCGCAACGTTCAGGGCGAATTGCGCGAACGCGCTTCCTTCGTCGATCGGCAAGTAGCGACACTCGCGGCAATTCGCCGGGACGGATTTGCAGTCAGTCGTGGGGAATGGGTGAGTGGAGTCAACGCGCTCGCCGTTCCCGTCATGGACTCCTCACAGCGCGGAACCCTGCTCGGCGTTCTATCCTGCTTCGGACCGGCCACGCGCTTCGACGAAACCAGCCTGCAGGCATTTCAGAAAAAGCTGTCGCTCAGGGCGCGGCAATTGGCGGAACTGATGGCCTATGGCGATGACACGGCACCAGGCAAATCCAACAGCGTTTGGTGAATCTCAGAAACATTTTCATGGTCATTCATGGATATCGATTGTTTGGCCGCCTCGAGGGGCGCACTATCACGCCCTGCGCTTCTCCGCATTCGCGTTTGTTCCGGCGATGAAGCCCTGACAGGCGGCACGGGCCAGGCCGTGCAGGCTGAAGCCGCCGGCGGACTCACCGCCGCAATAGAGGCTCGGGATCACCTCACCGTTCATGTCGAAGACCTGGCATTTGCCGTTGATGCGCAGGCCGGCACGCGTGTCGTGCGGCACCGGCGTCGCCCAGCCGGCATAGAACGGCGGCTTGGCGATCTTGTAGAGCGGCTTTGGCTTGGCGAAATCTTCATCGACCCCGGATTCGACGAAGGAATTGTAGCGCGCGACAGTGGCCTCCAAGTTCGCCGGCGGCATGGGCACGCGCTGATATTTCATCACGATCTTGCCGGCGAGCTCGGCGAGCGTTGGCGCGCTGAAGAAGAAGCCGCCGTCGATGTCGACATGCGGCGGCCGCGGATCCCATTTCGCCCGCGCCGCCGCATCGGCATCGAAAATCGCCCAAATCGGCCCGCCGCCATTGCGGCCGTCGCCGATACCGGCGAGCGCCGCGTTGAGGAAGTTGTGCGGGTCATAGGTGACGCTTTTGACGTTGCGCCAGCTGCCCTGCACGTAAGGATCGATGGAATTGTAGTCGTTGGCGGTGAACTGCTCTGCGGTCTCGTCGTAGAAGCGCTGGCCGAGCATGTTCACCAGAATGACGTTCTGCCAGTCGGCGACCCGCAAGCCTGAGGCGCGGGCGCGGGCGAAAACGGTGCTGCCGGGCATCCATTGCAGATTGCGGTAGCCGTACTGACAGCCGATGTAGCCGGCCTTGGTCACGCTGTAGCCGAACTCGGCGGCCTGATTGGCGAGGCCCCAAAGCGAGGCCCCGATCGCCATGGCGGCGAGCTCGCCGCTCGCGTCCTGATTGGACCAGGGCATGCCGGCAAGTCCGCAATATTCTTCGCCAAGGCGCGGATCGATCATGCGGCGGAAATTGACGTTCCCGCTCGAACCGCCGGTGGCGATGATGACGGCCTTGCGCGCGCGGATATTGCGCGTGGCGCCGTCGTTGCTGACCGCGATCCCGAGCGCCGGACCGGAATGCGGCGCCTGTCGATGGATTGCCGTCATGCGGTGCTCGAGCAGGATTTCAACGCCGGCTTTCCTCGCGGCAGCCTCCAACGGACGCATCAAGCCGTTGCCGGAAGAGAGCACGGCCTGGATCGACGGATCGGCCGGCTGGCCGGTCTGCACCATGGGCCAGCGCATGACGGCGGCGTGCATTTCTCGCGGCACCGAATTACCGACGGAATTGCCGCCGCGCGCATCCGGCGCCTTGTCGACAAAGATCACGCCGTGGGCGAGGAGCCATTCAAAGCAAGCCGCGCTGTTATCGGCAAAGGCGCGAATGATCTCGCGGTCGTTATAGCGGTAATCGGCAAAGCCGTTGGGCTCGACCACCGACCAATCGGTGAGGTCGCGGAACAGCAAGTCCGGCGAGTCGGCAATGCCGTATTTCTTCTGCACGCTGGTGCCGCCGCCGAGCGGAACATTGCCGCCGCTGCAGATGGCGTGGCCGCCGATATCTTTCTCGGCCTCGACCACGATGACCGTTGAGCCCGCCTCGCGCGCGACGATCGCCGCCGAAAGCCCGCTCGCTCCCGAGCCGATCACCACGACGTCGGCTTCGCCATCCCATCTGATCGGAGGCTGCGGCGCTTGCGCCGAGCTTGGACCCGAGGGCAAGCCGCCGGCCGCCAATCCTGCCGCCACACTCGCGCCGCCGCGAATGAGATCACGTCGTTTGACCGCCATCGGGCTTCCTCCCTTGCTTCGACCATTATGGCACGATGGCGGAAGCCGGGCCGATCAAATTGAATTCACGCGCGCGGCGCTTTTGCGCGTTAGCTCTCCCGTGAGCGCATTGCTGCGCGCTTCCTCGTCCGCGCGATCGCCCATAAGATGATCGACAGCGTTGCGGGCGGAACAAAAAACTTCA